>CALKIZ010000113.1 GCA_937995735.1 uncultured Neomegalonema sp. | reverse complement strand
ATGTAGGTGATGTCCATGGCCCAAACTTGATTGGCACGGGTGATTGCCAGCTTGCGTAAGAGGTAGGGATAGATCTTGTGAGCCGGTTCTGGCTTTGAAGTGTTTGGCTTGCGGTACAGCGCTGCCATACCCATCTTTTTCATCAGTGTGGAGACATGAAGCCGCCCCACAGAAATGCTCTCACCAGCCAGCAGGTCACGCAGCATCCGGCTTCCTGCAAAAGGATAATCCAGATGCAGTTCGTCCATTCGGCGCATCAATGCAAGATCAGTATCGGGCACAGGTCGCGGCCGATAATAGACGCTGCCCCGGCTTATGCCGAGCAGCTTCGCCTGCCGCTCGATCGACAGCTTGTGAACCCGGTCAATCATTTCTTTGCGCCCGGCAACAGGCCGGCCTTTCCGAGCGCACCTGACAAAAAATCATTCTCCAGCGTCAGCTCCCCTATCTTTGCATGCAGAGTCTTTACATCGACCAGTGGCGCCTCCGGGCGCGTATTCTTCCCGGCATCAAAAACGTCCATGGCACCTTCAAGAAGCTGATCGCGCCACTGCTTGATAAGGTTCGCATGCACATCATATTGCTGTGCCAGCTCACTCAGGGTTTGTTCACCGCGAACCGCGGCCAATGCCACTTTCGCTTTAAAGGCCGGACTGTGGTTCAGGCGAGGTCGTCTTGTCATAGAATCTCCTGTTATCGGCACAATAGCCGAATTCAGGCGGAAATATCACTTATAAGTACTGTGCAAATTTCCCGAACCACCTCTACCTGCGCACTGGAATTATCCGTGAACTTCCGTCTCTTTCGTTCCATGTCGGGTATCCCTTACTCGTGTGGGATATACCTTGGCGCACTGACCAGTTTTCAGGGATCACCTCAATGAACCAATATTGGCAAGGTCCTATAACCAGATCGCTATGTGTAGAACCCTTGAAACCTGTCAACTATCAATGTCTGCAATTGGCCGAAGGCGATCGAAATTGCTAGGGGCCATTTCTGGTCCTGAGAAGCCTATTTCGCAGATGTGGCCCGCGCCAAGGTTCAGATCAATCCTGATGGAGTTCTGTCCGTCAATCTCGTAAACCCGTTCGCCAATCATGATACGGCCATGGCTTGGCTCGAAGAATACCAGTTGAAGATTTTTTATGGGTTGTTCAAAAAAATGATAGAACTTTAGTGACCAGAATGAGGGATCAATATCATGCGCTTCCGAACCCGCCGAGCTTTCGGGCGCAACCGCTAACCAGTATGACTGCCGCCGCATCTTTTTTGTGTGGCGCCATCCAATCAGTGAGCTGACAAATGGTGCAATGCGACTATATTCAGAAAAATAGTGCATATAGAAGCCGATCATGGTTTTCATCTGGTCAAAAGGCCCATGCGATTGGGCTGTTAATCGCCTGATCTCGCTCATGCGTTCGCGGTTTACCGAGCTGGTTTTGGTGCCACGTTCCCAAAGGACCGAAGAGAGCACTTCAGGGGTATAGGCAAAACGCTTTCCAGCCTTGAAGAAGCGCACCCATAAATCCCAGTCCATTGTGTAGTGAAGGTCTGGACGAACAAGGCCAAGCTCGTCGAGAAGCTGCTTCTTGTAAAAACAAGAGGGCTGTGAAATGATGTTAGACTGAGTGATCAGATCAATTTTTGGGCTGACGGCTGGATGCAAGCCGATATAGGTGCCATCCTCCTCAAAAATCAAACTTTGGCCGTAAGCAATATCGGCTTGTGGACTATCTTCAAAGCATTGCTCAACATGGCCAAGCGCGTTCGGTGCCAGATGATCGTCGGCATTAAGCCAACTATAGACATCGCCATCCAGAGCGGCCCAGCCTTCGTTGATTGCATCAGATTGCCCCTTGTCCGGACCGTGCCGACGATACGCAATAAGATCAGGGAACTCGTCAGCAATACTCTCGCAAACACCTGATCCGCTCGCATCGCACAATGCTACCTTTACAGGTACAGGCTGACCCGCAAGGGAACGGAGCGTCTGGCGCAATCGATCAGTATGTGCCGGCCCGATCGGAACGGAAAAAATATAGGTGCGCGGCATGTAATTTGGTGTCCTTTTTTGTTGCTTTAAAGCTTTCGGCTAGGAAGTTCCTATGTCGCTGCCATATGTCAAATGGAACGTTGCATATGTGGAAGGCGAGCTGATCTGCCAGCCCAATGAAGTCATGCCAACTGAGTTTCCTCATAACATTCGTATTTAGTTATTTTCGCACAGGATCATCGGGTTTTGTCCGGTCATAGTCAAGCAACCCAGAATACCGACACTGGGTCAGTCTGAAATTCTCTTCTTATAGGGCCCGCGCTTTTCAGGAGCCTTGGCTTCTTCGGCTTCCATCAGTGCAGCAACGTCTTTCATTTCCCAAAGCTTGTCAGTCACACCAGCAGCCATAGCGGGCGAGACGTCTCCAAGGCTCTTGGGCTGCTTCACCTGGGTGCCAGATAGGTGCTGTCCTGTCCTGTGATACCAGTAATAAGGGCTTTCTTCATCGACGATCTTTCCAGAATGTGGATGCTACTTCGTTAGGCAATATCTGCTGTAGCCCTCAAGTACAGTTTTAATGTCGCCAAAAGCTTCTACTTTGCCATTGCGGAGCCACAGTCCTAGGTCACAGGTCCGCTTTAGCAATGCGATGTTATGAGACGCTAGTACGAGAACACCGGCTGTTTGCACAAAGCTTTCCATGCGTTTGGCGGCTTTACGTCTGAAAACTTCGTCGCCAGCGCTTAGCCACTCATCAAGAATTAGAACCTCAGGGTCAAAAGCTGTTGCGATCGCAAAGCTTAGACGCATGCGCATCCCCGCAGAATATGTCGAAACGGGCATCGAGAGGAACTCTCCTAATTCAGAGAAAGCTTCAATTTCCGCCAATCGCCTTTGTATATCTCCTCGGCGATGTCCTGCAGCGAGGCCGCCCAGCATGATATTGCGTCGACCCGTAGCTTCCATCCGCATGCCAAGGCCAATATTAATCAGGTTTGACCGCCTGCCTTGAACATGGAGTTTGCCGGAGTCAGGTCGATAAATGCCAGCAAGAACCTGAAGGAGTGTCGTTTTCCCTGATCCGTTTGCTCCCACGATTCCGAGCCTTTGGCCGCCCCTGATTTCGAAACTTACCCTTTTGAGTGCGTGCACTCCGATGATGTCGCCCGATGGGCTATAAATCAGCTTTGGATTCGTCCCTGCTGAGCTAGCCTCGAGCGCCTTCACTGCGCCATTATGTCCGTAAAGCGGGAAGATCAAGGATAAATTCTCAGCGGTAAGTTGAAACATAAAAAGTTCTCATCGCCCTTTGGTATGGGTCAATCAGGTTGGCATAAGATTATCATCATATCCAAAATGGAAGTCGCTTTCGCATTCGGCTAGCGGCAAAGATGGCAAGCGTCCAAACGAGAACAGTACATCCAAGCACCACATACCAACTGAGCGCCCGACCTGGCGTACCCATCAAGGGAGACCGGAAAATTTCGATATAATGTGTCATGGGGTTCAAATCGGCCGCTAGGCGAATCACGCCCTCACGTTCTTCGCGAACCCAAAGGATGGGTGTCGTGAAGATAAGGATACGACTGACCGTATTCACTAGGTGGCTAATGTCCCGAAATCGTGCTGCCAACAGTCCAAACAAATACTGAATCGCAACTCCATTGATCAAGAACAAGAATAAAGCAGGCACTACAAATAATGCAGACCAACTTATTGGCAAACCCCAATATGCGATGCCAACTGCCGCGATAATCAGTTGCATCAAGAAAGGGAACAAGGATCGAAATAGGCTCTTATAAACATATATCGAATAGGGCAATGTCGAACTTTTGATCCAGGAGCTTGACCCGGTGAAAACGGCACATCCATCAACGACATTTGCGATAAGAAACTGGAAGGTCGCATATCCCAGCGCAACATAGACGGTAAATGGTCCTGTACCCATACGTGCGAAGCTTCCGAAGAAAAACGAGACGCCGGCGACAAAGAATGCGAAGCCGAGAAGAATCCAAGCAATTCCAAACATGCTGCGATGATAACGGCTTAAAGTCTCGTCCCAAGCAAAGCTCTGCCAGACTTCCCACTGTTTGAATCCAGTCAGCACATCATTGAAAAATAAATAAGTTTCGCGAGCGCTCCAATTAGGCGTCGTGCGGGTTTCTGACAAAACAAAGCCTTCCTATTATCCCAGCCGCTATTTGTTTCCACTAACATCGATTGGTTCTGCGATGCAAAGAGATTTCTATTCCGGCCAAATCGTTCACTTGGTTTTGTCGAACCGTTCAATATCCGCAAGCCTCTGGGCCAGACCGTCGCTGACGGCCTGCAGGTTTGCCAAATGTTCAGAGACAATAAACCTCGTATAGAATAACAAGGCTGACAATCCGAAAACAATACCGAAGGTCAGCACAAGCATGATGGTTGGAAGAGACCCCCAGCCTGATAGATGGCCCCCGATGACAAAGCCTACTCCGAGCAAGCTGGCAACAAAGATAAGCCAATGCTTTTGTTTGGATAGGAACCGGCCAAGCTTGCTTCTACTGGTCCACGGATGCAGGCTCGTCGAAGGGGCCGGATATCTTATCGTTTCGCGGGACGGGGAAACCTCAGAGCCATCAGTAAGAAATTTTTTTACGTCAATGTACTGGAAGATTGTGACCTCTGAGCGGGGGTTCGCGTTGAAGACATCAATCGACGCCTGTGCAAGTTTCAATCCAGCCTCATGCCAAGCTTCGACGTGTAGGCCCGGTCTTGGGTTTGGGATATTGTAACGGTCTCCCGCCTGCTGATAGCCGTCAAAGAAATAGTTTGGATTATCTTGCTGCGAATCAACGATCTCCAACTCAATGCCGTCGCGGTGTTCGGCACCGTCAACAAGTTCCTTATATTGGCCGTCAATCCCTAAAAGCACGATTTCCTTAAAGCCAATACTTGCAAGCCAGAGTGCTGCATGGCTGCCCGTGGTAACCGTTCGAGGAGAGAGAAGGGGTTGGCGCGAGCGCAAAGCGTCGAAATTAAGCACCTTACGGCTTTTCGCTAACGGGCCCAAAACAGCTACCAGATTTCCTCTAAGAAGGAATCTCTTGATCCTACCCTCTCGAATAAGTTCACTAATCTCATCTTTGTGGGACAACCCGACGACTTCATCAAGGCAGGCATAATATGTCGGCCGCCAATCTATTGTACGCCAGTAACGATACGCAGCGTTTAGTCCGATCGTTGAAAAGTCAGATAAAGCCGTCAAATCAATCTGAGCGAGGGAGGGCCCGTTGCCCAGCACAAAAGCAGTGTGAGGTGAAGCTTTGGCCAAGGTCATTTCTATCATGGATATTCTATTGTCATCTTTGGAAGGAATGGTCTAGGTCTGGGTCTGTCGATCAGGGTGTGTGTATGTCGAATTATCTGCCAAAAATTTTACTGATTGATATGACTGGAATGGAGGGGAGCCCAGCAACAAGCGCTCTCAAACGCGCCTATTTTGCGCATTGGCCATTGAGTGGCTTGCTCCATGTTCGTTCAGGAGGGCATGGTCGTATTTTGATGACTGCGCTTGATGGTAACGAGATCCGTCTCCCCACAGGAGTTCAAAGCGCAAAACGGGTCATCGAGGTGTTCAAGCCGGAAGTCATTTTGTATAGACCTGTGGCTGATCACGCCATATTGCATCAGTATGCGATGGATTTGGTCGAAAATTCTGATGTTCCTCTGATAATCTGGATGATGGACGACTGGCCTGCGCGTCTCGAAATTGATGCGCCTGACAAGGCAGCCGTTATGGCAACTGATCTTGGGACCCTTTTTAGCAGATCGGCGCTGAACTTCGCGATTTCCGAGGGAATGTCGAGTGTGTTTGGAGACCGTTATGGCGTCCCTTTCGATGTCGCACATAATGGAGTTAATCCGACAGATTGGGCGGCCCATGCCCCGAAGGCGACTGATGCATGCCAGAGGCTGACACTTCGGTATGCTGGATCATTAGCCCCTGACACGACGCTGGACAGCGTGATGACGGTTGCCAGGCTGGTGAGCCAACTTGCCGAGCGTGGCGAGAAAATTTGCTTTGAAGGATATACTCAGGCTTTTTGGCACCGCCAGTTTGCCGAGCAATTCAACGCGCTGCCGCATGTCAGCATGTCGTTGTCGAATCTTGACGAACAAGCCTACCGTAGCTGGTTAACCGAGGCCGACATTGTTCTGCTCGCATATAATTTTGATGAGGCAACGCGGCGCTATCTTCAGTATTCTTTTGCCAACAAGATGCCTGAACTCCTCGCTAGCGGCGCGGCGGTTTTAGCTTACGGGCCGACGCAATTGGAAACGCTGGCCTATCTGGAGCGCCACAAACTAGGAACCTTCGTTGGCCAACCTGAATCGGCGGCTCTTGAGTTGGCTCTGAACGGCCTGATCGCTGATGCTGAGCTACGCAAATCGCTCGGTGCTGCTGGCCGGGCGCACGCCTTCGACAAATTTAATCTTGGTCAGCTAACAAGCCGACTGCACGAAAAGGTCAGGGGGCTTTCGACTGGTCAACCAACACTGTTGGGGCGGGTTCATCCCACAGATCAGGAAATGCGGCTGAACGAATGCCAACTGGTCGGCGATATACTTGGCGCGTCTGGGCGCCCCGGAGTAATGATTGACGTTGGTGCTCATCATGGGGGTTCGTTCTTGGCCTTCGCCCGATCGGGCTGGACAGTATTGGCGTTCGAGCCCGATGAGAGGAACTATAAAATACTCTTGGAAAAGGTTGCGGGCTTTGACGAGGTACATGTCTCAGACAATGCGGTCGGACGACAAATACAAACCGATGCCGCTTTCTATCGGTCGAATGTCAGCTCCGGTATCAGTTCTTTGACGGCATTTCATGACAGCCACGAACTTGGCCAAAGCGTCCAAGTGACGACCTTAGATAAGATTATCTCCGAGACCGCACTGACCGGGATCGATTTCCTCAAAGTGGACGTTGAAGGGCACGAAATGGATGTCCTCGATGGCTTTGATCTGACGAAGATCCAGCCGCGCGCCATTATGCTGGAGTTCGAAGACGGTAAGGTGGTCGGAAGCGGATCTGCGATTAAGGCCCTCGCGGACCGATTACTACAATACGGCTATCATGTATATGTAAGTGAATGGCACAAAGTGGTGGAATACGGCCGCAAACATGACTGGCGTCAGATGACCCCTTATCCCGCTGAATTAGCACCCAATAGCTGGGGCAATCTTATTGCTTTCAAAACTCGCCCACCAGACCAATTGCTAGAGGATGCCTTGCGCCAGAATATCTCTGGAAAAGCTGTTGGTGTTTCAGCATCTGAGACACTGGTAAGCTTGGCCCCGGAGCCGACCAGACGCAGGCGGATACTAACCTGGGTGGCTGTTAAGCTGCCTTGGGTCAGGATCTTGTGGCGTCGCTTGAAAGCGGTTGCGCGGAGCTGATATCGGTGCCAGTTATTGATAGCTCGACAGGGAGTTCTCAGGATGCGCCAGCCACGTGTGAGTATCATTTTTGGGGCTTTGAATGAAGAGAAATGGTTCGTCGACGCCTTGCGGGCCTGCCAGGATCAATCATTCAATGGACCTGATGTTGAAATTGTACTTGTAGATTCCGGCTCGACGGATGGAACGCTCGAAATCGCCGATCGGTTTGGGTGCAAGATTGTCAGTATCAAACAGGAAGAGTTCTCTTTTGGTCGCTCGCTGAATTATGGCTGTAAGGCGGCGCCTGGTGACTATCTCGTCTTCACTTTGGTCCATTGTGTGCCATCTGAAGAGACCTGGCTCGAAAATCTGATTGCGTCCTTGGAAGCGGGCTATGCTCGAAAGTTGGTGATGGCTTTCTCAGGCGGCATTTTGAAACTGCTTGATACCGTCTTTAAATTCAACTCCTTTTATGATTTCAGGCATTCGGTTTGCTCCGTCGAGTTTGCGCCATTTGGTCTGCGCTGACATCATGAGTTTGAAGGCCATTGCGAGACCGGTTTTGCGGTTGAGACAGCCCTTGGTTTTGCCGGTACGATGGCGGACAGTCGCGAAGGTGCTCTCGATTGGGTTTGTTGTTCGAATGTGTT
>CALKIZ010000112.1 GCA_937995735.1 uncultured Neomegalonema sp. | reverse complement strand
AATCATTCCCGCAATGCGGGGATCGTCAATCAGCCTGATACGCTCGAGAAAACTTTGCGTCATTGTCGGTCCTCCTGTGGAACCGACTAAAGAATCCAATTCGCCACTCAGCGCATTAATAATTTATGATTCCGCCCTGCTTAGCTGTAGCAAAACAATTGCGAAACATTCACTTCGTTGCTGCGACGAAAAGGGTCACACATGCGGCTACAGCTGCACCAATTAGCGCGCTGCTTACTGCGATCTTCATGTTATCCCGTCTCGTGATCTTGAATTTAAGAAGATCAATCTCTCTTTGATGTTGCTCAGCAGCTTCTTGGCAGCCAAATCCACCGCCATTTGCCGCAAAACTGACCAGTTCATCGAGGTCTTTTTCTAGACTTTTCATATCCATCTCCAATTCGTTACAGTTGAGAAACAGCTACTTGCATTTCAAGCCCAGTATGAACTGCGTGTGCGGTTTTGTTGTACCCATAACCCTCAGTTTCCCGAAGGTCTTCAACCCAACTCGCTTTCTCAACCGCCACCAAAAGTTTCGACCGTTGGCGGGCTTCCTGCGCGCTCCACGCCAACGCCCATGCTCCGCCCGATACGATGCGCCAGCCTGCAGGACCTGTGCAATATCGGTAAACAATCCCGAACATACCGACCCCTCTCTAAAATCAGAAAAATTTTACCGTTTTTCACGATGTTTTTGCGTTGCAAAAAGACTATATCTCGAAGTGGCAGCCTTAATCTTGACCAAAAGGTAAAGTAGTTAACGGCAACCGATGCGACTAAGGAGAGTTGAATGACCGCTGCTACCGGCAATGTTCCGGCCTTAACGTCTGATAACGGCCTCAGCCGTTACCTGTCTGAAATCCGTAAATTCCCTATGCTCGAAAAGGAGCAGGAGTTTCAGCTTGCGCGCGATTGGATCGAGCGCGAAGACACCGAGGCTGCGCATCTGATGGTGACATCACACCTGCGCCTCGCTGCAAAAA
Organism: uncultured Neomegalonema sp.; assembly: GCA_937995735.1. Taxonomy (GTDB): domain Bacteria; phylum Pseudomonadota; class Alphaproteobacteria; order Rhodobacterales; family Rhodobacteraceae; genus JAHDDY01. The sequence goes on along the minus strand of CALKIZ010000112.1, from coordinate 11,611 downwards.
TCGCGATGGGCTATCGCGGGTACGGATTGCCGATTTCAGAGGTTGTGTCCGAGGCGAATGTTGGTCTGATGCAGGCGGTCAAGCGTTTTGACCCCGATAAAGGCTTCCGCCTTGCGACTTATGCGATGTGGTGGATACGCGCGTCGATTCAGGAGTATATCCTGCGCTCGTGGTCCCTTGTGAAAATGGGCACGACCGCCAGCCAGAAAAAGCTGTTCTTCAATCTGCGTCGTGCCAAAAACCGCATTGGTGCGCTGGAAGAGGGCGATTTGCGCCCCGAGAATGTGCAAACCATCGCGAAACAGCTTTCGGTGACGGAAGACGATGTTGTCTCGATGAACCGGCGCATGGGCGGCGGCGGCGATGCCTCGCTCAATGCTCCGCTAAAGGGCGACGGCGACGGTATTGCCGAGTGGCAAGACTGGTTGCCCGATGATGATGTCGATACGGCGGGGTCCTATGCGGAGTCTGACGAATACGACAAACGCATGGATTTGCTGACCCGCGCGATGGATGCCTTGAACGAGCGCGAGCAATACATCCTGACCGAGCGCAAGCTCAAAGAAGACCCGGTGACGCTTGAAGATCTCTCAATGATCTATAGCGTCAGCCGCGAGCGTATCCGCCAAATCGAAGTCCGTGCCTTCGAAAAACTGTCCGAGCGTATGCGCGAACTTGCGGCAGAAGAAGGCATGATCGAAGCGGTTCCGGCTTAACGGTCAGGCGATCAGGTTTCACGCGGGGCTATGCGTGCGACCTGATTGCCCCAATTGTCGGCTATCCTAAGGCCGGACGATCAAGTCTGAATGGCTCCTCTGCGTCACGATCAGGGGCATTGCATGAGAGTAAAGGCAGTCAAATGCAGGCTTATTACTTTGTTTCTTCTGCCACATTTTATTGACCCGCGCTTGCATCCACTGACAGGATTTGACCTGTTTCGGCGGGATTGAGCGCGTGTTCGCCAAGCGCGCAGGTGCTTTTTGAAATGTAATAGAGACGCTGACGCTGCCGGCCTTGGCAGGGGTGTGAAGCGCGCTTGCGGCAAGAAAAAAGACTGTTCCTGCTAGGATAACGGCGTTTCGGGGCGTCCCATCCATCCTCTATGCGCCCTTTCAAGCACGCTATACGATACTTTCCTTATTAGAGATCATCCCGCCTAGATGGTCAAAGAAATAGAAAAGCGTTATTTTATCAATTAGCTGCGGTATTTATCGCGTATTGAATCAATCTATCATAAAGTGTGATGCCCGGTTTCACATTCCCATGCTTTGCGCAGTGCCATCCCCTCGCCTTTGAACGACCTTGCAGTTTGAGCAATGGTGATAATGCGGTCTACTCGGAAGTGGCGAAAATCACGGCGCAGCTCGCACCAACCGCCGACCACGACAGCATCAATATAATAGATGATAGCGAGGGGTTTCAGTGCGCGCGTTGTTATTCTGTCTTGCTCATCACGATAGGAAATATCGAGCACACGTTCTTCCCGAATGGAGGCTCGCAATTCTTCAGGGTCTATTTTGCTCTGTGGGATTGCGTTCCAGCCAGAGACAAACAGCGGCGTATCCTCGACGGACAGAGCATCCTCCGGCAAGACATCGTTGATCTTCTGTGAGACACGCTTTGCCGCCGCGCGTAATCCGGCGTCCCCTGAACGGTCCAGTAAGGCCAATCCCACCGAAATGGCCTCGACCTCTTGCGAAGTGAACATCAGGGGCGGCAGATCAAAACCGGGCCTCAGGATATAGCCAATCCCTGCTTCACCTTCGATGGGAACCCGTTGACCTTGGAGCGTGGCGATGTCGCGATAGACTGTTCGTTTCGTCACCTCGAGCGTGCGCGCCAGCATCTCCGCTGTCACCGGCGCTTTGGCATGGCGCAGGGTTTGGATTATTTCAAACATACGATCTGAGCGGCTCATTTCTTGAGCATAGCATACTCCTGACACACTGTTGTCAGCAGTGATCGCTTAAGCTACCGCCAAAAGGAGAGAGTGATGATCAAATATATTTATCCCGACGGCACGCATTGCTATCGCGCGTTGCACACGGTTCAAGCCATCTATCGCGATGAAGAGGACCGGTTGGTCAGCCGCGCCTTGACGCCCGAAGGCAATCTGAAAGTCTTCGAGATCAAAGGATTTGAAGTTTTAAAAGCCGGGGAACTTTATCAGTGACCGATGCAGCCAAAGCCTTTCGCGCATTACATGACGGGCCGGAACCGTTTGTTATTCCAAATCCTTGGGACATCGGATCTGCGCGTATTCTGGCGGCAATGGGCTTTAAGGCGCTGGCCACAACGAGTGCGGGAATGGCCTATGGTCTTGGCGTTTGTGAGGGTGACGTCACGCGCGAGGCTCAGCTCGATCACCTGAGAATGTTGGTTAAAGCGACACCGTTGCCTGTCTCCGCCGATCTGGAAAAGGGCTTTGGCGATACGCCGGAAAGCGTCGCCGAAACGATCCGCATAACCAGTGCGACAGGGATTGCTGGCGGGTCCATCGAGGATTTCACCGGCGATTTGAACGCGCCGATCTTTGATACAGGATTGGCGAGCGAAAGGATCGCAGCGGCAGCCGAGGCATGTCAGAGGCTTGAAGGCGATTTTGTGCTGACGGCACGGGCTGAGGGCCTTTGTTATGGCCGCACCGATCTGGACGAGATAATCGACAGGTTGCAACGATATGAAGCGGCGGGGGCCGATGTTCTCTATGCACCCGGCTTGCACGATCTGACATCAATCCGAACCGTCTGTGATGCGGTCAGCAAACCGGTCAATGTTGTGATGGGAATGCCCGGCGCGACGTTTTCAATAACCGAACTTGCGGAGGCAGGCGTAAAACGGATCAGCGTCGGCTCGGCATTTTTTCGGGTTGCCTACGGCGCGATGATCGCCTCTGCCCGGGAAATCATCGAACATGATACGTTTGAACAGACACAAGACGCGATTGGCTTTGCTTATATTGAAAAATATCTGAAATCGGCCCCTCAATAATGAAGTGGGGGACTGATCGAACTGCATTCTGCGCGCGGCATAACCGCCTGAATGACCGAATATCCGACGCACCTTAGATTGAAAATAAGCATGTGCGCTTTTTGTTCTTGCATTAGGCGGAACATTGTGGGTACAAGATTGTATCAGTTCAATCATTGCTCCCAAGCGGAGCGCGTGAAATAAGGAGCGCTGGAATGGCCGATGCCGCATTGAGGCTCGTCGAGAGAGACGACATGGAAAAAGAAAAAGCGCTTGAGTCCGCCCTGGCGCAAATTGAACGCGCCTTCGGTAAAGGCTCGATCATGAAACTGGGGCAAGGCAACGCGGTCATGGACATCGAGGCGGTTTCGACCGGTTCGATTGGCCTCGACGTTGCTCTTGGTATTGGCGGGTTGCCGAAAGGCCGGATTATCGAGGTCTACGGACCCGAAAGTTCGGGAAAAACGACCCTCGCTTTGCATGTCATTGCCGAAGCTCAGAAAAATGGCGGCGTCTGTGCCTTTGTTGATGCGGAGCACGCACTTGATCCGGGATATGCCCGTAAATTGGGTGTTGATCTGGATGAATTGCTGATTTCTCAGCCCGATGCCGGTGAACAAGCACTCGAGATTACGGATACGCTGGTCCGATCCGGTGCGATTTCGGTTGTGGTTGTTGATTCGGTTGCGGCCTTGACGCCAAAGGCTGAACTCGAAGGCGATATGGGCGACCACCAGGTTGGCGCACAGGCCCGTTTGATGAGCCAAGCCATGCGCAAGCTGACCGGATCGATCAGCCGCTCGAAATGTATGGTGATCTTCATCAACCAGATTCGGATGAAAATCGGCGTGATGTTCGGCAGTCCGGAGACGACATCAGGCGGTAATGCGCTGAAATTCTATTCTTCGGTCCGTTTGGACATCCGCCGCATTGGTGCGATCAAAGACCGCGACGAAGTTGTCGGCAACCAAACCCGCGTCAAAGTCATCAAAAACAAGGTCGCACCGCCGTTCCGTCAGGTTGAGTTTGATATTATGTACGGTGAAGGCATTTCGAAACGCGGCGAGCTGGTTGACCTTGGTGTCAAAGCGGGCGTGGTCGATAAATCCGGGTCATGGTTCTCTTACGGGGATCAACGCATTGGTCAGGGCCGCGAGAACGCCAAAACGTTCCTCAAAGATAACCCTGATATCGCGGATGAAATCGAAAATAAAATCCGCAATGCCAACGGCCTTGACCTTGAAGCCGAACTTGAAGGTGATGAGGACGTTTAAGCTAAGTTTTTCGATCCGATAGACAGCACGGAACGCGCGGGATAAAAGCGCGTTTCGTGGCGTTATCACGCCCAGATGTTTTCGGAGCGATGTACTATGGCGAACCTCAATGAAATTCGGCGCGGTTTTTTGGACTTTTTCGCACGGAATGGTCATGAGGAAGTCGCCTCCAGCTCGCTCGTCCCGAATAATGACCCGACCCTCATGTTTACCAATGCGGGGATGGTGCAGTTCAAGAACGTCTTCACCGGACTTGAAAAACGCCCCTATGACCGCGCTGTCACGTCGCAAAAATGCGTGCGCGCGGGCGGCAAGCATAACGACCTCGATAATGTCGGATACACGGCGCGGCACCATACGTTCTTTGAAATGCTCGGTAATTTTTCATTCGGTGATTACTTTAAAGACAATGCCATCCCCCTCGCATGGGATTTGCTGACCAAAGATTTCGGCCTCGATGCATCGCGGATGTTGGTGACAGTTTACCACGACGACGACGACGCTGCCGATATTTGGAAAAAGGTCGCCGGTTTCAGTGATGACCGGATCATCCGTATCGCGACCAGCGATAACTTTTGGGCGATGGGACCAACAGGGCCATGCGGTCCTTGCTCCGAAATTTTCTACGATCACGGCGACCATATTCCGGGCGGACCACCGGGCAGCCCCGATGAAGACGGCGACCGCTTTATCGAGATTTGGAATCTCGTCTTTATGCAATTCGAGCAGATTGACGAGGCGACTCGCGAAAATCTGCCGAAACCTTCCATTGATACGGGCATGGGGCTGGAGCGCATCGGCGCTTTGCTGCAAGGCAAGCACGACAATTATGACACCGATTTGATGCGCGGTCTGATTGAGGCAAGCGCCCATGCGACCTCGACCGAACCGGACGGCCCCGGCAAAATGCACCACCGGGTTATTGCCGATCATATACGGTCAACATCCTTTCTGATTGCCGACGGTGTTGCGCCGTCGAACGAAGGGCGCGGATATGTACTCCGCCGGATTATGCGCCGCGCCATGCGCCACGCGCATCAGGTCGGCTCAAAAGATCCGCTTATGCACCGTCTCGTTCCCGCGCTTGTCGCCGAGATGGGGCAGGCATTTCCTGAACTCGTTCAGGCCCAGTCGCTCATCGAAGAAACCCTGAGCCTCGAAGAAGTCCGTTTCCGAAAAACACTGGATCGCGGCCTTGGCTTGCTCGACAGCGAGTTGGCTGGTCTGGCGGATGATGCGGAACTGCCGGGCGATACCGCGTTCAAACTTTATGACACCTACGGTTTCCCTCTCGATCTAACGCAAGATGCGCTGCGCGAGAAAGGCCGCTCCGTTGATGTCGAAGGCTTCAACGCGGCGATGGAGGCACAAAAAGCCCGCGCCCGCGCCGCGTGGTCCGGTTCCGGGGATGCCGCCGATGACAGCGTTTGGTTTGATGTTCGCGATACCCACGGCGCAACAGATTTTCTTGGATACGAAACGCTCGACGCCGAAGGCCAAATTCTCGCCATCGTCAAAGACGGCGCTGTAACCGATACGGCTTCGGCAGGGGACAGCGTAGAAATCGTGCTGAACCAAACATCGTTTTATGGCGAATCCGGTGGTCAGGTTGGCGACACCGGCAACCTTGAAACCGATGACGGCAAGGCCAGCGTGACGACAACGCGCAAGAAGCTCGGCGACCTTTTTGTTCATTCGGTAACGGTCGACTCGGGGTCTTTGGCGGTGGGTTCGGCTGCGCGCTTAACCGTCGATCCAGATCGCCGCGCGAAGATACGCGCGAACCACTCTGTCACGCATTTGCTGCATGAAGCCCTGCGCGGCGCGCTCGGGGACCATATTGCACAGCGCGGATCGCTGGTTGCGGCGGATCGCCTTCGGTTTGATTTCAGCCATAACAAAGCAATGTCGCTCGAAGAAATTGCCTCGGTTGAGCGCGAAGTGAACGAGTATATCCGCCAGAATACGGCGGTCGAAACCCGCATCATGACGCCCGACGACGCGCGCGACCTTGGCGCACAAGCTCTGTTTGGCGAAAAATACGGCGATGAAGTCCGCGTCGTGTCGATGGGCCAGCAAGCCGGTTCGGGTAAGGGCCTCAGCAAAGACGTCTACTCCCTCGAACTTTGCGGCGGTACGCATGTTGCGCGCACCGGCGAAATCGGTGCGCTTGTCACGCTTGGCGAGAGCGCATCGTCTTCCGGCGTGCGGCGGATCGAAGCCCTCACCGGCGAGGCTGCGCTGAGCTATCTCGCCGAGCAAGACCAGCGCCTCGGTGATGTGACTCTTGCACTAAAAGCACAGCGTGAAGATGTCGTTGACCGCGTGAAAGCCTTGATGGACGAACGACGCACTCTACAAAACGAGGTCGCGGATTTGCGCAAGCAACTCGCGCTCGCGGGCGGTGGTGGCGGCGCACAAGAGACGGCGGCAAAAGACATCGGCGGTGTGCCCTTCCTTGCGCAAAGTCTTTCCGGCGTGTCCGGTAAAGACCTTCGCGGCATTATTGATGAGCATAAAAACCGGCTCGGTTCCGGCGCGATCTTGTTGGTCGCGGATACGGGGGGCAAGGCGGCGGTTGCCGCTGGTGTCACCGATGATCTGACAGACCGCATCAGTGCGGTTGATCTGGTGCGCGCGGCGGCGGAGGCCCTCGGCGGTAAAGGGGGCGGGGGGCGTCCCGACATGGCGCAAGCGGGAGGCGCCGATCCGTCAAAAGCGGATGAAGCCATCGCCGCTGCCGAAGCCGTTCTTAAAGTATAAGGAGAACTACGATGCCTGCATATTGGATCGCCCATGTCGAGGTCACGGACGCGGATGCTTATGGTAAATATGCCGAGCTTGCGGGACCGGCAATCGCAAAGCACGGCGGTAAGTTTTTGGCACGCGCCGGGCGATACGTTCAACTTGAAGGCAATGACCGGGCGCGCAATGTCGTCGTTGAATTCGCTTCTGTTGAGGACGCGGTGACGTGTTATAACTCACCGGAATACACCGAAGCGCGCTCTCATGCAGACGGTGCATCGGTGCGCGACCTCATGGTTGTCGAAGGGGTTTAACCGCGACGGTTTCAATTAAGCCCGTTGGGGTTACAATGAAAATGCGCACCGTAAGGCGCGCATTTCTGTATCAAAATCGCATTCGCCCGATCAGCCCGCCAGCGACTTATTGAGATTCTCGTCAATTTTCTCAAGGAAGCCCATCGTCGTCTGCCATCCTTGATCCGGTCCAACCAGCAACGCCAAATCTTTGGTCATATCGCCGCTTTCAACCGTTGCGATGGTTGTTTTCTCCAGCGATTCCGCAAAGTTTTTCAACGCATCATTGCCATCGAGTTTCGCACGGTGCTTCAGGCCGCCTGTCCACGCAAAGATCGACGCAATCGAGTTTGTCGATGTTTGCTCGCCCTTTTGGTGCTGGCGATAATGGCGCGTGACTGTGCCGTGCGCGGCTTCGGATTCGACGATTTTTCCATCCGGCGTCATGAGTTGTGAAGTCATCAAGCCAAGCGAGCCAAAGCCTTGCGCAACGGTGTCTGACTGCACATCACCGTCATAGTTCTTACAGGCCCAGACATAGCCGCCCGACCATTTCATCGCGCTTGCGACCATATCATCAATCAGGCGGTGCTCGTATGTGATGCCGGCTTCTTTGAATTTATCGGCAAACTCGGCGTCAAAGATCGCCTGGAAAATATCTTTGAACTGCCCGTCATAGGCTTTCATGATTGTGTTTTTGGTCGACAGATAAACCGGATACCCGCGTGCCAGGCCATAATTCATGCTGGCGCGGGCGAAATCCTTGATCGAGTCATCAAGGTTATACATAGCCATCGTGACACCGGAGGAGGGCGCGTCGAACACCTCGTGTTCAATTTCCTGACCGTCTTCACCGACGAATTTAATCGTCAGCTTGCCTGCACCGGGAAACCGAAAATCGGTAGCGCGATACTGATCGCCAAAGGCGTGACGGCCAACAATGATCGGCTGTGTCCATCCCGGCACAAGGCGCGGAACGTTGGAACAGATAATCGGCTCGCGGAAGATAACCCCGCCGAGGATATTCCGGATCGTGCCATTCGGCGAGCGCCACATCTTCTTAAGGCCGAACTCTTCAACACGCTGTTCGTCGGGTGTGATCGTCGCGCATTTGACGCCAACACCATATTTTTTGATGGCTTCGGCAGAGTCGATTGTGATCTGATCGTTAGTTTTGTCGCGTTCTTCGATGCCGAGGTCGTAATATTTTAAATCAATATCCAGATAAGGCAGGATCAGCTTTTGCTTGATGAAATCCCAGATTATGCGGGTCATTTCATCGCCGTCTAGCTCGACGACCGGGTTATCGACTTTGATCTTGCTCATAGAAATCCCCTAAACGGAAAATACGCGGCACGCGCCGCTTTTGGTTGCGCTGCACCATAGGGAAGTGACGATGCCGGGGCAAGGTGTTGAACGCGGATAATGTCCTGGGTGTTCAGCCTGGAAAATTTAACTCAACTTTTAAACGTATTCAAATACGATTTCATCTTTTTGTAAAAAATTCCTTGTACACATTATATCACGTGAGCGTGACCAAGCGCTCATGGGGCATGTTTCAGGAGCTTTTATGACTAATCATCACACCCGCACCGTCCTTATGGCGGGCGCAGCAACTTTTGCGATGACTGCTGCGGCATTTGCGAGCGAATTCAGCAATGTGCTGGTGTTTGGGGATAGATTCCTGGATGCAGGGCAATATGTATCGCCAGAGTCTGTATTTCCGCCTGAGGGCGAAGAGTTTGGGGATCGGCGTGAGCGCTTTACCAACCGGGTGCAAGGTGGCGGGGATGGAAATACGTGGGGGACTCTCGTATCCCGAAACCTTGGCTATGGCGATACACTGCCGTCACAGCCCTCAATTTCACCCGATGATCCGGAAATCCCGCGCAGCGGAAGCAACTATGCGGCAGGGTTTCGCGATGCACGGTCCATTCGAAATTCGATTTTAAGCACCTCGGATACATTCACGATCCGATATCGTGATGAAGATGGAACTATAGTTCTTATCCCCGGTAATTCGCGGCCCGGACTTTTGGTTGATCCTGAAAGACGTGGTTGGGCCGCAGACTCAATCGTTATCATCAATGGCGGCGCACGCGATATTCAGCGCCTTGCGAATGTTGAGCGAAATTTATCAAATCGCACTGATCCCCTCTTGACGTCACTTGTCCGGAATTCCCTTACCAGAGAGACGATTGCTGATACCGCTGCTCTCGATATTGCCGGGGGTGCAACAGCGCTGCGCGGTGCCGGAGCTTCTCTCGTGGTAGTGAGCAATCTTCATGATGTAGGCAATATTCCGGAGGCCGGGACGGAGGGTGCGTCAGCGGAACAGGCGTTGAATGAATTGGATGCTGATATCGCAGCGGATCCTACTCTTGCAGGGGATGCTTTAGTTATTCAGGCGCGTCAGGCGCTTATGGATATTATTGCGAATCCGGATGATGTCGCCACTTTCCGTACGGAAGGAACCAACCGTTTCAATGCCACCTTGTCGCAGGCTCTTGACGGGCAGGACGGTGTTGTCGTTTTGGATCAGAATGCTTTAGTGGCGGAAGTTATTCAAAATCCCGGCGCTTTTGGTCTTTCAACAGAATTCGTGCAAAACACGGATTGCCTGGATTCAGGACCGCTTTTCCCATGCAGCAACGAAGTAGAAGCGTCTGTTGCAGATGCCTTGTTTGTTGACGGGTATAACTTTACCACAACAGGCCATCGCATTCTTGCGGATCACGCGGCGTCGGTCATCAATGCGCCGGTTCAGATTTCCGGCGTTCCATTCACTGCGATTGCTTCTGGCCGCGAAGTGACCTCAGCGGTTGAGGCGCAAGTTGTGCCGGAGCGGATTGGAAAACGCGGCTGGGCGCCTTTCGTCTCGGCGAATGTTGGTCAATCGACATGGAACGAAATCTCCGGCGAGGGGCGTCAGGGCGCATTGCGTATTTCCGGTGTCGGCGGTGCGAAATATGACTTCGGCAACGGTGTCGCAGTGGGCGCAGCCGCCGCGTATCAAGACATCTCTGACTCGCTGAGTGGAACCGCAATCGACTATGACGGGTCTGCGGTTTACGGCTCGCTCTTTGCCGGTGTTGATTTCGGGCGGATCTTCGGCAATGCCAGCGCCACCTATGGCCGCATTGATTACGATAGAATTGCAAGGCAGAGCAGAATCGGAGCCGCGACAATCGAAAACGGAGGCTCGTCAGATGCCAATGTCTTCGGGGCTTCGCTTGAGGTCGGTGTGCGGGCTTTGAACAAAGGTATTCTTTCGGCGGGTCCGATTGCCGCGCTTGATCATTACTCGGCGAGTGTTGATGAGTTCAGCGAAGACGGTGCATCGTTCACGGCGGTCGACTTTGATGATGTGGATGCGCGCTCGACCACGGCGAGCCTTGGCCTGTTCATTGAAGGCGGCGACATCAACAGTGCGACGATGCCGGTCGTCTTCCGCGCCAAAGCGCTTTACACCCGCGAATTGGATACAGAAGGCGATACCGTCACGGCCCGCGCAGCATCATCCCCGAACAACACCTTCAGCCGTGAAGGGCGGGGCGCTCAGGCAGACAGCCTTACAGTGGGCGCGCAACTCACCTATAATTTCGGATCATTCATAGGCTCGCTCGGATATGACGGACGCATCGGAGAGTCGGATGACCATGTAGGCCGCGTCGATATAAGCGTTCCTTTAGGCAGCGGTTCGTAACCGGCGCGGATACCCGCAGTATACGCTACATGAAGGTAGTCGTCGTTGCCCGACTTTGTTCGGGCAATCCAGAACCAGAAACACTGGCGTCTGTCGCCCTGGATCATCGGATCAAGTCCGATGTGCCCCGAATATTTTGAAGCGTTGTGTCCCGTGCCCGCAGTATAAACTTTCAGGTTCCACGCAGCACTTTGCGGGGAGCCTGCTTGAATGAAACTTCGAAGCCACTGCATGGTTGAGAAATTCTTTATCCTACATATTGAAAACTGCTTTTTTAAATACTGTCGGGTGCGTTGGTGCTCCTCAGATTTTTTAATAACGCGAATTTACAAGTAATAGACGTATTTATTTGAAATAAAAATGAAATTTAATTCGATTCATTTAAAACACCGTAAATTTTAGCAGATAATATCCCCAGAAAAATGTAGCCAAATATTGCTTCTGTAGAGCTTACTAGTCTGCAAAAACCTAATGGACTTATGTCCCCGTAATTTCAGGAGCGAGGTGCAACACCGTGGCGGATTTTGATATCCGTCTGTCGTCAAACAAAAAAACGGTGTTGCGATGTCAGGATACAAACACCTCGGGCCCGAGGAAAGGGATCAAATTGCTCAGTTGAAAGC
>CALKIZ010000111.1 GCA_937995735.1 uncultured Neomegalonema sp. | reverse complement strand
GCCGCTCGAGACAGGATCATTCTGCCCGAAATCTCGCCTCAATCCGACGCGCTGCTCTCAACATGCTGCGTAAAAACCCTGAAAAGCTATCCATAAAGAGAAAACGTCTCAAGGCACTCATTAACCCACAGTTCCGCGACAACATTATCGCCCGTTAACAATTTATGATTTTGCCCTACAAAAATAGCTGTATCAGGCATTTTAAGATAATACGCGACCACATGACCTGACGTGACAGTTGCAGATATGAGCTGGAACTGCATTTTGGGTATGAACGACGTTTTGGAGGCTGCCATGCCCTATACCGCTCCGCTAAAAGATATTCGCTTCTGTCTTCAACATGTCGTCGAGGCGCAAGGGCTTTCTGATACCGCCCTGTTTGCGGAAGCAACGCAGGATACCGTCGATGCGATTATTGAGGAAATGGGCAAACTCGCGACAGAGACACTTGCGCCTCTGCAACGCCCCGGAGATGCGGGATCAAAACTTATCAACGGTAAGGTTGAAACACCTGAAGGATACAAAGCGGGTTACGCTGCGCTTGCGGAAGGTGGTTGGATGGGCCTTGCGGCAGAGGCGGAGCTTGGCGGGATGGGCTTGCCCCTTTCGGTTCAGACCGCCGTCAATGAAATGCAAGCAAGTGCATGTTTATCGTTGTCACTTTGTCCGCTTATGACCCAAGGGTCCATCGAGGCGTTCACTGAACATGCAAGTGATGAGCTGAAAGAGAAATATCTCGGTAAGATGATTTCCGGCGAATGGTCCGGCACAATGAATCTGACCGAGCCGCAAGCCGGGTCAGATGTCGGCGCGCTAAAGACGAAAGCCGAACCTGAAGGCGATTATTATCGGATCAGCGGGCAAAAAATCTATATCTCGTGGGGCGATCACGACTTGGTTGAAAATATCGTCCATCTCGTCCTCGCGCGTTTATCGGATGCGCCGTCGGGGTCGAAGGGTATAAGTCTTTTTGTAGTGCCGAAATATCTTGATGATGGTTCCGAAAACGGTGTGACGACGGTATCACTTGAACATAAGATGGGACTTCATGGGTCGCCGACTTGTGTCCTGGCATACGAGAATGCAAAAGGTTGGCTGATTGGTGAGGAGAATAAAGGCCTCGCCTGCATGTTCACAATGATGAACAACGCAAGGTTGGGTGTTGGCGTTGAGGGGCTTGGCACGGCAGAGGCCGCAACCCAACACGCGCTGTCGTATGCGACTGACCGCGTTCAGGGAAAAGTTGCGCCGCGTGAAGGTCAAGAATTAAGCAACGCGATCATTGAGCATCCAGATGTCAGACGGATGATGATGGAGATGAAGGCACGTACCGAAGCGGCGCGTGCAATCTGTTATGATACTGCGAAAGCCCTTGATATGGCCCGTGCAGCGCCTGAAGCTGATCGGGATATGTGGGAGCGGCGCGGCGCTTTCCTGACGCCGCTTGCGAAAGCATACGGAACACTCACCGGCATGAAAGTGGCCGAAATGGGTGTCCAGGTCTATGGCGGCATGGGGTTCATTGAAGAGACAGGAGCCGCGCAGTTCTATCGTGATGTTCGCGTTACCGCGATTTATGAAGGGACCAACGGCATCCAAGCCGCTGATCTTGTGGGCCGTAAACTCTCCATGGATGGGGGTGAAACAGCGCGAAGCATTTTGGACGACGCGGAATCAGAGATGCATGTTGCGACGAGTGAGATTACGGGATCACTGGTTGCGGTTCACACGGCAGCGGAAGAAACGACGATGTGGATGTTGGCCCAAAATGATATGGCAGAACGCCTTGCGGGATCGAATGCCTATCTCATGGTGATGTCCACGCTGCGCGCAGCAACATTGCTGCATCGCGGAATTCGCGCCGCCGAAGCGAAAATGCCCGAGGATCCGGATTTCTATCTCGCAAAAATTGCCATCGCTTCATACTACCTCTCACATATTGCGCCTGAAGCAATCGGCTACGCGATAAGTGCAAAGCAAGGCTCAACACTCCATTATGCTCTGACCGCTAAACAGATGGCTTTATGAAAACCCGCGCCGAGAAAATTGCGGATGCCGAAGCTGCGGGTATGACTTTTCCAAATCCCGAACCACCGAGAGCAGGCGAAACGATTGAGGTCGCGCTTGGTATTCTCTGGGCGCGTCTTCCCTTGCCCATGGCTTTGGATCACGTAAATATCTATTTTCTTGATGGTGATGATGGTTGGACAATTGTCGACACCGGCATGAAAACGCGCGATGGGCGCGCGGCATGGGAGGCTTTGCTCGAAGGTTCGCTTGCCGGGAAACCAATCAAGCAAGTAATTGTCACGCACAATCACCCCGATCATATTGGGCTTGCAGGTTGGCTGTGTGAGAAAGTCGATGCGCCCTTAGTGACAACCCGAACGTCGTTTCTATACGCAAAAATGCTTCAACTGGATGCTTGGGACGAACTGCCGCCGGATGCCGTGAAGTATTATAAACGTGCAGGCTTTGGCCCAAACGAGATGCAGCGCGTTCAGAATCGGGCGGCATTTGGGTTCTCGAAAGTTTGTGCGCCTTTGCCTCTGGGGTTTCAGCGCATTGTTGAAGGCCAGGAAATGCAGATCGGTGGGCGGGACTGGAAAGTCGTTGTCGGGCATGGACACGCTGCTGAACATGCGATGTTGCTATGCGAAGAAGATGGGTTGCTGATTTCCGGCGATCAGGTGTTGCCGCGCATCACATCAAATATCGGCGTCTACCCGACGGAGCCGGATGGAAACCCTTTGGGAGAATGGCTTGAGAGTTGCGAAAGGCTGAGCAGTTTGCTGCCCGCAGGGTTGCTTGCGTTACCGGGGCACAATGAACCTTTCACGGGTGTTGAGATCAGATTAATGCAGTTGATCGATCACCATGAGGAGACTTTGAAAGCGTTGGAAGAACTTCTTTCCGAACCAAGAACGACCATTGAGTGTTTTGGAACGTTGTTTGATCGGAAGATAACAGAGCAGCTTCAAGGTTTTGCGACTGTGGAAGCTGTGGCTCACTTGAATTATCTTGTCGATGCGAGACGAGCTGTCAGAAAAGAAGAGGCGGGCGTTTATACATACACCCGCCTTTGAAATTAATCAGAGAATTGTCAGGTCAGCATGACCGATTGGTACGTTGAACTTCTCACACCAAATCCAGACCTGATCGTAGTCGCCGATGTCGAGGCCCGGAGTTAGAGCATAAATTGATTCGCCGTTTGCTTCTATGAGACCAAGGATCGTACCTGGCTGGTATCCGCCGGCGGCCTTGTTGCCCAGAGCCACTTTGGGATCAGGTGCGCCGCTTTCGGAGAAATTAGGACCGAGGCGGATGAACCACTGCTTGTTACGACGGAAGACTTCAGTCGTTCCGGTAACTTTGAATTTTTTAGTGCCAACGAAGCCTCCGCGTGCTGTTACCAACACTTCGCTCGATGCAGCTGGAGCCGCTACTGGAGTAACGGATGAACTGCCACCTTGGCCTGTGCAGCTGGCGAGGGTCAGTGCAGCAACAGCTGCGACAACAAGTGATTTCATTTTTAGCTCCCTTTTATGAACGTACGCACCTTTGTCTGTGATTGCGCCTACGTCCAATAACGCCTCCGCGACGAATTGTTTCAAAATTTTTCTAAAGATTACGCAACGGTACGATGGCGACACCGGTTTCAATGCGTTACTCTCGACATACTGAACCCTTTGGAGTGATGCGATGAGTGATCTTGCGGGCAAAACCATCTTTATTTCTGGCGGGAGCAGAGGCATCGGCCTCGCTATTGCGACCGCTTGCGGGCGTGCAGGAGCCAACGTCGTTATCGCCGCAAAAACAGATCAACCGCACCCCAAGCTGCCCGGTACGATTCATACCGCAGCTGATGAAATCAGAGCTGTTGGCGGCAAAGCGCTTGGCGTCTTGTGCGACATACGCGACGAATTTCAGGTACAATCGGCAGTGGATCAAGCGGTTGCAGAGTTTGGCGGCATTGATGCTGTCGTAAATAATGCGAGTGCGATCAGCCTAACGCCGACGGCACAGACGGAGTTGAAGCGCTATGATCTGATGGCTGACGTGAATTCGCGCGGTACTTTCCTGGTCACGAAGACCTGTCTGCCGCATCTTTTGAAATCTGATAGCGCACATATCTTGACTTTATCTCCTCCACTCGACTTCAGGACGATGTGGTTTCAAAATCATCCACCTTACTCGCTCGCAAAATATGGGATGAGCCTGTTGTCTTTGGGATGGGCGGGAGAGTTCAAAGGTAAGATTGCCGTCAACTGCCTGTGGCCCCGCACGACGATTGATACTGCAGCCGTGCGTAATTTGCTCGGTGGAGAGAAAATGGCGTCCGCAAGCCGCACACCAGAGATTATGGGCGATGCCGCGCTTTCAATCCTGACGAAGCCCGTTGATTTTAGCGGATGGTTTTGCTTGGACGATTTGGTGCTTGCTGCGCACGGCGTCACTGACTTTGACAGCTACTCGGTAACACCGGGTGCAAAACTGCAACCGGATTTCTTTGTTCCCGAGACAGCCGTTCCCCCTGGAGAAGCTGGCGGCTCTGTTGGTTGGAGAGAACCAGAACTCAAACTCGGATAACTCGAATATCGGCAAAGAAATTGCTTCTGGCGGTGTGCAGGGATGCCACAAACTGTAAAAAATGCGCCGAAGCGTCTATTCGAGACCCTTCGACGCATCAAATTTTTTACGCTACGAAAGCACTTCGATATTAACACAAGGCATTAACTCAAGACGCTTTATTTCAGCAAATTAGTTTAGCGGAGCAACTCCGAGACCAACCGAAAACTTCTCGCACCAGAGGTGAACTTCGGTGAATTGTTTGACATCCAGTCCGGCAGGAACGCGGAAGCTCTGTGTACCATTATTTGATCTTAGCAAACCGATCAGCGTGCCGGGAACGTAGTTGCCATTGATACCAAATCCGATTTTTGGATCAGGTGCGCCACTGAACGAAAAGTTCGAGCCGAGGGTGACAATGTAGCCTTGAGCATCTCTTGATACGGTTACACCACCATTCGTGCTTTTGCCGCTTACTCCATAGAAGGAACCGGAACGATCACCTGCTTGGGCAGAAATTGAACTGGCAGCAATAGACGCAATGAAAGCAACCGTAGCGAGGGTCTTGCGGATCATGAGTAGTCTCCTTGGGAAGATTAGATTTAAGTCAGTTTGTTAAATCTTAGAAAGGGAGCGTCAACGAGATAGGGCGCTGCTCTTTTTTCGGAGTCTCAATAGTTGTTGCAAAGGCGGGCAGAATACTGCGGCCTTCACGAACCTCTTGAAGCGCTTCAGCTTGCTGTGCGCGCCGGTTCCCAGAAGAATTTAGGCGCCCTGAAAACAATTCGCTCGTCGTCGCGCGATTACCGAGTTTTTCAGCCGAACCATCGTAATCGTTAAAAGACATGGCCTCTGAAGGTGTCGCATTAATACCGGCTAAGGCGAATGCAAACCCTGCAACGAAGATGCTCTTTAAACCGAAATTCTTCATGTGTCTGTTCCTTCTGGCTCAGTATTTACGGATTAGTCTCGAAAAGTGTCTTGGCCGGTTTGAAATTCAATTTCAAAAATGAAAGGCATTTACACTTCCATAGCCATGAGCTATTAAAGAGGTGTCTAACCTCTGAAAACAAGCGTTGAAACCTCATTTCACATCGATTTGAGTAGCTGTTATCTATTGAAATGATGCTGAAACATTCCTTTTGGGCAGAAGGAAAACTAGATGGAAATGCACCAAGTCCGCTATTTTCTGGCGGTATGTGAGGCGCAAAACTTCACCCGTGCGGCAGAAAGTTGTAACGTCGCTCAACCATCGCTGACGAAGGCAATAAAAAAGCTCGAAGAAGAATTTGGAGGAGTGTTATTCCACCGTGAGCGGAATCGAACTATTCTTACCGAACTTGGTCGGCGGGTAAAGCCACACATAGAAATCGTGGCCGACGCCGCTTCTGCAGCGCGACAAGATGCTTCCGGGTTTTTCAATGATGAAACAATAAAAATTCGACTTGGCGTCATGGCTACCATAGCGCCAACCCGGATGATCGGATTTCTTGCCCGGCTCAGAAATGAAATCCACGGTTTGGAGATGGATTTGCTCGGCGCTTCCGGCAAGGAATTGATAAAAGCTATGAGCAACGGCGAACTGGATGTTGCATTGATGGCAATGCCTACGCTGCCTGATAATCTAAAGTCTCTGCCGCTTTATTCCGAGAGGTATATGATCGCGTTTCCCACCGGCCATACATTTCAACGGCAAAACGCAGTCAACATATCTGACTTAAAAGGGTTGGAATACTTGCAACGTGTCCATTGTGAATTCGTTGAACATTATGAAGTTATGGGCGATGCACAGCCGCTCGGCGTCAATGTCCGATACAGCTCGGAACGTGAAGACTGGGTGCAGGCAATGATTGTAGCCGGATTAGGATGCTCAATTATGCCGGAACATCTGCCCATGTTGGATGGGATTGGAACACGGCCTTTGCGAGAGCCGAAAGTGTCGAGGACAATCTCGTTAGTTTCGGTTGCGGGACGCCAACATTCTCCTGCTGTTGCGAGCATGATAAGAGTCGCCAAACGTTATCCGTGGCCCGGCGAAGAATGATTTCACGCCTCTCAGCTTGAGAAATAATTTTGATTAGCTTCTCCGGTAAGGCGCTGGTTGTGTCTGTCAATGGTGCGCGAAATAGGTTTCCGCGTTCAGGGAAAAGCAGAAACTAACAATGCTCTGATTGTCTTGGCAGAGGTAGAAATACGGTAAGCCTTCATGTGCCTGTATTTTGGCGACTTATCGTTAATCATGTGCGCCTAAATGTTTGCCGCACTGCACAGTTGCGCGTAGTGTCTACACGAATCTAAATCTTTGAGAGAGTTCGAATGTCAAAGAGCGAGCATGGTGCTGCGGTAGACCGGGGGAACAGGCCGTTGTCGCCGCATCTTCAGGTATACAGACCTCAAATCACTTCTGTCCTGTCAATCTTTCACCGTGTGACTGGCGTTGGGAACAGTATAGGCGCAGTTCTGGTAGCGTGGTGGTTTATCGCTGCGGCGACTGGTCGCGAAGCATTTAAATTGATAGATGGTATCCTCACTTCATGGATAGGACATCTCATCCTGATCGGGTTTGCTTTCAGCCTGTGCTATCATCTTTGCAACGGTATTCGTCACCTTCTGTGGGATGCTGGCTATGGATTTGAACTCGATGAAGCTGAAATGTCCGGTTACATTATGATTATCGCCGCAGGCATTCTAGCGGTGTCGTTAATCCTTATTGGAGCGTTTTCATGAGTACAGATATGAGAACGTCCCGCGCGAAAGTACGTGGCCTTGGCTCGGCAAAATCGGGTACCGGACACTTTATCTCACAACGGGTTTCCGCAATTGGCCTTGTTTTCCTAACTCCTTTTTTTATTGTTCCTTTTGTCGTTTCCCTGGGAAAACCATGGGGCGATGTGATCTCAATGTATAAATCTCCAATGAATGCAATTATCGCAGCGCTGTTTCTTCTTGCGGTATTCCATCACTTGAAATTGGGCTTGCAGGTCGTGATCGAAGATTATGTTCATGCTCCGGCTTTGCGGACATTCAGCCTGCTTACTGTAAATTTGCTTGCCACCGGCCTCGGCTTTGCTGCCGCGTTTTCCGTCGCAATGATTGCATTTTCGGTTTGAAAGAATAGTAAAGATGTCAACTTACGAATTTGTAGACCATGACTATGATGTGGTTGTTGTCGGCGCTGGCGGTGCAGGATTGCGTGCGACGCTTGGGGCTTCGGAAGCCGGTTTAAGAACCGCTTGCGTTACGAAAGTCTTTCCGACCCGTTCGCACACGGTCGCTGCTCAAGGTGGTATCGCCGCGTCCTTGGGGAATATGGGGCCTGACCATTGGCAATGGCATATGTACGATACCATTAAGGGATCGGACTGGCTCGGCGATATGGATGCGATGGAATACCTGTCGCGCGAAGCTCCTAAAGCTGTTTATGAACTCGAGCATTACGGCGTGCCTTTCTCACGCACCGAAAAGGGTGAGATTTATCAGCGTCCTTTCGGTGGTCATACAACTGAGTTTGGTGAAGGGCCGCCGGTGCAACGAACATGTGCCGCTGCTGATCGTACAGGCCATGCGATTCTACACACGCTCTATGGTCAATCAGTCAAGAACAACGCGGAATTTTTCATCGAGTATTTCGCGCTCGATCTAATCATGGACGACGAAGGCACATGCACCGGGATCATTGCATGGAAACTCGATGACGGCACTTTGCACCGTTTCCGCGCAAAGATGGTAATATTGGCGACTGGCGGATACGGTCGTTCGTATTTCTCAGCGACCTCGGCGCATACATGTACCGGCGATGGCGGCGGAATGATTGCCCGTGCGGGCTTGCCACTCCAAGATATGGAATTCGTTCAGTTCCACCCGACCGGTATTTATGGTGCTGGATGTTTGATCACGGAGGGCGCGCGTGGCGAGGGTGGTTATCTCGTGAATTCCGAAGGCGAACGCTTTATGGAGCGTTATGCGCCGACCTATAAAGATCTGGCATCTCGTGATGTTGTTTCGCGTTGCATGACGATGGAAATTCGGGAAGGGCGCGGTGTCGGACCGAAGAAAGATCACATCTTCCTGCATCTCGACCATCTTCCTCCTGAAACCTTGCACCAGCGTTTGCCGGGGATTTCGGAAAGTGCGCGTATCTTTGCCGGTGTTGATCTCAATAAGGCGCCTATACCTGTGCTGCCGACGGTTCACTATAACATGGGTGGCATCCCGACCAACTATTGGGGTGAAGTGGTTGCGCCGAAAGATGGTGATCCCGATGCGATTGTTCCCGGCTTGATGGCGATTGGTGAAGCGGGCTGTGCCAGTGTTCATGGTGCGAACCGTCTTGGCTCGAACTCGCTAATTGACCTCGTAGTCTTTGGCCGTGCGGCGGGTATCAAAGCTGCTGAAGTGGTTGATCGCAATTCGTCGACCAAAGACATGCCTAAGGCGGCTGTCGATAAAGTAATGGATCGGTTTGATCGCCTCCGTAATGCTGACGGAAGTACGCCAACAGCGAATCTTCGTGATGATATGCAACGTGCTATGCAGGAAGATGCAGCCGTGTTCCGCACGGAGGAAACATTGCAATCAGGCTGCCAGCGTATTTCTGCTATTTGGCAGAATATGGCGGATATCAAGGTGACAGACCGCTCCTTGATCTGGAACACAGATTTGATGGAGACGCTGGAACTTGAAAATCTGATGGTGAACTCAATCACCACGGTTTACTCGGCGGAAAACCGCAAAGAGAGTCGCGGTGCACATGCCCGTGAAGATTACAGCGAACGCGATGACAATGATTGGCGCGTTCACTCGCTTTCATGGGTCTCCGAGACAGGCGGGGTCACGTTGGGTGATCGTCCCGTTCATATTGACCCACTGACCTCAGCAAGTGAAGGTGGTATCGAGCCTGCGAAGATCGCTCCGAAAGCACGGGTTTATTGAGACAACGCGGGTCTTCGCTATTTATACTATTCTTATCTAAGATCGCTGCGGCCTACTGGAGAGTGGGCTGCAGCGGTTTTGTTTAGGGCTTTCGGCAAGGGTCTGACGGAACCTAACTTGAGGGTAGTATTTTATGCCAAAGACCTCTGCATAATGCGAGCAGGCACCCTGATGATTCCGATATGGACTCGTTCTATTCACGTTATGCAACGTGAACAAAAGAGTTATGCAGAGGTCTTTGTCAAGATGCGTGCGGCATTCAATGTGTTATAACCGTTCGATCAGTATCAGATAACAGTCTGTCGACTTACCACCTAGTACACAGTTTACGCACAACGTTTAATAGTCAAGTTTCCAGCTCGCACTGCCTTCGGCTTCGTCTTCACCAAATTCACCTTCGATTTCGAAGTTTTCGAAGACTTCGATTTCTACGAACGCGGACGTGCCACCTGTTTCGAGGTTTTGTTTGCCCCCTACGAATATATCTTCAGTAAGATATTTTCCGGTGGCAATGGTGGCCCCGTCGCCGTCACCACCTTCAACGCGCAAGACATCAACGCCGAGCGCACCGCGTACCGCGTCGAGCGCGCCAGCTTTACCAGACAACAGCGTAGCGACACCTGCGGCCAGTTGCGCAGCTTCAATCGCACTCAAAGATTGTTTTGAGCGACCAAACAAGAGACGTGGTAAAACTTCATCTGGTGGAAGAGCAGGGATAGAGCCGAACTCGAGTTCAATATCCGACGCTGGACCCGTAACATCGAGCCAGCCTGTTATATCGTTTGACGCGCGCTGCAAGCGAACGCGAATGAATGGATCAAGCGGGCCAGTAAACCGAACTTCTCCAATTGCGAGTTCGAATTGGCGACCGAGGAGATCAAGCCATCCGCGACGGCGTTCAATCAGACCGTTAATTTGAGGATCGCTTGCGAAGCCTGTCGCTCGAATACGCCCGCCCCATTCAGAGTCTAAACCCCGACCACGCACGAAGACCTGTTGTGGAAAATCGAGTGAGACATCAAGCGAGATTCGTTGTGTAGGGCCACTTTCGCTTGGCGGGTTAAAGCGCGGTGCTGTTTCACCAACGGGAATGGCATCAACGACAATCACTGATCCGCCAAAGCCACCGATAAGCCGGAGTTCAACAAAGTCAGTCCGGAAAGCACCGCGAACGGCAATATCCTGTCCTTCGCTTCTCGCGGTTGCTTCACCGGAAAGCACTGCTGTAGCATCATCCCGCCTGACGAGAGCGGCTTGATTGAGATTGATACCAGCATCAATCGTCCCATTCGCAACGACATACGAGCCTTTGGCTGCGACAGTGCCTCGCACGCCATCGGTTGCAGTGAGGTCAAACACGACACGACCGTCTTGCGTAAAGTTACCAGTCATATTGATCTGATCGAGAAGTGTTCCAAACTCGAGGTTTTGATAGCGGCCACCCGTAAGGACTGCACCGCCTTCCAATCGAGGTGCGCTCAACGTACCATCGGCGCGTCCGTTAATTACGACTGGGCCAGATAAGACGTGATCCGGTGCGGGAACGAAGGCCCAAAATTCTGCAACATCACCTTGCCAGTCCATACTCGCTGAGAAAGGAGCGAATTGATCAGGGACGGGAACCGGAACGCCCGGTAATTGCTTCAACGGGATACGCGCGATGGCCTTAAAGGGTTGATTGATGATGCCACTGCTGGCCGTAGCCACAATGTCCATTGCTTGCCCATCAAGTGTTCCGCTCGCCGAAAAATCAAACGGATCATTTAATTGTGCGCCTTTTAGACGAACAACATTAGCATTGAACATAAACGAACCACGCGGAGCGCCGCGCGTATCTATGTCCATGTCGCCAAAAAGACGGCCACTCTGGATTAAATCGATACCAGCGAGCTGCGTCAGTTTCATTGGGACGTTTCGGACTCGTAGTTTTGCTACGAGGCCATTGGGCGTATATTCAGCATCCCCGACGACTTCTCCGTCATCTATTCGCAGATTCAAACCAGTCGCTCGGACACCGCCGACAGGAATTTCCTGAATATTGAATTGTGAAGCAGAGGCGATTTGAACGCCTTTGAAACTTGCGCCAAGGGTATAAATCTGTGCTCCTCGCGGTACATTGATGAGGTTGAATATCCCTGTTGTCTGGAGTTTATCCGATCCCGTCTCGCCGCCGGAAGCGTTGACGGTTGCTCGGAGGGCGGATAAATTACCGATTGCATTGACAGCGATTTGGTTGACCGCAAAGCCTGATACGACAGCGGATGTCGCTGACATTTCTGCGTTCAAATATGGGTCGCGGTTCAAAGCATCAATAACAGACCCTTTAAGAGCCACGGTTCCAATCGTTGCAAGTTGAGCATAGCGGACATTGTTTGCATTCAGATCAAAGACCGCATTTTGCCTGTGATCTTGACCATTGAGGCTGACGGTCCCATTCACACTTCCCGCGATATCTTGCCCCACGAACTGACCAAGCGCGCTAAGATCAGTGGCGTTTAAACGCGCGTCACCGGCGTAAAGACCGCCCGGTAGTGTCTCGAATGTACCATCCAGATCGATGCCCAGTCCATTGACCATCAAGCGATCAATTCGAAGTGAGCCCCCACTGAGATCAAAGCCTGCATTAGCTGTGACTGGCCCAAATGGTGTTTGACCATCCAGTGAAACACCGCCGCGCGGTCCAGTGAGCAAGTTTTTCAGGTCGTAACTGGCGACAACGCTAGAGAATTCATAAGTCTGAAAAACGACACCTGACCCCACCAGGATACCGCTCGTATCAAGATCATCGAAACCACCAAGAGCACGGCCATCGACACGCAAGTCTCCTGAAATTGTCTGGCCGACGAGAGGTTGAAGCGCACCGAGAGCTGGCAGATGTGCGGAATAACCTACATCAAGTTGCTTGCCAGGAATATCAACAAGTCCGGCGACGCGAGCGGCTCCGGCGGAGGCTCTTACTGTCGCGTCATCCAATCTTAGCAACAGTGCTTTTTGATCTAGTGTTCCGCGCGCATCAACTGTAACGGTCTCGCCCAGCAATGCTTCGATCTGAGGGTTGCCGATGCGCGGCGCGAAGGCATTTGTGGCGAGTGTGAACGGCGTGACATTGCCGTTCGTACTGTCCATGGTCAGATTTAAACTAAGCTGCCCGACACTGTATTTATCGTAAAAGAGACCTGATCCAACAGCATCTAAGTTTAGAATTGGTGCGGTGAAAGGCCCTTTTGCAGTGCCAGTTGCTTGCAGCTTGCCACCGACCGATTTTCCAACAAGGCCAGTCGCTGGCGCGATATCGGCGGCATCAACCTCGAACGCTACATCGAGTTGTTGATTGCCGAGGTCAACCCGTCCACGTGCTCCTGCTGTCATTGTGCGCGTAGAGGCTACGGCGTCGGTTAATTCTAAGATTTGTGCTTGTTGGTCGATCCGTCCATTTGCACGGATAAGCGCGGTGTCGCCGATCAGCGCGTCGAGGGCGGCGTCGCCTGTGCTGATGGCACTCGCTCTGACGTCTACATTGAACGGCGCGAGGCCAGCGCTTGATTGAGGAACTTCGATCTGTCCATCGACGCTACCTACGCTATAGATCCCATATCGTAATTCGCGCCCCGATAAAGTCGTGTTGACTGCTGGGGTGACAAATGGCCCAACGGCTCGTCCTTTTGCGCTAAGTGATCCGCCAATATCAGCGCCAGCGATTTGTGCAAAAGCACCAAGATTACCTGCATCCACATCATAGCTGACATCAAGCGTTTGCGCTTTAAGATTTACCGTTCCCGAGGCGCTGGCCCGTGCAGCATTCGTAGTCGCGCTCGCGCTTGCCAGTGTTAAAATTTGTGCGCTCTGATCGAATGAACCTTTGGCAACAATCGCGGCTGTTGACCCGACAGCGTTGGTCAGATTTGGATCACCAAGGTCTATACCACTGGCGGTCACATCTATGTCGAACGGAGCGGGTCCGTTTACGCCTTGTGCAACGTCTATCCGTCCGTTGATTTGTGCGATGGAATAGGGGCCATAACGCAGGCTTTGGCCGTTTAGGTTTGCATTGATTTGAGGTGCGGTAAATGACCCGGATGCGCGACCAGAACTTTTTAACGCGCCGCCCAACCCGTTTCCTGCGATTGCAGAGAAGAGCGTTAGATCTTTCGCATCGATGTCATAAGCGATGTCGAGTGTTTGCTTGTCTGGGTTTACTTTTCCTGATGCCGCAATTTGAGCGGCATCCGTAATAACCCGCGCACTATCAAGGCCGAGTGCTTGCGATGCCAGATTATAATCGCCTGTCGCTGCGATTGAAGCGGTGCTGCCCAAGGCATTGTTTAGGTTCGGATCACCTGAGTCCAGTCCACTTGCGGTGACATCAATATCAAAAGGAGATGCGCCGTTTGATTTTTTAGTAACATCAAAAGAACCATTCACATCGGCAATTCGATATTTGTCATAACGCAATCCAGTGCCGTTGAGTTTTGTTCTCAAGGCAGGTTCGGCAAATGATCCGCCGATAGACCCTGTTGCGGATAGAGCGCCCGCGATCTCTGTTTTAAGGATTGGTCTGAGCGGCGAAAGCGTTGCCGCGTCCAGCGCGAAATCAACGTCTAGGGTTTGCTTGCCTATGTTGATTGACCCGTTTGCATTTGCAGTCGCGGCGGCAGAGGTGACACCGGCTCTATCAATTCGCAAAATTTGATCGGCTTGGTTATACGCTCCTGAGGACTTGATTGTCGCTTTATCACCAATCAAATCGGTCAGTGCAGGATCGCCAAGATCGAAGCCCGTTGCTTCAACGTCAATATTGAACGGCGCAAATCCGGTGGGGGATTGCTTTATATCGATTGTGCCATTGACGGCATCAACCGCGTAATTTTCATACCGTAAGCCTCGGCCTTGAAGCGTTGTGTCGATTTCAGGCGCAGTGAACGTGCCTTTTGCGCTGCCCTTTGCGGCAATCGCACCGGATAGATTGACCCCGGCAATATCCCCAATCGGTTTTAATTCACTGACATCAACATCGTAGACCATATCCATCGTTTGCTCTGCTAAATTGACAGAGCCGGAAGCGGTTCCATTGCCCGCAGCGATATCAAAACGAGCGCCCTCAAGTCGGAGAGCTTTTTCCGATTGATTGAACGCGCCGTTGGCTGTGACTTCTGCTCGGGGGCCTATAAGAGCATTCAGGGATGGATCACCAAGATCAACGCCTGTTGCTTCAACATCAATATTGAACGGTGCAAATCCAGTAGGTGATTGCTTTATATCAATCGCGCCATTAATGGCATCGACCGCATAATTTTCGTAGCGAAGGCCACGGCCTTGAAGTGTTGTGTCGACTTCAGGTGCGGTGAACGTGCCTTTTGCACTGCCCTTTGCGGCAATCGCACCGGCTAAATCCACCCCAGCAATATCCCCAATCGGTTCCAATTCGCTGACATCAACGTCGTAGACCATATCCATCGTTTGCTCTGCCAAATTGACAGAGCCGGAAGCGGTTCCATTGCCCGCAGCAATATCAAAACGAGCCTTATCGAGACGCAGAGCTTTTTCTGATTGATTGAACGCACCCTTGGCCGTCACTTCAGCGCGGGGTCCGATGAGGGCATTCAGAGACGGATCACCAAGATCAACGCCCGTTGCCTCAACGTCGATGTTGAACGGCGCAAATCCAGTGGGAGATTGCATTATATCAATTGTGCCTTTGATGGCATCAACTGCGTAGTTCTCATACCGCAAGCCACGACCTTGCAGTGTTGTATCGACTTCAGGCGCAGTGAACGTGCCTTTTGCGCTTCCCTTTGCGGCAATCGCACCGGCTAAATTGACCCCGGCGATATCCCCAATCGGTTCCAATTCGCTGACATCAACGTCGTAGACCATATCCATCGTTTGCTCTGCCAAATTGACAGAGCCGGAAGCGGTTCCATTGCCCGCAGCAATATCAAAACGAGCACTCTCAAGGCGTAGGGCTTTTTCCGATTGATTGAACGCGCCCTTGGCCGTTACTTCGGCGCGGGGTCCAATGAGAGCGTTCAACGATGGATCGCCGAGATCAACGCCCGTTGCTTCAACGTCGATGTTGAACGGCGCAAATCCGGTGGGAGATTGCTTTATATCGATTGTGCCATTGACGGCATCAACCGCGTAATTTTCGTAGCGAAGACCACGACCTTGCAGTGTTGTATCGATTTCAGGCGCAGTGAACGTGCCTTTTGCACTACCCTTTGCAGCAATTGCACCGGCTAGATTAACCCCGGCAATATCCCCAATCGGTTCCAATTCGCTGACATCAACGTCGTAGACCATATCCATCGTTTGCTTTGCCAAATTGACAGAGCCGGAAGCAGTTCCATTGCCCGCAGCGATATCAAACCAAGCACTCTCAAGGCGCAGAGCTTTTTCAGATTGATTGAACGCACCCTTGGCCGTCACTTCGGCGCGCGGTCCGATGAGGGCGTTCAACGATGGATCACCAAGATCAACGCCCGTTGCTTCAACGTCAATATTGAATGGCGCAAATCCGGTGGGGGATTGCTTGATATCAATCGTGCCATTGACGGCATCAACCGCGTAATTTTCGTAGCGCAGGTTTTTACCTTGGATCGTCGTATCGACTTGTGGCGCGGTGAAACTGCCCTTTGCGCTACCCTTTGCGGCGACTGAACCCGCGAGGTCCAGTCCGGCGACGTCACCAATAGGCTGCAGCTTGTCCACGTCGATATCATAGGTGAGATCGAGGTTTTCGTTCGAGAGATCGACAGACCCAGAGGCGGTTCCTTTAGCCGCCGCGACATCAAAGCGGGCGCTTTCCAAGCGCAGCGCTTTCGCAAGCTGGTTGAACTCACCTTTTGCTTTAATTTCGGCACGGGGGCCGATCAAATCATTGAGGGATGGATCACCAAGATCAACATCGCGCGCAATTACATCAACGTCGAATGGGGCATAACCGATGAGCGCTTGTTTGACATCAAGGCGGCCAGCAATTTCACCAACACGATAATCGCCATAACGAAGCTGATTGCCGTCTAGATCAATATCAATTTCCGGCGAGAAAAATGAGCCTTTCGCGCTTCCGCCCGCTTTTATAGCGCCCGTCATTTCTGTGCCGATTAAACCACTCAATCCGCTGAGATCGCTCGCATCGAGATCGAAATTCAGATCAAGGTTACTGTTCTGGACATCAACATCGCCACTTGCTGTTGCGTTGATCGTGCTTAGTTCTGCAGAAAAAGACTCAATGGACGCACGTTTTTTGACCGGGTTAAACGTGCCCGAGCCGACAATTTTCGGGGCGGTTCCGATCAAAGCATCAAGATCTGCATCTCCCAATGACGGGTTGCTTGCAGTCATATCTATCTGGAACGGTACATCGCCGTCTTCGTTCGCAGGTTCTGTCGTCAGGTCGAGGTCCATTGCATCGACTGAGTATCCATAAAGATCAAGATTTCGGATGTCGGCACGGGTAGAAACCAACGGTGCGGTGAAGGGGCCGGTCGCCGTACCTTCTGCATTAATGATGCCGTTCATTTCAACGTCGGCTGCTTCACCCAGCGCGGCAAGGTCGCGCGATTTGAGAGTGTAGGCCGCGTCCAATGTTTGTTTGCGGAGGTGAACATCGCCCTTCAGAGTGAAATCCCCTGCAGCGATTGCTGCTGCGGAATCTGATAGGGTCAGGAGTGACGTTGCGGTGTCGTATATTCCGGTTGCTTTGATTTCAGCTTCTGGGCCAACAAGTGCGGCTAATGTAGGATCAGGAGCGCGGAAACCTTCCAGCTTTGTTGTCATCGAAAATGGTGCGCGCAAATCTTTACGCATTTGCAGGCTGGAGGTCACTTCTGCACTGGATGCGCCATAACCTTCAGAGTCAATATCCGTTACCACTGCTTCGATGTCGACTTTCGGTTCGGACAATTTGCCTTCAAGGATCGCTTTGCCCTCGGCTCCTCCCAGCGTAGTTGGCTCGATTACCGGCGCGATTCGTTCGGCATCTTTCAACCGCCAATCTAACTCTAAATCTACAGAGTCTGAAGGAATGGAGAACTGTCCTTTGGCTTCAGTGCGGAGCGTCGCGCTTTCGAAAAATCCGCGTTCGACTTTCACAATGCCGGGATCGGCTTCTACCAATAGAGCTTCTAAAACCGCCGTCTCGCCGATAATTGCCGCATAGTTACGGTCTTCAGATGAAAGCTGCGAAAGTTGTGCATTTAAGAACAGCCGCTCGACACTCTCGTTGGTCAGGTTTTTGATTTTCAAAGCGAGGTCTGCAGCACCATCTACAGGCAGGCCAGCAGCGCGCATAAATGGGCCTAGGTTCGTTGCTGCGCCTGTCAGTTCAGCGTTGAGAGATCCATCCGATAAGTCATAATCGGCGTTGCCTTCGAGATCGACAGTCTTTGCTGCAATTTGCACCGTCTCAAGTGCAACACGGTTCTCTGCTCCAAAAAACGCCCCGTTGCCGGAAAATGAAGGCGTCTCGCCAAGTGCCTGTTGCAAAGCGTCGTCTTTAAGAGCGAGACCATCGGTCTTGGCCGCAAATGAAAACCGTTGTGTTTGCGAGGATGTATCGCTTTGCGGCTGTGAATTAATCCGCAAATCCATCGCGTCTATAGAGCCGAAACCTGCGGTTAGATCACGGACAACGGCATCAACATCGACTTTTGGTGCATTTAGCGCGCCAATGGCGGTTGCTTTGCCGGTAAGCGCACCGACCCGAGCTGGCGCAATAACAGCGTTGAGTGCATCAATTTTCTTAGCTGACCAATCGAATGCGAGATCAATCGTGTTTGCAGTGGTATCAACAGCGCCTTTACCTTGAAATCCGAAGGCTTCGCTGTCGATTTGAAACTGATTGAGGAGATAGCCCCCCGAGTCCGTTTGTTCAGCATCGAGCTTCAATCGAGCCGCATCGCCCAACGCATTACGCCAACGCCCAGCCGTTTTATCTCCGGGACTGACTTCGCCATTGAAAGTGACAGCGATGCTGTCTTTCCATTGCGCGACGCCTTCACCATCAGCAATGCCGATTTGTCCGATATCGGCGTAAATTGAGAAGGGAAGCGAGTCAGGGTTACCGGACGCTGCTGCTGTAATTTCAAGCGCTTCAGTTTCGGGTAGCCCCGCAATTTCTGAAACCAATCCGCCCGGAGCTTCGGCTGCTTCGAGTGAGAACGAAATATCGAGATCGTCAAAGTCAATGCGCGTACCCAGATCAATCGAATCTCCGGGGCGGTCGAGACGCTTGACGCCAAGCGTTGTTTCCTGAATGTCGCCTCTATCCGAAAAGCGGCCTTCGATGCGGGCTTCGAAGTCTTGCGGGAGTAAGCCGCCAGCAATGATCATGCGCTTTATCAACATGGTTTCAACGATCATTGTTACTGGAGGCCGAGGCCATGCGAAGTCGATTTGTGCTTCTTCACCCGGAGGATCACCGCGTCCAATCGGAGCGCGTAATACATTGATTTCATCTGCTGAAAGCGTTTCAAAAACAAATCTGCCTCGCAGCAATGATGTAGGATTCCAATCCACCAACAATCCGTTGGCATCGAGCCAAATCCCGTCAGCATCGCGAATTCTTAGCGATGAGATCAATGCAAAACCATCTTTTGGCTTGGTCACTTTGCCGAGTTCGATTTCAAACTCACCCGGTGCATTGATCTGCCGGACGGCGAATTGAAGAAGATCGTTCCACGCTTTTTCAGAATCCAAAAAAGCATGAGCTGGTGTTGTTACACTGCCCAAGCCAAGCGCTAGAGTGCTTGCCAGCAGGGTCTTTTTGCACCAATTGGCCATGGAACCTATCATCAAAAAGCCTGCCCAATGCCGATATAAAACTGAAAGGATCGATCTGCGTCTCTGCGGTTGATTGGAACCGCTACATCGACCCTGATTGGTCCGACTGGGCTGAAATAGCGTAATCCGAGGCCAGCACCATAGCGAATTTGATCGTATTCGCTGAAGAGTTCTTCACTGACGATCCCGGCATCAACAAACGGCACAACGCCGAAGGACCCGAAGCGGGCGCGTAATTCTACACTCAATTCCGCAGCTGTCAGGCCTCCGGTTGGATCATCTTCATCATCTAGCGGGCCGGCAAAGCGGTTTTCAAATGCGCGAACTGAGCCGCCACCGCCAGCGAAAAGCCGTCTGTTCGCGGGTACGCGATCACGACTTTCAGCGAAGACTGCTGCGGTGCGGGCGCGTGTCGCCAATACATAATTTCTTCTGCGATCAAAAGGGATATATGTTGAACCACTAAGATCGACGATGACAAAACCGGCTTCCTGCTCGTCAAACAGCCCTGCCCAAGGCGCGATAAGTGCCGACCCGCGTAGCCCTTCAGTAGGATCTAATAAATCATCCGTGTTGTCGTAAGCGAGTGTAAGCGGCAATCCGAAAAGGTAACTGTCAAGGGTCTGACCATTCTCTCTTGTTTGAGCGGCTTCTAAACCAAGTCCGATTGATCCTTTGAGGTGTTCATTGATTTGTTCTTCGATGCCAATCGTGCCAGTTGTTCCCAAGACATCGAAGGCTTCATCTTGTTCGCGAAATACTTCGAGATTACCAACGAGATCGCGGGTAGGTTTTCCAAACCTTGGTTTGACGTAATCAATTTCGGCACTTTGTCGGCCTTGATCGATTTCTGCCTCTAAGGTCAGTTGTTCGTTCTGGCCTAGTAAGTTGCGATGCTGCCACTTTGCGGTAACTCCGGCACCATCGGATGTTGAAAAGCTGACGCCGCCAGAGATGGTGCGGTGTTTACCCTCTTCAGCTGTGATCAGGATTGGCGCGACATAAGGCTCGCTTTCTGGATGGTCTTCAGGTGGCGCAGACGGGATTTCGACTGTAAGAGAGTCGAATAATTGCGTGCCGGAAAGCGCGCGTTGAGCATCGCGCAAGGTTCCGCGCGATACCGGATCGCCTTTTTTCCAGGTTATGAAGTCGCGTACATACTTTTCTTCAACATCGCGCAAGCCAACAATTTTTGTATCACCGTAGACAGTGAGTGGACCGGCATCGAGTTTTGTAATGACATCGAGAGTATCAAAATCGAAGTTCGCTTCGGCTCTGCGTTTGCCTTTCTTGGCATAGGGGCGACCGACGCGGTTTAGTGCTCCGAGTGCTGCTTGCTCTGCATCGACAACGGCGCGGCCTTGAGCTGGCCCTCCAACATTTATCGCCGCTGCCTCTTGAACCCGTTCTGCCACGTCCGAGGCGACTGGTGGTTCGATGATCACCCCTTGCTGAGCCAATGAGTATCGAGGGCCTTTACGGACAAAAATATTGACGACAGGAGGCGCGTCTGGATCAGCAATGTCAGCAAAAACGGGTTTATCGTTCTCATTTTTTTCTGCCGTATTGGCGAAAGCCTCGGCGTCACGTACCGCTTCCGACCGGGGGGCACTTTTATCGAACTCATCGACGGTGATCACCGCCATCCCCTCGTAATAACCCTCAGATTTTAGGGCGCGCTCAACCAATGCAACATCGGAGGTTGCACGCCGTTTTAGCAAAGCAACAGAGGGAGGGGGAGTATCCTGAAGTTTATAAACCCGTGCCTGTGATTTGATGATCTCAAGCATTCGCTGGTTTTCTGCGGTCTCTTCTGGGCTATCCCCAACGCCTAAGCCCCGCACGGAGATTTTATATTCAACACCTGCTTGCGCAGTTGGATCACCAGCCAAAACAGGGTTTTCTGGACCAAATAGCCCCGAGAAACCGGGGGTGTCAGAGATTGAAGTACATCCACCCACCAGTAGTGTCATACAAACTACTGCGGCGCGTGATACTCTTTGCGCATTTACTACTAGGGCTTGATTGACCGTCAAAATCCGATCCGCCTCATTATATTATCTTTTACCGGGATAATACCGTTTGCTGCGACATAGGCAAACTGAATAAAGTTTCCTCTGTTATTGCTCGATGAAGTTTTGATTATTTTTCCCTAAAAATAATCATGCAAAAAATTAATGATTAAACCATGCACCGAAGTACGGCACATAAAGGTACATATTGAAATCGCTTAATGTGTCAAATTTGACTGGCTTTGCTCAGAAAAGCATATGTACCGACGCTTATAGTGAGAAAGTTAGCTTATACTGCTTTTTCAAGATCGACAGCCACCGCCTCAATTTCTGCAGCTGCCTTATCTAACATATCCGATACTGCGTGTTCCATTTCAGCGATCCGCTCGTCTGGTGCGCCGCCGATACCTGAACCTTTAAGATTGGTAATTTCGGCTGTTAGTTCTATAATTTTTGCCTCAGATTCCTGTAATTCATCAGCGAGCATTAACGCAGACATAACAAGCATTTGTGCTTCCGCCGCAGGTGTAGACGCTTTGCCAACTTTTACTGCGTGCGCGTCGATGCGACGAGATAAAGCGATAACATGCTCTTCTTCGCCTGGGCCACAGCTTAAGCGGTACGCTCTCCCGTTGATTTCAACGTTGACTTGCGGCATTTGCACCTCCATCACCTAGAACGCGCTGCAAAGCACCGATTGCTTGATCAATTCGTGCGACCGCAAGTGACCTTTCTTGTTCTGTCAAAGGCTGTGCTTTTTTGACCTTTTCGGCTGATTCCCTCAACGATGCCAACGCAGCATTGAAGCGTTCCACAGACAATTCAAGCTTGCTTGCCGACATAATCCGATCCCCGCATACGATTCGTCACTTTGTGCTAAGTAGCACAGCAGAATGGTCTTATGCCACTTGAAGGTCACTTTATAAATACGTCTTTTACTTTTATCATGCGACAGCTTGGGTCATCCGGTGAGGGAAATTAGCAGACCCTATGCACATCGGTATTCTCATGCTAACGGCAGCGCCATCGGGCGGTGCTCGGATTTTCTTTATGAACTTTAGGAGACAGTGATGACGGTGCGTGTTGCAATCAATGGTTTTGGGCGGATTGGCCGAAACGTCCTCCGTGCAATTTACGAGAGCGGGCGCACGGATATCGAGGTGGTCGCGATAAACGATCTCGGTCCGGTCGATACGAACGCACATTTATTGCGTTACGACTCGGTCCACGGGAAATTCCCCGGTTCGATAAAAGTCGATGGCGATTCAATCAATTTGGGGCGTAATGCGATCAAAGTGACCGCTGTGCGTAATCCCGAAGAGTTGCCTTGGAAAGAGCAAGGCGTTGATATTGCAATGGAGTGTACTGGTATCTTTACCGATGCCGAGAAGGCATCAATGCATCTCAAAGCCGGTGCGCGCCGTGTTTTGGTTTCTGCACCTGCCAAAGGCGCATCTAAAACAATTGTTTACGGTGTGAACCATGAGACACTCGCTGACGATGATTTAATCGTCTCTAACGCTTCCTGCACAACAAACTGCCTCGCACCAGTCGCCAAAGTGCTTAATGATACTGTGGGTATCGAAAGCGGCTTTATGACGACTATCCATGCTTACACGGGCGATCAACCGACATTGGATACCATGCACTCAGACTCTTATCGGGGCAGAGCAGCCGCTGTTTCGATGATCCCAACATCAACTGGTGCGGCGAAAGCTGTTGGTTTGGTGTTGCCTGAACTGGACGGAAAGCTCGACGGAACAGCGATTCGCATTCCGACCCCGAACGTGTCGGTCGTTGATCTCAAAATCATTGCATCACGTGAAACGACGGTTGAAGAAATCAATCAAGCTATGATCGCGGCCTCGAACGGCGCGATGAAAGGCATTCTTCAAGTCAATGACGAGCCACTTGTCAGCATTGATTTTAATCATGATCCACATTCGTCTTCGTTCGCACTGCCGCAAACGAAAGTGCTAGATGGCCGCCTTGTTCGGGTGCTGTCTTGGTACGACAATGAATGGGGTTTCTCTAACCGCATGAGCGATACCGCTGTTGCGATGGGTAAATTGTCGTAAATTTGCCCGAAATCTTTCGCAGAAGCTTTGCATATTGCCGCTGGAGAAGAGCCGTTCGCTTTCTCCAGCGGCAGTGTTATCGCACTGTGATCGTGGGAGCTTAGACGATGATGTTTAACCGATTAAGCCGAGGCGCACCTTTTGCGCTGACTGCCGCATTGATTTCGTCATCGGTTGCAGCCCAAGGGTGTTTAAAACCGGCTCCACCGGGAGTGCCTGACAAAAGCAACCTCGATGCGGCGACACGTAATGCCGTAACTGCTCAAATAGATGCTTATATCGCTAGGATGAACCAGTATCTCGCTTGCCTCGAACAATCAGATGCGGTTGCTCGTGCCGAAGCAAAACAGATCCTCGAACGCTGGGCCACTCCCGCTGTCACAGATATTCAAGTCGTGACCGATTAAGCCGAAACGCGACAAAATGAAGTTTTAGACTGGTTTCGCTGAATGAAATAGCGAGTTTGGGATTTGCATGAAGCCGCCTAGCCGATCTCTTGGCATGGCAATGAGTATCCGGTAAGGCAGTGCAACTTAATGCAAATACCGGAAATCCTATGACACACCGCAGCCTTGCCGATGTTGACCTCTCCCAAAAGCGCGTCTTGATCCGCGTTGATCTGAATGTCCCTGTCGATGGGAGCCGTGTGACGGATGATACGCGCATTCGCCGTATTCTACCTACTGTAGAGGCCGTGATTGCGGCAGATGGAAAGCCAATTCTGTTGGCACATTTTGGCCGCCCAAAAGGACAGCGCGTGGCGGAAATGTCTTTAGCAGTTGTCGTAGATGCCCTCGCAAATGCTTCTGGCCGACCTGTAAAATTTGCCGGAGATTGCATTGGTGAAGCGGCGTCAGCTGCGGTCGCGGCTCTGGGCAAAGGCGAAATCTTACTCCTTGAAAATACCCGCTACCATGCGGGCGATGAGAAAAATGATCCTACGTTTGCCAAACAATTGGCGGCGAATGGTGATGTTTTCGTCAGTGATGCTTTTTCTGCTGCACACCGCGCACATGCGTCGACGGTTGGGCTTGCTGATCATCTGCCAACAGTTGCCGGGCTGGGGATGGCTGCTGAATTGACCGCTTTAGAGAATGCACTTTCGACTCCAGAGTGTCCGGTTGTTGCGGTTGTTGGCGGCGCGAAAGTTTCGACGAAACTCGATTTGATCGGCAACTTGCTGGAGAAAGTCGATGCTGTTGTGATCGGCGGCGGTATGGCGAACACTTTCCTTGCGGCTCAGGGCCATTCGGTTGGCAAATCTCTTTGTGAGCATGACATGCTCGATACAGCCCGTGAGATCATGGGACGGGCTGAAGCGGCGAAATGTGACCTTATTTTGCCAACTGATGTCGTTGTTGCCGAAGCATTTGCGGCGAACGCGCCGAATAAAACTGTTCCCGCCAGTGCTTGCCCTGAAGATATGATGATCCTCGATGCTGGCCCCGCGAGTGTTGCCACTATTATTGAAAGATTTAAGGCGTCGAAAACCCTTGTTTGGAATGGCCCTCTCGGTGCTTTTGAAATTGAACCGTTTGATATGGCGACCAATGCGGCGGCCAAGGCTGCGGCTGATTTAACAGAATCCGGTGCTCTCCTTTCTGTCGCCGGAGGGGGAGATACTGTCGCAGCATTAAATGCTTCTGGATCAGGAGATCGATTCAGTTATGTTTCTACTGCTGGTGGTGCTTTCCTCGAATGGCTCGAAGGGAAAACACTACCCGGTGTTGCTGTGCTGGGGGGATAGCCTCCTGCTCTGTAGAGTGTGTGGGAGAGTTAAAATGGAATCTGCATTATTTATCGCACCGATGATGATGTCATTCATGATGAGTTCGGTAGCGCCTGTTGCGTTGTTCGCGGCGGGCGGCGATTTAGACAGTGAACGCATCGCGCGCGGTGCGGCTCAGATAAGCATCATGAGTATGCGTTCAGTCATGGATGTGACGTATGATGATTTGGTTCTGGATGATCGCACGGGCGATTTCAGTATCCGTGGCATTGAGATCACTTTACCAGAAGCGTCTGGCATTACCGGCTGCACAGTGAAAGTTGATGCAATGACGGTCGTGGGACTTGATCGCCCTGACAACCTGTCATTTGCCTCCGAAGGCGATGGAATTGAAGTCAACCCGGCATGTGCAGGTGAGCAAAGCGCCATTATCCAGTCTATCCTTGGACCGGACGCGATGAATGTGACGCATTATTCGGCGACAACAAGTTATCACATCGGGCAATCCTCACTTGATCATTCTATGCTGATTGAAACCGCCGCCGCTGGCTCAATTTCAATCAATACGCAGTTGGACGGTCTACATTTCGAATTTGACAATCGCGGTGAGCCATTACCAGCCGGTGATGTCACACGGGTTGAAGTTACGCTGCAAGATACAGAAGCCTTACGTGCTATGTTACCAATTCTTGGACTGGAAGCTGATCCTGTCGCGATGGCAACGGGCGCGATGGGCGGCGTTTTATCTGAAGGGGGCATTTCCGACGCAGAAGAGGCTTTAATAGACTCGGCTAATACGGAACTTGCTCGCGTCGTAGAAGACGGCGGCGCGGTGACTCTGCGCTCTGGGCGGGGCGTTGCGGTTTCTTTTAAGGAACTGTCGGAAAGCAATGGACCGGAGGATTTAATCGAACTGCTACAACCTGTCTTCTCTTCGGCACTTGTTGGGGCAGACAACTTGATTTCGTCTGAACAGTTGAAGATGGCGCTGGCCGCTCCGGAAGACTTAAGCACAAAGGACCAACTCAGAGTAGCTATGGCATTGGCATCCGGTGAAGGCGTTCCGCGCTCGGCTGGCAAGGCCGCTGCACTGCTGGAGCCGCTGGCTGAAGGCGGTAACTCTGAAGCGGCTCTGAATTATGCGAGCCTTCTACATGGGCAAGGCGATGACCTGAATGTGGCCTATATCTATGCGCTTGCAGCGGGTAAGGCGGGCGAGGCCGGGGCACGCAATATTCTCGACCGTATTGAGTCGGATCTGGATTTGGAGACAATCCTGGATCTGCAAGCGGGCGAGGCGGGTGATGTAATCGAACCGGCGGCGGATGTTGCATCGCTTCGCAATAGTGCTCGGCAATATGCGAATGGTCGCGGAGCCTCGCGCAATTATGGTCATGCTTTGCTGTTGGCAACGCTTGCCGCTGCGGGAGGTGATCATAGTTCGCGATTGCTTGCCGAACGTCTTTCTTCACGTTTCGATGAAGACGAGAATGCTGCTATCTGGGATGAGCTAAAAGCTGCTCAAGCTGAAAAGGCTTTGACTCTCTGGATCGAAGGGTTTGGCGATGGGTTCGGCACTGAATAGTTGTGCTGATATGAATGAGGCATAGAAAATGAAGCGGCTCCTTAACCGATTATCCGCAGCAGAGCCTGTTCCATTCGCATGGTGCGGGTTAACCGATCCGCGCTATCTGGACATGATTGCCGGATATGCCTTCGATGCTGTGTTGTTGGATATGCAGCACGGATTTTTTGATGAAACGAGTGTCCAGCACGGCATTGCGGCAATTGCCGCCAGAGGCAAGGCGCCGTTGGTGCGGATACCGGTCGGACGCTGGGATACTGCGTCGCGAGTCATGGATTTCGGTGCGTTGGGCGTTATCGCTCCGATGATTAATAACGCGGAGGATGCCGAGGCTTTCGCCAATTCTATGAAGTATGTGCCGCGTGGAGAGCGTTCATTCGGACCAAGACATGCCGCTGCGACGTATGGCGTGAACGTCCAGGATTACCTGAATGGTATTGACGAGGCATCACTCGCATTGGCGATGATCGAAACCCGCGAAGCCCTTAACGCTGTGGATGAAATCCTCGCCGTTGATGGGATTGATGGTGTTTTGATTGGTCCCGGTGATCTGTCGATTTCTATCCGCCAAAATCGTATTCCCGATGCTTACGGGCCAGACTCGCTTGATGCAGTGAAAACAATTATTTCAGCGGCGAAATCAGCCGGGAAGCGCGCGACAGCCTTCGCTTTGACGCCTGAACACGCCAATATGCTGGCAACTTTAGGGGCAGACATGATCTCGATTGGAATTGACGAAACGTATCTCGAAAAAGGCGTCGCTGCACATCTGAATGAGTTGGACTCGTCGGTATGGGGAGTGCTTTGATTCCGCTTCGTGTGCTTTGTATTTGAGAAGCACTTCAAACATTAATTTTACTATATCATACGATGCTTGCCAATGATGTGTGTCTCACATCGTTCAGCTTATGCAGGCATAAATAAATGGTGCCCGGAGACAGACTTGAACTGCCGACACGCGGATTTTCAAACTATTTTTTCCCGCTAAAGATCAAGGGTTTATCCGACACGAGGATAACGAGTCCGCGTGTCTCTCGCTGTAACCACCTGAAATACCCGCTGAGTTTTTGGTGTCTCCGATGATCGCGATTTTAGAGAGTGAAAAGAGACTAAACCTGAACACTTATCCACGGGTCTGGCTAGACGAACTTTTGATCTGTGAGATCATGAATTTGTATGAAAGAAAAATCGAAAATATCATAAAGCGAGTAGGCTACCCCGTGGCGGTCGAGAGTTGTTGGGACGACTGTCCAATTTACGATTTTGTTAGAGGTCATAAAAGTTTCCTCCTACTGGATATCTGTTTTTCTAGTAGAGAGGGGGAAATTCATCTTTATCGGCACCCCTCCGTGTCCGGAGAGACGCTTCACGTAAAGGCTTCTTCCTTGCTGGGCTTTGGAAGGTTAGCAAGGCGCATGTTAGCCGATTTGGGAATGATCAAGGCTTCAATATTGGTTACGCGAATGTATACAAATGGCTTCTCCAGAACAAAGAAATTCTGGGTGAATAGAAAGAGGCCGCCCCGAAGGACGACCTCATTAGCAAGCCCTAAAGCCCGAGCCACCTCGACAGCCATCCAAAGACGCTAACGTCTAAGGAGGTCTGCATTCGATAACTCGCACCGTCAGACCTGCTGGCTTCGAAAATGAAAACTGCCCGCATGATGCGCGCTCCTTCACTCTCTTGGTGGGCGACTCTTACTGTAGCAGCCACCACCATTAAGCCAGTTCCCGGCAGTTCTATTAAGCATATGGTCGCCGAGACACGCTGCTATTACTAGGCTTATGTGGGGATCATTTTCCGGCGTACAAGTGCCTGTTTGAACTTTTTTAGAGGGATTAATTAGAGACTAGAAAAGTACTATGTCAGTTAAGTGTTTGAAAATGTGGTGCCCGGAGACAGACTTGAACTGCCGACACGCGGATTTTCAATCCGCTGCTCTACCAACTGAGCTATCCGGGCAACGAGGCGTTGGTTAGCCCAGCGCGGCGGGCTTGTCTATATGGAAATCGCTTTTTTTACCTCAGCAATCGAAGGGTTTGCGTCGCGGCAAAGGTTATGGCTGCAACGGTTACGATGCTTGGGCCTGCTGGGGTGTCTAGCCATACGGATAAATAGAGGCCAGCGTAGACTGCGAATGCCCCAAAACCTGCGGATATTAAGGCCATTCGTTCGGGTGTTTGGCTTATGATGCGGGCGGTCGCCGCAGGGATGATCAACATCGCGGTGATAAGAAGTGCTCCTACAACTTTTATCGAAATCGCGACGAGAACTGCGATTGTTAAAGCGAGTACGAGCCTTTCGAGATCCGGTTTTAGCCCCTCTGCGCTCGCTAGGTCAAAATCTAGCGTGCTGAGTAGCCATGCATTCCAATGCCAGTAGAGAATGCCAAAGACGATCCCGACGCCGATCCAAATAATAACAAGGTCCGTGGGACCAAGAGAAAGAATGTCCCCGAAAAGATAAGATTCGAGATCGAGTGGTCTGCCCGGTACGAGAGAAATAACGAATAAACCTAGCGCCAAAGCTGCATGGGCGGCGACGCCGAGCAACGTGTCTATCGCTAGGACAGCTTCACGCTGAACCGCGACGGCGAGTGCCATTCCAACAGCCGTTATGAGGATGCCGAGTATAATAGGGGTGTCCATCAATAAGGCTAAGGCGACACCGAGGATTGCGGCGTGTGACGTTGCATCGCCGAAATACGCCATTCGCCGCCAAACGACGAAGCACCCAAGTGGTCCGGCAGCAAGGGCAATCCCGATCCCTGCGGCGAGGGCGATCAGAATGAACGGCTCAAACATTAATCGTTGTTTTGACAGTTGGAGCAGATGCCCTCGACTTCCATAACAGTCGATTCTGCATCGAAACCAACATTTGCCGCGACCCGGAGCAATTCGGGGTTAGAGGGGCTGCATTCTACTTCAGCAACAATGTTACATTCTTTGCAGATAATAAATCCGGCGCTTTGGCAGGCATCGGGCCGTGCGCAGGCAACGTAAGCGTTTAATTTCTCGATCCGGTGGGCAAGGCCATGTTCGACGAGAAAATCCAGCGCCCGGTATGCTGTTGGTGGCTGAGGTTTGACACCGTTGCATTCCAGTCGATTCAAAATCTCATATGCGCCCATCGAACGGTGGTCTTCTAAAAGCAAATCTAAGACAAGCTGTCGCCACTTTGTCAGGCGTAATCCTTGATTATTCGCACATTTCAATGCGGTTCGGCGGCATTGGCTGTGATCATGGTCAAGGAAGGCCAGAGGTTCAGATTTTTCCATAGTGAGAGTGTAACATTATAACAGATTTGTGCGGAAGCCCTGTTATTACAAATCTTAAAGTGTTCCGGGATTTTCCATCAAAAGCGGTGCGACGGGTTTTCGGTACCATCTCGCTGCGTTAGAATTGATAATCAGGCCACTGGACGCGCGCGACCAGTTGTTCCATAATCCCGATCATATAAGGCGAGGAACCCAATGGGACTTCTATCGAATATTTTTACCTGGTGGAACGGCTCCACAATGGGCACACGTTTCTTTACGCGGCGGCATGGTGAGCGCGTCGGTGAAGATACGTTTGGCAATGTGTACTATCGCAACGCTGATGATAGCCGCCGTTGGGTAATCTATCGCGATCTGGCCGAATCTTCATCGGTGACACCGGATTGGCATGGTTGGCTGCATCACACATTTCCCGCACCGCCCACAAAAGAGCCGCTGAAGCGTTGGGAATGGGAAGCCGAAGCAAAGATGAATATGACAGGAACGGATGAAGCGTATCACCCGCCGGGAAGTCTGCTTAATCCGACACCTGCCGCAACCGCGCCCAAAACAAAGTCTTATAACGCTTGGACGCCGCAATAGGCTTCCCGCGTTTATGAATAGTTCGATTGCCGGAGTTCAAGATGGCCAATAACATAGCTGAAACAATTATAGGCGCAGCGGTCCTTATCGTTGCAGGTGGATTTCTCGCGTATGCTTCGCAACATGCCGATCTGGGTAGCAGCAGCAATTACGATCTGAAAGCGAAGTTCTTTTCAGCGAATGGCGTTGCACCGGGCATTGATGTTCGGATGTCTGGCGTTAAGGTCGGCACGGTGGGCGATTTGACACTCGATCCTCAGACCTACGAAGCCGTGGTCTCCCTGAGCGTTGATAAAAATGTTGAAGTGCCAAGCGATACCTCGGCTAAAATTGCGAGCGATGGGTTGCTCGGCGGATCATATATTTCGTTGGAACCGGGTGGGTCGGAATACCCGTTGGAACCGGGTGAAGAAATTGAGCGTACCCAAGGGTCCGTCAGTTTGATTGATTTGCTCGGTAAGGCTGTGCACAGCGCGACACAATAAAGTCTGGTTTAGGATACCGGGCTGTATGAGGGGCAACCATGACTCAAGATCAGTGGAATGCCGACAGATACGAGAAAAATGCACGGT
The DNA here is from genome assembly GCA_937995735.1 of uncultured Neomegalonema sp. Taxonomy (GTDB): domain Bacteria; phylum Pseudomonadota; class Alphaproteobacteria; order Rhodobacterales; family Rhodobacteraceae; genus JAHDDY01. Next base: position 2,167 of record CALKIZ010000111.1, on the reverse strand, counting down.
TTGTCTCTGATTTGGGGCAGGGCGTCCTTGATTGGCTTGCGCCGCAGGCCGGAGAGCGTATTCTTGATTTAGGCTGTGGTGACGGTGCTTTAACGGAAAAACTGATCACTGTTGGTGCGGATGTGCTCGGTGTTGATGCCAGCCCTGATATGATTGCAGGGGCCAAGGCGCGTGGGATCGAAGCGCATGTTGTCGATGGCCATGCGCTCACGTTTGATGCAGAGTTTGACGCGGTTTTTTCTAATGCTGCACTTCATTGGATGACGAAGCCCGATGCTGTGATTGCAGGGGTTGCGAAGGCGTTGAAACCGGGTGGGCGCTTCGTTGCGGAATTCGGAGGGCATGGCAATGTTGCTGCTATTCGGACGGCACTTTCCTCTGTGATTGAGGCGCGTGCGGGCATTAAAAATGCCCCAGATGCGATCTGGTATTTCCCTTCAGCCTCCGAACATCAGGCGCGGTTGGAAGCGGCGGGGTTTACTGTTGAGCGCATTGCCTTAATCCCCCGACCGACACCGATCCCGAGTGAGATGGGGGCTTGGATGGAAACGCTTGCCGCTCCGGTCCTTGCATCGGTCGATGAGAATTTGCGCCCAACGATCCGCGACGAGGCTCAAGAACTCTTGCGCTCAGCATTGTGTGATAGTGATGGAAACTGGACCGCTGATTATATGCGCTTGCGGTTTGAAGCGCGGCTTTAGTTGGCCACATTGACCGAAATAATTGATGGCGTGATCCTTGGTCTTGGTGTATAATATATATATCAACATGTAATTGAATCGATTGCGGTTTTGGTATTTACTGGGTCTTCTAAGAATGTTTTAAAACCATTATCGTAAATAGCGAATTTATATTTTGTATTTACTGTCCAGCCGTGACTTGTGTGATTGTAATAATCTTTATTTGTAATATATTCATTTGAATAAAATATTTTAAATTCATGTCCCATAGTAAGTTCTTTGCGATTATGTCCATTTTGGAATATTGATTCTTGTAATCCATTATGCCAATAATCCACAATAACTATTGGTGTTGGGCAAGGCTTGCACCGCGCCTGTTTTATCCATGAATTTATATGAAGATCACTCAGGCCAGATCCAATTACGTAAATAATATCTGCAGACATTATATCTTCTGGTAATTGAGAATGGTAAAATGATAATGGTTTTTCCTGTAATCGGCCAAGTTTATCGAGTCCCGTAACAATAGGTGTTCGCACGATTTGCGTTCCATCCATTCGGGATACATCACTTCCATTAAAGTCACTATGATCTAGTGCGCTAATATTATTGTCGAACCAAAAAAGTTCGCCAATTTCTTCATTAATGTTATGAGGGTATCCAAAATGGATTGAACCATGTAAATGAAACAGAGAATGACGATTTTTATTTGAGAAAAAATTGTTAATGTCAAATTTTCGTATGCCATCAGATGCGTATTCGGAAAATCCATTGTAAAAATTTTTACAAGAACGGTCTAAAAAATTATCGTAATTCGTCGTATATATGCGGCATATATAGTTTTCTTTTATCTCTTCAAAGAAATACTTTAAAAATTCTAATCTTCTATCTGGTATTTGACTTGCTTGTGCTGTTCCTGTGTAAATCGCTTTAATAATGTATTTTGCTAATAATCGTACTTTTTGAAAATCTATTAAATTGCTAACACCTAGAAATGGCTGAAGTACTGGGCGATATTCTAATACATGGCGATCCCCTGGTCGCTTCATTCCGGATAACTCGTGTGCGACATGATAGATTTGCTCGAAATTAGGTGTACCATGCTGTCCAAAGTATCGCTGGAGCTCATCTTTAATGTGGCCGTATAAACTTTCAAGATCGTGGCTCCTTGCATATTGTTCGGTCTTTAAGAAATCGACAATGACTTGATCCATACCTGCGGTAGATGGCGCTCCAAAATCCAATGAAGCTCCTGCACCAACAATGAAAACTGCTTTTTTCAATACGTTTCTCCATCTTATTCATTCCGAAGATTACGGACCGCGATACTTATTGTCGAAACTCACTTAGGGTCTGTTGACGTTCAAGCGAGAAGAATCAGGGTTGCTGCATAAGCAACGAAGGCAGTGTAACTGGTATCGGTTTTACAGGAGCGCATGGCGATACCTCTGTTTTCCTTGATCTTCCCGAAGAAGTTTTCGATCAGG
>CALKIZ010000110.1 GCA_937995735.1 uncultured Neomegalonema sp. | reverse complement strand
TGGCTTTCAACTGAGCAATTTGATCCCTTTCCTCGGGCCCGAGGTGTTTGTATCCTGACATCGCAACACCGTTTTTTTGTTTGACGACAGACGGATATCAAAATCCGCCACGGTGTTGCACCTCGCTCCTGAAATTACGCGATCCCCCAAGAACAAGCGCCGTCCAATACATCTCGTGAATTGCTATAGATATAAAGCTCACCTGCAGACCCTTGAAATAATTTGCTGAGGAAAGATTTTACGATCACCAGCAGTTCATCAAGCGATTTACAGCTTTGAAGCCACTCTCCCAGTTGCGACAGCTTGCGCGACTCGACTTTTCTTTCCCGCTCTACAGACAGCGCTTCGTTTGCTTCGACCTGCGCGTCGTGGGACTTTTCGCGCTGAGCCTCCAGTTCTATTTCTTTGCGGCGCGTCTCTGTGACGTCCGTAAATGTTACGACAAAACCACCGGACTTTTTAGGGCGGGCCGTACTCGCAATGACAGAACCAGAAGGCATGTAACGGTCAAAAGAAAACGGAGCAAGTTGTCTAAATCGTTGCTCTGTTTTATGCGCAGTTTCTTCGCTGAATTCTCCGCGCTCCACTGCCATTCGAAGAAAGTCTGATCTGCGCATCCCACGAAAAAGATGCTGGGGAGACAATTCCAGTACGTCGAATACACGCTGATTATGCATCTCGCAGACGGCATCATCTGACCAAACGACTACGCCCTGCTCCATCGAGTCGATTATCTCGACAATTCCATCCTGCGTCTTCGTTAAATCACGGACTCGGTTCGATTCACCCAAACAAGCTTCATTATCGTTTAGTACAGGGATCAGATTCGATTGCATGTAGCGGGCCTTCGATCGAAATAAAATTCACACGAAGAAAACTCTCACTGAAATATTACCGTGATATTTCGAAGCAAAAAACTTTTTCAATTCATTAAATGCAACATTTTAAAAGACTTTTATCTGTACAGCGCAGCACATTTAGCTCTCAATAATTTCCCGCATCGTTGCGAGAAAGACGCTCACTTCCTCAATGGTATTGTAATGACACGTAGAAACACGAATGCAATCCGGCTGCCCCAAAGGATCGAGAATATTCCCGGAATAATGATCCGCCTTTCGGATGTGGGTACGAATACCTCGGTCATTAAGTGCAGAAACAACCTCACCGGTATCGCGGCCATCAACCCAAAAGGCGACAAGACCTTCGCGACGCGGATTATCTACTCCACCTATTATCTTTATTTGCTCCATTTCAGCCAACCCTTTGAGGTTACCGGCTCCATGCAACATCGCATCAGTCAGGGACTTTTCGTGCGCGTGAATGGCCTTACCTGCCGCCTCAAAGCGCTCACGCGGATCAGTGCTGTCTGACAGCTCACTTCCCAGCCAATCAAAGTACGACACGACGTCCGATAGCGTAGCATACGCACCGGTATCTCGTGTACCAAGTTCCCAGTTACCTTCCGGAGCACCAATCAGACTGTCATGCGGCAGAGCACTCAGTCGATCCGAAATCCATGCGATACCATATCCGTGGTGCGAGAAGACTTTATAAGGAGAGATTGCATATCCGTCGATGCCATAGCTCTCGATATCGAGCTGGCCATGAGCCGCATGTTGAATGCCATCTACAATGATATAGCAATCAGGCGAGACAGCCCGAATAGCTTTAGAAACCGCTGCCACATCGACGCCCATTCCTGTCACAGGCGACGTATGAATGATCGTCGCAACCCGCGTATCCGGGGTGACAAGTTTGGCATAACTCTCAGCGCTTACAGAACCCGTGTCATTATCGTGAGGGACTGAGATATATTTTTTGCCCGCAATTTCAGCCCATCGTTGCGCAGCGCTTCTTGATGCAGGATGCTCCAAAGTTGTGCCGATAACACTACCGCCTTTTTCGGATTCAATGACGGCGTTAGAAATCATCCGAAACAACAATTCCGTTCCGCTCTCACCAACAAAAATCTGGCCGTCCTTAGCATTAAGGAAAGTCATTGTCGCTGCTTTTGCTCCCGAGATGGTTTTCATCAAATCATGCGACATCGGATTGTCGCGGCCTTGATTATCTGGAATCGCAGCATATTTCGCCGAAGTCTCAACAACTGACTTTAGTGTCAGCGCACCGCCCGCATTTTCAAAAAAAATACGTTCACCTTGCACGGGGCATGTCGCAACATGAGCAAAGCGATTGCGAATTTCTTCCATCAAGCCGGGGTGAGCATCGAACATCAAATTATCCTTAACAACATCCTCATCCTAAGTACTGCCGGATCGTACGACACGCAAACAAAAGCACGCCCCCTTAAGGGAGCGTGCTAATCTCAGATTGTCTTCAAATAAAATCGTCGGATCAGCTATCTGCGTCTACTTTAGCCTCAGGTTCTTCAACTGGCTCGGGTGCGGGTGCTGGCGCACCGATCAGCTGTACTTCGATCCGGCGGTCATCCGCATTGTTAGCTGGACCAGAGGTCGGAGCATAGGCTTCACCTTCTCCGCTCGTGAGAATCAGGCCACTCGGAAGTTCGCAATCCGTAACAATGTAATCTTTAACCGCAGCTGCGCGGTTTTGGGAGACTTCAAGGTTTTTCTCGGCACGACCGGAACGATCTGTATGACCGATCAAGTGCAAGCTCGGCATACTTTCCATTGCACGCATGGCATCACAAAGAGCCGTAACCTGTTTCCCACCTTCTTTAGTGATGCGCGATGAGCCAACTTTAAACTGAATATCGAGCATAATAAGTGCATGGGGCTGTACTGCCATGTATCCGCTGTTACTCAGAGGTTCATCATTTTCATCAGTACGCACGGATGCTGGTTCAATTTTCTTCGAATTACTCTGCGATTCCAGCCGAAGTTTAATATCTTGCATACTCATCGAAGCTGCAAAAGCAGGCGCTGCAATACCACAGGCCAAAATTGTGGATAAAATCGGTGTGTAGCGTTTCATAATCTTTTCCCTGCGATTGCCGCACGCCCCCTATTCAGTATGCGGACTATAAACCCAAAATAACATACATTCACCAAATATTAATAGCAATTTGAGTGCCATTAACTAAGAAATATCAAAACCGTACTCTAAATAGTACGCGCGTATGAGTATCAAACAACAATGTGCTTGAGTTTTCGTATGCAACATTTACCAATATGTTGCTTTATATTTTACACAATGAAATGAAATTGCAAATTCACCAATATGTCACATCATACACGTGCAATAGCAGCACTTATTATGTAAAAAATTAAACAATAAAAATCCTAACATGAAACACATTGTTTCATTAAAGTACAAAACTCAAAGCTATATACATTTTTGACTAAAGGGGAATGTTGTCATGCTTCCTGTTCGGCTTATCTACCATTTTGTTCTCAAGACTGGAAAATGCGCGAACAACACGACGTCGCGTTGAATGAGGCATAATAACTTCATCAATAAAACCCTTTTCAGCGGCAACAAACGGGTTCGCAAAACGATTTTCATATTCTTTTGTTCTAGCCGCAATTTTATCAGGATCGTCTAGTTCACTACGATAGAGGATTTCAGTCGCACCTTTGGCACCCATTACTGCAATCTCTGCTGTTGGCCATGCATAGTTTACATCCCCGCCAATATGCTTTGAGCTCATAACATCATAAGCACCGCCATAGGCTTTTCGAGTGATTACGGTTACTTTTGGTACAGTCGTTTCAGCGAATGCAAACAATAACTTAGCACCGTGCTTGATGATCCCACTATATTCTTGCGACGTGCCGGGCAGAAATCCTGGGACATCAACAAGCGTCAATATTGGGATATTAAATGCATCACAAAACCGGACAAAACGCGCGGCTTTTCGGCTTGAGTCAATATCAAGACAACCTGCTAAAACCATAGGCTGGTTAGCCACTATCCCAACAGACTTACCTTCTAAACGAACAAAGCCAGTTATCATATTCTTTGCATAGGCTTCTTGGATTTCGAAGAAGTCACCTTCATCCGCAATCTTCGCAATTAGTTCCTTCATATCGTATGGCATATTGGGGTTTGCCGGAACCAACGTATCAAGGCTCATTTCGATACGAGTAGCAGTATCGTTTGAGGGGCGTACAGGTGGCTTTTCACGCGCGCTCAAAGGTAAAAAATCAACAAATCTACGTGTTTGCGTCAGTGCTTCAACGTCGCTTGCAAAAGCAGCATCTGCTACAGAAGACTTAGAGGTGTGTGTTCGAGCACCTCCTAATTCTTCGGCTGTAACAACTTCGTTTGTAACTGTTTTTACGACGTCTGGTCCAGTTACAAACATATAGGAACTGTCTTCTACCATGAAGATAAAGTCGGTCATGGCAGGTGAGTAGACTGCGCCCCCCGCACAAGGTCCCATAATGACTGATATTTGAGGGACAACACCCGATGCTTTTACATTTCGCAAGAATACATCGGCATAACCCGCTAATGATGCGACACCTTCTTGTATCCGAGCACCACCGGAATCGTTTAATCCAATCACAGGCGCACCATTACGAAGCGCCATATCCATTATTTTACAAATCTTTTGAGCATGAGTCTCAGACAGGCTCCCGCCGAAGACTGTAAAATCTTGAGAAAAAACGTAAATCAACCGACCATTGACAGTTCCCCAGCCCGTTACAACACCATCCCCCATAGGACGGTCATTTTCCATCCCGAAGTCAGTACACCGGTGAGCCACGAACGTATCGTATTCTTCGAAACTACCCTCGTCGACTAAAAGTTCTATTCGTTCACGAGCAGTTAGCTTGCCTTTTGCATGTTGTTTATCAATACGAGCCTGCCCTCCACCTAACCGAGCCTGTTTGCGTTTGGCTTCAAGTTCATCGAGAATGGCTTGCATAGAACCCCCCCATGGGCGTTGGAAAACACTGGTATTATGAGGGAAAACCCTCGCTAGAATCGTGTAAAACCCTGAAAACGTCAGAGAAAACCGATAACATTCCCGCTCATGCCCGAAAAAACCCTTATCAGGCAACAAAATTTCGCACCGCAACATAGCATTAAATCGTCTCAGTCAAGCTCAAGAGGCGCGCCGCCTCGGCAAAATCACCGGCCTTTTTTGCCGCCGCCCCGGCGGCCTCTTCATCTGCGCCCCATTGCTCGATTTGCCATTCATCATCCAGGCGCGAAAGCGACAGCGCCTCATCTGCTTGAAGGCGTTTCGCGGATACAGCCAATCCGAGAACCAACGAGCCTGATATAGAGACAAGATCATGCAGTCCCGCCAATGCAAAATCATGATGCTCTGCGACGGCTCTGCCGAGCCGATCCAAACTGGTTTGGGGCTGCGACACCGGCATCACTCCGGTGGCCAATATCAATGGTGCATCGTAAGTATCACGCGCCCAATCCAATAAAGGGTCCCAGCACTCAACTTGTCTTGCGATCAAAGCATCAGGATGGTCGGCGCGATAGCATAACAAATCTGAACCACCATAAGCGGCGACGGCTTCAATGATTGCGGCACGCTGCGGAATGATCCCGTCAATTACAGAATTGACATAGCGTGTTTGCGGCATCTCTTTTGGTTTCATATTCTCGTCTTGCGCACGCCACTCATCGGCGACCGCATCGGCAAGCGCCCTTGTCGGCACAGCAAAGCGTTGCTTAGCGGGTGTTTTAATCGGCCTGCCATCAAGCGTGACCGCGAAACCATCACCCTCTTTCACAACATCAACAATTGTCCAAAACCGTTTCGGTCCGCTCATCCCGTTCCCCGGTGCTTATCTGGCAAGCACTGTCTTTCAAAGCCGAACACCATGAAGTCAAGAGTGTACATAAGAACAGACGACCACATACTCTCATTGAACAGATTGCACGGAAACAATCATTGCTTTCTCTCTGTTAACACTTGGCATTCGTGAAAATGGTATAATCCTATCATGCAGGGAGATATCACCGTTAGGATCCAGTGATGAAATTTAAAAATATGCTTATGCCAGTGGTTGTAATATTTCTCGCTACATATTGGTTTGCGGGCAAGAACGGGTATTTAGACCGCCTCTACCTGCCGATTTCCGGCTCTTACGGCGTTCATTTTGCAAAAATAAGTCTCGGTGAGAACACTGACACCATTTTCCACCCAGACTATCCGGAATTTTGCGTCATCCCGGCGTATTTAAGGACCAAAGATGGAAAAGGTACCGACTATGATAACAAAATAACATTTGCCCATTGCAACGCAACTGAATGCATTGCATCAATTGAACCCATAGTTGCAGAATACCAAAATCATCAATACCGGATTGATACACCTTACCGCAACGGTGGGAACGTTGCATTTTGCGTGGCCGATATAAATCACATCACGATCAAAGCGTCGGATGACGCTGGCTTGATATTAGATCACGGAAATCGTGCAAGTTGGGAGGCCTCGTAAGGCTTCAATTCGGGAGCAGCACACCAATCACCTCAAACCGCTTCCGAACACGCACGGCCTTCTGTGACAGGAAAGGACAACCAAAAAGTTGCTCCTTCACCCTCGACCGAATCCACGCCGATTTCTCCACCCATGGATTCTACCATGTCACGGGCGATGGTTAGACCCACAGAGATGTTTTCGACAGAACGCTCGGAAGGGTCCATGCGATTAAATCGATCAAAGATTTTATCATGCTGTTCGGGCGCAATCCCCGGTCCTTTATCGGCGACACTCAGCACCACCCTGTTGTTTTTCGCGGGACGCGCCGTGACCTCAATCGTTTCGCCGGACGCAGAAACTCTCAGCGCATTTGAAACCAGATAAACAATAATTTGCGAGAGTTTCCCATGGTCCGCAATGATGCGTGAAAATGATTCCTGAACCTGATTAAATTGAATGGTTTGATTATTATCTCTCGCACCGGCTGTTGTTAGAGAGCGCACGTCTTGAAGGACCTCGTTAACATCGACCGGCTCGAGTGTAAGGGCCTCAGACTCGGCTTCCATTTTAGCCAGGACGAAAATATCTTCTATCAATGACAATAATTGTGCGCCGGCAGTTTCAATATCTGTCGCATATTCCCCAACAATTTTGTTGGCTTCGCCTTGCAACTCCATCATTTTGATTATCTGACTAAAGCCGATAATGGCGTTAAGAGGCGTCCGCAACTCGTGGTTCATATTCGCAAGAAACATCTCTTTCAGGCGGCTGGCACTTTTGGCAACACGCAATGCTTCGCTGAGTTGGACGCTAAGTTCCCGTTCGGCTGTTATATCACTTAAAGTTCCGATAATCGTTCTAGGTATACCCGCGCTATTTTTGCGCACTTCACCGTTGACTGCGACCCATCGTATTTGCTTCGAGACATTTCTGATACGCGCTTCAAAAGAAAAAGGCTTACCATCTCTAGCTGCCGCTTCGACTGTTTCGGTCACAAACCGCCGGTCTTCGGGATGATACCATTCTGTACACTCTTTGATGTTATCAGGACGATATCCTTGTGGTAATCCGTGCGTTTGGCAAACTTCAGCGGAAAAATAAACGAGTTCAGTGTGCAAATCTATCTGCCAATACCCAATACGCCCGAATTTCTCGACAACATCGAGGAATTCTGGATCGGATGCCGATAAAGACATTTCTCCGCAGGGATGAACGAAAGTGCGCAATGTTTGCCCAGTCATGTAACACGTTTGTGTTATTACTGACTTTTGGATGTTAATTTTGGGTAACCATATATGGAAATAAATTCACAAGATTTTAATACCACGAAACCGATATAGAAAAGTTGTTCTTTTTCAAGTGCTTAATTGACTTTCCATGTGATATTCACCCGACGCGGCGCAACGCCGCATAGAGTTTGGGAAATAAAATTTCACCTCAGCGTGTCTGATCCCGGCTCCTAAATATACTGACACAATGCTCTTAAAGCGGTTTTTTGCGTAAGCAATTTGTATCATGCACATGCAGGTTGAAATGTATCATTCGCGTGATGTGGGTTAAACCCCGTTGCTCTTGATCATATCACTGTGCAAATTGCTTACATGATAAATGAACTCGGACACTTCGCGCTTGTTTTGGCTTTTGCCGTTAGCATCGCGCAATCAATCATCCCCATGTGGGGCGCCCACAAAGGTTATGCTGAGCCAATGCGCTTTGCACAGCCTGCGGCCATTACAGCCTTTTTGCTGGTGGGTCTGTCATTTGCGGCGTTGACCCATGCTTTCCTGAACTCGGATTTTTCATTGAAAGTGGTGGCGTCAAACTCACACAGCCTCAAACCGCTTTTATATAAAATCTCGGGCGTTTGGGGGAATCATGAAGGCTCGATGCTTTTATGGGTGCTGATACTCACGCTTTTCGGCGGTTTGGTTGCAGCTTTGGGAAATGCGATTCCGCCGGAACTAAAAGCCCGCACGCTGGCTGTTCAGGGGATGGTAGGCGTCGCATTCCTCGCGTTCATTTTGTTCACCTCGAACCCGTTTGATCGCCTGCCTTTCCCCCCGGAAGATGGCAGTGGATTAAATCCTCTTTTGCAAGACCCCGGCTTAGCGTTCCATCCGCCTTTCCTTTACCTCGGATATGTTGGCCTCTCGATGCCGTTTAGTTTCGCCGTGGCCGCTCTGATTGAAGGCCGCGTAGATGCGGGATGGGCGCGCTGGGTACGCCCATGGGCATTGGCCGCGTGGTCCGCTCTTACAATCGGAATCGCGCTGGGCAGCTATTGGGCCTATTACGAACTCGGCTGGGGAGGCTGGTGGTTCTGGGACCCTGTTGAAAATGCCAGCTTTATGCCTTGGCTGGTTGCGACCGCCCTGCTCCACTCTGTGATCGTCGTTGAAAAACGCGGTACATTGCAAAGCTGGACGATCCTCCTCGCGATTATCGGGTTTTCCTTATCGCTTGTTGGAACATTTATCGTCCGCTCGGGTATCATTACCAGCGTTCACGCCTTCGCAAACGATCCTGAACGCGGGGTGTTCATCTTAGCGATGCTTGGCCTCGCCGTGGGCGGCTCTCTTATCCTCTACACATGGCGAGCGCCCCAGTTACGCAGCGATGCTGTTTTCTCGACCATGAGCCGCGAAAGCGCGCTGGTGCTCAACAACCTGCTTATGAGCGTCTCTTGCGCCGTTGTCTTTATCGGCACGCTCTATCCGTTGATGGTCGAGCTTGCGACGGATGGTGAGAGCAAGATCAGTGTGGGCGCGCCCTTCTTTGATCTCGCCTTTGCTCCGCTCATGGTGCTGGTCCTGTTGGTTATGCCAATCGGCACGGCACTTCCATGGAAACGCGGCGACTTGCCAAAAGCCATGACCCGGATTTGGCCTGCCGTCCTGCTCGCCTTCTGTGTCGGAACAGTCTTCGCGATGTTGCGTTGGGGAGGACCAATCCTCGCGCCGTTTGCGATCATGCTGGCGTTTTGGGCTATCTTCGGCGTCTTGGCTGATCTGGGAGAGCGGGTAAAGCTAGGCCGCGCACCAATCAGCGAAAGCCTGCGCCGTTTGGCAAACCTTCCCCGCTCTGTGTGGGGACAAGCCATTGCGCATATCGGTTTCGGGGCAACGGCCTTTGGCGTAGCGGCAATCACCGCATGGGCGTCCGAAGACATCCGCACCGCCAATGCAGGCGACATGATCCCACTCTCGACTTACGAAATCCGCTTTGACGGTGTGACGATTGAGAACGGCCCGAACTTCCGTTCGGATATAGGCCGCTTCACCATTTTTGAGGGCGGGGAAGAAGTCGGCAGAATCTCTTCCGAAACGCGATTCTATCCTGTGCAGAATGCCTACACGACAGAGGCAGGCATCCGGGCAAGCCTTGTCGAAGATGTTTATGTCTCACTCGGCGATAAGCAAAGCAACGGATCATGGGCCATTCGCAGTTACGTGAAACCGTATGCAAACTGGATATGGCTCGGCGCACTGATCATGACGCTTGGCGGATTGTTGAGCCTCAGTGACCGCAGGCATCGCGTCGGCGCACCAACACGGGCGAAGCGGCAAAAAGTGGTGGCGGCGGAATGAGGATCGTACTTGCCTTCGTCGCCCTGCTGATGGCCTTGCCCGCTCAAGCAGTTGAACCGGATGAGATCCTTTCCGATCCGGTTCTCGAATCCCGCGCGCGGGAACTTTCGAAAGGACTGCGCTGTCTCGTTTGCCGCAATCAAAGCATTGACGACTCCGATGCCAGTCTCGCCAAAGACCTGCGCGTCGTCGTCAGAGAACGCCTTATTGCTGGTGACAGCGACGAAGCCGTCATCGAGTTCGTCGTTAATCGCTACGGCGAATACGTCCTCCTGAAGCCTCGTTTCAGCATCGGCAATGCCGCGCTTTATCTCGGCGGTCCATTCTTGCTGCTCATCGGCGGTTTCGCCTTCTGGCGTATGACCCGTCAATCAGAAGTCGCGCACCAAAAAGTCGCCGCTGCTGGCGTTACGCCGCTCAGCGATGATGAACGCCGCAAGCTTGATGCCTTGATCGGGAAACCCGACTAATGCTGCGCGCAGTCAGCGTCATTTCATTGATGACGCTCGCCGCCGTAACAGATCGCGATGAAGAACTGGAAGCGCCCATCGTTCTCAACAAAGGCGATACCATTTGCGTCGGATATGACCGCGAGTCGAACACCTGCATCGTAAAACAACTCATCAGCACGGCGGTCGATAACAAAATCACCATGCTTGAAGAGATGCAGATTACGAATTTCGGACCACCTCTGAAAATCACGACCCTCTCAACCAGTCAGCGGCAAAATTCCCGCTATTGCCTAACACCCGACAGCATCCGCGCCGTCGTCGTCCCAGAGATTCATCATGCTGCGGTATTGCTGACAACAGCGACGATCCAAGGCTTAAACCGCTATGCCCAATCATCCTATTGCGTAGAACATCGTGTATGTAACGACCAGTATGTCGCCATTGCTTATGCAGGCAAAAACCGCTTTCCAGAAGAAGATATGGTCTACACGCTATTTCCTGAAAACGACCCCGCGCTTACTAAGCTGACCCTACGCGATATGGAAATCGAACAGCTTGACCAGATCAAAGGCTTCGCCCCGGTATCCTGCCTCCCTACTGAATAAAAAAAAGCCCGATCAAATCAATGACCGGGCATAGGTCCGCTTTCGCGGGGGAGGAAACTTGTTCGTCAGGCTGCGAGCGCGTCTTTCGTAGGCACGTAATCGTACCCCAGATCACGCGCCACTGCTTCGTATGTCACCTTACCGTTCCATACATTCAGCCCGTTAGCGAGATGCGCGTCATTAGACAGGGCCGCTTTCCAACCGTTATCAGCCAGTGCCAACGCATGAGGCAACGTAACGTTGTTCAATGCGTAGGTAGAGGTGCGTGCGACACCGCCCGGCATGTTTGCGACACAGTAATGGACAATATCATCAACCACGTAAGTTGGCTCTGCATGGGTTGTTGCTTTGGAGGTTTCAAAACAACCGCCCTGATCAATCGCAACATCCACAAGAACCGATCCCTTTTTCATCGTGCCGAGCATCGCCTGTGAAACGAGTTTGGGTGCAGCCGCACCTGGGATCAAAACAGCACCGATTACGAGGTCCGCTTCCGCAACGCTCTCTTCAAGATTTGCTTTGTTGGAAAAGCGCGTTTTTGCCGCTGCTTCGAAATGGGTCGATAGTTTTTCGAGAACTTCAGGACTGCGGTCAAGGATCGTTACATCAGCGCCAAGTCCCACAGCCATCTGAGCCGCATTGAACCCGACAACACCCCCACCGATCACGGCAACTTTACCCGGCATTACACCCGGTACACCGCCGAGCAAGACACCGCGACCCCCTTGAGCTTTTTCAAGGCAATGCGCGCCAGCTTGGATCGACATCCGACCGGCAACCTGACTCATCGGCTTGAGCAAAGGCAACCCGCCACTGCGATCCGTAACAGTCTCATAGGCAATACATATCGCGCCAGAATCCACCAAATCTTTGGTCTGTTCAGGGTCCGGTGCGAGGTGCAGGTATGTGTAGAGGATTTGACCCTCACGCAGCATCTTACGCTCGCCCGCTTGAGGTTCCTTGACCTTAACGATCATATCCGCGCGCTCGAAGATTTCTTTCGGGTCCGACACCATTTCAGCGCCAGCAGCGATATAATCTTCATCCGTGGAGCCAATGCCGCTACCAGCATTGTTCTCGACAACGACTTTATGGCCGTGATGAACCGTCTCAGCGACACTCTCAGGCGTCATACCAACGCGGTATTCGTGATTTTTGATTTCCTTAGGGATACCGATCAGCATCGCGCGAATCCTCGATAAATATGTGATGGCTACTCATACTCTCGACTGGAGCAGAATTTCTTCCGATATAATGCTATGAAAGTTACAGATAATTGATATTTTTCCAACATTAAGCCAATTTTACCGGAAAACTTCCTATGGATTCGATTGACGCAAAGATTCTTACCGTTTTGCAAAACGATGGCCGCGCTTCCGCCGCTGATCTGAGCGCGATTGTAAATCTGTCTCTTTCAGCGGTGCATCGCAGGATAAAACTGCTGGAAGAGTCGGGTGCTATCAAAGGATACGCTGCAATTCTCGATGCAAAAGCCATTGGCTATAGCCATGATTTTTTCGTCGAAATAGCTCTGCAATCGCAAAGCGCCGAAACCATGGAAGCCTTTGAGGAGGCCGTCAGGCAGTCTCCCCATATTGTCGAATGTCATTTACTGACTGGCGCGTTTGATTACCTCATCCGCATCGCCACGCGCGGACCTGAAGATTATGAGCGGGTCCATCGCCACGCACTCTCGGCGCTTCCCGGTGTTATGAGAATGCAGTCTAGTTTGGTACTCAAGACCGTCCGGCCTTGGGAGGGTTACAGCGTCACAATTTAATCGGCGACCAACCAATCCAACATCGCATCGACCAAGCGGCCTTCGCTGGCAATATCGAAAGCCGCGAACATCGGATTTGAGTTGGTCTCGAGGAAAACAAGCTCATCACCACCAGCGCGCGTTTTGAAATCGGCGGCAGTGTAAGTCAGCCCGAACCGATCTGTCAGCTCACGCAATCCATCCAACAAATGCGCGGGCGGCTCGACTTCGGTGACTTTCGCGTCTCCCCCAACGGTTCGATAGTCCAATGCGTCCGCGTCTATTTGATAAGCAAAAAAAGCTTCGCCCACACGGAAAATTCTAATTTCCGGCGGCACGAGCTTTTCCTGAAAAATATATGGACGCGGTAAGTAAGCTTCATTCACACGGCCTAACGCCTCTGCTTCCAACTCACGGCACATATCGCCGCCTCCGACCGGCTTATAGACTACCGGACCCTGCCCCAGAGCAGTACCAGCAACCGCTACAGACGAATGTAATACCGTATCAGGCACAGCAAGCCCTGCTTCACGCGCCCAAACCAACGCGAGCGGTTTATTCACCGCGTCTCTCATCGCAAAGCCACGATTGAAGAGACGAATGTCCGGATGGGACCACAGCCACCCGTCAATCATGATCTTCCAACTGCGCGCATCATCGCGATCAATCTGCTTATTCGTTTGAAGAAAGCGAAACACATCCTGGCGGACAAAAGCACCCGTCGGTTTAATTTCTGTCCCATCTATCGACAGCAATCCCGACGCAACATCCCATTCAAGTAAAAGCTGCCCCCCCTCACGATGGAGAAGTGTCGTAACCGGCAGGTCACGCGCCTCCGCACGGTCGATCATGCGTCGAAGTTGCGGGTCCGCGTCTCCACCTGCAATCAGCAACATTAAATAGATGCCGCTGCAACAGAGCTACACGGGTTGATTGGCGACAACCGGCGGATCACCGTTTCTGAAAGCGCATATCCATGCTGAATCTCCAGCATAGATTTCTAGCCCTCTTCGCCAATCGCAAATGTCGTCGCCGTTCCGGTTTCCGGCGGAATGAAGACCCGTTCATATTCTCCGGCCACTTCACCAATCGGAGGCGGAGCCAAAGGATCAAATGGTATCTGCCTCGCACTTACATTCGGCTGTATGGGAGTGAGGCCGGTTCCATCTTCTTCGCCAATGGCTTTGGTCGTCACAAAAACATTTTGAGGCTGTTGCAGAGTATTCACTTGGGGAGGTTGCACTGTATTTACACGAGGCGGCAGCACAGTATTCGCTTGTGGAATTGCGACTGGTTGCGGTGCAGCAACAGGCTGAGGCGCAACAACGGGCCGTTGTACCCGGTCAATATCAGAAACTGCACGCGGCGCGCATCCGCTGGCAACGCCCAATCCAACAAGCGCGGTTACAGATGCCATCATTCGGCTACGGACTGATGAAGTGCCAGACTGCATGGGATTTTCCCTTTTTTATTGCCTCATTAGAAACATAACTATCGATGACGCCAAAGGAAGGCAGCATCAAGGCGTCTGATTACCTTCACGATTTAGAACAATGCTATAAACGCTCGTCGTGGCAGTGATAAACAGCCTGTGCTTAGCCCGACCACCAAAACAAACATTTGAGACCAATTCCGGCACAAAGATTTTTCCCATCAGAACGCCATGGGGATTAATGCAATGCACACCATCTGCAGCAGAGGTCCATATATTGCCCTCGCTATCGCACCGAAACCCGTCAGAATGTCCGGGCGAGACTGTGTGAAAATCACGGCCAGAACTCAAGGTATTGTCCGTCGAGACATCAAAAACACGAATCCGCTTGTTCGCATTCGGATCAAAAGCTTGGCCACTTTCCGCGATGTAGAGCAGGCTTTCATCCGGCGAGAAAGCCAATCCATTCGGGCAATCGAAGTCGGTTGCGACCGCAGCAATGTTCCCCGTGCTGGGATTAACGCAATAAACTTGGCAGGAAAGCTCTTGGTCAGATTTGATGCCTTCGTAATTCGATTTGATTCCGTAATGCGGGTCCGTGAACCAAATCGTCCCATCTGATTTGACCACAACATCATTCGGAGAATTATACCGCTTACCTTCAAACCGATCTGCAATCACGGTGATAGACCCGTCATATTCCGTCCGAGTCACACGGCGCGTTCCATGTTCGCAAGAAATCAACCGCCCTTCTCTATCGCGTGTATGGCCGTTCGAATAATTCGAAGGCTCCCGATAAACCGAAACGCCGCCACCCTCAGTCCAGCGCATGATGCGATTGTTCGGGATGTCTGAAAACAACAAACAATTCGCATCCCCAAACCACGTCGGACCTTCAACCCAATCAAAACCCGTCGCCAATTGTTTGACCGGCGCGTTCTTCAAAACGTAAGAGCGAAATTCAGGGTCAATAATTTCAAAAAACGACATTCAATGCTCTCTAACTTGGGTGTCTCTTCGTTAAGCTAAGTATCGCATTCGAGGTGTTGTCACACATGCTGTACTAAAGATTACATGAAAATTTGACGCAAATCTCACATTGAATTTTGCAACCCATCATTTGCTTTCAATCCCGATTTAACCTTTAGAAGTTCCTACTTAACGTCAGCCATCTTTGGGGTTTCAAGACAACGGAGCGAGGTATTATGTCGACACTAACGCACAAACCTACCAACGCACCTATTCATCAAAGGCGGGCACACAAGCGTTTCGATTACGGGGCGCACTGCAAAATTCTACGGGAAACCTTTACGTTACAAGCGCAGGTAAAGAATCTTTCCGAAGGAGGCTTAAACCTCACGCTCCTCGGAACAGACACGATGCCAGTTGGTAAGGTTGTCACCATCACCATTGGAGCATTCGCTCCGATCAAAGCTGTTATCCGCTGGCGACAAGGCAGCAACTATGGAGTTCAATTTTTATCTGCAATCGAAAACAACGCCGGACTGCATTCATTGATCAGAAATTTGGAAGCTTGGAACCCTACTTCTTAAAACGGGTCTGTTGATCAGCGCTTCATACTTGCGATGGTACTCGCGACAATATCCACGCCATCAGAAATCTTCTCCGATGGGATGGAAGAATATGCGAGACGCATGTAATTCTTAGGCGGCCTTTCACCACTCAAGCTCTCGGGGGCGAAGAACGGCGCGCCCGGCTCGATCAGAACCCCAAATTCACGCAGCCGCGTTCCCAAAATCGACGTATCAACATATTCCGGTGCAGCAATCCAAAAACTTGCCCCACCAAATTGCGGTGCCCGCGCGGTGTTCAAGCCGACCCTTTCAAGCGCGGCTTGCATCGCAACACGGCGCTCTGCAAAAGCGGCCCGCAATCGCCGGATCAACGCATCATGATGACCGAGTGCGAGGAAATAAGCTGCTGTGCGCTGTGTGTGTCCGGGCAGGTGTCGCAAGACCAACGAGCGCAACCCCCTCGCCTCTCGAATAACTGGATCAGGGGCGACCAAATAACCGAGCCGCAATCCCGGAAACAAAGACTTCGAAAAGCTGCCAACATAAATAACACGCCCCGAGGGATCGAGAGATTTCAAGGCCGGAGCGGGCCGCTGCAAAAAGCCCATTTCAAAATCATAATCATCTTCAACGATGATAAAATCATATTTTTCCGCCGCCTCTAATAAGGCGCGCCGCCTTGCGAGCGGCATCGTTGCGGTTGTTGGCGCGTGATGACTTGGCGTGACAAACACAACATCAGCCCCGGCGAGGCGCTCATCCACCGGCATCCCGTGATCATCAACGGCTAGCGTCGTAACATCCGCACCGAGCCTCAGCAGCGTTTCACGCAAATCAGGATAAGTCGGGTCTTCAATAATGACTTTTGCTCCGCGCGTGCAAAGTAGTTGAGCGATTAAAAACAACGCATTTTGCGCGCCGAGCGTAACCAAAATCTGCTCCGGGCGCGCCATGACACCGCGCCGGGGCAACGACCTTGCACGAATATAATCGACCAATAACGGGTCATCCGCCGATCCTTTATCGCCTGCCATTGCTTCAAAGTTTCGCAACCCCAAAGCCTGACGCGCGCAATCACGCCAATCCGAATGGATAAAAAGCGATGGGTCAGCCTGACCATACACGAACGGGAATTTATACTCGCGCCAGTTCAGCGGCTTTTCGACGCGCAGCCCATCGGCATATCCACTTCCGATTCGCGCTCCCCAATCAACGACGCTATCGTCTCCTAAGTGTTCTGCATGACCAGCGGTTCCCGCAGGCGCTTGCATTCCGACGAAGTAACCGCTTCTGTCGCGACCTTCGAGGTAACCATCGGCCACAAGTGCCTGATACGCTAGTGTCACCGTGTTTCTGGAGACCCCGAGCTGTGCAGCCATACCGCGCGTTGAAGGCACTGCCTCTCCGGGCATCAATCGGCGCGATAAGATGGCTGAAACCAGCATTTCTCTGACTTGCGCTTGCAAGCCGACCCCGTCGAGAGGGTTAAGATGAAATAATGCTTCCTTCATAGGTCCAAGACTTATTCACAAGATAGGCCCAATGCTCAACTGTAAGGCGGCATCTGGCCTTACCTATACGTTAAATTGGCGCTAAACGGCAATGGCAGATTCGTCTAGCGTTTGTTTGTAATCACACGAGCCAGCATGAGTCTGCGCCGTATTTCGGAGGAAATAAAATGGACGGATCAGCACCAAGTTTCTCGACAAACTCCCTTGAAAGCCACTGGATGCCCTTCAGCGGCAACCGTGATTTTAAGGCGTCTCCGCGTCTCGTTACACAAAGCTCAGGCGCTTATCTTACCGACCATAAAGGCAATAAGTTGATTGACGGATCATCTGGCCTTTTCTGCGTTCCTCTCGGTCATGGCCGGAAAGAAATCGCGGACGCTGTACATGCTCAGATGATGCAAAATGATTATGTCTCGCCGTTCCAGACTGGTCAGCTCGGCTCCTTCGAGTTGGCAGAAGTCATTGCGCGCAGATTGCCCGATCCGTTTAACCACGTATTCTTTGTGAACTCCGGTTCCGAAGCCATCGATACCTCGCTCAAAATGGTCATGGCCTACCACCGAGCGCGCGGTGAAGCGCATCGTGTACGCTATGTTAGCCGCGAACGCGCTTATCACGGTGTGAATATCGGCGGCGTCTCATTGGCTGGTATGGTAAAGAACCGCGAGACTTTCCCGCATGTGATGCCGAATGTCGTGACGATGCGTCATACATGGACTGGCGACGATATGTTTGTGAAGGGTCAGCCGGAAAATGGCCGCGAGTTGGCCGACGATCTGCAACGCCATTGCGAGACATATGGCGGCTCGACAATTGCGGCTTGTTATATCGAGCCGGTCGCGGGATCGACGGGTACGCTCGTTCCGCCGAAAGGCTATCTGGAGCGGGTTCGTGAAATCTGTGATGAACACGGTATCGTGCTGGTCTTCGATGAGGTTATCACTGGTTTTGGCCGTATGGGAACCCCATTCGCCGCGCATAAATTTGGCGTCACGCCGGACATTATGACGATGGCAAAGGCTCTCACGAATGGCGCAATCCCAATGGGCGCAGTAGCCGCGACTGACGAAATCTACGAAACCATCACCAACACCGCTCCGGAAAACGCTATCGAGTTCTTCCACGGTTACACATATTCGGGCCATCCTGCTGCTTGCGCTGCTGGTTTGGCGACGCAAAAAATCATGGATGATGAAGGTCTGTTTGAGAAATCGGCGGCGCTTTCGGAATACTTCCTTGATGCGCTTTGGTCGCTTAAAGGTCACGAACTTGTCCGCGACCTTCGCGGTATCGGCCTGATGGGGGCTGTGGATGTCCACCATGATGGTGTACCGGGTCGTCGCGGTGGCAATCTCCAAAAAGCTCTGTTCTGGAACGGATGTCACATCAAGTTCACGGGCGATAATGCGGTTGTCGCTCCAATGTTCATCTCTGAACACAGCCACATTGACGAAATCGTTGATTGCCTGCGGAAGACACTCGATGAAGAACTTGAGGCTTCCGTCAAGGCCTAATGGAAAGCACGGGCTAAGGCTCTAGCAAAAATTGAAGCCCGGAGCGTCATTGCTCTGGGCTTTTTCTTTTTACAGCGCCGGTCTCCCAAATAACGACTCTTTGTCGCACGTCTCTTCTGAAACACGCTTTCCCCGGACGATAAACCGAATTATGGTCCGCGCATGGACGAAGGATATACAGCAGAGCGACTGCTTGTTTCAGTGGCGCGTAAAGATAGTGAAGCCTTTCGACGGCTCTATGATCTCGCTTCACCGAAACTTTTCGCGATTACATTACGCATATGCCGCGACCGAGGTCTGGCCGAGGATGCGTTGCAAGACACATTTACAGCGATCTGGAGGCGCGCTTCTGCATTCGACTCGCGGCGCGGAACGGGAATGGTTTGGCTCGCGGCAATAGCACGAAACCGGGCAATAAATGTCTTGCGGCGAAATTCAAAAGATACCAGAGCGCGCGCAGGCGTATATCAAAAAGATGCGCTCCGCTTGCCTGATCTTTATGACGCGCGGCTTGACTATGCCGAACTGGATTCTTTCATGAGATGTCTGGATGAGTTGGACGACACCCCGCGCCAAGCCGTTTTACTCGCTTATTATGAAGGCTGGACACGCGAAGAGTTGGGCAGACGGCTCGAGACGCCAGTCAATTCGATAAAATCTCGCCTACGCCTTGGATTTACCAAGCTCCGTCACTGTTTAGAGCGTGCAAAGTAATGGTCAGTAAATCAAAGCACATCCAAGCCGCTGAAACCGCGCTAGGAATCGAACCCATTGGCGCGGAAACAAAAAAAGAAAGTGAATTACGTCGCCGTTGGGAACGGTTCTTTGCTCCACTCGGGCTGGCTTTGCGTGAAGAATATCCGTCACAAGATATGTGGTATCGCATTCAAGCCGCCCTTGATCGTGCAGATGATCAGCGGAAAATCCGGCAAACGAAACGAGGCATGAAACGCTGGCGGTTGGCCGCCCTTGCAGCGGGCGCCATTGCAGCAGGTCTCGCGGCTTTTATTGTCATTAAAAGTCCAGAAGCGGTATCTCTGACCGCTGAAAAAACCGAACACTATATTGCTGTTGCGACTTCTAATGAAATCGAAGGCGCTCTCATTGTGGAGTACGACCCTAGCGATGAGATGGTGCGGCTCCGTCCGGTCGGTTTGACATTCGATGACAGTCGCAATTTCCAAGTCTGGCATTCTACACCAGAGAGTCAGCCTGCTCCGGTAGGTTTGTTATTGCCTAAAAGTGAAACACGTTTGCCGCTTGTTGCGAATATTGGCGACACGATTGCAATTAGCCTAGAGCCGAAGGACGGCTCACCCAGCGACGCTCCAAGCGGCTCCGTTCTCTATAGCGGAAAGCTAACGGCAACACCGGAATGATTACTGTGCTCTAGCAATCAAAGTATTGAGCGCAGGATCCACTGCGTACCCGCCTGCCTTCAAGAAAACGAACAATGCCCGTTCATTTAATGTCAAAGGTTCGTCACGACATAAATCATCTATCAACCAACGCGCTTCTAACGAGTCCACACGCGCCGCTCCACAAGACCGCTCACTATCGCGGAGTGAATAAGCATCATCCAAAGGCGATAGATTCCCAAACGCTGACTTGATATCTGCGAATTCTCCGGCGGATCGCGTTTCGGGTAAATTTCGCAACGAAACTGCCGACGCAAAACCGATCACACCCGAGTTGGGGCGATTTAACCAAGAGTCAATTTCTCTCAAGCGATCCCGCGTAGGTGTCACATACCCGTTTTGATCAAGCAGATAGTTCGATATGACATTGACGAATAGTATGGTCCAGGCAGGACATTTCATCCTTGAATCAACGCCCCGGTTCAGATCGTAAATTAAGGTCGCTTCATCGAGACTGATGGCATCTGACCGTGATCCGGAGTTTGTATAAATCAAACGGCGCAGCAGAGACACTTCCGGGTCGCTGATAACGTCCTTCTCCAAAGTAAGATTTGATACAATGTTTTTATTGCCGTCCGCGATAGCATCACGAACTGTTTCCAACGCAAGCATTTCAAGTCTATGCGGTGCATGAACAGCGCGTTCCAAGATTGATACGAGAGCCTCTAATTCTGCTGCCCCACGCACTTTTCCCTGATGCAAAATATTCTGCTCAAACCATCCTGCATCGGCCTCATTCACATACCCTTCGGGATGTGCCTGATCCACCAGATACGCCGTCAAAGACTCAACAAGAAAGTCATCCCATTCCGCACACCCGTGCTCAATCGCTCTGTGCATACGAAAGAGCATTTCCATCTCAGACTTTGAAAGTTTACCATCGGGCCAAACCTGCCGGCGAAGGATCAGCACTTCTTCCAGGGTCACAGTTTTTCTTTTAATGATCGAGGACAAGACGTCGTGTGGTTCGGCGGCGGAAATGCCCATAAATCTGCTCCGGGGAAATAGATTGTTCCATATTAACTAAATATGGTTAACAAGTATTTACGCGACCTCACTGGCCTCTTGCCTCTGCCACATCTCGGTATAAAGCCCTGATTGAGCTAACAACCTTACATGAGGTCCGCGCTCGACAATATGCCCATCTTGCATAACTAAGATTTCATCCGCCTCCACGATCGTTGAAAGCCGGTGAGCAATTGTTACGACCGTGCGGTTCTCGGATAAGCGCCGCAAACTGTCCTGAATATCCCGTTCAGTTCCACTGTCTAAAGCGGAAGTCGCTTCGTCTAAGATTAGGATGGGTGGATTCTTCAAGATCGCGCGGGCAATAGCGACCCGCTGTTTTTCTCCACCTGACAACTTTAAACCGCGCTCACCGACAATCGTGTCATAGCCATCAGGCAGACCCTCGACAAATTCATGGATGGCTGCATCACGCGCCGCTTGCTCAATTTGCTCTGGCATCGCATCGGGATCGCCATATCCGATGTTATAGCGGATTGTATCGTTAAAAAGCACAGTGTCTTGCGGCACGACACCGATATGCCGGCGCAGGCTTTCTTGCGTCACATCACGCAGGTCTTGTCCATCAATGGTAATTTTCCCGCCGCTAACATCATAAAAGCGGAACAGCAGACGAGCGATGGTAGATTTCCCCGCTCCACTTTGTCCAATCACAGCCACAGTTCCACCGCCACGCGCGGTAAAATCAATTCCCTTCAAGATGGTACGTTCAGGTTCATAGTGAAACCGTACGCCTTCAAAAGCCACACGACCTTCGGTAACGACTAACTCTTTCGCGCCGGGCTTGTCCTGAACCTCAGCGGGCTGTCCGAGCAAGGTGAACATATCGCCCATATCAATGAGCGACTGCCGGATTTCGCGATAGACCGTGCCTAGAAAATTAAGCGGCATGGTAATCTGCATCATCAGCGCATTGACCAACACAAAATCACCAACAGTCAACTGCCCGGCCAACACTTTATTTGCGGCAAAAACCATAACAAAACCCAAGCCAATAGAGATAATAATCGACTGACCAAGGTTGAGAAATGCCAACGTTGTTTGGGTTTTTACGGCTGCGTTCTCATACCCGATCATCGCACTTTCATAGCGGTTGCTCTCACGGCGTTCGGCGGAGAAATATTTGACTGTCTCATAGTTCAGCAATGCATCAACAGCTTTTTGGTTGGCATCCGTATCCTTGTCATTCATGTCGCGACGGATTTTCACCCGCCACTCAGTGACTTTGAATGTGAAAAAGACATAGATCACAATCGTCGCAATAATGACCGCAAGAAACCACGGCCCGAAGTGCCAAAAGAAAATTCCGGCCACGAGAAACAATTCCAAGATCAAAGGCACAATCGAGAACAGCATAAACCTTAGTAAGAACTCGACGCCCTTTACGCCCCGCTCGATAATCCGGCTCATTGCGCCGGTTTTTCGCTCCAGATGAAAGCGCAAGCTCAGGCTATGGACATGACGGAATGTGCGGATCGCAAGCCGCCGCAGTGCTCGCTGTCCGACACGGCTAAAAACAGCGTCCCGTAGCTGAGCGAACAAGATCTGCGAAACCCTAGCGGCACAATAGGCCATTACCAATGCCACAGGCGCAACGAGGAAAGCCCCTTGCGGGATCTCACCATCTTTAAGCGGCACAATCGCATCGACGGCATACTTAAAGAAAAACGGTGTAACGACCGTAGCAATCTTGGCGAGTATCAAAAAGCCAACCGCCGTGACCACCCGGATTTTAGCCTCAGCCTCGCCTTCTGGCCAAAGGTACGGCAAAACCTGCCGCACGACCGACCATTCAGCCACACCGTCGGTATGCTGGCGTTTCTTCATCCCACGCATATAGGAACTATCTCTTGGGTCATCTCACGGATAGATAGCGTACCACGTTCATTCCGCAACGCAGGAATAGGTTTCATGCGTTTATGAGCTTGAAATTTGTTTGGATAGAATCTCAGAACACTCATGTTCTTTTCATGTTCCTGCGAGCGACACAGCCACTCGAACAAGAAATAAACAAATAAAATCAATCGAATAACTGGTGCTGCCGGAGAGAATTGAACTCTCGACCTCTCCCTTACCAAGGGAGTGCTCTACCTCTGAGCTACGGCAGCGATGCGCGGTCTTTAGACCGGGAATGCCACCAAATCAACACCAAACCGGGTACCATCAGAAATTGCCCTATTCGTAAGTGTTCTCTGGTCGCAATACAAAGGGCGCGACATTCATCAACATTTCACCCGGATACGGTAAATTAGACAAAGCACATATAATATTACTGATTTTGCGTAACCGCGTGGAGACCCCGGATGGCCGAGATCTTGACCTTTAATGATGAGAACAAGGACAACGCCAAACCATCACAGGACTCCACAGTTGTTTCCAAACAAATGCTCAAGATCTTAAAAGACAGTATCGACTCCCTGCCATCTGGTTTCGCAATATTCGATGCAGAAGATCGTCCGATTTTAATTAATAAAGTTTATCGCGATATGCTCCCTGACGGCGCTGCCATGCTGGACGCGGGAGCGAGTTTTTCCGAGATGGCACGCCGAAATGCGGAAAGGCATTTTGGCATCGCCGAAAAAGATATTGATGAATGGATGGTAAAGCGTCTGGCATACCGGGATTCTCCGCATGGGTGCTTCGACCAAAAATTGAGCGATGGGCGCTGGTGCAGGATTGAAGAGAGCCGCACATCAGAAGGTGGCACGGTCACCAATTGGACTGACATTACTGACTTAAAGTTACAGGAACAGGTTACCGAAAGTTACTCGCAGGCGTTGATGACAACAAACCAGCAACTGAAAGAATTTGCCCACGCCGCGTCTCATGACCTGCAAGAGCCATTGAGAAAGATTGAAACTTTTGGTGGACGATTATCAGAAAAATGCGGGGACCAATTAGACGAGAGTGGTGCCCGGTATCTGGACCGTATTTTTGATGCCACCGGGCGAATGCGCCGTCTGGTCGAAGATCTTTTAAGTTTTTCGAAAATTACCGACACAACATCCGCATTTGAAGAAATCGAACTCAACACTGTTATCCAAGATGCTCTCTACACCTTAGATCTCAGCATTGACGAGCAAAATGCACAAATCTGCATCGACGAATTACCTGTTATGGTCGGTGACTTTAGTCAGCTTTCCCGCCTTTTCCAAAACCTGTTATCCAATGCAATGAAATATGTCGCCCCAGGCACGATTTCAAAAATCCATGTGGAAGCGACCTATCCGGAAAGCGACCAGGTTACAATCGCGATTCATGATAATGGCATCGGGTTTGAACAGAAAAACGCCGAGAAAATCTTTAACGCTTTTCAGCGTCTTCACGGTCGCTCCGGAAAATATGCCGGCTCGGGCATCGGCCTCGCGTCATGTCGTAAAATCGTAGATCAACATGAGGGCAGTATCCGTGCTGAAAGCACACCAAATGTTGGCAGCACGTTTTTTGTAACGCTACCGCTTACTCTCACAAAATAAGTCAGTGCGCGCTTTCCTGCGCACCTCTACTTCCTCTAATTGATTTTATCCCGTCATAACTTTCGGGGCTAAGTACGCTTGCGTGAAATTGCAAGGACCGTAGCCAGTCCGGGTGCGCAACTAGGCGCAAAAGATTTCCTGAGTGCTTTTATAAGCAATCACCGAGCCGTGTCCGTCCGGCAAACCCCGTTACGGAGCATCTACGGAAGGTGCTCTGGCGCGGTAATTCGATGTTCAGTTACGTTGTCTTACTTCAGTTATATCAGGCAATGCAGCCAAACTCCTACTAATGATCTACAGAGATATCGTTTCATTGGATAGTGAGATGATGCATACTCCGCTTTGAATACATCATTCGGAAACCGCCTTTAATGTGAAAACCAGCACCGCATTAGCAAGGCGATATGTCTTTTTTGTTGGAGATACTTGATTGTGACAATGGTAAGCAGCGATCCGCTTTTGCAACCTTATCAGCTTAAGCACTTAACGTTGAAAAACAGGATCATGACGACCGCGCACGAACCGGCTTACCCAGAAGATGGAATGCCGAAGGAACGGTATGCAGCTTATCACGCGGAACGCGCCAAGGCTGGTGTTGCATTGGCTATGACCGCTGGTTCAGCAGCCGTTTCCAAAGACAGCCCTCCGGTTTTCAATAATGTGTTGGCCTACAAGGATGAAGTTGTTCCGTGGATACAAGCCCTGACGGATGGCTGTCACGAACATGGCTGTGCGGTTATGATCCAGCTCACCCATCTAGGCAGGCGCACTGGATGGAATAAAGGGAATTGGCTGCCTTCGGTTTCCTCAACCCGGCACCGTGAACCGGCGCACCGCGCTTTTCCAAAATTGATAGAAGATTGGGATATTGATCGCATAATCGAAGATTTTACCGATGCTGCCGAAAGGATGAAAGCTGGCGGCATGGACGGCATTGAAATTCAAGCGTATGGGCATTTACTCGATCAATTTTGGTCACCACTGACAAACGATCTAACTGGTCCATACGGAGCGGATACACTAGAAAACCGTCTGCGGTTTCCTCTCGATGTCCTCGCCGCCATACGCAAGCGTGTCGGTTCAGAATTCATTGTAGGGTTCCGTTACACTGCAGACGAAGCGCAAAAAGGCGGCATCACTCCCGAAGAAGGTATCGAAGTTTCAAAAGCATTTGCCGATAGCGGGCAAGTAGACTTTCTGAATGTTATTCGGGGCCGCATCCATACCGATCCGGCCCTGACTGACGTGATCCCTGTGCAAGGCATGAAGAGCGCTCCTCATTTAGATTTCGCAGGCGAGGTGCGGCGCGCGACCGGTATGCCTACCTTTCATGCAGCACGTATCCCAGATGTCGCTACGGCGCGTCACGCTATTGAAAGCGGTAAACTCGATATGGTGGGGATGACCCGCGCACATATGGCGGACCCTCACATCGTTAAAAAAATTATCGAGGGGCGCGAAGAAGACATTCGGCCTTGTGTTGGTGCGACTTACTGCCTTGATCGAATTTATCAGGCGGGTGATGCACTGTGCTTTCATAACGCAGCCACGGGACGTGAGCTGACTATGCCGCATGAAATCTCTCCGTCCGCCACCTCGCGAAAGATTGTTATCGTGGGGGCTGGCCCCGGTGGATTAGAAGCGGCACGTGTTGCGGCTGAACGGGGTCACGACGTTACAGTGTTTGAGGCTCAGCCTGATCCGGGTGGGCAAATCCGCTTGGCTGCACAAAGTCCACGGCGACGCGAAATGATTTCGGTCATTGATTGGCGCATGTCGCAATGTGCTGCGCGAGACGTAAGTTTCCATTTCAACACATGGGCAGATACCGCCGACGTGATTGCTCTATCGCCCGAAGTTATCATTATCGCAACCGGCGGCATTCCAAATATTGAACTTTATGAGCAAGGCCAAGACGCTAAGAATGTCGTGACCGCATGGGATATTATTGCCGGAGATGTAAAGCCCGCAGAGTCGGTCCTAATCTACGATGAAGCCGGTGACCACCCGGCTTTGCAAGCCGCTGAGGTTACCGCAAAAGCTGGCGCAAAAGTAGAGGTCATGACGCCCGACCGCAGTTTCTCACCAGAGATTATGGGAATGAATCTCGTACCATATATGCGCGAACTTCAGGATAAAGATGTCACCTTTACCGTAACCCGGCGTCTATTGGGCGTGGAACGCGCGGGCAATAAATTGGTCGCTAAGATCGGCACGGATTATAGCGATCATACCCATACGGCTGAGTATGATCAGGTGATTGTCAATTATGGTACATTACCAATGGACGATCTCTATCAGGACCTCAAAGATATGAGTTCCAATGGTGGGGCGGTGGACCATGAAGCCCTGATCAATGGGACTCCTCAATCGATTGTCCGAAATCCAGACGGAAAGTTTCAACTTTTTAGAATTGGCGATGCGGTTTCCGCGCGGAATACACATGCCGCAATCTATGATGCGTTACGCCTCGTGAAGGACCTTTGAGATGTCAGAAACAACGACAAAACGGCGCGGCAGAACGGCGCGCGCTGCTGCACGTGCGGCTGAGGTTACGCCCCGTCTTTTATGGTATTAAACCGGTCGAACTTGTCAGCGCCGACGAATTGGAACGCATTCATCAGGCTTCTCTTTGGATACTACGCGAAGTCGGCGTTGATTTTCGCGATGACATCGCGATAGCCGACTGGAAAGAAGCGGGTGCAGATGTGATCGGCGAGCGGGTGCGTATCGAGCCTGAGCTGATCGAATCGCTATTGAGCAAAGCGCCGTCCGGTTTCGAAATGACCGGTCGCGGCCCCAACACACGGTTTGAAATTGCTCAAGGGACAGTTGCCTTTGCGCCAATGCATGGCGCACCGAACATCCGCGATTTGGATGGCAACCGGCGCTTTTCCACGATGGACGACTTGCGCCGTATCAATAAAATCGTCCAGATGAGTCCGGGCTTTCACATGACCACCGGTTTCTCATGCGAGCCAACTGATATTCCTGTGCCGTGGCGACACTTACACATCAATCACAGCAGTTTTGTTGATGCCGACCTCGCTACCTTTGGCATGGGAACAGGTCAAAGCCGATCTGAAGATTCGGTTGCGATGGCAGAGCTAGTCTATGGTCAGGACTTTCTACGCGACAACGTTGTGATGATGACGCACGCATCGGGTAATTCGCCACTTGTTTGGGATTCAACGATGCTCGAAGGGCTGCGAACGTTCATCCTCGCAGGTCAAGGCGCGTTGATTTCACCCTTTGTGTTGGGCGCGGCCAATACGCCTGCAGACGTCATTTCGACAATCGCTCAACTCAATGCAGAGGCCATCGCGTGCATTGCCTACGCGCAATTGGTCAAGCCGGGTGCTCCTTGTATTTATGGACAATACTCCGTTGCCGTCTCGATGAAAACAGGAGCGCCGATGTCGGGAATGCCGGAGATCAATTTGCTCAACGGGATTATTGGTCAACTGGCGCGGCGATATGAAATTCCTTGGCGAACAACCGCCTCGCAATCGTCTGCTAAGAGTTTCGATCCGCAATCAGGTTACGAGTCTGCGACGTCCTACATGGCGGGCATTACAGCCAATGCTTCTTTGATGCATCATGCTGGTGGTTGGGATGAAGCAGGCATGGTACATTGTCTGTGCAAATTGATCGTTGATGCAGAGCAGAATATGCTGATGGCAAAATACGCCGCCGGTGTAAATTTTGATCTTTTGGAGGAAGGGCTAGATGCAGTTCGGCGCATTGGCCCCGGTGGTCACTATCTAGGCGATGCCTTCACGTTGAAACATTTTAAAGAAGCATTTTCTTCCCCGGAAATCCTAGACTATGAGGCTTGGGAGCATTGGGAGATTAATGGTTCACGCGACATGCAAACGCGCGCACGGCAAAAAGCGGAAGCTCTGCTTACCGAATATCAGAGGCCTAAGATTGCTTCTTCTATTGTCGAGGCTTTGGATGCATTCGTTGCCAAACGCCAAGGGGAAATTTCTCCAAATCTTACTTGATGCGGAAGTGTTAGACTTACGAATCCACATTCAGCCTAGTACCCACTATCGCTGGATGTTGAGTCGTGATTCAGTGTTGGGATGTCAAAAAGCATTTCTGAAGCCACTCCGATACATCTGACGGAGTTGGAGCGCGTTGAACTGGAAGGTCTGGCGCGTTCGAGGAAGACGGAG
>CALKIZ010000109.1 GCA_937995735.1 uncultured Neomegalonema sp. | reverse complement strand
ATAATCATTCCCGCAATGCGGGGATCGTCAATCAGCCTGATACACTCGAGAAAACTTTGCGTCATTGTCGGTCCTCCTGTGGAACCGACTAAAGAATCCAATTCGCCACTCAGCGCATTAACAATTTATGATTCCGCCCTGCGTCTCTGATCGCATCCTCTTGACATAAGTTTCTAAATTTTCCAGAATGTAAAAGTCTTTTAATTCATTGGCTTATAAAGGACGCGACCACTCTGGTCGCACTGGAGGAGAGAGAGGGATTCGAACCCTCGGAACCCGCGAAGGCTCAACGGTTTTCGAGACCGCCCCGTTCGACCACTCCGGCACCTCTCCACAGCAGGCCTTGTAGACGACCAACTTGCTGCGTTGCAAGGGTGTTTTATCGTGTATTCGTTAATGTGCCGTTTTCATTACGCGCCAGAGCTTTCGGCGGCCTTTTCCCAGCGCCCTGAAGGATCTTGTCGCCAATAAGTTGCTGTAACTTCTGCGGCTGCGCGTTTCCACTGTGTTCGTGCAAAGGCGACGGCCTCTTCGTCGGCCCCATCGAACATAACGATTGTGCGCGTTACTGCTGAGAAATTATCGGTATCGGCCCCATCGACAACGAACAGCACATCGGCCTTGTTGGGCAATTCTGCGCCTGTTGTCAGATAGATTGGCTGGTGCTCTGCGTCGCTATTCTTGTGCGTCCCGTGAGGTAGGAATGACTCGTCGCGATAGGTCCATAGAACATTGTCGAGCGCGTCTATCCGCTCTTCGCTGCCAGCGCGCACAACGGCGCGCCAGCCTTTCCCTAATGTTCGTTCTAACAGCGTCGGAAGTGCCCGCTCCAACGGATGCGCCGTGAGATGATAGAAAAGTGCCTCAGGCACTGGGCTTTTCTTCGAAGTTGTCGCGCACAAACCGATCAAGAGTGGCAACACCCCAACCGCTTGCTCCTTTTGGCACTGTTGGTTTGGCTTCTTTGGATAATGCGACACCGGCGATGTCGATATGTGCCCATGGACTGTCATCTACAAATCGCTTCAAGAACTGTGCAGCAGTGATTGAACCGGCATGTCTTCCGCCGGTGTTTTTGATGTCGGCCAGCTTCGATTTGATTTGATCGTCATAGGCTTTGCCGAGCGGCATTCTCCACAGCCCTTCTTCTTCGGCATCCGCTGCGGCCTGCAACTGAGACGAAAGACCGTCATCATTTGAGAAAAAGCCTGCTTTATCATAGCCGAGTGCGACAATCATGGCGCCGGTCAGCGTGGCAAGATTGATCGTCGCTTTCGGTTTGAATTCTTTTTGCGAATAATAAAGGACATCCGCTAGAACGAGGCGGCCTTCTGCGTCGGTATTGATTATTTCAATCGTTGTGCCGCTCATCGCGGTAACGATATCGCCGGGTCTGGTTGCATTGCCGTCTGGCATATTTTCGGTCAGGCCAACGACTCCGATGACATTTGCTTTCGCCTTGCGCATCGCAAGGGTTTTAATGAGGCCGGAGACGACACCGGCGCCGCCCATATCCATAGTCATTTCTTCCATACCGGCAGCCGGTTTGATCGAGATGCCGCCGGTATCAAATGTTACGCCTTTTCCGACGGCACAGAACGGGGCCGCGCCTTTGTCGTCAGCACCGAGCCATTTCATAATCACAACTCGGCTTTCGCGGCGACTGCCGAGGCCCACAGCGAGCAGAGCATTCATGCCCAGCTTTGCCATATCCTCTTCGTCAAGAACGCTGACCTCAACGCCCAATTCTCCAAGTTCTTGTAAACGTTGTGTAAAGCTCTCCGGATAGAGGATATTTGCAGGCTCGCTAACAAGGTCGCGTGTGAAGAAGATGCCCTCGGCGACTGCATTTGCGTCAATATCCGCCTTTTGTGCGCCGGTGGAGTCTGTAACGCCGATTACGATATTGCCGGGTCCGCGATCGGACGAAGGTTCTGTCTCCGTGCGGTACTTGTTGAAAGTGTAGCGGCGCAAACGGATGCCGAGCGCGAGACGCGCGAGAAGATCGTCAGAACTTAAACCGTCGGCGAAAACCGTTGCTCCGGTGTCGTCCAGCTTACCAAGCGATGCCCCAAGTTTTCCGCCGATTGTTCTGGCACGATTGGGCGTGATGTCATCATCGCCTGTGCCAACGATCAGCAAACGCGATGCTTTCATTCCTGCGGGGGCGGGAATTTCGAGAATTTCGCCTTCTTTCCCGACGAACCGTTCGGCGTTTTGTGCGCGCGTAATCGCGCCGCCGGATGCCTCGTCGGCTTCCAGTGTGGCTTTTGTCAGCTCTGTTGGTGATGCGAAGACGACGACAGTCCCCAAGGTTTTTGGCAGGTCGCTTAAGGGAAGATCACGAAACGAAACGGTCATCAATGAGCCTTTCAATGGCGCTTTTCGTTCTAAAGCGCGTTTAACGGAGCGTTGCGCGTAGCAGTATTGGAGTCACAAGTCCGGTTACGCTACGCGACCACCTGATTTAAGCAGAACTAGCGTTTTAAATCGCGTTTTGCCAGATCAAGAAGTCATCTGTTTGCCATACGGTGTCTTGACCTTGCCTGATTGTCCGCATACGCCTCGGGAATGCGCTTGATTGACCGGTATTTTTTGAGACAGGTACTCGCGCCTTTCGTGTTCTTCACGTTAGTGCTGACGGCTGTCATGTGGCTTGCGCAATCCTTGCGCGTGATTGATTTGATTGTGAATAACGGTCAAAGTGCGTCGATTCTGTTGATTTTTGCAGGACCATTGTTGCCTTTGGTGCTCTCGATTGTGTTTCCTTTGGCGGCTCTCGGCGCAACGATTTTTGCGCTGAACAGACTTATGTCTGATTCAGAATTGGTGATAGTCTATGCGGCTGGGCAAGGGCGGCTATCTTCATTGAGAGCTGTGTTGGTCTTTGGCATATTCGTGATGCTTATTCTTGCGATCGTGACGGTTCTGCTCGCGCCGATGGGCGCACGGTCAATGCGCGAGAAAACGGCTGAGGTCCGGGGCGATATTGCATCAGCGCTTATTCAGGATGGTCGCTTTATGCATCCGAGTGACGGGCTGACGGTTTATATACGCGAAGCCAACGGTCCCGGTGATATGCGCGGTGTTATGGTGCATGATGCACGCCAACCTGAAGCCGCTGTTACATTTAATGCTCAGCGCGGCGCTTTGGAGAAAACAGAGACGGGGCCGCGACTGGTCATGTACGAGGGCGTTGCACAACGTATTGATCCTGAGTCAGACTCGTTGTCTTTGCTGCGTTTTGACAAAATCGGCTATGATCTTTCAGAATTTGTATCTGATCCGGCGACGCGAAAACGAAAAGCGTCAGAATTTTTCTTCTATGACCTAATTTGGCCAAAAGACCCGGATATTTCAGAGCGTGATTACGGTCGGTATATCTCGGAAGGCCATGAACAGCTAAGCTCGCCTTTGTACGGGTTCGCCATCGTTCTTGTTGCGGCTGCAACCATGTTGTGGGGGTCATTCAGCCGGCGCGGGTATCTGGGCCGTATGGTTATAGCGGCATTATTGGGTGTTGGATTGCGTGTGATAGGTCTGGCGTTACAGAGTGTCGTGAAAAGCTCTCCGGAGCTTTGGCCGGTTATGTACCTGTCGCCTGTTGCTGCGGCAGCTTTGGCCATCTGGATATTGTCACGAGGCCGGTTTCGCGGTGCGGGTGCTGGCGGTATGCAGGCCGTGCCGGCATGACCTTAGAACGCTATATTGCGGGCCGCATAACGCGGATATTCTTGATCGCCTTCGTCGCGGTTTTATTACTGATTACGCTCGTCGATTTCATGGAGCTGCTGAGGCGGAGCGGTGATCGGGAAGGGCTGTTTTTTGCAATAGTTACAATGGCTTTTCTCCATGCGCCGAGCGTGTCAATGAAAGCTGTTCCGTTTGTGATGCTGCTGAGTTCGATGTGGGCTTACATGATGCTCGCACGCTCTAGCGAGCTTGTCGCCGCATTTGCGTCGGGGCTATCCTTTTGGGGGATGGCGAGGCCGGGTATTTTTGCTGCCGCATTAATCGGTGTTATTGGAATAGGGGCTTACGCACCTCTCTCGGCAGTCGCGCTTAGTATTTATGAGCGCATGGAAGCTGAGCATTTCGATGGCAGAGGCGCTCTGTTTTCCGTTTCCAGCGAAGGTCTGTGGCTGCGTGAAGGGGATGGCGAAGGGCAAATTGTCATTAAAGCGGCCCAAACAAATGCCAATGGGACTGAATTGCGCGAAGCGACCTTTTTTCGGTTCGGGGAAGGCGACGTACTTCGTGAGCGAATTGATACCCCGGTCGCGATCCTATCAGGTCATGAATGGATGCTCACAGGCGCTATGGTAAGAACTGTCAGTATGGACACCGACTTACCTCCAGATGAAGTCGAAGTTCCGTTTTTGAAAGTCCCGACTCGTCTTACGGCCAGAGAAATCCAGAATAGTTTCAAACAACCTGATGCAATATCAGTTTGGCAATTGCCGAGCGTTATTCAGGGCATGGAGGCCGCCGGGTTCTCATCCCGTCGCCACAAAGCGCACCTTCATGCAATGCTGGCGCTGCCGGCATTGCTTGGCGCGATGACATTGATTGCTGCGTCATTTGCAATTCGCCCCCCGCGTTCTGCGAGTTTTGGGCGGATTGCATTAGGTTGTGCTTTGACCGGTTTTGCTTTCTATTTCATGAGTGATGTAAGTATGGCGCTTGGTGCTTCGGGAGCCGCCCCTGCCGCTTTAGGGGCATGGGGGCCGGCATTTGGTGCGGGTTTTTTAGGATTGGCACTGTCCATCCACTTTAGGGAAGTATGAGATGGCCCGTTTTTGTCGAGCGCTGTTTCAAATTATCCTCTGCCTGGGGTTTCCTTCCCTCGTTATCGCTCAGGAAAGTTCATCCCAAAACTTTTTACAACTTCAGGCCGGCGAAACCGACATTCCGTTGGTTATCGTTGCGGATGAAGTCACTTACGATACGGAAAATTCTGTTGCCCGAGCGATTGGTCAAGCGGAGGCTTATTATGGGCCGCGCATTCTCGCGGCGGATCGTTTGGAATATGATGAAGGGGCAGGGCGGGTGCGCGCTGTCGGTGCTGTTGCTCTTCGGAATGAAGACGGAACCTATCTTTTTGCTGACTCTGCCGATCTCAACGTTACTTTTGCGGATGGGAAAGTCACACAGCCGCGCGCGCTGATCGCAGGCGGTGCGCGATTTGCTGCGGTGGAAGGCCAGCGTGTTGATGGTCGTTACACGATTCTCTCAAAAGCGGTTTATAGCCCTTGTGATGTCTGTTTTGACGACCCAACGCCTTTGTGGCGTGTCCGCGCTGCCAAAGTGATCCACGACGAGGTAACGCGCGACGTTATCTACGAGGATGCGACCTTTGAAGTCGAAGGCGTACCGGTTGTATACCTTCCGTATTTTAGGCATCCCGACCCATCGGTGAAACGACGCACCGGATTTTTGGCCCCGGAATTCGGTGAAGACAGTACCATCGGATATTCGGTGAAAACGCCTTACTTCATTGAAATTTCTCCCTCACGCGATTTGACCATTACGCCTTTTGTTACGTCTAATGATGGTCTGCTTGGTGAGGCTGAATATCGCGTGGCCACGGATTCCGGTCATTATCGGCTATGGGGTGCTGCAACCATCAATAACCAAGTTGCTGATGAAAATACATTTCGCGGTGCTGTTAATGGGGAAGGGCGGTTTTCTCTTGGCAGTGATCTCGGTTGGGGGTTTGATCTCAATCTGGCTTCTGATGATACCTTCCTGCGCCGGTATAATTATTCCAACGATGATCGCGTAACGAGCCGCCTTTTCGCTGTGCATGAAAATGAGCGCCTGTTCGCGGAGGCAAACGGTTATTACTTCCAAAGTTTCCGTGCTGATGAAGACGGGGATACCATACCATTTGCCTTACCTGAACTACGTTTACGGTATCGTGCTCTGGAAGATCCAATATATGGCATTGCCACGGCAACCGGTGATGTTCTTCATCTGGAGCGCGAAGAGGGCAGAGATGTAACGAGAGTTTCCAGTGGCGTGACCTGGGAGAGGCAATTTGTCACGGAACAAGGTTTGGTTGCGACACCGTTTGCAGGTGCGCGCGGCGATGCATTCCTGACGAATTCGGACCCTTTGACGGATAATGAACCCCAGGGGCGGATTAATATATCTGGCGGTGTGGATGTTCGTATGCCGTTTATCGCTGAAAATGAGCTTGGGACGCACATCCTTGAGCCTGTTATCCAATTGGTCGTTTCCCCGAACCAAGATGGACAGGATGAATTCCCTAATGAAGACAGTCTCGATCTAAATTTTGATGAAACGATCCTGCTAACGAAAGAATCGCGGTTTGCCGGCTTAGACCGTGTTGAGGTGGGAACGCGCTTAAACACAGGGGTTCGGTACGATTTTACGAGTCACGACGGTTTCGGTGTCGAGGCCGTTTATGGCCGGGTTTTTCGAACCCGCGACAACAACGATTTCAGCCC
Source organism: uncultured Neomegalonema sp. (assembly GCA_937995735.1). Classification (GTDB taxonomy): domain Bacteria; phylum Pseudomonadota; class Alphaproteobacteria; order Rhodobacterales; family Rhodobacteraceae; genus JAHDDY01. Next base: position 23,592 of record CALKIZ010000109.1, on the reverse strand, counting down.
AACCTCAGGATTGAGCAATGCTGAAAGTGACCATGTTGGCGCGTTACGGCTTAAGTTTGATCCTTATTTCGACATCACAAGCCGCGTGCGGGTAAGTGAAAATGACCTGAATTTAGAGCGCACCGAAATTTACGCGCGTGGCACTTATGGGGCGTTTTCGGCAACGGGTGCTTATGTTCGAATTGGAGCTGATGCTTTCAGCGGCTTTGACGAAGATCGAGAAGAAATTTCCGGCAGGGGTATCGTCCGAATTACCGAAGAAATTAGTGCTTACGCGGAAGGACGGCGTGACTTGGAAGAAGATCGCCTCGTTGATGCCGAAGCCGGACTTATTTTTGAGAATGAATGCTGTTTTATAGATTTATCGGTTTCCCGTCGATCTAACGATGACAGAGATGCTAATGACGGGACAGATTTTGGCCTAACTTTCAGGCTGAAAAGTCTGGGAGCTTAGTGCTATAATACGTTGTATTATATGAGGCGGGTTGGAGTCTCGGGAGGACGATCAGGTGATGATGAAACTATCCGTGCGTGCGCGCATATTCGCTTTAGGATTTTTAGGAGTCTCATTGACTGCGAGCGGCTTGGCTTTCGCCCAGAGCTTTGCGCCTGTCGTCGTTGTTAATGACCAGATCATTACGGGATATGATGTGGAACAGCGTGCACGGCTTATCGCTGTGACGAGCGGATCATCCCCCAGCCAGGAAGCTGCACTGGAAGCATTGATAGAGGATACTTTGCGGTTACAGGCTGCACAAAGAGCCGGAATTGATCCAACCAATGAACAGGTTCGCGCCGGCTTTGATGAAATTTCGCGGCGGAATAACCGTGATCCGGAACAGATGCGCTCCGGCTTGTTATCCGAGGGTATTACGACTGAGGCGCTGGACAGCCAGATAAAATCTGAAGTCGCATGGCGGCAATTGATCCTCCGTCGTTTTGCAAATCGCGTTCGGATATCTGATTCCGACGTCGATGCGATGGTTGAACCGGAAAGCGATGCTAAGCCGGGTGAACCTGAATACCTGCTGGCTGAAATGAGATTTCCAATTGGTCCCGGCGGTGAAGCGGCGGCCAAAAATGTTGCCCGTCAAACGATTGCACAGCTTGGCAGAGGAGAACGTTTCACCGTTTTGGCACGACAGATCAGTAGCGGGCCGACTGCAGTGGCTGGGGGTGATCTGGGATGGGTTGCGCAAAGCAGCTTATCCGACATCGCACGGCCTATTGTTGCAGCAATGAATGTTGACCGCGTTTCAGCGCCGTTTGTTGATGGCACTGATGTGGTGATCTATGGTCTGCGGGAAATCCGCATCGGAGGCGAAAGAGGTAAGACCTCCTTTAAACTCGCTCAGCTCGTCGTCGGTGTTCCTACAGGGTCGTCGCAACAAACGGCGGATGCCGCCCTTGCACGTGCCAATGCCGTGCGCGGTGAAATTGGTAATTGTCAGGATGTCCTCGACAGAGCGCCTAATTTCTTAGACATTTCGGGCGATCTTGGAGACATTGAATTGTCCGTTCTTCCCGGTCCGGTAAGAGAAGCGGTTGCGCGTTTGGATGTTGGCGGAATTACACAGCCCGTTCGGTCGAATGATGGCTTTCATGTCATTGTTGTTTGCGATAAGAAATCGGATGGCCCGTCCGAAGAAGTCCTTAGAGAGCGCGCGTCGAGCCAATTGCGATCTCAACGCCTTGAACGTTATGCGCGTGGCTTTTTGCGTGAGTTAAAGCGTGAGGCGGTCATAGATCGTCGGTGATTTTACCTCTTGCAGTGACAATGGGAGACCCTGCCGGAGTCGGCGGGGAAATTACCCTCTCAGCTTGGATGCGGGCGGAGGGTAAACATCGCCCTTTTTACGTCATCGCTGACAGTGTGCATTTGCGTAATCTCGCCGCTTCGACCGGTATTGTATGTCCGATTGAAGACATTGAAGAGCCGCGCGAAGCTGCTTCGATCTTTGCCAATGCACTTCCTGTCTTAAACGAGCCGCTCATAACGCCGCAACGCGCCGGTATCCCTGAACCCGCAAATGCGGCATCTGTCATCCGCTCGATTGAACAGGCTGTGCAACAAACCCAAGCGAAACAAGCCGCCGGAATTGTAACGAATCCGATTAACAAAAAGGCGCTCTATGATGGAGCGGGGTTTGCATTTCCCGGACATACGGAATTTTTAGGTCATCTCGCGGGCGTCAGGCGGACTGTTATGATGCTCGCTGCGCCCGGCCTGCGTGTTGTTCCAGTAACAATCCACGTCTCTCTGAGAGAGGCGTGCGAACGGCTTTCTCAAGATTTAATCGTTGAGACAGCGCACATTCTCAATTCGGATTTGCGACAATATTTTGGATTGGAAGCGCCAAGGATAGCCGTTTCCGGCCTAAACCCCCATGCGGGAGAAGGCGGCGCGATGGGCTGTGAAGAGATCACGATCATCGAACCGGCGATTGCCCGGTTAAATGTAGAGGGGATAAAGGCGACGGGTCCGTTGCCGGCTGACACGATGTTTCATCCGGCTGCAAGAGAACACTATGATGTTGCACTTTGCATGTATCATGACCAAGCGCTGATTCCCCTCAAAGCAATAGACTTTGCAAAGGGTGTGAATGTTACTCTCGGCTTGCCTTTTATCCGCACATCGCCGGACCACGGAACCGCCTATAATATTGCAGGAAGCGGAAAAGCCGACCCGGGCAGTTTGATCGAAGCATTGAAGGTGGCATCATTTATGGCGAATTCGGGTGACTGATCTGCGCCTCGCTTCTGACGGTTTACCTACGCTTGCGTCAGTGATAGATGCCCACGGTTTGCGTCCCAAAAAATCACTTGGGCAGAACTTTCTTCTCGATTTGAACATTACGAGTAAAATCGCGCGTATGGCTGGCGACCTCCGCAACTGTGATGTGGTGGAAATCGGACCGGGACCGGGTGGGCTTACCCGGGCGCTATTGGCCTCGGGCGCGAGACGTGTTGTCGCAATTGAACGCGATGCGCGATGCCTTCCAGCCCTAGAGAAAATCTCAGCACATTGGCCGGATCGTCTGACAATCATAGAGGCCGATGCTCTGACAATTGATTTGTCTCAACATGTTGATCAAGGGGCGAGGGTGGTCGCAAACCTTCCTTATAACGTAGGTACGGAGCTACTAATCCGGTGGTTAAGTGAAGAAGTTTGGCCCCCTCATTGGGCATCATTAACGTTGATGTTTCAGCGTGAGGTCGCAAGTCGAATTGCTGCGAGTCATGGTGAAAAGGCTTATGGCAGATTGTCAGTGCTGGCAGGGTGGCGCTGCGATAGCCGCATTTTGTTTGATTTGCCACCACAAGCGTTCACCCCGCCGCCGAAGGTAACAAGCTCTGTTATCTCCATAACGCCAAAGTCGACCGTTGAACCGGCTCCCCTTGATGCTTTACAAGAAATAACAGCAGCGGCATTTGGTCAGCGACGTAAAATGCTGCGTAAAAGTCTGGCGGCGTTGGGCGGCGAATCTCTACTTGAGAAAGCCGATATTGATCCGACACTTCGTGGTGAAGCATTGGATGTTGCTCAGTTTTGTGCGCTTGCCCGAGAGTTTGTCAAGCGCACATTTCCCTAAACTATTACGGTCTGTCAGCTTCTTCAGATGCTGGCGCTGCTGGCGCTTTACGGGGCCGTCCACGTTTTGGTTTAGGCGGCGTTTCAACTTCAGCATCGCTCTGAGCCGCGACTTGCGGCGCAAGATCAGCTTCAGTTTTTTCGCCCGTTTCGCCATCGACTTTCGGTGCAGGTTTTGACCGGGGGCGCCGAGCAGGGCGTGTTACGGTATCGCGCTGTTCCGCTAGTTTTGCTTCCGGCGTTTCAACGAGTGCCGGGCCTTCTGTTGAGTGTTCCACAAGTGGCGCGGTTGCAACCGTCTTCGCTGCAGCGGGTTCAGCAGCTTTCATGTCCTCATTTGCAGTCGGCGCAGGCAGTTCCGGTGCGTCACGGCGTTCTACATTTTGAGTTGGCTGGTTTTGCGCTTGCAGAGATTCTTGGTCACGATTCGTCGTCTCGCTAGGTTGGTTTTCCGCACGTTGCTGTTGTTGACGTGCTTGTTGTTCTGCTCGGCGTTCTTGTTCAGCTTGTTGCGCAGCTTGACGGCGCTCACGTTCTTCCGCTTCGGCAGCTTGAATTGTTGTTAATATGCGCTGGTAGTGTTCGGCGTGTTGAAAAAAGTTTTCAGCCAAGACACCTTCGCCCGACGTCTGAGCATCGCGGGCCATTGATGTGTATTTATCAATGATCTGTTGTGCGGTTCCGCGTACTTTTCCTTCGGGACCGGCACTATCATAGACCCGGTTCGCGCTATGCGTGCCGCCCCCACCACCTGATGGACGACGCCCGCCTTTGTTGTTGCGGTTATTACGGTGGTTTTGCCTAGAAGGTTGCTTCATCTTCTGTCCGGTTTTGAGTGTACTGGAACAACGCCGTATTCACGGTTTTTGTCCTGGCTGCTCGGAAATGTGAAATGCGTTATCAGTTTTATTGTACTGACTTCTTTGCGATTAAATCACAGTGCCTTCATTTATAGGGCGGTTCATCCTGCCCCTGTCTCTAAATCACCGCTGTACAACTATACAGCGTTCGATTCCTCCCAAATCTCTACGAGAGGAAATTCTGTTAAATCCGGCGTTTTTGAACAGTGCAGCGACAGAATCAGCCTGTCCATGCCCCAACTCTAAAACAGCCATGCCATCAGGTGTTAAAACGGCTGCCAAACCGTCAGCAATCTCTCGATACGCCTGAAGACCATCCATTCCTGCGAAAAGTGCAATCTCCGGATCCCAGTTTCTAACCTCAGGAGAGAGCGAGTCGCTTTCCAGTAAAGGAATATATGGAGGATTTGAAACCACAAGGTTAAAGCCCCCGTCAAGTGCTGTGAACCAGTCACTGGTAATAAAATTCACCCGGTGGTCGAGTTTCATCACCTTAGCGTTGAAGTTTGCGGTCTTTATTGAGGGTTCTGAGATGTCGACCCCGATGCCATTGGCATTTGGAAGTTCTGATAGTAAAGTCAACAAGATACACCCTGAACCAGTCCCCAAATCGGCGATGCGGGATCCAGTGTGTTGTTCCCGAAATTCGAGCACTGTTTCGATTAGTGTTTCTGTATCCGGCCTAGGGTCTAAAACATCGCTGTTGACTGCAAACCGATGGGACCAAAAGTCCCGGTAACCGAGAATTTTTGACACTGGCTCCCGCGCGCAGCGACGGGTTATTGCTGAGTCGAAGGCTTCAAGCGCCATCATTTCAGCGTCCGGATTTGCCATCAGTGCAGCGCCATCAATAGACTCTGCATTGAGTAAAAGGAGCTTTGCATCCAACGGAGGCGTCTCAACGCCTGCTTCAATTAAGCGTTTTTGGGCCAGTTTTAAGGCTTCCGCCCGTGTCACCCGTTCATATCCGCTAGTTTTGCTGCTTGATCGTCAGCAATCAGCGCGTCGATAATCTCGTCAAGGTCGCCTTGGACCACTTGGTCGAGTTTGTAGAGCGTTAGATTGATACGATGATCTGTCAGCCTGCCTTGCGGAAAATTATAGGTGCGTATGCGTTCTGAGCGGTCCCCTGAACCGACTTGTCCCTTCCGTTCCGCTGCGCGGGCCTCGTCAGCCGCGCGCCGTTCCATGTCGTAAAGCCGTGCGCGCAGGACATCCATCGCCTTTGCACGGTTGGTGTGTTGGGATTTCTCTGAAGAGGTTACTACGATGCCAGACGGGATATGCGTGATGCGAACGGCAGAATCTGTCGTGTTTACGTGCTGTCCACCCGCACCGGATGCGCGCATTGTGTCTATGCGGAGATCGGTTTGGGCAATTTCGATGTCGATTTCTTCGGCTTCTGGCAACACTGCAACTGTGGCCGCAGAGGTATGAACCCGGCCTTGCGACTCGGTATCCGGCACACGCTGGACTCTATGAACACCGGACTCGAATTTGAGGCGTGAGAAAACCGACTGACCCTTCACATTCGCTATGATTTCACGATACCCGCCATGATCGCCGGGATTTTCATCGAGAACTTCTACTTTCCAGCGATTTGCATCTGCGTAGCGTTGATACATCCGGAATAAATCGCCAGCGAAAAGCGCTGCCTCGTCACCGCCTGTTCCAGCCCTGATTTCGATGATTGCTGATTTCTCGTCTGCTGAGTCTTTCGGAAGCAGCGCAAGTTGTAGCGCGCTTTCCGCCTCTGGCAGTGTTTCGCGCAATCCGGCGAGTTCCTCCTCCGCATACCCTTTCATTTCAGGATCTTCGAGCATCACTTCGGCGGCGTCGATGTCTTCGAGTAACGTTCGATAGGCTCGCGCCTGAATGACCACGGGTTCTAAGGCGGCGTATTCCTTGGAAACGGCTACGTATTCGCTCGCATCAAGGTTGCCAGCCATTGACGCTTCAAGAAACTCGAAGCGTTGCAGGATTTGATCGATTGTATCGGAAGGAATCATATCGGGCGGTTTCGCGCGTTGCAGCTCGGTGGTCAACCTCTCCATAGCATCAATCTCAGATCTCGGTGCTTTGAAAAGGTGCTGAATTTGGCGAATTGGGCAAATTATGGTATGCACAGATTCATGAGATTAGTTGTGATCACGATCATCATGCTATTCGCCACTCCGAGTTTGGCTGCGGAGGTTCTGCCGGTTGCCAAATTTAAAGGTTGGCAAGGTCCCAAGCCTGAGAAAGCTCCCTGCAAATGCCGTGCTCGAGATGGCAACAAAGTGTTGCTCGGTGCGAAAGTTTGCATGAAACGCGGTGATAGCTTCGTAACGATGCAGTGCCGGCTCGTTCTGAACAATACGTCTTGGGAAAAAGTCGATGACGGCTGTGAAGTCGCGATGCTTTGAAACTGACGTAATTAGCCTTTCTCGGGCGTCTCTAAGAGAAAATCAGCGACCAGATTACGCACTTTTTCTCCCTCTAAATCCCGCAAAAGCATGTGCCATCCAGTATCGATTTTTTCGTATTGTTTCGGCCCTGAAAATTGATCGTATGCGTTGAGAATTGGGGCTTCGGGGAGAACTTGATCATTGGCTCCGTAAGCAACCAGAATCGGTGTGGTTACGGAAGGGGCAGCAGCCAAGGCGCGATCCATAAGGCGAATAAGGCCGACAAACTCTCGCGAACTAGGATTGCGGACGTAGAGCGGGTCTCGACCGAGGCCACGCAGCATCTCAATATTATCGGAGGCTTGGATTCTAACGATGCCATCGCCGGTCCATCGTTTGTTGGGCGAGAAGATATGTGCGGTATGAGCAAGGGCGCGCAGAAATGGGCTTAGATTATCTCCGCCCCACAATGCAGGCGCGAGCAGAATCGCTTTATCGACGTCGACTTTCCCTTCGCCCAGGGCCGCAGTCACGACCCCGCCGCCCATACTGTGGCCGACCAAAGCGAGCGGAATACCGGGGTGGCGTTCTCTTACGAGACTGGCGATTGTGCCAGCATCGTTGATCAAAGCATCGTGTCCGGGCCAATCGCTGTTGCTCGGGTTGCGCCCAAAGCCGCGCTGATCGTAGGCGTAAGTCGTGATGCCGAGTTTGGCCCAATCATGTGCCGCAACAGCAAATGTGCTCGGTCCGTAATCACCGTATCCGTGGACTGCGAGAATAACGCCTTTCGGCTTTTCGTCTGCGCGCCATTCTGTCAGTGCGATGCTTTCATCACCCATCGCAACGATATGCTCAACCCGTGTTGCTTTTGCTTTTTCTTGCGTTGAGGAGATTGCGGCAGAGGCCAGCAATGGAGCACTCCCGTCAGATTTCACACAAGCGCTTAGGCCCAAGAAACAAAGCGCTATTGCACCACGAGCCGCGATACTTCTGAGCGGAGTACGGGAAGAATATCGGTTTCGAACCACGGGTTTCCTTTCAACCAGCCGCTATTTCGCCATGAGGGATGCGGCAATGGCAAGACCGGAGGGCTTCCATCAATGATCCCACTTGCAACACATTCGCTCAATGATTTCTTACGATACGCGGGCAAATGCCATGCTAGCGCCGATTTGCCGACGATGACGATCAATTCTATGTTGGGCATGGCATCAAATAATTGTTGTCGCCATAGCTTCGCACAATCAGGCGGGGGCGGTAGATCGTGATTTTTTGCGTTGTAGCCGGGAAAACAAAACGCCATTGGCAGGATTGCCAGACGGTCAGAGTCGTAGAATATCTCTTCGTCAATGCCCATCCATTCCCGCAACCTGACACCGGACGGGTCCGTAAAGGGCCTTCCCGAGTCGTGCGCACGTAGCCCCGGCGCTTGTCCGGCAATGCAGAGGCGCGATTTGGTCGAGATTTGAAAAATCGGATTTGGAGAATGCTCGGTTTTTGTAGCCGCAAACCGCTCGGCGCAATGAGTACAGGCTTTAATCTGTTTCGCAAGATCGTGAAGCGGCATCTGGGCCATTCTCCGTTTCCTTTCTGTCAAGAAAAGTCCACTAGCTGTTGTCTGCATCAGAGCCGGGTATTATGGCTAGAAATTAGATTCAGTTTTTGAGGGTGACCGGATGCGCGTTTGGCGATTCTTGCAGGACTATTCTCTGCTTTTGATTATCGGCGCGCTCATAGCATTGTTTTGGGCCAACACCGATCCTCACAGCTATCACCACCTGATTGAGCATCCGATTTGGGCGAATAACATCGTCGGTGCGCCTTATGATTATTGGGTGAAGGCTTACGGCAAAGGGGCGGCAGAGTTGGTCGCGCCGGGGCCGGAGAGAGTTCTGTCGCTTCATTATCTCGTCAATGATGTGCTGATGGCGCTGTTCTTTGCCTTTGCGGGTAAGGAAGTTTGGGAAGCCATTGCATTAAAAAATGGCTCTCTACGGGGTAGAAAGGCGGCTACGCCGCTATTTGCGACTGCGGGTGGCGTGATCGTTCCGGTGGCCGTTTATTTTCTTGGCGCAATGTTGATAGGCCGGATGTCTGATCTGTCTCAAGGTTGGGCGATCCCGACGGCGACTGACATTGCATTTTCTTATCTTATTGGCCGGCTGATTTTTGGTGCGCGTCATCCGGCGGTGACGTTTCTACTTTTGCTCGCCATTGCCGATGATGCGATTGGCCTTGCGATTATTGCGATTTTTTACTCGAAGGGCGAAATACAACCGCTTTGGTTGGTCTTTTCTCTTGGCTGTGCCATCGCGTCGTATGTCTTATTCAACTGGTTGCCGCGCCGTCTTGATCGCGGAAAGCAAGATCGTCCAGTAAGCACATGGATGCGCGAAAATTTTTCATTTTGGCCGTTTATGCTAGCCGGGTGTTTCAGCTGGTATGGTTTCCAGGAGGCTGGTGTTCACCCGGCATTGGGCCTGCTGCCCATAATCCCCGCAATGCCTCATGCTGAAGTTGCGTTTGGTATCTTTGCTGCGGCTGAAAAGTACCTCGATGATACGCTTAATGCCTTCGAGCATACACTGAAGGTTCCCGTAGAAATCATTCTTTTCTTGTTTGGTTTTGCGAATGCTGGTGTAGAGATGTCCGCTATTGGCGCTGCAACCTGGTTGGTACTCGCAGGATTGTTTATCGGAAAACCACTCGGAATTTGGGGCTTTGGCCAATTCGCTTACAGCGTCTTGGGCTTAGGCTTGCCGGATGGGATGCGGCCCGTTGATCTTATCGTTGTCGGCTTTATCTCAGCCATTGGCTTTACAGTTGCCTTGTTTGTTGCTGGTGTCGCCTTTGATCCGGGTCCGTTGCAAGATGCTGCGAAGATGGGAGCATTGCTCTCACTTGGCGCATCGATCCTCGCTATCGTTGCCGGAAAGCTATGTCGGGTTAAGAAAATAGATTAACGTACACTGAATTGCGTTTCATTTTGGGGCATTTTCTTGACTCGGCCTCGTCCAACAGTGCTACTCAGGGATAACAATTGTCGTCCCGCAGGAGGCTGTCTTGGCCAGTGTATCGTTTAGCTTTAATCTTGACCCGGCTGCTTCAGCTTCAACGCGAAACGCGCATACTGCTCAAACTGACCAGTCTGATGCAGCGACTGCTGCAAAATTTCAGGCGGTACAAGCAGGGCATCATTCGAATAGCGCCACGGGCGCTGTCGGTTCGCCTGCTTGTGATGGAAGCAACTGCTATATCGTTCACGGTGATGGACCGGGGGTGACGACCCTTTCTATCGGTGAAGAAGATGGCGGAATGGCCGGTGAGTCAGGATTCCTTACGCTCCCTGTCATAGACGGTTCCGAGTTTCTTGCGCCGTCAACCAGTTCGCTTGCTGAAACGCCGTCATATGATGTCACGACTTTGGCAATCGGCGAGGAAGATGGCGGTGCTGTTAGTGCTAGCCCTGAAATTGGTTCAAGCCAGTCGAGTGCTGTTTCCAGTCAATCTGATTCGCAGTTTGTGGTTGAAACGACACCACTGCCCACCCCAAGTACGACATATGTGGATTCTGGTTTAGGGTCAGTATCATCGACATTGCCGCCGATCCAAACAGTGCCGATAACTGGGTCAGAGTTTGCTTTGGAGGCGACGCCGTTGCCGCGCGCAAATTCTTCTCAAGATGCGCCTTCGACCGCTTTGGCGCAGTCTACACTGCCACCGATTCAAACAGTGCCGATTACGGGATCGCAGTTTACGTTGGAAACGACGCCGTTGCCGCGCGCACATAGCTCACAAGCTACGCCCTCAACCGAACTGGCGCAGTCCACATTGCCACCGATCCAAACAGTACCAATAACCGGATCGGAGTTTGCGCTGGACGCGACGCCATTGCCTCGTGCGAATGCTGCGCAAGCAGCGCCATCGGTTGAGCTGGCGCAGTCCACATTGCCTCCAGTCGAAACAGTGCCGATTACAGAACCAGTTTCGAAATCAACGAGTGTTGCTTCTGTTGAAACGCCACTGCCAGAGCTTAAACCCGCTGAATATGGGAATGGGCAAATCGTTATGGATTCTGGAAAAAATGTCGTGTCGGTGGGCGACTATGATGCTTACCTCGCCAGTATGGGTAAGGGAGTAGATGGCTCCGCTACGGCGGTTGCAGCGGCCCCGACGACGGCTGTCGCTCCTGCAGTAGATGTTCAAACTCAAACGACGGAAACGGCTTCTATTCAACAGCCAGCCGAGATATCCGGTCAGAACCCCGCAGCGGTCTATGTCCCGCCGCCTCTTGCCCCGCTGGAGGTGTTTGAGTTTGCTGAGCCGGAACCATTCGTAGCAATAACCTATGTTCCGCCGCCTCTTGCGCCGATTGAGCAGGCGACCTTTACTTCTCCGGCGTCCCCAGATGTGCCTTCTGACGTTAAGATTACGTATGCCCCGCCACCCGTTGCTCCTGAACGGGTGGAAGTTGTTCTGCAACCCGCAGTCGCGGCTCCCATATCGCCTGCCGGACTGGATTCGGTTGTTGCACCTCGCATAAAGCCGGCCACGTTCACGACACCGGGTCCGGCAGCACTGCCACCGATAGAGACGGTTCCGATTCAAACGCCTCAGGTTTCTCCACCTGATTTGACGAACGGTTCGGTTATTGGCGTTCCAACGCCGGTCGAAAAACCGGAAGCTGCGTCTTTGGATGCGCCTCGTCTGACGGACGAAGATTTCAAGATTACGACATTGGCACTTGGTGAAGAAGAGTCTGGTGGGGGCTGACCATCGCTTGCAGGCGGCGTACTGAATCGCGATAAGTTAGTATGTCGCCTGCATCCCACACTCTTCCAATTTTAGAAGCTCTGCCTGCATTGACCGAAGCATTGCAAAATGCTCCGAACGCTGTGCTGATTGCTCCACCGGGCGCAGGTAAGACAACGGGTGTTCCGTTGGCTTTGCTTGATAAGCCTTGGGTTTCCGGGCGTATTCTTATGCTCGAACCTAGGCGTGTTGCGGCGCGGGCGGCGGCTGAACGCATGGCTGCTGTCCTTGGCGAAAAAGTTGGGCAAACTGTTGGGTATTCAATTCGCCACGAAAGCGCAGTCTCGGCGGCAACGCGCATTGAAGTCATCACAGAAGGGATATTGACCCGGCGATTGCAGCGTGATCCCGCTTTGGAAAATATCGCAGCGGTCATCTTCGATGAATACCACGAGCGGTCAATTCATGCTGATTTAGGCTTGGCTTTATGCCTCGATGCACAATCCGCGCTGCGGGATGATCTACGCCTTTTGGTCATGTCTGCGACATTAGACGGTGAAGCGGTTTGTCGTGTGATGGGTGATGCACCTGTTATTCGCTCAGAGGGGCGCGCTTATCCGGTCGAAACGAGATGGCTTGATGCGCCTTGGAAAAAACCGGGGTCGCGTCGTGATGCGTTTGAGACGGCGGTGGCAGCTTGCGTGAATACCGCGATGGCAGAAGAAGAGGGTGATGCTCTGGTGTTTTTGCCGGGAGTTCGGGAGATCGACCGGGTGCAAAATTTGCTTGCCGGGGCTGCGTTTGATGTGAGACCGATCCATGGCTCGCTTCCTTTTGCAGCGCAACGTGCAGCGCTGTTACCATCCTCTGATGGGAAGCGGCGCGTGGTGCTTGCCACCGCAATTGCGGAGACTTCCTTGACCATTCAAGGCGTTAGGATCGTTATTGATGGCGGTCTTTCGCGCCGTGCTTTGTTTGATGCCGGGGCGGGTATGACCCGATTGGTAACAAGGCGCGTGTCCCGTGCTTCTGCTGATCAACGGCGCGGCAGAGCGGGCCGAACCGAGCCAGGAGTATGCTATCGCCTTTGGACCAAAGGCGAAGAAGGTGGTTTTGCACCTTCCGATCCGCCCGAAATTTCCGAAGCCGACCTCGCGCCGCTTGCGCTTGACCTTGCGGTTTGGGGTATTCGTGATCCTGCAAGTTTGCGGTGGCTGGATATGCCATCCGAAACTGCCTTCGCACAGGCTTTGGAGTTGTTGCGATCTTTGGATGCTGTTGGCGAGGATGGCCAACCGACATCGCACGGGAAGGCACTTGCAGAAATGCCATTGCATCCGCGTCTTGCCCATTTGCTGATAAAAGGGCGCGAGGCCGGTGCTGGCGCAAAAGCGGCTGATCTTGCTGCGTTGCTTGAAGAACGTGATCCTATGCGTAATGCAGGTGCTGACGTTGCTCTGCGGTTAGAGGTATTGCGCGGAGGCTCTGGCAATGGAGATCGTGCAGGCTTGGCAAAAATTCGCGAGTCTGCAAAGCGATTACGCAAAGGGGATGGCGGCAAAGGTGATGCTTTGTCTCCCGGTGCGCTGGTCGCGCTTGCGTTTCCTGATCGTGTTGCGAAGCGCCGTGCAGGAGAAGCCCCCCGTTATGTGATGACCGGAGGGAAGGGCGCAGTGTTTCACGACACCGGCGATGCGCTCGCGGGCGAGCCATATCTCGCTATTGCAGAGTTGGATGGTAATCCGCGAGAAGCCAAGGTGCGTCTTGCGGCTGTAATCTCGCGGAATGAAATTGATGCTCTGTTCGATGACCGCATTACCGAAGTGAAAACGTGCGATTGGAACGGGCGAAACCGAACCGTCGATGCGCGTATACAACTGCGTCTCGGTGCTGTGGTGCTGGAAGACCGCCCTTGGAAAGGAGCGGATGCGGAAAGTATCGCTGCCGCTGCAACAGATGGCGTTCGGGATTTAGGGCTTGGTTGTCTGCCTTGGGCAGGTGGCGGTGAGCGTTTCCGAAACCGGGTCAAATGGGCGCGTGATTATGGCCGAGCCGATTTGCCGGATTGGTCCGATGAAGCGTTAATTGAAACGTTGGAGCATTGGCTTACTCCACATTTAAGCAGCGTTCGAAAAGAAGCTGATTTTGGTAGTCTTGATCTTGTTTCAATTCTGCGGGGAGCTTTGGATTGGGAGGCACAACAAACACTCGACCGCCTCGCGCCCTCATCACTTGAAACGCCTGCGGGAACGAAAGCCAAGATAGATTACGCGCAAGACCCGCCAGCGCTCGAAGTCAGAATACAGGAAATGTTTGGCGAGACGAGACACCCGTCGATTTGCAACGGCCAAGTTCCTTTGCTGATACGTTTTTTGTCGCCTGCGCGCCGCCCTGTGCAAGTTACAGGCGACTTGCCGGGCTTCTGGGCGAACTCTTATGCGGATGTCCGAAAAGATATGCGAGGCCGCTATCCTCGGCATCCTTGGCCTGAAGATCCGACCATCGCTGACGCGACCAATCGAGTGAAACCGAGACGCCGTTGACGATTGGTGGCTAGACCGCCATGGTCGCGTTTTATTGGTGCAAAAGGATCGAGTCGATGGATGGCGTAGACGCACGCGAGCCAAGCTTTCGGGATTCCGTAGACATTATGTTCAACCGCGCGGCTGGAATGCTCGATTTGCCGCCCGGTATGGCGGAAAAGATCCGCGTTGCGAACTCGACTTATATCGTTCGCTTCGGTGTGAAATTGCGTGGAGAGATTAAAACCTTCACCGGTTATCGTTCGGTTCATTCAGAGCATATGGAGCCGGTAAAGGGCGGTATTCGCTTTGCTGACAATGTGAACCAAGACGAGGTTGAAGCGCTGGCGGCGCTCATGACCTATAAATGTGCGTTGGTCGAAGTGCCTTATGGCGGGTCTAAAGGCGGGCTGTGTATCAATCCAAACGACTGGGAAGTGGACGAGTTGGAACGGATAACGCGCCGTTTCGCCTATGAGCTTATCAAACGAGACCTAATCAATCCCGCTCAGAATGTTCCTGCACCAGATATGGGGACGGGCGAGCGCGAAATGGCGTGGATTGCTGATGCCTATAAGCGGATCAAAACGGATGATATTAACGCTCGTGCTTGCGTGACTGGCAAGCCGCGCAATGTTGGCGGTATTGCGGGCAGAACCGAGGCTACTGGGCGCGGTGTTCAATATGGCTTGCGTGAGTTCTTCCGACATCCTGACGATATTGCAGCAGCGGGGTTGAGTGGAACTCTGTCAGGGAAGCGCGTGATCGTTCAGGGGCTTGGAAATGTTGGGTATCATGCAGCTAAATTCCTCTCAGAAGAAGATGAGTGCATCGTCACTGCGATTGCTGAACGTGATGGCGCTGTTGTCAATGAAGCGGGCATCAATGTTGAACAGCTAAAAGAATATATGAATGAACATGGCGGGGTGAAAGGCTTTCCCGGTTGTGAGTATGTCGAGAACGGGCCTTCTGTTCTTGAGAATGAGTGCGATATTCTCATTCCTGCTGCCATGGAAGCGGCAATTCATTTGGGCAATGCAGACCGCGTTAAAGCGCCTTTAATAATGGAGGCTGCGAATGGTCCTGTGACCGCCGGGGCCGATGAGATTTTGCGCGGCAAAGGCTGTGTCATCATTCCTGATATGTTTGCGAATGCTGGCGGTGTGACGGTTTCCTATTTTGAATGGGTGAAAAACCTCTCGCATATTCGCTTTGGCCGGATGCAACGGCGTCAGGAAGAAGCATGGCATGAAATGCTGATTGGCGGTATTGAAGAGGTTACAGGTACGCCTTTCCCTTCTGATACAAAGCAGAAATATATGGAAGGCGCGGATGAGTTATCGCTCGTGCGCTCTGGTCTTGATGACACGATGCGCAGTGCCTACCAGCAAATGTCAAAGGTCTGGAATGCCCGTAAGGATGAGGGCATTGACCTTCGCACGGCGGCTTATCTGATCTCAATTCAAAAAGTTGCCGACAGTTACGCCAGTCTCGGCCTTTGAGTCAGGCTGCGCGGTGGGCATCGGCGCGTTGAAATGCAGGGCGGCTTATCAGGCGACGGAAATAGTCACGGACAGGGCCGTCTGGTATCTCGAACTTTGCCGCCCGCGCCCATCCCGAACAATGACCGAATAAAATATCGGGGACGGTCATTTTCTCACCCATGACGAAAGGACCGTCTCCGAGCCGTTGTTCAAGACGTTGCATCGCAAGCCCAAACTCGAAACGGCACGTGTCTTTGACTGCGGGAGTGCGGTGTTCTTCAGGATGGACGAATGTGTTTTTAGCCGCTGTCCACAAAGCGCCCTCGATTTCGTCGACACAAAATTGAGTCATTGAATCCTGTTTTGCGCGTTCAATCGTTCCTGCGGGGTAGGTGAAAGCACCATGATGGTCGGCAAGGAATTGTGTGATCGCAGTCGAATCTGTTAGAGTTGTTCCGTCGCAGATTAGCGCGGGTATTTTTCCATCAGGATTATGAGACAGAATTTCAGGGCTGCGCGGGTTTGCTTGAATCAATTCGTAAGGTTGCTCCAATTCTTCGAGCATCCAGATAACGCGCATGGCGCGCGACGCGACTGCACCAATGACTGTGTACATGACCAACTGCCTTTAGATTATGTCAGGGCTTCCATAAAGGAAGCCAGACCTTCTTCCACTGTCTTTGAGTTGTCGATGGTAATGACATCAGGGCCTTTCGGTGCGGCGCGTGAGCTTCTTCCGATACGACGATCAATGTCGAATTCATCTTCACGCCCCCGTTGTCTCAGACGGCGTGAGAGAAGATCGAGGGGTGCGACAACATGGATAATGCGCATTGGTGAGAACTTTTCGCGGGCTTCGTCTACGATACTGCGTGATCCGTTCACGATCACAGATTGTCCTGATGCAAGCAAGTCTTCCAGCTCGCGTGCAACACCATAGTGTAGACCGTGTGCATCCCAAGATAGTGCGAAATGGTTTGCGCGTTTAAGTTTTGAAAATTCGTCGAAAGATACTTCGATATTAATTTCATCTGTTGCGGGGCGTGTTACCGACCGAGGCATGACAAGAATATCAGGGCGCTTGGAAGATGCTTCCGCAATCAGAGTGTCTTTGCCCGCACCTGAAGGCCCGACAACAAGAAATAATGTGCCCCGCAATTTCACAAATACCCTGTTAGACTAGTTGGTAAAAAATCTTAGCACGAAATTTTTTATCTTGAAAGAAAGCTATACGACATTAGAGCTTGAGTTGTGTGGAAACGGTTCCAGGTCTTGAGATGCTGATCTCTAAATCTACCAATATTATTTTATGTTTAGAGTGGCTTCCTCAGTGGGTGTTTTTAAATAAATCCATGAGAGATTCAGTGTCTTTATGTCGTGGTGTAATTCATACCGTTCTTTTTTTATTCTTAATGACTATTGTGTCTGCACCTTCCGCATACGCACAGAGTGGTTCCCAGCGTGACCATGACGATGAATACGAACGGATCGTAACTGAGGAAGATTTTGTCGAAAGGGTCGTTGGAAAGACTTTGGAATATGAGTCCGGTGCTGTGATTATCTTTCTGCAAGACCGTAGTTTTGGCGGAGGGTATTCAGGCAGCAGAGTCTGGGGTGAATGGGTCTGGCGCGAAGATCAGCTTTGTCACCAAATGAATATCGGTGAAAAACGCTACAAAGTTGCCTGTAAAATTCCGCAGATCATGAAGAAACGACTGCGGTTCATTCGCGAGGATGGTTCTTTTTACGGTGTCGCGAAAATCAGATAGCGTTTTTCTATAGAACGCTATTCTTTCGGTTCTTGAATAATCAAATTCCGCTCAGAGAGATATGGATTAATTGCGACGGCACGCCGGAGGGCTTTTTGTGAAAGTTCTATCCGGCCCTGTTGCATCAGGATAACGCCTTTGCCGGCCAACGCGCCAAAGTGATCCGGTTCCAGTGCGAGTGTTTTTTCTACGTCTTCCAGTGAAAGATCGAACTTTTCTTGCAAAAACAGCGTTGTTGCGCGCGTATTCCATCCTTCGGCGTAATCGGGTGCGTAGTCCACCAGATCGTCCAAATATTCAATTGCGCCAGCAAAATCATAGACGCGCATCCGTTTCCGCGCGGAATCGAGTAACTTTTGCGCCTTTTCATCAGGCGCGGTTTGCCACATATCCCAAATCGCACTGACAGCGGCGCGGGCGACCTTTTTGTCGGGAGCGTTCTTTAGTGCGGTAAACAGGTCCGCGCGTTCTTCGGCGCGAATGGCTTGTTCGATTTCAATAGCCGATTTTTCTTCTGCACTGAGATCGCTTTCGTCAGCGAAAGCAAATGACATTGGCAGCGCAATCAACAATGCAGCAAAAACAGGCGCTATTACGTTATTTTTGATTAGCATTGGTGATCTCCTCATCTTTTATTGCCTCATTATTCGAGTGGGTTACCGCTTTGTAACATTGCACGGTTGAGGTCTGAAAGTCTCGCGCATCCCATCAATGTCATATCCCGTGTGATTTCTGTGGTCATACAGTCTAGGGCACGGTTTACGCCTGCTTCGCCGCCTGCTGCGAGTGCATAAAGATACCCGCGTCCCATCATGCAAGCGGTTGCGCCCATGGCTATGGCTTTTAGGATATGCGTTCCCCGGCGGATGCCGCTGTCGAGAATAATTTCCATGTCGTCACCAACAGCATCGACAATCCCTCCCAGCATATCAAACGGTGAGGCCGAGCCATCCAATTGCCTGCCCCCATGATTTGAAATCATGACGGCGCTTGCCCCAACGTCGCGGGCGCGGATTGCATCGGCAACCGATAACACACCTTTGATGGCAAAAGGACCGCCCCATTGCTGAATCAAGGCTTCGGCTTCTTTCCATGTAACAGTAGGGTCGAATTGGCTGTTCACGTATTGGATAATTGAAGTCAGATCGTCTCCGCCGCCTTTCATATGGCGTTTAACGTTCGATAATTGGAAAGCTTCCGAGGTTAGATATTTGAATGCCCATGACGGATGAGCTGCGAAACTCGCCAGACTTTTCAACGTAAGTTTTGGTGGAACCGTCATGCCGGTGACAAGATCGCGCTCGCGATTGCCAGCCACCAGCGTGTCGATTGTCAAGCACAAGGCATCGAACTTTGCCGCCTTACACCGCTCGACAAAATCATGGGTCATGCTCCGGTCTTTATGGATGTAGACTTGAAAGCATTTGGGGCCGGTGGTCAGGCCGCCAATGGTCTCGATGCTCTCGGTTGACAGGCTCGACAGCGAATACATTGTACCGATCTTTGCCGCCGCAAGTGCTGCACCTTTCTCTCCGTCGGGGTGAAAAAGGCGACTCATTGCTGTTGGTGATAAGAAAAAGGGCCAGTCGATTTTTTGGCCAAGCACTGTCGTTGAGCAATCCATCCCATTGAGATCGGCAAGCCCATTTGGGATGAGTCTGACGTCATTAAAAGCGTCGGTGTTGCGGGAGAGGGTCACTTCATCATCTGCGCCCCCGTCGATATAGTGAAACAACGGGGCAGGCAGTCGCCGCTTTGCAAGGCGTCTGAAGTCTTCAGTATTGTTGCATTTATCAATTCGCATCGGCACTCTCTTTCGATCCGAAGTGAAACTCTAAACGCCGATAATAACAAGGGCAACGGAGGCGGAATGTCGCTTACGATAAGTGTGGTGCAAGCAGATGAGATTGCCGGGGTTTTGCCTGATCTTGCGAGGCTGCGGATCGAAGTGTTTCGCGATTACCCTTATCTCTATGATGGTGATTTTGATTATGAGCGTCGCTATCTGGAGCTGTTTTCTATGGCGAACGATGCGGTTATCGTTGTTGCGCGCGATGGGGACGAAATCGTTGGGGCCGCATCAGGTGCGCCTTTAGCCGGTGTTGAGCCAGAATTTGCCGCGCCTTTTGTCGCGAGAGGAGATGATATAAATCGTATTTTTTATTGCGCGGAGTCTGTCTTGTTGGCCCGGTATCGTGGTCGGGGTGTGGGACATGCTTTCTTCGATCATCGCGAGGCACAAGCGCGCCATCTCGGGGCGGAGGTGATATGTTTTTGCTCTGTGATCCGCACGGCGGGACATCCTGCAAAGCCCGCAGATTATCGTGCGCTCGATGGGTTTTGGCGAAAGCGTGGCTATGCACCCGCAGAGGGCGTAGTGGTTTCGCTCGGCTGGAAAGATGTTGGCGAGGCGGAGGAGACGATGAAAGACCTGCAAGTCTGGTCGCGTTCGCTCGCGACATAGCGATTAGACTTCGACTTCCATCTCGTCTTGTTCGCCGACTTTGAAAACCGATTTATAACGGGCAATCTGGTCCGCCGGACCCATTGCTTTCTTGGGGTTATCCGAGAGTTTGACGGTTGGTTTTCCGTTTGCCGCCACGACTTTGCAAACGAGGGAAAACGGGTCAAGGCGGTTGTCAGAAACCAAACCGCGAAAATCATTGGTGAGCCTTGTTCCCCAACCGAAAGATAACATCGTGCGGCCCTTGAATTGGGCGTGCAGTTTTTCGATGACATCGACATCAAGGCCGTCTGAAAAGATCATCAGTTTTTTCGCCGAGTCTTCGCCCCGGCTTTTCCACCATTCGATAATCGCTTCGCCGCCGATGGCCGGGTCGCCGCTGTCCACGCGGATGCCGGTCCAGTCGTTGAGCCATTCAGGGGCGTTTTCCAAGAACCCGGCTGTGCCATAGGTATCAGGCAGGGCGATTAAGAGATTGCTTTGATAATCTTTTTGCCAGTCTTCCAGCACCCCATAGGGAGCCGTTGCGAGTGCCTTGTCGTCTTTTGCGGTTGCGGAATAGACCATTGGCAGCTCATGGGCATTGGTTCCGATGGCCTCGACCTCACGTCGTTGGGCGATTAAGCAATTCGATGTGCCAAGGAAGCTCTCTCCCAACCCTTCCTGCATGGCTTGCACACACCAATCTTGCCAGAGGAAGGAATGACGCCGACGGGTTCCGAAATCTGCGATACGCAAGGGGTCAAGTTTCTTTAATCGTTGGATTTTTTCCCAAATATGGGTCATCGCGCGGGCGTAGAGAACTTGAAGCTCGAATTTGTCCATGTCTTTGAGAACAGCGCGCGAATATAGCTCCATAATCACGGCTAATGCAGGGATTTCCCATAAGGTAACGTCGATCCAGTTGCCCTCAAATGTCAGCTCGTATTGATCACCTTTTCTTTCGAGGTGGTACTCGGGAAACCTAAAATCTTCAAACCATTGAAGAAAGTCCGCCCGAAACATAAATCGCTCGCCGTAAAATGTATTGCCGCGTAGCCATGTGCTTTCGCCCCGGGACAGTTTTAGGGTGCGGATATGGTCGAGATTCTCGCGCAACTCGCCTTCGTCTATGAGTTTTGCCAGAGGCACGGTAGTTGTGCGGTTGATCAGGCTAAACGTGACTTGCGTATCGGCATGGCGGCGAAAAATACTCTGTGCCATCAAAAGCTTATAGAAATCCGTGTCTATGACAGAGCGCACAATCGGGTCAATTTTCCAATTGTGGTTATGAACGCGGGTGGCGATATCGGTCATAGCTACGAGCCTTAACTTAAACTAAGCGATAACCGTGACATGATTTTCCTAGTCAAAACCAGAGTAATTTACTGGCAGTTGACATCATACCCTTAGAAACGCTGCGAATTAGGTTTCATTTGCCCCTCGTGCTGCACTGCAATATAGTTTGCGCAATAATATTGCGTCAGGATACCGGATAGAGGCTCGATTATGACCGAAGTGAAAAAAGACCGTCCTTGGTTGATGCGGACGTATGCCGGGCATTCGACGGCGAGTGCTTCTAATGCGCTTTATAAAACGAACCTGTCCAAAGGACAGACGGGGCTTTCGGTGGCTTTCGATTTGCCCACTCAAACCGGATACGATTCGGATGATATTCTGGCGCGGGGCGAGGTCGGTAAAGTTGGTGTGCCGGTTGCTCATCTTGGCGATATGCGCACGCTATTTGACGGTATTCCTCTGGAGCAGATGAATACCTCGATGACGATCAATGCAACGGCAGGATGGTTGCTCGCGCTCTATGTTGCAGTGGCCGAAGAACAAGGCGCGGATGTCTCGAAACTGCAAGGCACTGTGCAGAATGATATTATCAAAGAATATCTCTCCCGGGGAACCTATGTGTTTCCGCCGGAGCCTTCGTTGCGGCTGATTACCGACGTCGCGGCCTACACGTATTCCGCTGTGCCGAAATGGAATCCGATGAATGTCTGTTCTTATCATTTGCAGGAAGCGGGTGCGACGCCGGAGCAGGAACTTGCCTATGCGCTGGCAACGGCGACGGCTGTTCTTGATGGCATGAAAGCGCGGGATGATGTGGACCCGGCGGACTTTCCGGGGATCGTTGCGAGAATTTCTTTCTTTGTGAATGCGGGCATCCGTTTTGTCACCGAGATGTGCAAGATGCGCGCGTTTGTTGATCTTTGGGACGAGATCACCAGGGAGCGTTACGGAGTTGAAGACCCTAAGCAGCGCCGTTTCCGCTATGGGGTGCAGGTCAACAGCCTCGGTCTGACCGAGCAACAGCCGGAGAATAATCCGTATCGTATTTTGCTGGAAATGCTCGCTGTTACCATGAGCAAAAATGCCCGTGCGCGAGCCGTGCAACTGCCTGCATGGAACGAGGCGCTTGGCCTGCCGCGCCCTTGGGATCAGCAATGGTCGCTGCGTATGCAACAAGTGCTCGCCTATGAGACGGATTTGCTGGAATATGATGATTTGTTCGACGGCAATCCGGCGGTGGAACGCAAGGTCGAGGCGCTGAAAGCCGGCGCGCGGGAAGAACTGGCCAAGATTGACGAGATGGGCGGGGCGATGGCCTCCATCGACTATATGAAGCGCCAACTCGTTGAGGCGAATTCCGAGCGGGTCGCGCGGATTGAACGCGGTGAGCAAACCGTCATTGGCGTCAACAAATTCAAAGAAACCGAGCCGTCGCCTTTGACGGCTGGCGGCGGGGATATTCTCGTTGTCGACCCTGCGATGGAGCAGGATCAGATTGATCGTCTGAATGCGTGGCGCGACGGGCGCGGTGATGTGTCTGCGGCACTGGCCGAGTTGAAATCGGCAGCGCAAGAAGGGCGCAACATCATGCCTGCGTCAATTGCGGCTGCGAAAGCCGGAGTGACCACGGGCGAATGGGGCCGCGTGATGCGGGAGGTCTTCGGAGAGTACCGCGCGCCGACGGGGGTTTCCGCTTCTGCTCGGGCAACAGTCAGCGATGAAGGTGCGATGGCGGAGGTACGCGCGGATGTCGAGCGGGTGTCCGATGCCATAGGGCGGCGTATCAAGTTTCTGGTGGGTAAGCCGGGGCTGGACGGTCACTCGAATGGTGCGGAACAGATCGCGGTGCGCGCCCGTGATTGCGGGATGGAAGTCGTCTATGAAGGCATCCGCTTGACCCCTGCGCAAATCGTCAATGCGGCGCTGGAAGAGGGAGTCCATGTTGTAGGCCTCTCGATCCTTAGCGGCTCACATTTGCCATTGATCAAAGAAGTGATGGACCAAATGCGCGCGTCAGGCTTGGACGATGTGCCAGTCGTCGCAGGCGGGATTATCCCTGATGAAGATGCAGAAACGCTGCGCGCATATGGCGTTGCGCGGGTCTATACGCCGAAGGACTTTGAGCTGACCAAGATCATGGCGGATATTGTGGAGTTGGTTGAGGGAAGCGACCGTAAGGTGGCCTAGTGGATTGAATCGAACAAAGAGCACCCATAGAAAACTGTGATATAGCACGTAAATGATCGTGTTATCAGCCTGTTACGGCGTATCGGCTAGGGGTTCTTTCGTCTCGCCCAATCCACTAGGCTCAGGACTCATAGCCAGAAAATAACAAGGGCTGCGAGTGCGATAGCTGAGCGGTAGACGGTCGGGCTTCTGTCGTATCGTGTAGCGACGCGCCGCCAATCCTTGAGCCTGCCGAACATGATCTCGACCTTGTGTCGCTCCTTGTAGAGCTTTTTGTCGTGGGGGATTGGCTTC
>CALKIZ010000108.1 GCA_937995735.1 uncultured Neomegalonema sp. | reverse complement strand
TCCTCAGTGTCAGCTAACCTTTTAGCTTCGTAATCCGCTAACCTTTTGGCTTGTTTTTCTGCCAAACACCCGGCGTCACATTCTGACGCTTGAATCACATTGATATTCTGAGTGGATGAATAATTCACGTAGTTCTGAGTGTAGTATGTCAAGGCAATGGCACTAAGAACGCCTCCGGTAAGCACCGCCGCGATGAGCGTTTGAAATGAAGACATAAGCTACCCCCGATTATCTGCTCACAATGAAACCCTAATTCTCACGATATGCAAAGGAGCGGCTGAAACACACGCGGCTCTGCCGCGTGTGTTTCTCTCTCCCTTTCTACTGAACCAGACATAAAAAAACCCGCCCTCAAACGAAGGCGGGTATTTGCTCCAAGGATTGCGTTGATCAGGCGAAGAGTTTCAAACCGATCATCGCAGTTCCGAGTATCGCAAGAACCCCTGCGCTCGTGATCCACATCTGACGATAAAGATCAGCGCCGAGTTCAGCAATCTTAGCTTCAATTTTCGCCATTCCAGCATCGAAATGTTCTTTTGTCACAAGACCATCTTCCAGTGTTTTAGCGCGTTCGTCGTGCTGCTTAACGATGCTTTCGGCTTTTTTGCGACTAATGCCTGCTGCCTCGTAAGACTTGAGAAGCGCTATCGTATCAAAATGAATGCTCATGTTCAGTTCCTTTTTAAATATAGTGAAAGACCGTCAAAAAGCAATGAACACTGCCCCATACGGCCAAAGTGAATGGGACACGCTGAGTCAGGGACCGCCCACTTGGGCGGCTTGCAAGGCGCGGCTTCGCGCCGCCGTCCTTGACCAGTGTGGGATAATTCATGACGCCGTTTGGTGTATGGATTGGCCCCGTTCCCGACGACCAGCTCGAAGCGATGCGCGCGGGATCGGGTTAACAGCCAATCGCACTAAACTCGTGCTGACATGATCTCCGGCGGGCTTGCCCGCAAAGCGCTGCATCGCAGCGCTCGCGCAAAGGATCGCAACCCGCATGGGCGGCTCGTCGTTATCTGGACGGATAGAGGAGGTTGGGCGTTCGTTGGCTCGCATGAGACGGCTAACCCCTTACCGAGACTTACCGTCTCGATCTCGGCGTGACGTGAGCTTGATTATCGACCTGCGATAATCCTAGCGAATAGAGCCTGACCCCAAAGGGGGTGCGCCCTTCAATTATCAGTAGGCAACCAATGAAGATTTCAGTATCCGTCCGGCAAACCACGTCACTGTGCGTCCGACGTGTTGTTTTGATATTCGGGCGTTTACTGCTCTGAACTCTTGCCATCCAGCGTCTTTATCAGCTTGTCCAACGCCTCCTGCTTACGGTTCTCCTCAGCTATCTGCTTTTGCAGATCAGCTTGAATGCGGTTCTCCTCAGCTATCTGCTTTTGCAGATCGGCTTGAATGCGGTTCTCCTCAGCTATCTGCTTTTGCAGATCAGCTTGAATGCGGTTCTCCTCAGCTTGAATGCGGTTCTCCTCAGCTATCTGCTTTTGCAGATCGGCTAAAGTGAGCCTAGCTCGAAGCTCATTTTCCAAAACAAACGATGGTGTTTGAGCCAGAAGATACTGTGAAAATGCCGGCGCATAGACAGCGATGTATTCAATCCCGCCATCATCATTTCCCGCAAAAAACGCTTCGAGTGTTTCAACCCATGCCTCTAAACGTTCGTCCTCGCTGTAATCTGCAAAATCGGTGTCTGGGTCTTTGGTTTCCCAGTAATGCAAAAACTCGCGCTGCCCAAGTGCGATTGCTTCGGCATGATTGGAAAAAGCCGACTTCGCTTTTTCGTCCAAATTTGCATCCGAGATTGCCTCAGTCGTTACCAAACATCCGATAATCGCTAAAACACTCCAGCGCATCGTTGCACCCTCCGAGAAGTCAAACCACAGACAGGAGACACGCACGGCTCTGCCGCGTGTTCTCGTTTCACTAAAGCACAGCTTTATAAAGAATGTCATTCCCCTGGGCAAAGCGAGCTTGCGAGGGAAGCCCAAGGGAATGGCCGTTTATTCTTGAGGCTCGGTTCCACTATCAGGGTTGATCACTGCGACGGTTGGTGTCTCAACAGTAGCCCCTGCATCGACAAACGTAACAAATTGACTGAGCACGTTGTCGATCTTGTTCGCCGTAGAGCGCGTGATGTTATCGCCAGTTTCATATCTACGAACACTGGTAATTGCGACATCTGCAAGATCGGCAATTTTTTGACGCGGCATCCCTGTGGCCGCAATTGCCAATCGTATTTGCATTGGAGTTTTCATCAGTCGCTCCAGTGTTCACACACCCATCCCGGTTTATTTTCGTCTGCAAATCTGACGGCGATAAACTATCTGTGATATTCGACCTAGCCGTGTCTAGTGAAATTTTTATCACGCAAAAATCGCTAAAAACAGCGTATTTGGTGTATATATATCATTTAAAACAACTTATATCTGACTTTTTTGATGAATTAATCTTTTGTTAATATAGTGTTGACGGGCACACACGTAACCATAGGGTGTAAGTTATGCGAATAAAACGTGAATCTCAACGTATTACAGGTTTAGCGGTCGCGCTTACGTTACTCACAAATTGTGCGCCGAAAGAGTTGCAAGCGCCATGCGACCCTTTAGCGTTGGTTGTGAGCGCTCAAGATGATTGTGGCCCGGAAAAAGCAATTAACGTCGTTGCGCTTTCATGGTGGTCGGCATGAGCGCGCGCGTATTGATCTTATTCACGACGGCATCTGTGTTCACGCTTTCAAGTGCCGCGCACTCTGCTGACTTCATGCCGATGCCGAAGCAAAAACCGACGCGGACATTCACCGAAACATTTCAGATGAGTCCGATTTACGAAGAAGATGAGTTGCCACTGGGTGATTTAGCAATCACGCGCGCCTCGTCCTTAACGGATACGTTTGCTGTGCCGGTCGATCCGGTTCCCGCGTCTACGCACTCCGTTGAATCATTGGCGACTGAACCGCTGGTCTATGAAACTGTCGCCGCGCCGGTTGAACCGGCAACGACGGTTTACGCTACAAGCACTCAAGTAATTCCGGCCAGTGCGAACCACGAAAATTCAACGGTGATCAGTCATGCTCAAGATGAGCCTGAACAGCCGTCAATTTTGCATTTGTCGAACGACAAACTGAAGCTGCACGAATTGGTACTGCGACCTGACATCACGACGGCGATTAATTATCGCGGCTCTGAACGCATTACGACGGTGTTGATGGGAAGGGCAGAGGATTTCTTTGTCGATACCCCAAAAAATCGCCAAACGATTTCTATTCGACCAAAATCATCTCGATCACGCTCTAATCTGACGGTGGTCACATCGAAGGACATACACCACTACAATCTGACGGCTGTTGACGAAACGAGTAACGTCAAGCCGGTGTATGGTGTGATCGTAAAGAGCGACACCGAAGCGAAGCGCGGCAAGAGTAAGAAAAAGAAAAAAGGTGCGGATGTAAATCTCGGCGAACTGTCCGATTTAAACTTTAGCTACACATACAGAGCATCGGACGAACTGCGTCCATTGCGTCTTTTTGATGATGGCGAACATACATATTTTCAGTTTCCTGACCATGTGGCGACACCTGCGATTTTTGCTGTTGATGAGAACGGTAAAGAGCAAATCGTCAATCATCACGTCAAAGGCAACTATGTTGTCGTTGAATCCTTAGGCAAACAATTCACGCTACGGCGCGGCTCGGTATTCACATGCATTTACAACAAAGCATTTCCGAAAGCGAAATACGGAAGTGATGCACCGACGCGGGAAGGCGGTGCAGCATGATGAGAAAGCTATTCGTCACGATGTCAACGGTAGCCCTGCTGGCTGGTGCCGCTCTGCCTGCATCAAACGCTATCGCGCGGGATGCCGGAAAAATATCCGAGACAGACGGCGGTGTTCGTATCTACTCCTATTCACGGGATCAGATTTATGAACTTGTCGGGTCATATGGAATAACAACGCAAATCTGGACTGGCGCGGACGAAAAAATTCTATCGATCCAATCCGGTGATAGTGAGGCATGGGACATATCTGTGCCGGGAAGCGCCGATTATGTTGCGGTCAAGCCCATACTGCGGCCCTCGAAACCTACCAATGTTGTTATTTATACCGACAAGCCAAGAGTCTATAACGTTGCGCTTGCTGCATCGGAAAACGCGGATATTCGCGATGCTGTTTACGCAGCGCGTTTCACATATCCGGTAGCTGTCGATAGTCTCGATGCATTGGCTGCGACACTCAGAGAACTACAAGAAACAAAAGCGCTGTTGGAAAAAGAGCGCGTTCAGCGCGATAACCTTTCGCAACAATACGAAGATTTGCAGCTTGGATACGCAACAGCGGAACAACAGCTTGTTGCAAAGCGCGCAGCGGACGAACAAGCGGCCCGGCTGGCTTCGCTGGAAGAACGGCTCGCGTATGAAGAACGGACACGTTTAGAAGAAAATCAACGAAACTTAGCTCTGAAAAATGAACTCGACAATCTCAGAGCGAGCAAAGATCGGTCTGTGTTTGAAGTTTTAGAATCTCGGCTGGCCGGTGCTGAAGAAGCGCGCGTTGCGGCTGTAAGTCGTGCGTCGGAACTTGACTCTATCTTAGCGCAACAACGCCAAGATCAATTGCGACGGGAAGAAGAGTGGTTACGGCAAGAACTGGCGCAAGCGCGTCGTGACAAAGAATTGTTGCGGCAAGCGAACTTGCGGGTGCGTGAATTAGAAGAACAGAGTAGGGCGTCGGCTCTCGCTGCGCGGACCACCGTAATCTTCGATGCGTTTGACGATTCTGTAGGATCATCTGCCGCTTCAGATAGTATCGTTTCGGATGATCCGTTTTTAGATCGGCGGATTGCATCGCGCTCGAACGATCAAGCGTTTCTTTCGGATCAAGCAAACACCGGCATTGAAACGGCTGTAGCCGTTCAACTGACGGGGTTAGACAGTAAAGTGCTGCAAGGTGCTTTGCTGTCCGGGACGCTTGAAACCGCCATTGATACATCACTGAGCGGTCAAGTCCGTGCAATCCTATCTGAGCCTATTTATTCGGCTGACGGATCACGAATACTCGCGGATCGGGCCTCGCGGCTTGTTGGCGAGTATCGCAGCTTTGTGCAGTTTGGAACAAGCCGTGTTTTGATCGCGTGGAATCGCTTGATAACGACGGATGGCGTCTCTGTCGAACTTGGTTCCCCCGGTGTTGATGGCTTGGGACGGGCCGGTCTGAGCGGTATTGCAGACACGCAATTTACGACGCGCTTTGGCGCTGCTCTTTTGATTTCGATCCTCGGCGGCTCGTCTGCCGTATTGGTATCGGAAGCAACCGACGAACTAACATCTGAGACAGCACAAAATGTCTCGGATGATACGCAAGATGCGCTGTTCCGTGTGCTTGAACCTTATCTGAATGTACCGACGACGGTTCACGTTCATCAAGGCGCAAGGATCAATGTTTTCGTGACGCGCGATCTCGATTTTACAAAGGTGAGGTAACTAACGATGAGAAAAACATACAGCCAAACTTCATTGATGCTTGTGGCTCTCGTTGCCGCGTCACTGGTCCCTGAAGGAGCAATGGCGCAAGCCGTCTTCGACGCTCCGACTTCGTTCCTGACGCAAATACGGACATTCATCACTGGTGCTGGTGGTATCTTACTCGCCGGTGTGGTGATTGCGTTTTCAGCGATTGCAGCGGCATCCCCTCGTTCGAATTTTAATTGGGGTCAATTCTTTATCGTGCTGATTGTTGTGTCGATCTTCTTCGGTGCATTCAAAATTGCCGAAGTTCTGCAAACAGCAAACGCGAATTAATGAGCGAGGTAAGTCACCCGCTTCGAACAGGGCTTACCCGCCAACCAGAGTTGGCGGGTATCCCCGTTTTCTATTGGGCTATTGTCGCCTCAGTGCCGATGATCTTGTTTATCGCCACGAAAGACTTGATTGATTTTTGGGGTTTGGCGGCGTTTGCGATTACATATCCTGCAATGCTTTATGTAGCTAAAAAGGATGCGTATTTTGCTGCTGTTTTTATCAAGTCATTAAACCTGACGCCAGCCACTCGAAATAGACGATTTTGGGGTGGAAACTCGTATGGAAGTTAACCCGCTCACACTCAAAAAATTTGGGAATAATGCTGCATTAATTTCCGGTGACGAGTCGGCGGAAAAGCATATCCCTTACACGCGGTTTCTTGAAAACGGGATATTCACAACAAAGAACGGCGATCTCGGCATCTTCTTTGAATTGGACGGCATTCCTCACGCTTTAGCGGATGATCATACGTTGGAAACCGCAAACAATGCTCTCGCACGCTCCATGACGGCCATCGCTGACGGTTACAACATGGTGTACTGTCATACACTTCGAATGAAGCGCGACACATCAACAATTTTAGAGCCTCTAAAATCGGACACTTTCGCTGAACCAGTTGATGAGCAATATCGTCGTCAACTTGCATCCAAAACGCTTTATGAAATTAGACATTTCGTGACGCTGATACGCCGAACTGCCGAAGCGCAGTCGGGCGTAATCCAAAGTGCTTTTTCTGCTATGACTGGAATGTTGAAAGCGCGTAATTACCGCAAACAAGATTCCTTGGGTGAGGTGCGTGAACAACGCGCTCGTGAGATAGAAAAACTCGAAACCGCTGCATCGCAGCTTTCATCATCGCTGAGTCAATTCGGCGTTCGGCGTCTTAATGATACACCGCAAGATCGCAGACTTGCTTTGTCGTTTTTATCCAAGCTAATTGGTGGATCATGGAAAGAAACACCCGCAACATCTGACTTTATTGCTCACGCAATACCGTCTGGCCGTGTTGTGTTCGGCGGCGAGTCCTTTGAAATCCTCGGTACATCGCCCTCAGAAAACCGCTTCGGCGCAATACTGGCGGTGCAAGCGTATGACGAACATTCCTTCAGCGGCATGTTCGACGAATTGCTGACTGAAAAAATTGAGTACGTCGTCACGCAATCTTTTTTGCCTTTGGGACGGTTAGAAAGCCGAAACGAAGCAAGCAACCAAGCAAAGCGTCTTGAAGATTCCGGCGATGATGCCGTGGCATCAATTGAAGACTTAAAAGATGCCGTCTCTGATATTGCGCGCGGGACGATGATTTTTGGTCGCCATCATTTTACAATCACGATCTTGACCGACACAAAGGCGGAATTGATTGATGCGGTTTCAAGTGTAGATACCGCACTCGGGTCTAGCGGATTAAAAATGCGGCGCGAAGATATGGGATTAGAACTGGCGTTTTGGTCGCAGCTTCCCGCAAACGTCGCTTATCAAGCGCGCTCGAAACACCGTCTGATTTCAAATCAGAACTTCGCGGATTTCTGCGCGTTCCACACGCACCTTCAAGGCGAAAAATCTAACCTACCTTGGGGCGGTCCAATTACCGTCTTCCCGACATATGCTGCCACTGCACACCACTTTTCGTTCCACGGGCGCGGCTCGAACACGAATGGTAATACTTTGATCTTTGGTCCGCCGGGATCGGGAAAAACCGCGCTCGCCGGTTTTTTGATTTCGCAAACGCGGCGTTTAAAGCGGCCCCCTCGAATTATCTATTTCGATAAAGACCGTGGCGCGGAAACGATGATCCGCTCATTAGGCGGTGAGTATGTCCGGCTCGCACCGGAAGACGGTTCAGGTTTTAACCCGTTTCAGACTGTATCGGATGATGTTGGCACAGAATGGCTCGCGGGCTTTATTGAACGTCTTGTTGATACCAATTTAGAACCTGAACAGCTTCGAAGAATACAAGAAGCGGCGCAACGAAACGCTGAAGCGGAAGACGAAAGTTTAAAAACTTTCTCAAATTTTGTGAGCCTGCTCACATCGGTTGATGATGCTGGTAGCGGATCGCTTGTTGATCGCTTGTCCGATTGGGTAGGGCAGGGCGCAAGGTCGTGGCTCTTTGACAATCGGCGCGATACGTTTTCTATTTCGCAAAGCGCGATTGGCATTGATATGACATCGCTGCTCAAATCACCACGAACTCGTTCGGCTGCGTTGGATTACCTTTTTTACAGAATTGAGCGGCTATTAGATGATGGATACCCGTCCATAATCTTCATGGATGAAGGCTGGAAATTACTGAATGATGATGGTTTTGCGGATCGGATTTTGGATTGGATGAAAACAATCCGAAAACTGAACGGCATCATATGCTTTGCAACGCAAGAACCTGCCGATGCTGCAAAGTCGGCAATTTCGGAGACATTGATTCAATCAGCCGAAACAATGATCTTTTTTGCGAGTAGCGGTGCGGACGAGCGAACTTATGTCGATGGCTTCGGGCTAACACCAATAGAATTTGAGACGGTCAAGTCACTACCACGCGAACAGCGCACGATACTGGTAAAACAATCGGCAGGATCAATACTGCTCGATGCACGTATTGACGACGCTGCAACGCTGAAAGCGTTCTCCGGCACGGCTGAATCAGTCCGGCATATGGACAAGATGCGGGCTGAATTTGGACACGACTGGTTTTCAGAATATTTGCAAAGGGACATAGACTAATGAGAAATCTAAAGCGTGTTTTTGCTTCCATTTCGACGGCGGCTCTTATGAGCATGTCGTCGCCTGCCTCAGCGGGCGGTGTTCCTACTTTTGACTCTGCTGCTATCGCGCAAATCATTCAACAGATTGTCGCGCTTGGACGCATCGAAGGGGTCAATCTTGATCAATTAAAATCATTAGCGAACCAAATTACATTGATGAATGATCAAATATTGCTCGCTGAACAACAACTGCGAACGATAACCGGCGCGCGAGATGCCATTGCAGACTTATTCGAAGGCGACGTTACCGCAGATAAGATTTCCACCTCTTTGGCACG
Source organism: uncultured Neomegalonema sp. (assembly GCA_937995735.1). Lineage (GTDB taxonomy): Bacteria > Pseudomonadota > Alphaproteobacteria > Rhodobacterales > Rhodobacteraceae > JAHDDY01. The sequence goes on along the minus strand of CALKIZ010000108.1, from coordinate 8,934 downwards.
GCTGCGACGGGTCCAAGGCATTGCAAATGAACTGAATGAAAAGTTCGAAAAACTAGATGAGACGTTCGAATTTGTGGACGGTGAAACGCTCTTTCCTGCCGATAGTCAAAAGGCGCAAAGCGAAGTCTATGACATGAGGCTGACATCGGTAAAATCGGAGATTGTCGTCAGTGACAAGCTCTATCAAGACGCAGGTACAGCGTTCGAACATTACGAAGAATATCGGACGCAACTTGGAACGGAAGCCACAAACGACGACCTGAAAGCGGCGATAGATTTGAACACGCGCGTTCAAATCGAGAACGGTCAAAATCTAGCGAAGATGCTTCAACTTCTCTCTGTGAGCGCACAAAGCAGAGCAATTGCGGATGCTGCCACGATACGCGCACGAACGAATAACCGACGCGCTATTCAGTTTGAACCTGTCGAAACGGGAGCTAATCAGTAATGCTAAAATATATTTTATTATTCGTCGTCATTTCGGAGTCTGCACTGGCCTGTGTCTATCGTGATCCAAACACGTTGGATTGGGTTCCGAAGGTTCAAAAATTCAATACTTATGAATTGCTGACGCGAAAAGTAGACCGCTATGTTAAATCCGTTAATCGCGAGACAAACTGCGAAGCCGTTATTGCCATGCGCGAGTTAGAGTTTGATCCAAGCGCGTATCCAAAAGCAGATGATTACTGCACGATGCCAGAACGATATATGACAATGACTGACGACGAATTTGTCGAGCAAGTCGTGCTGCTCTCACGCAGAATAACTATCTTATCTAATACGGTTTTACGAGAAAGAACGCGGTGCTTTAAGAAAGGCATCGAATAACCATGAGTGTTCAAAACATACTCTCAACCACCTACGACAGCTTTACGAATATTTTAGCGGTCACGCGGTTTGGAATTTTTAATACGCTTGCATCGGAAGCTGGAACATTTCTCATTTTTTTAATGACGGTCACGCTTGCGATTTACCTGTTTCAGATGGTCAAGCATGGCGTTGTAGACGTTCATGGATTGCTGTATTTTGTGTTTCGCGGTGCATTAATTTATGGGCTGGTGACGGGCGGGGTCTTATGGGCGGATGTCGCCTTGCCATTTTTAGACAATCTTCCCGAAAACATTGGCTTATTTGTTTATAACAGCACACGGGTTTCGTTTGATCCAAATGCAGCGCCACCAAATTTTGTCCAGATACTCGGCGTCTATATCGATTCAATAACAGATATAGGGAATAAATTGAGTAGCCGCATCGATGGTGATTTTTTAAGTTTTGATGAAATGACCGGCGGCATTGCCTATTACAGTATGATATTTGTGTCGTTTATCATGGTCGGCATCGCTTTTGCCCTTCTGCTGGTCACTGAAGTCTTTCTGTTCATCTTCTTGGCGCTTGCACCGCTCTTTTTGGTTTGGTCCTTTCTTGGCGCAACCAAAAATATTTTCGAATCTTATCTTGGCGGCATCATCAAAGTGATGATGGTCCAAATTTTTGTTTTTGCGATATTGGGATTTTTCGTCGCGGCCTCGGATCAAGTTCTTGATAACGCAAATTTCCAAGCCGATGGGTTGCCTACATCGGGCGTTGAAAATGAGTTCCTACTGAGCCGCATGTGGGAACTGACCTTCCTTTCGATTATTGGCACGGTCACGATGCTCGCTGTGCCATTCATGGCGACGGCAATTTCCGGTGGTGCAGCATCCTTCGGTGGAACAACAACGGAGATATTCAAAAATGCACTGAACTCTGGCGGTCGCGGCGCAAGAAGCGCCGCTGGCTCTATCGCTGCTAGGGGTGCTACTGCTGCGATAAATAAAATTCGTGGCGGCGGTGCTGGTGGTGCAGTCGGCTCTGCTGGTGCGGCTCGCGCTTCTGTAAAAGAACGTGCTGCAAATCTTGTTCGCCAAACTGGAAGATCGTAAATGTCCTCGAACGCCGATATATGGGAAAATGAAGTCTATCTGTCGCGGCGTTATAGCGAGCGGATCGCATGGTTTGCCTTCTTCGCGATGGCGGCTCTGGCGATTGGCGTGATGGTTTGGACAAGCCTGCATAGACCGCAAAAGATTGAATACGTTGTTGTCAAAGTGAACGCTCAAACCGGCGATGCGGACATCACATCAATTGTTGATTCAACAACCGTTTCGACAGACGCAATTCTGGCGGAAGCGTTTGTTTATAAATACATTACAATGCGCGAAACCTATGACAGTTGGGATCAAAAACGTCGCATTAATGAGGTCTGGTCTGTCTTTACAGACGGACGCGCAAAGCGCGAATTATTCAATCTCTACGCCGATGATAACCCGCGCAATCCAATAGAACGACACGGAAAGGCTCTGACAGTTGATGTTAAAGTTCTCTCGATCACTCTCAATGATCCAACGTCAGCACAGGTTCGTATCCAAAAAACCTTTCGCACGGCTAACGAAGTGCGAAACCAGAATTTTGTGATCAACATGAAATTCTTTAGCGACCTTGCGCGGGAAGCCACAAGAGAATTTCGACGCAAAAACCCTGTAGCTTTTTTTGTTGAAGAATATCGAATTGATGCGGAGGCTGCTTAATGACTGATAGTACAAATCAGAATGACGTTCTTGCGGATCGCGTTGCTTTGATGCGTGGCAAGGTCAAAGAGGATCAGGCCAAAAATACAAATTGGCCGATGATCGGCGTTATTGCTGGCTGCGTCATATTTTTTGGCGGCTTTGCGATTGTCACATTGGGCGGCGCTGGTGTTGCTTCAACTCCCACAATCACACCTGAAGCGGCTGTGACAGATGATGCACCTGAAACATCTCCTAGTGCGCTTTTTGGCGATACATCGCCAATCGTGTTTGAACCTGAAGGTCCAAACGAAGAAGTGCTGCAACTAAGATCAGAAATTGAATCTCTTCGAGCGATGCTCAACAAAAAAAATACTGAACCCGATGTGATGCCTGAAGCCTTCATTGATGAATTGCAAAAGATGAGAAATGACATGCAAGCAATGCAGTCACTCTATGAAAGCAAGACTGATAGCTATGAGCGTTATATCAACGAACTTGAGGCAAAATTCGCCGCTGAATCTCGATTGCCGCGCCGTCCCGTCACGCTTCAAGATTCGAAATGGGAACGCGCACAACAATTGAACGCGGTCGATAATAACGGTGAGGCTGCGCGGATCGCAGCGCCTCAGATGGTGTTCGATGGAAGTCGTCAGTCCAGCGAAGAAGCGAAAGATGACGAACTTGATACGCAGTTGATCATTGAACAATTCGGAACTGCGTTTCCCACATCAGAAGAACTGACACCTGCACCGCAATGAGCCAACGAACTTACGCAACAGAACAATTACGCTCGTGTTTCGGGAGCGAATTACTAGATGATGAGCGACTAACGGAAATTGTTGTAAATGCAGATGGTGCGGTTTGGATAGAAAGGGCAGGCGATCCTTATATGTCGCAAACCGACATCGAAATAAGCGAAGCTGATTTAACGAGGCTTGCACACGATTTGGCTGGTAACAGCCCTATATCGAGTAGTACCCCGCTGGCCGGTTCGGAATTTCAATTCGATGGGAGCCTTTGGCGCTCTCAAGTTGTCGCGCCGAAAGTTATAGAGGGCGGGCATTGCCTTGCTTTAAGACGTACCGTCGTTGATGTCCTGCCGATGAAAACCTTATGCAATGATGTGTCATTACACGATCTGCAAAGCGGTAAAGATACCCTATCGACTCCCGTTTTTGCAGCCTTAGACGGTGATGATCTGGAAGCATTCCTCCATGCTGCTGTGAAAGCAAAATGGAACATTCTGTTTTCTGGCGGTACTTCATCTGGCAAGACAACATGGCTTCGCGCATGTCTCGAAGCGATTGATCCAAACGAGCGTTTGGTAACAATCGAAGATGTTTATGAAATGCGACCGAAGCAAAAGAATTGTGTTTCGATGCGCGTTAGCTCCACTACAACATCAAGCGACTTACTTAAAGCCTGTCTAAGATTGCGGCCTGACCGGATTATGATGGGCGAATTGAGATCCGCTGAGGCTTTTGATTTTCTATCGGTAATCAATTCAGGACATCCCGGCGCAATTTCGACATTACACGCGGACTCGCCTGACGGCGCGCTCTGGCGTTTGTCGAACATGGTAATGCAGGCTGGAACAGCCAAAAATCAAGATAACATCTTCGATGAATGTAAGCGCGCTATCGACGTTATTATCCAGCTTGCAAAAATCGACGGTGTGAGACGACCGACCGATATTAAAGTCTTTCGAGAAAGACCTAACTGAAATCAATAGTGAGGATTAAACATGCGAAAGAAAATTGTATGCGCGACATTCGGCCCTCTCTTAATCGGTGGGTTTTTGAGCGCTTCGCCAGCTTCCGCGCAATCCTTCGATATGGATTGTAAAGTTATCTTATGTCTTGCGGGCGGCTTTCCAAGCGGGTGCGGTGACGCTCATTCGTATATGCTTAAACGGCTTCGCAACTTCAAACCTCCTTTTGGTGTCTGTACCAGTGTCGGTTCGAACGGATCAAATGATACGTATGAAGTTCCAGCGCGCCTCTTTACAAGACGCATTCCCGCGCGGTGTTTGCAGTATGGAAACCAGCGGGACAATCAAGTCTGCACGAACCTGATACAAGGCCGCGACGAGGGCATTATCAGCATTACGATACCCGATGAAGACAGCGATGATTTTACCAACGATTATGTGTGGTGGTCGCGCGTTATTAACCCGTCTGATGAGCGAAAATAATTATAACATCATGCGATAATACTTTCGCGGGCCTTGGCGATGCCGAAGATAGATTTCGTAATGTTGAGCGATCCAGTCACGGCCCTCTGTCCGAGGCCACGCATGTATCCGCCGGGGTTTCTTATCTCGTCTCGCGAGAATTTTGCTTCGACCACGATAAGAGCTAGGGCGGCTTGATCTTCTCCCATACGCTTGCACGATTCCCGCCATAACTGCGGCGAAATTTTAAGATGAGATATTCGGCTCTCTGCCGCATATCTCATTCCGGCCCATCCATCGCACGGTGCTTTCGTATAGGCTTCAATGAATTGCGATCCAGCAATCATCAAAGCTGTATGAATGAGGTTTTCGGATAAATTTGATTGGCTGAATATAGGTTGACGCTCGGCTCGATCCGTTCTCTCATCTTTTTCCATGCAATTGCGGGCGTTAGCCCGCATCTTTGTTTGAGAGACACGCCCGTAAGGGCGTGACCGCTTATCCACAGATTCATTACAAGATTCCGTAGGAATGGGATTATCTGTAATTTCTGTGTGAGCGTCTAAAATGTCCGACTGGTCAGACATTTTATGTAATTCATCTCTGTTATCCACAGTCGTCAAAAGCGCTTCGAGGCGGTGCAATAATGCTTTTGCGCTCGCGTGGGCGCGGTCGATCACGGCGAGACTCATCCGCGCCGATATGCGCGCTATTTTCGTCGCTTCCAAACTCTCTGCGATCTCTCTGATTTCATCGAGGCAAGGGAACATCCGCGCTCGTGCAATGGCCTGATATATTTTTCGGATACAGGAGCGATATGCGGCGCGGGCGCGGCTGTGATCTTTTTCAAGCTGCTCTGCATCGGCTGCGAGATTTCGGAAGTAATCGAGGCGCACAACGAAAGGTGCGAAGTTCAAACCATTGCCGCCGTGTCCACTATGTCGGCGTCCATGTTTGACGGGTCTGTATGCGAGTCCTGCCAAGATGATTTCACGTTCGTAGCGTGTAATTTGCCGCTCGCTTGCTCTGCGCTTTACCGCACATGAGATTACCGAGCGGAACGCCAATGGCGACGATGATCTCCATTGCGGTTCTCCGATGGCCTCCAACATTTCAAGCAAGTGTATCTCTGCGCCCTTCGATAATTTGAGCGCCGGGGCAAAGGATCGGGCTAATTTTCGAAGCTGCCACGGCTCGATTTCTGCCGGTAATCCCTGAAAGTCAGCCACAATTTTCTCGTTCGCTGCCTCTACATCGGCAACGGATAGCGTCTTAGTCATTGATTTCACTCCAATTTCTGAAAATCGGAGCCGTGACCAAAAAGCAAAGGGATAGCGTTCGCCAAAGTAACGATTTTGCTTGATTTAATTTTGGGGATCACTTAGAAGAAAGGTCTGAAATTTAATCTATTGTGATCCCCTCGGCTTCCGAGGGTTTACTTTTTCTGGGCCTCTATTTCTCCAAATCGGTTTCTGCTTCGTTCGAATTATGGCGAAAGCATCTAAGAAAAGAAAGCGATAATACGAGATACAATACTCGTATATCGTGCACCTTTGGATGCTCAGCCTGTCGTTATGTGATTCATCTTGTTTGTGAATCTACACTCAGCGTTAAACCGCGTTTCTGAAGAGTCGCGCAAGAAATAATGTTAATAAAAACATCTGCATACGGAGTGTTTTGTTGAACCGTTGACGCCGAATAACAGTTCGACGAATTATACCCTTTTAAGCATAATTTCTTTATGCGGCCTGTTGAATTTTTAGACGGAGATGTGTTGGCCTAAATGGAAGCTCAGCCCAAAGAAGTCAGGGCGAAATTTGAGCATATTGTTCGGCTGGTATGGGCCAATGGCTTTGAGTGCGTGCATGAACCTTACATCAAGCACCTAGAAGGCAAACTGTGGGAAATACGCATGAAGGGCAGGGATACAATTGCCCGCGCAGTTTATGTCACCCGTATTGAAAAACGTATGGTCATTCTGCGCGTCTTCACAAAGAAGACCCAAAAGACCCCGCGTCGTGAGATTGAAACGGCCCTTGAGAGGGCAAAGGAGATAGAGGAATGACAAAGGGGAAGAAGAAAACCATACCCGTTCAAACCGCGTTTGATGAATGGCACAAAGACCCTGAATATGTCGCTGAGTTCGCCGCGCTTGAAAACACGTTTGCGCTTGCGGATCGGTTCATCAAGGCGCGCGGTGCGGCTGGCTTGACTCAACAAGAGTTAGCCGAGCGGATGGAAACCTCACAATCATTCATAGCGCGCTTAGAGGGTGCGAAAGAAACGCCATCGACGCGGACTTTAAATCGCTTCGCAAAAGCCACTGGACACCGTGTAGTGATCAATTTCGAACCACTAACAGCACAGTAGATTCAAAAATTTAATTCGTAAAACGCTGATAAATAACAGTTTACGAGCGTTGATTTATCATAATATACATATGCGGATATTTACAATTATCCATTAAAAATACTAATAATCCACTATCTAGAAGGTGGTAAAGAAACGCCTTCGACGCGCACGTTAAATCGCTTCGCAAAAGCCACAGGACACCGTGTAGTGATCAATTTCGAACCACTAACAGCGCAGCAGATTCAAAAATCTAATCGTAATACACTGATAAATAACAGTTTTTGATTGTTGATTTATCATAATCAATTATAGGTTATTTATAATTATCAATATAATAATTAATATCAATGCTTTTCATTAATTTTCTATAATGCACGATTAAAGGTCTCAATAATGGGCCTAAGAAAACCTTCATTACATGCGTATGAATTATGAACGCTATTTAGTTTTCAATCTCTATCTTAAACCGTCCCCGTCCCTGCACGCTCCCCCGACCTGCGTTGATACGTTGTCCGATTTTCAACAACGGCCAGAGTGGACTAATTTCGCCGCTGATCCGCATTTGTCCCCGCATCACGGTCTGAGGTACAGCTTTGCGGTTACGACCACTCCAGAATTCTGCGGTACCGGCTTGCACCATGCTCATGTCATAACTCAGCGCGCGGTAACACCCTTCCAGCGAAAAATCATCTGCATCAAGATCAGTGTCGTACCAGCGCGCAAGTCCTTTTGTCCGGCGTAAAAGCCGGGTGAAAATTGACCAAGGCGCAGCCATCACATCGAGGCGGTGCGTATCCAGCGGTGTCAACCAGTTTAAGATCACTGACGATGGAACCCGACCAAGATCAATCCCCTCGCAGGTTTTGATATGGCGAGTTACAATATCAGGTACCGATCCTCCCAATTTCGACCAGGGGAGCACGGTCCGGAGACCATCAATAAAAGCATGTTCAGCAGCGGCCAGCCAATCTTTAGCAAAACCGAAAACGTGTAGGCTGACGATCAGGTCGATCTCGTCACGGTCCGCACGGATGACAAAGGGTTTTGGCAGCCCCTCGCCGCCCCAGCGCAGTTGTTCACGGAAGAAAATGTCGAGTGCACTTGGCGGCGTCCAGAAACACGGCCCACCTTTGCGCGCGACCTCCGAGGCCCCACGCCCGAGAGCACCGCCAAAACTGCGTCGAAGATTATTGAGCAACGCCGGATGATCCACAAGCCTCCCCATCCCGGCAAGACGCAGGTAAATCGTCTGATCGAACCACTGCGCCGCATAGGTTTCAAGGTCGCACTTAATCTTAGGCCTGTGCAGCCGCATAGCCACCGGGGTCACAAATTTCGGCTCGACTGCCGCGGATGTATCAGGCATCTTTGGTTTTGTATTGAATCAAAAAATTTACTTCGCGCTTGGAAAAGCGCCAGCTCTTTGATATTGTTAAAAAATAGTACTACTGTCAAGGTTTTAACGATGAATGAGAAACCCAAATTGTTAAAATTGGATATCGACCATGGAAAGCGCTGGTTTTATACTAATATTTTCAATAAGATCCCAGAGGTGAGTCTGAACTACCGCCCCTCGCGGGTGCGGATTGAAACATTAGCATTTCTATTGTCGTTCCTAACAGGGTCTGAACTACCGCCCCTCGCGGGTGCGGATTGAAACAACGGCCTGATATGAAGCGAGCGGTGTGTTTTGTCTGAACTACCGCCCCTCACGGGTGCGGATTGAAACACAGCAGGTACATCTGATCGCGATCGGGTTCTTACCGCGTTTCCAAGGTCTGAACTACCGCCCCTCACGGGTGCGGATTGAAACACAGCAGGTACATCCGCTTTAGGATCATTCTCTAAAGGTCTGAACTA
>CALKIZ010000107.1 GCA_937995735.1 uncultured Neomegalonema sp. | reverse complement strand
CTTTGGCTTTCAACTGAGCAATTTGATCCCTTTCCTCGGACCCGAGGTGTTTGTATCCTGACATCGCAACACCGTTTGTTATTTCCGAACAGACGGATATCAAATTCCGTCGCGGTGTTGCACTTCACGTCTGAAATTACGCTTAACTGAACACCCGGATAAATACTGACCATTATTCTAGTATATGAAGTGAAGCCCCCCAAGTGTGAAAGGATATGAATACTTTTGTATCTTCCACAATTTTTGCATTGCATGTCTGAGGTATTGTGACTGACTTACTTTTAATTACTTTTTCCTTCTCCTTTGGATTAATATCTTGGGATATGAGAACATCATCAGGCGGCTTGTTCTTCTTCCACCAGTCTATTTCTTCATCCGTTGCTAAAGATACAGGCACTGTATCACCACCGGCTAAACCGATGAGTTCTTCAGTTGGACCAAGTGAGTCCAGTGCTGCAGATGAAGCTGAAAAAAATATTTGTGACCTGACAGATTCATGAATTGTTTCATCATCCACAACCACTTCATAAAGGCACTTCTGTTTCTTGAAATCACTTTCCGCAGCTCCTGCTGCGGCTGTGGCCGCGCTTCGCGCAAGCTCTGTCGTAGAAAAAAACAATCTGCTTAGCGGGTCTAATGTCGCGGTCGTGACCAGAGTAGCGCCATCACCTGCAACAGTACCAAAGCGTTCAACCTCAAAATCGGCTGTATCGCTGATTGTAAATTTCTTTTTCACAGTGCCGGTTGCCGGAAACCCGATTGAAAGGCCTTGCGTTTCCGGTAAGTTTGAATGTCCACAGGATGATAAAAAATAAACAAATAACAGGACTGTTCTTTTAATCACCAATGTCATTTCGGATGCCGTACACCAAGCAATAGATCTATCCATAATGGGCAAAAGTACCCGACGGGAAATCAACGGGTACTTTTAAAAAACTTTAGAGTCTATTTCTATTCCCGGGCCAGCTTAAAAAGCGGTGACAACCGGTTCTATTTCTATTGTAGAAATCACTAAATGTGCATCGAATCCGTGCAACCCCGCCCCTATTGGTAGTTGCGTTTGGATCTCTTCCACGCACATGACTAACTAAAACACGTGGTCTTTCAACAGTGGAAATTACAGGGCCAACTCTGGTATTCCAGTGAATTAGCGTACCGCAAAAGCCACTTGCGGCAGAAACACCACAAACCGAGTCATTTTCATAACATCCGTCTATGCTGCGCAGACCAACATGCACTGTAGGATTAGTACGTCTGGGGACCACAGCAATAACCGACACATTGAAAGTGGCATACCCGGGCCGTGGGTTGCCGGTACATTGTGGTACTCTGACTTGACATCGCCTATTGAAATGAAAAAGTCTGTTGTTGTTACGAATACCGCTTATACAGTTAAATGCGGCACTTCTCAAAATACTTGCACTTTCCCTTGCTTGCGCACTGTCTAATCCAAGTTCAATTAAAAAACCAATTATAGCAGCAATTTCAGGCGCTATAACAACGGCTTTAGCTTGTTTGACAGATGAAACAGTAAGCGTTAAACTCAACACACATGATGTAAGAAAAAGTTTACATCTTTTTGATTTCATGATATTGAACATACGATCTCCTCCCTAATCGATATTGCTCAACGTGTTCATCAATTCTTTCTACGTCAACAATAAATCTTCCGGATTCCTGTTAAGTCAAATATTTTAGCGCGAACAATTACTTAAAGTAGTGCTAAGTGTTGAATGCCTGCAGTAAAGCATCTTAGCTTACAACTTCTTGGTAGCGGGTCGGGAGGGACCATTCTATCAATTTGGCTGTCATTTTGTGAAACTGCTGAACCTGCCTCTATGTTTTTGAGATGAGCAAAAAAGTATCCGGGTCACCTGACGCATATAAATATAAGCGCGTTCGTAAACTGTCTCATTACTTCTTATTTCCAGATCACAGCGGCTTTAGCAACTTTGCCTAAAATTATCGCAGATTTCCCCGCAGACGCGAATTTCGATCTCGAAGTTGTCAACCCGTATCGGCAAAATCGCTATCCCTCAGTAAAATTGCTTGCTAAAGAAATCTGGTGTCCCAGTTTAAAGGGCCTCAAAAAATATGAAGACGACCGGGAGGATGTTATGACGAAAGAAAATAACCCTAAGGCTTCGCGCCGCTCATTTCTGCGCGGCGGTGCAGCAACCATCGCGGCGGGTTCTGCTGCTGTGGCGATGCCGCATGTTGCCCGCGCTAAAACGAAAACTCTGAAAGTTCAGGCTGCTTGGGGCGGCGGAATTTTCCTTGAGAATGCGAAATCCTATGTTGATCGCGTTCACGCAATGGCGGGCGATGCTCTTAAAATCGACCTGCTGCCTGTGAACTCCGTGGTGAAAACCTCGCAAATGCAAGACGCTGTTCATCGCGGCGTTCTTGATGGCGCGCACTACGTGCCTGCTTACTGGTACTCGAAATCGAAATCTGCTTCGCTCTTCGGGACGGGTCCATGCTTCGGCTGGTCTTCACAAGAAGTGCTCGGCTGGCTGCACTATGGCGGTGGTCAAGAGCTGTTTGATGAGCTGATGGGAGAGCTTGATCTAAACGTCGTTTCGTTCTTCAACAGTCCGATGCCTGCACAGCCGATGGGTTGGTTCAAAGAAGAAATTAAAGACGCCTCTCAGATGGAAGGTCTGAAATACCGGACCGTTGGTCTGGCGGCTGACGTTCTGCTCGAAATGGGCATGTCAGTTGTTCAGCTTCCGGGCGGTGAAATCCAGCCTGCAATGAAGTCCGGCCTGATTGACGCAGCAGAGTTCAACAATCCGACCTCTGACCGCGATTTTGGTATGCAGGACGTGTCCAAGCATTACCACCTTGCCAGCTTCCACCAGTCTCAGGAATTCTTTGAAATCACCTTCAACAAGAAGATGTTCAACAGACTGCCTGAAGAGCTGCAAGCGATCCTGAAACACGCTTCTGAAGCTGAAAACTCCAACTTCTACTGGCACAACACCAAACGTTATGCGGAAGACCTCGTGAAGCTGCAGGATCAGGGTGTCAACGTGTACCGCACGCCTGACTCAGTGATGAAAAAGCAGTTGGAAGCATGGGACATCGTTGTTGAGCGCCTTTCGGGTGAAGATAAGTTCTTCGCAAAAGTCGTCGACTCACAAAAAGCATACGCCAAAGATGTGATGAACTATCTCAACCTGAATCAGCCTGATTACAAGCTGGCTTATAATCACTATTTCGGTTGATAGTGATCTGCGTTTAACTCCTGAAATTCACATCGTATTTCAGGAGTGCAGTGCTTCACGTCATTGCCTGAACCCGACCGCATCGCCGGTCGGGTATTTATGCGGTCAAGCGTAACCGATACGCATTCTGCTTTTTCCATTTAATCAACCGTTCCGGGGAGGTCGTGTTGGTAAAAATTATTCATGCCATTGAGAGTCTTAGTATTTGGGTTGGTCGCTCCTTTGGCTGGTGCATAATGATCTTGACGCTATCAGTCTCTTACGAAGTGTTCGTACGCTACGTCTTAAATGCTCCAACTGTCTGGGCCTTCGATATGATGGTTCAAATGTATGGCGCGTTGTTCCTAATGGCGGGACCATATGCGCTTGCGCAAGACGCTCACGTTCGCGGCGATGTGGTCTATCGGCTGTTGCCCGTCAGATGGCAGGCCCGCATCGACTTTACACTCTATCTCACTTTCTTTTTCCCAGGTATGCTGGCCCTCTTCTGGTTCGGTTGGGAAATTGCCGCAGACTCGTGGCGTTATCAGGAAGTCAGCTGGAACAGCCCCGCACGCATTCAGATTTATTTCTTCAAAACCCTCATCCCGATTGCCGGCTTCCTGTTGATTTTACAGGGCGTGGCCGAGTGCCTGCGATGTTGGAAGGCCATGAAAGAAGGGGTGTGGCTTGAACGCCTCGAAGACGTCAAAGAGACTGAGGACCAATTAATGGAAATGGCTATGGCCGAGCAAGCTAAGCGGGGGCAAGTCTAATGACCAATCCCGAAGTCGCCATTGTCATGCTCTCGCTGTTCATCGTGCTCGTGTTGCTCGGGTTTCCCGTGGCATTCACGTTGCTCGCGATGGGCGTTGCGTTCGGCTATTACGCTTACTACGATTCTGATTACATCGAGACATTCGGCGATCTGTTCGACAACCAGATTTTCTACCTCCTGAACCAGAACACCTATTCGGTGATGGAGAACGACACGCTCGTCGCAATCCCATTGTTCCTGTTCATGGGCTACGTGGTTGAGCGCGCGAGCATCGTTGATCGCTTGTTCAGTTCCCTACAACTCGCCGCCCGCAACCTACCCGGCTCAATGGCGATTGCGGCTTTGATTACCTGCGCAGTGTTCTCGACCGCATCGGGCATCGTCGGTGCTGTTGTGACACTGATGGGCTTGCTCGCGTTTCCGGCAATGGCGAATGCAAACTACAACAAGTCCTTTGCCTCAGGCGTGATTTGTGCGGGCGGGACACTGGGTATACTCATTCCACCGTCGATCATGTTGATCGTTTATGCAGCCATCGCAGAGCTGTCACCGCTGCGCCTTTACGCGGCGGCTGTTTTTCCCGGCTTGATGCTGGCAGGGTGTTACATTCTCTACGTGATCGCGCGCGTCACAATTAATCCGGGCATAGCTCCGAAACCGACTCCTGATCCATCCATCACACGCGGATATATCTGGTGGTCACTGATCAGCTCCTTCGTGCCATTGGCCGTGCTCATCATGCTCGTCCTCGGATCAATCCTCGGAGGTTTAGCAACCCCCGCCGAAGCCGCCGCCATGGGCGCACTGGGTGGACTGGTTCTCGCAGTCCTCTATCGCTCCCTGACATGGACAAAGGTAAAAGAATCCGTCTTCCTAACCGCCAAAGCCACTGCGATGGTGTGCTGGATGTTCGTCGGTTCGTGGACTTTCGCATCGGTATTCTCGTATCTCGGTGGTCACGATGTGATTGAGCACTGGTTCCTGTCGATGAACCTCTCGACAATCCAATTCCTGATCCTGTGCCAGCTCATCATCTTCCTACTCGGCTGGCCCCTTGAATGGTCGGAGATTCTCATTATCTTCGTACCAATCTTTCTGCCCATGCTCGATACGTTCAACGTGAACCCGTACTTCTTCGCGATGCTGGTGGCGCTGAACCTTCAAACCTCGTTCCTCACTCCCCCCATGGCCATGTCGGCCTATTACCTAAAAGGGGTATTGAAGAACCAGATCGAGCTGGTGGAGATCTTCAAAGGGATCATGCCGTATCTCGCCATCGTGATTTTCTGCATGGTGATGATGTATATCTTCCCCGGCATCGCGCTGTGGCTGCCTGACTATCTCTTTGGTGAGTACGTCGCGTGACGCATTGGGCGCTAAACGCAACAGATGCCGCTGCGCAAATTCGTGAAGGGCGGCTTTCGTCAGTTAATCTGACAAAAGCCTGCCTCGCACGGATCGAAGAGACAGACGGGCAAATCGGTGCATGGGCGTTTCTCGACGCGGACAACGCACTGAAACAAGCCGAAGCCATGGACGATTTGCGCAAGCAAGGCCGCCCTTTAGGATCGCTGCATGGCATCCCTGTAGGTGTCAAAGACATCTTCGACACCGGCGATATGCCAACCGGCCTTGGCTCTCCGGCCCACACAAACCGGCAACCGGATGCAGATTGCGCCGCCGTCGAAAAACTTCGCGAAGCCGGAGCCGTGATCCTCGGCAAAACCGTCACCACCGCCCTTGCCTTCGTCAGCCCGTCAACAACCCGCAACCCCCACAACCCGGAATACTCCCCCGGTGGATCATCCTCAGGGTCAGCGGCTGGCGTAGCCGCCGGACACATGCCACTCGCCATCGGCAGCCAAACCGGAGGATCAGTCAACCGCCCCGCGTCCTATTGCGGTGTCTATGGCTTCAAGCCAACGCGCGGATCAATCTCGCGGCGCGGCGCTTTGCAAACGTCTGAAACGCTCGATTGCGTCGGCGGTTTTGCGCGCACACTCGAAGACGTGGCCCTCCTCACAGATGCCCTAACAGGATACGACGCCGCCGACAGCGCAAGCCACCTGCGGCCAAAGCCTGTGACTTTGGGCGGCTATCACAGCGAACCGCCCGTTGAACCGGCTTTCATCTATCTCGATATTCCGTCCTTCGCGCTCACAGACTCGATGCGCGCCGCAATGGAGGAAGTCTGCGAAGCCCTCGGCGATCACGTCGAACGCTTCCCCGCCCCGGAAAGTTTTGCACAATTCCTCGCGGATCAACTCACGATCCACACGTACGAGTTTGCACGAAACCTCGACGGCAATCCGGCAATCGCACCGAAGAACACCGACGACATTCTGAAAAAAATGCTCGTCCATGGCCGTGCTGTCACCAGCGACGCCTATACCGAAGCCATCGCGCGCGTCAGCTCCGCAGAAGCCTACTTCAAAGGCTTCTTCAACGATTACGACGCGATCCTCTGCCCGGCTTCACTCGGCATAGCTCCGCTTCTCAGCGAGAACACAACCGGCGATGCTGTCTGCCAAAAAATCTGGACCCTCTCGGGCCTACCAACCCTCAGCCTTCCCCTCTTTGAAGGCGAAAACGGCCTGCCGATGGGATTGCAACTCGTCGGCGCGCAAGAAGAAGATGACCGCCTGTTCCGCACCGCGCATTGGTTAGAGAAAACCCTCTCTCCTGCCGCGCCCGACCCCGCGACCACTTAAAGGAGTCAAAGATGTCCAAACCGGAAAATCAGAAAAAAGATCCCGCGAAGAAAATCACCGGCCTGATCGGTTTTGCCGTTTTTGCAATATTTATCCTCGGCCTATCACACAGCATCTCAACCGGCTTTGCCGGGTTTAACGGCGGCCTTCCCTTCCTGATCATCGCAATCGCCTGCATCCTGATGGCACTCTACGATTACTGGGATGAATGCCTGCGCAAGAAATGAACTATACCGTCAGAGCGCTCGAAAAATCGGACCGGAAACCATGGTCAGCTTTATTTCGCGCGTATCTGTATTTCTATGAAGTTGGTCCATCGACAGATCACATGGATCGCGTATGGAATTGGATATTCGATCCGAATAACGACTTTTGGTGCGTCCTCGCTATCGCACAAAGCGGCCATCCCATCGGCCTCGCGCATTACCAATTAATGCACAACACGCTGACCGGAAAAATGACGTGTTATCTCGCCGATCTTTTTGTCGACCCAACACAGCGCGGGCAAGGTGCGGGACGCTGTTTAATTGATGAAGTTTTATCCATTGCCAAAGACAAAGGCTTGCCAACAGTCGATTGGCTCACCGAAGAAACCAATCACGCTGGCCGTCGGCTCTACGATACGTACCAACCAAAAACCGACCTCGTTTTCTACACTGTGCCAACCGGCCTTATCTCTAATTAATTTGTTTTCTTGCCAATCCGACAGGCCACGGCAATTATGATGGCATGACAGAAACCGCGACTTGGACAGATCGTTTCACCGGACTTTCGGGGTAGATTCATGAGCGAAGTGCAACGTTATCATTGAAGCGGATATCGACGTGCTTGCCAAGTTCGGCGAGGAAGGCTTCGATTGGTGATCTGAAGTCGAGGCACTTTCGTGGTGTGGTATTGAGTGTCATGGCGATTTC
>CALKIZ010000106.1 GCA_937995735.1 uncultured Neomegalonema sp. | reverse complement strand
AGAAAGCCGCCCGCATATCCCTTCATTACTTTATCAATTTCAAAGAGCACCGGCTAAATCAGCCGCCAAACAATTCCGCCGCAGCGCCTCGTCTGGAGGGCGGGTTTTAGGCACTCATTATCAAACTAGCAAGCAGAAAATGTAAAAATTTTGATTTTTTTGGGCGAAATGGCGAAACAGTTCAGGGACATTGACATTTTACACGTTAATGGGCAGTTTTCCAAAAAGATAAAATTAAAGCTAAGTGTAATGCGTTTTGTTATTTAGCTTTGAATAACGAGCAGTGAATCGGAAATTAAGCATGACCTTCCATGCACCTCACTCGAAATCACGGTTAGTATCACTCGTTTTGAGACGAACCGTGTTTAGTAAATCCGCCGCCATGACTGTGGGCGCAGTTATTTCAACAACTGTTGTACTTGCAGGCCGAGCGCCGGAAACGGAAATGGATCATTCTCAAAATGTACCGCAGGTTCTGGAAAATTCATTCGCTCCAATTTACTTAGGCACACAAACTGAAATAAACCGTATACCGGTAACTGGTTCTGTTACTGCTGACACAGAATTATCAGATGACCTGACATCGCCGGAGCATCGAGACTTTCCTATTGGTGATGGACTATATATCAATCGCGATAAAGTTATATTCGCTCATGTTGTTCCTGAACTTGATGGAAACAAACCAGCACAATTAGATCTATCTGATGATTTAATAGCAATGAAATCAACGATTAAAGATCTATCTTGGGGACATCGAACAGTCGAGATAGCCAGCCTTTCAATACCAAATGACGATTGGAATCCGGTTAACTCTTCAGGTCTTGACCAGTTGCCCGCATTCGATCCCACACCCATCAAGCAATCACTGGGCGAACCTGACGCATTCGATTCTCTTCCTGATATCGAGGGTTTGGAATCAGGCCCCGTAATCGTTTCCTATGAAGCCAGTGCCGGTGAAACCCTTGAGGGAATATTGTCACGCGCAGAGCTGAGTAAAAATGATCAAAAAGCAACATTAGTCGCCTTACGTGCTGATAATATTGCTGATTTACTCTTTGAGGGTGATGAAGTCGATATTGCAATGTTGTCACCGGATGACAACCAATTGCTGGCAGTTCGGTTACGTCAATTTGGCCAGCCACCGATAGAACTTCGATGGGATGGAGAAACTGACTCAATTTGGCAATCCCTTGATATAACCGCGGAAAAAGCTGATGTTTCTGCGGCTCTGGTACCTGAGCAAGAAATTTTGTCCATCACAGGGAAGCACGATGACACCGTTCTGATAGAAGGCACAATTTCTTCTAGTCTTTATTCCGCTGCTGCAGATGCGGGCCTCACTGCTGGAGAGACGAAAGTACTTTCGGACATCTTCCGTTACAGTGTTGATTTTGAACGCGATTTAAGACGCGGTGATCATTTTGAGGCGCTGTTTGAGAAAAAGCCTAACGGTGCATATGGCGATATTCTCTATGCAAAACTCACGAATCGCGGCAGTGAAATCGCACTTTATCGCGGGGTCGATGATCTTACTGGTAATGCTGGGTATTTTGATTCGAAGGGTAAAACAAATAAGCGCACATTGATGCGCACGCCGCTCGCGGGAGCGCAGGTTTCCTCGCATTTTGGCATGAGAATCCATCCTGTTTTGGGGTATAGCAAAATGCACAGGGGTACGGATTTCAGGGCGCGGACAGGGACGCCGATTTTCGCAGCCGGTGACGGGATCGTTGATTCTATTGGCAGAAATGGCGGTTACGGCAAGTATATCCGCATCCGTCATAACAGCACTTATGAGACAGCATACGCTCATTTGTCGAAATATGCGGCGAATCTGAAATACGGCGATCGGGTACGTCAAGGCGAGGTAATCGGGTATGTCGGCAGCACCGGGCGCTCGACAGGACCGCATTTACATTTTGAGATTCTGCGAAACGGTAATCAGATTAACCCATTGAATATAGCGGACTTTGGCCCGGTCAAAGGTTTATCCGGACCGGCCCTCAGCAGCTTTAAAGTCCGGGTCTCGCGGATTGAAATCGCCCTTGATCTGATGCGGAGCAACAACCGCATTGCAACGGCAAACTAACCGGCAAACCTCTGGGAAATTCAGAGAAAACCCTCGCCTCACTTTGCAATACCAGGGTGAGAGTCGGGTAAAATCCGTAAATCCGGCGCGTTTTCTGTTGAAAATAGAGAAACGCGCACGCGCCTGACGCCAAATCCCGGACATCACCGCCGGCACGCGCGACCCCTCCCCTCCGAGCAGAATCAGCGACCCCATCACGGCACACGTCCCGCTCGCAAAAAGTTGCGGTCAAAAACCCAAATCAGTCATACGCATTCTCAAGGAAAGTATGCGTAACTTGCATAGACAGCCATGTACCGATCCCGCACGCTTCGGCGCAGGGTTCATTTGATTGACGGCACAGTCTCCGGCGGGTTGAAACCTGCTCGAAATTTGAACCTGACCACGGACAGAGCGCACGATCCGCGTACTCTTTGGGAGTATTGAAGATGCACAGAACTGATTCTCGTTGGGCGCCCGCTCTTACCATTGCGCTTTCGCTTGTCGCCACGCCCGCTTTCGCCAAAGACGGCCTGCCGTCTTTCATTCAGAACGACCTCTGCATCGCGGTGAAGGCGATCCATGAAGAGAATCAGTACGGCGCGTCCGAGAATGCGCGCACGGTTTTGTGGGATGACCCGAAACCCGTCTCCGAGACTGAACATGCAAGCCGGAACGAGCTGCGGCTGTGTTTCTTTAAGCGCGGCGCACAAATCGCAGTGCGGGCGTATTCGTGGTTGAACAACAAATGGCACGGCCCGCATGAATCAGGGCTTCGGGACGTGCTGATAAAACGCGATCTGTTCGGCCAAAAAGTCGAAGCCGGATGCATCGCCATTCGCCGGGAACTCCCCGGCGGCTATGGCCGCTTGAAGCATGTCATGAAGTCCGATGAAGTCTGCGACCTGAATAACGAGTTCAAAATCTACCATGAGCGCGTCATTGACGAAGGCGATAAAAAAGACGGCACACCAGCGCGCATCCTGCGGAAAATCTTCACCGCAGAGATCATCCCTTCCGAACAACCAATCCCGGATAACTGATCGGGTGTACCGTAAAGCTGTCAGAAGATAAAAGGCCCGGTCTGTTACGTTCAGCTCTCCCCGCCGGAAAGCGCGGCTTGCACCGCACGGGCCTTTTCCAAACCTTGTTCAGCAAGAACGGCATGGGGCGCATGTCTGGCATCGCGAAAAAGATCAAGCGCGGCGGCCAGATGCTGCACGGCATCCCCGGCCAGCGTGGCCTGACCGCTGCGCCAGGCCAGTCCGGTCAAGGCAAGGCCCAGATTATTCTGCGTCCCCGCCCAATCCAGCGGAACACGCGCGCGGGTCCGTTCCTCCAGCGCATTTTCATAGGCGATGACCGCCTGTTCCAACCGTGCCGTCCCGCTCTCCCGCTCCCCGAGGGCCTTAAGCGCAGTGCCCAGATTATTCTGCGTCATCGCCCAATCCAGCGGCACGCGCGCGCGGGTCCATTCCTCCAACGCACTTTCATAGGCGGTGACCGCCTGTTCCAACCGGTCCGTCCCGCTCTCCCGCTCCCCAAGAGTAGAAAGCGCAGTGCCCAGATTATGCTGCGTCATCGCCCAATCCAGCGGAACACGCGCGCGGGTCAGTTCCTCCAGCGCATTTTCATAGGCGGTGACCGCCTGTTTCAACCGTGTCGTCCCGCTCTCCCGCTCCCCGAGCGTCCGCAGCGTAGTGCCCAGATTATTCTGCGTTATCGCCCATGCTAGAGGCGCGCGCGCGCGAGTGCATTCCTTCAGCGCGCTTTTATAGGCGGTGACCGCCTGTTTCAACCGTGCCGTCCCGCTCTCCCGCTCCCCGAGGGTACGCAGTGCATTGCCCAGATTATTCTGCGTCATCGCCCAATCCAGCGGAACACGCGCGCGGGTCTGTTCCTCCAGCGCATTTGCATAAGCGGTGACCGCCTGTTCCAACCGTGCCGTCCCGCTCTCCCGCTCCCCGAGCGTCCGCAGCGCAATGCCCAGATTATTCTGCATCCGACCGCGCAAATCTGCACTGTCGCCACAGCGGACTCCTTGCTCTGCCAGCAGGATGGCAACCTCAAGGTCGAAATTCAGCCCCTTATCGCGACCCCTCTCGTACCATGTATCATATGACGTATCATAAGCGGCGCATCGCGACGCGGCGTCGGCGGCACTGTCCAAATCACAGCCCGCAATCACAAAACGGGCGGCATTTGCGGCATTGCGGGTCAGAATCGCTTGCGCGACACCCTTTTCGTAAAGCCGCGACCGTGCCGCACGGCGGCGTTCATCTTCATCATCAAGGGCGTTCAATTCCGCCTCAAGCGCCGCCTGTCCCGCCTCGAAAGCGCCGTCTTCGTTCAACGCATCAATACGGGCAATGACCGCCCCGACCGCCACGCCGATATTCGAAGGCAGCCGCCCGCGTTCCCGTTCGTCCCGCGCCACTTCAAGGGCGCGCTGCAAACCGGCTAATGCAGCGTCAAAATTATCGGGATTGCCTTCGGCATAATTGCGGGCCAGTGCAATCAGCATCCCCTCTTTAATGCCGAAAGCACGGGACTGATCTTCCTTGGCCGCAATTAATCTATCCAGCCGTTCCTGATTTTCGCGGGCCAGAGTATTGGTGTCTTTGCCCGCCTCAACCGCCTCGGGCCACCGCAGGGATGGGGGAATATCTTCTATCTCAATCTCCAGCGCCCGCGCGATATTGCGGACAGTCTCGGGGGTAATATTGGGGAATTTACCTTTCTCAATGCGGGAGATGCGGCCTTTATCCAGGGATCCGCCAAATGCTTCCGCTGCCAATATTTCCTGAGTCCAAAGCCGCGCCTCGCGCCGGTCCTTCACCAGCTTTCCGAATTTTTCAGCATCGCTTTTTACCGGCACAGGCATCCAACCCTTTGAAATTATTCGTGTTGTATGGCCGTACAACCCGGATGCAACGATACAAAGCGCAAAATGCGCCAAAACCGCCCCGTGCACAGATCAACCGTAACACCAGCCGGGCCCGGCTCAACATCAAAAGGATAAAAGATGTTCGAGCTACCGAAAACTCTGACGAATCTGAAAATCCGCGCAAACCGCATCGCCGGGTTTTTACTCTGCCATCGCGCTATTTATGCGGCATTGGCCTGCTGTCACGGGTCGGGTTGTTTCCTGACGGGAAAACCGGAACTCTACGGGCCAATGGCCTTACTCTACATGATCCTCGCAATACGGGGATAACAAACAGCGTATGCAGAGAATACGAAACCCGCCCCTCTTTTCAGACAGGCGGGTTTCTCTATCACATCAATGCACCGTGGCGACCGGCGCGTCAGGATTGCTTGGTGTCACGACCGAGACGGGTTGGCCCGCAACAATCAGACCTTCCGGCCCGGTCGTCACTGTCACCGTCTCCCCGTCCCGAACCGACCCGCCAAGGATCAATTCGGCCAGCGGATCTTCCAGCGCCTTTTGGATCACGCGCTTGAGCGGACGCGCACCATAGGCCGGATCATAACCGCGCTCGGCAAGCCAGAGGCGCGAGTCTTCATCCAGCTCAATGCCGATCTTCCGGCCCAAAAGACGTTTCTCCAGACGGCCCAGTTGGATCGAAACAATCCCCGCCATGTCTTCACGGGCAAGGCGGTCAAAGATAATGATCTCATCCAGACGGTTCAGGAACTCAGGGCGGAAATGCGCCCGCACCGCGTCCATCACCACATCCCGCGCCGGTCCCATCGCCGCACCTTCGGCCATTTCGGTCAGCGCATGACTGCCGAGATTCGACGTCAAAATGATAATCGTGTTGCGGAAATCGACCGTGCGCCCCTGACCATCGGTCAAGCGCCCTTCATCGAGCACCTGCAACAGAACGTTGAACACATCCGGGTGCGCCTTTTCCACCTCGTCGAACAGCACGACCTGATAAGGCCGACGCCGCACGGCTTCGGTCAGGACACCGCCCTCGTCATACCCGACATAACCGGGAGGCGCACCGATCAGGCGCGACACGGAATGTTTCTCCATGAACTCCGACATATCAATACGAGCCATCGCCGTATCATCATCGAACAAAAATTCCGCAAGCGCCTTGGTCAACTCGGTCTTACCCACACCGGTCGGACCGAGAAACAGGAAAGACCCCAGTGGTTTATTCGGATCAGAGATACCGGCCCGCGCACGGCGCACGGCATTGGACACCGATTCCACCGCCTCATGCTGACCGATCACCCGCTTCCCGATCTGCTCTTCCATCTTGAGCAGTTTCTCGCGTTCGCCCTCCAGCATCTTATCCACCGGTACACCGGTCCAGCGCGAGACAACCGCTGCAATATGTTCGGGCAGTACAGCCTCTTCGACCAGCACATCGGTTTCCGCGCCTTCGGCTTGCGCGAGCTGTTGCTGTAAGTGCGGGATGGTCCCGTAAGACAGCTCTCCGGCTTTCGCGAGATCGCCGCGCCGTTTCGCATCATCCAACTCATTGCGCGCATGATCGAGCGCTTCTTTCAAATCGCGCGCTCCGGCCAGCTTATCGCGCTCCGCTTCCCATTGCGCGGTCAGCGAGGTCGCTTGTTCTTCCAGTTTAGCAAGGTCAGTTTCCAATTTTGCCAGACGGTCTATCGACCCCTGATCGGTTTCTTTTTTCAGGGCCTCGGCTTCGATTTTCTTTTGGATAATATCGCGGTCAAGCGCATCCAGTTCTTCGGGTTTGGAATCCACTTCCATGCGCAAACGCGACGCGGCTTCATCCATCAGGTCGATGGCTTTATCCGGCAAGAACCGATCCGCGATATAACGGTTCGACAGAGTGGCAGCGCTAACCAACGACGCATCAGAAATGCGAACGCCGTGATGGACTTCGTATTTTTCCTTGATGCCGCGCAGGATCGAAATCGTATCTTGCACAGTTGGTTCGGCGACAAAAATCGGTTGGAACCGCCGCGCCAAAGCCGCGTCTTTTTCGACATGCTTGCGATACTCATCCAGCGTGGTTGCACCGATACAATGCAGCTCACCCCGCGCCAGCGCTGGTTTCAGCAGGTTCGAGGCATCCATCGCGCCATCTGTTTTACCGGCTCCAACCAGCGTGTGCATTTCGTCGATGAACAAGATGATCTCGCCATTCTCGGCCATGACTTCGTTGAGCACCGCCTTGAGACGTTCTTCAAACTCGCCGCGATATTTCGCACCGGCGATCAAGCTGCCCATGTCCAAAGCCATCAGCTTTTTATTGCGCAGGGATTCCGGCACGTCGCCATCAACAATCCGGCGCGCTAATCCTTCGGCGATGGCGGTCTTACCAACACCCGGCTCACCAATGATGACGGGGTTATTTTTCGTTCGGCGGGAAAGCACCTGCATCGAGCGGCGAATTTCTTCGTCGCGGCCAATGACGGGATCAATCTTACCTTCGCGCGCCGCTTGCGTCAGATCACGTGCGTATTTTTTCAGCGCGTCATAACCTTCTTCCGCTGACGCACTGTCGGCGGTGCGGCCCTTGCGGATTTCATTAATCGCCTGATTAAGCGATTGGGGATTGATCCCGGCATCATTGAGAATTTTGGACGAGTCAGCGCCCTTCACCATGCCGAGCGCCTGCAATATCCGTTCAACAGTAACAAAACTATCGCCCGCTTTTTCGGCAAGCTTCTCGGCTTGATCCGTCACCCGCGCAGTCGCGGCATCCATATAAAGCGAACCGGCGCCGGACCCTTCAACCTTTGGCAATTTGCCCAACGCAAGCTCGACGTCCTGCAAAGCCCGCGCGGGGTCGCCGCCCGTGCGCTTAATTAAATTCGCCGCCAAGCCTTCCTCGTCATCGAGCAGAACTTTGAGCAAATGTTCCGGCGTGAACTTCTGATGCCCTTCCCGAAGGGCAAGCTGCTGTGCGGATTGTAAAAAGCCACGCGAGCGCTCGCTGAATTTTTCTACGTTCATGTGTCTCTCCTAGCGCGAAGATGCTCCCGCCCGATACCAGCACGGGATTTGTTTCGCCTGAGTTCATGGAAGACGCCCGATCCGGCGCGCCTGTTGCATATTACTTGGGAATGCAAATCCCCTTCGCCAAGGGGTAATAATAGACTGCATACGGCATTAAATTTGCTTAACCATATTGAACCGAACGAATCTTTAACAAGGATCGGCTAAAATAAGCACTGCCGGATGAGGACCTGACGCTGACGATGAAACAAACTTCTAAGATTTCGCGGCGTTCTGCGCTGCTCGGGCTTGGGGTGGCATTGTGTACGCCATCAATTGTATCTGCGCGCGCGAGTTTCCGACGGACTTTAGACATCCGCAATGATCGCACAGACGAGAAGTTCAAAGGCACGTATTTCGGGGACGGGTATTACGAACCTGACGCGATGGCCGAGCTCGATCATCTGATGCGTGATTTTCATGCGGATGAAAGCACTCTGATGGATGTCAGGCTCTATGACATTTTCGCGGCGCTTCAGGACACGCTCGACACACGGGAACCGCTTGTCATCACGTCGGGATACCGCACCAAAGCAACCAACGACAAACTGCGCCGCCGAAACCGTTGGGCCGCAAAAAACAGCCTTCATATCCCCGGTATGGCAGCAGACCTTAAAATCAAAGGCGCTTCAAGTGGCCGTTTGGTAAAGGTCGCCAAGAGCCTGAACATGGGCGGTGTCGGCAGTTATTCCGGCTCCAGTTTTATCCATGTCGATACCGGTGCCGTAAGAAGCTGGCGGCGTTAAACCCCGATTTCCTTCAAGACATTCAAAAAAAGCCCCGGATTTTTCCGGGGCTTTTTTCATTTCAAAGAGGGTGCTGACTTATTTGACATCCATCACAAATGCATCAATGACCGATGGATCATCCTGGCCTGAGGTCAACACAACCGCGATCTTACCTGCATTATCGAGAAATTCGAAACGGCAGACCGTGCGGGAATATGTCTCACAGCCTTCCAGCTCGGCATAACCGGCTTCAATCAGAGCTTTTTCTTTAGCATCCAAAGCATCCAAGCGCTCGGCATCTGAGAGCGCGCGCGGAATCCAGCCGCCATCCGTCAATACACCGCGCGCATCCGCATAGGATGATCCCGCCGCAAGACCGTCGAATCCGGCAATCTTGCGCGCCGCTGGAATTACTGGCGCTGCGGCTTTCGCCGGTGCTTCATATGTCACAGGGGGCAATGTTGCGGCGGGTGCTTTATACGTCACAGGCGGAAGTGTTGCGGCAGGCGCATTATACGTCACCTTAGGTGCAGCTGGCGCTTCATAAATCACGGCAGCAGTTTTCGAAGCAGAGGCTTCCTCAGCGGCCTTTGCCTCTTCCGCAGCTTTTGCCTCAGCAGCAGCGGCTTCTTCAGCGGCCTTTGCTTCTTCCGCAGCTTTCGCCTCAGCGGCAGCGGCTTCTTCAGCGGCCTTTGCTTCTTGCGCAGCTTTCGCTTCAGCAGCAGCAGCTTCCTCAGCGGCCTTTGCTTCTTCCGCAGCTTTCGCTTCAGCAGCAGCAGCTTCCTCAGCGGCCTTTGCTTCTTCCGCAGCTTTCGCCTCAGCGGCAACGGCTTCTTCAGCGGCCTTTGCTTCTTGCGCAGCTTTCGCTTCAGCAGCAGCAGCTTCCTCAGCGGCCTTTGCCTCTTCCGCAGCTTTCGCCTCAGCAGCAGCGGCTTCTTCAGCAGCCTTTGCCTCTTCCGCAGCTTTCGCCTCAGCAGCAGCGGCTTCTTCTGCGGCTTGCGCTTCATCCGCTGCGCTCGACGTCACAGCAGCGGGATCGCTGTTTCCATGGCCGTCATCGCCTGAACCACCTAACAACCCAACAACCGTTGGCACACCAATCAGGCCTGCCACTATTACACCGGCGATTTTAGTATTATTCATATCCGTCTATCCTTTGCGTCGTCGTGCCATCGGCTGTAACCTAGAGACACGCAACAAGAAGCGTCTTTCGTGAACGCCACCCTGAGGTCGTCCTAATGCCACATAGCCCTTCATCCGACAAACTGATTGTCGCGCTGGATGTTCCAAACGCACTGGCAGGCGAGCAGCTCGCCGATAGATTAGGGGATTCGGTTAATTTTTATAAAATCGGCCTCGGGATGCTCACCGGAGGAGGGTTTGCGCTCGCCATACAGTTGAAAGATTCCGGCAAGCGCATATTCATTGATCTCAAACTTTTTGATATCGGAGCAACGATCCAGGCGGCGGTCGAAGGTATCGCAGGTTTTGGAATGGATTTTCTCACCGTTCATGGCGACCCCCATGTGGTGCGTGCCGCCGTCGCAGGTCGTGGGACTTCGGAAACAAAGATCCTTGCCGTGACGATTCTCACGTCACTGGATCGTAACGACCTCGATAAGGCGCTCATACAAAACGGAAATATACCCGATTTGGTTGTTGAACGTGCGCGGCAAGCCTTCGCTGCCGGAGCCGATGGCGTCATCGCATCTCCTCAAGAAGCCGCACAAATCAGGGCACTTCCGGAAGCAAATGGAAAACTAATTATCACCCCCGGTGTGCGTCCATCGGGCGCGGCTTTGGGCGACCAAAAGCGGGTGGAAACGCCTGCCTCGGCAATCGCAGCGGGCGCTGATCATCTTGTGGTCGGTCGACCGATTCGCGACGCGGCGGACCCAGCCGAAGCCGCCCGCGCCATTCAAGCGGAGATCGCCGCAGCAAGTCGTGTCCATTGATCAAAAGATTTTAGGGTTTTGCCGCGCCTGTTTTGCGCAGCTTGAATCGCGCCCGCCAAACCATCGTTGTCCCGTATGCCGTTCGCCGCGTCTGTTATTTCATCCTGAAATCAGCACGCTCTCGATTGCGCATATAGATTGCGACGCTTTTTATGCATCTGTCGAAAAACGCGACGACCCCGATTTGGCCAATAAAGCCCTCATTATCGGGGGAGAGCATCGCGGCGTTGTTTCAACAGCTTGCTATATCGCCCGCCTCAGCGGCGTGCGTTCCGCAATGCCGATGTTCAAAGCACTCAAACTTTGCCCCGATGCTGTTGTTCGGCCACCAAGAATGGCAAAATATGCCGAGGTTAGCCGCGAAATAAAAGCGATGATGCTTTCTCTTACGCCTTTAGTCGAACCCCTATCGCTGGATGAAGCGTTTCTTGATTTAACCGGAACCGAACGGCTCCATGGCTCGATACCTGCCATTTCCCTTGCACGCTTGGTACAGCGTATCTCGGATGAGTTGGGCGTCACTGCTTCGGTCGGGTTAAGCGATTGTAAGTTTCTGGCTAAGATGGCTTCAGACCTCGATAAGCCTCAAGGCTTCTCGGTGATTGGCCGCGATGAAGCCCTTAATTTTTTAGAACCTAAATCCGTTTCGACTATTTGGGGTGTCGGAGGGGCTTTGAATGCAAAATTAAAGCGCGATGGGATTGCCACGATTGGCGATGTGCGACGGCTCGATCAATCTGATCTTATTTCCCGATATGGCAGTATGGGAATGCGCCTCTATAATCTCAGCCATGCCCGTGATAATCGTCCTGTTGATCCGGGCGGAATAACAAAAAGCGTTTCTGCCGAAACCACACTGTCCGAAGATCTAAAAGACCCTGAGCTTCTTCGTGCTTATCTCTGGCAGTTATCGGAAAAGGTTTCAGCGCGATGCAAAGCCAAAGACATTGCCGGGCATACAATCACGCTTAAGCTCAAGACCCGTGATTTCCGGACAATAACACGTTCAAGCACACGGGATACGCCGACACAATTGGCCGATGTTGTCTACCATGCTGCTGAACCTTCATTGTCATCTCTGACAAACGGAACCGCCTATCGTCTTATTGGCGTCGGCCTCAGCAATCTGATTCCCGCCAACGAAGATGGTGATAACGGCGATTCTGATCTATTCGATCCAAACGCACCGAACAGAGCGCAAGCCGAACGCGCTGTAGATGCAATACGCGCTAAGTTCGGGGGAGAAGCCGTTGAAAAGGGCATTAGATGGCGGCTGCGCAACCCAAAATAGAACTATCACGAAAGTGAAATGACGGCGCTTTTTTTCACGCGCTGACTTGAAAGCACCGTATTGCTTCCTATCTATTTATCCAGACACCACGGTGTCGCCGCCCATATTTTCTGGGCGTTTCCTCCCTAGACTCCAGACCACCTCCGGGTGGTCTTTTTTTTTGCATTTCAGGGTGGATTTACAGAATTAAGGTCACTGCGCGGCGAGCGCTGTACCCAACGTTTGCGGTAGTTCCGCTAAACCTGCAATCACAGGACGTAATGCCATCATAAAGTCACTGTATCCGGCAGAAGGCTCAATCCGCGCCTCGTCCAGATACAAACTGCGATCAATCTCAATTTGGATAGCGTGATAGCTCCGGCGGGGCTTTCCATAACGATGAGTCAAATACCCCCCTGCAAAGGGCGCATTTCGCGCCACACAAAATCCGGCACGCCGAAATAAGCCAACGACAGCGTCGGTGACGTCAACATCACACGATACGCCATAACAATCGCCGATAACCACTTCCGCACGCCGCGACCGCAAACGTTTATTTTCGGAGGGCATGGAATGGCAGTCGACCAAAAGCCCGAGGCCGAATATCTCTTTGGCACGGTTCAAAGCGCTTTTCACCGATGCATGATACGGCGTATGGCACGCCGCGATTCGCGCATTGACCTCAGCCATTGTCAGTTTACCGTCGTAAATCGGCTTACCTTCGGCAACCACGCGCGGCACGACACCAAGCCCTGCCGAAACCCGCAATGTTCTTGCGCGTATGCCTGATGCGGCAATAAGAGCGGGGTCCAGCTCGTCTTCAGCACGATTCACATCGACAAAAGCGCGCGGAAACTCCGCCGCAATCAGTGGCGCACCATGCGCAGGCGCGCGATGAAATATATCATCAATAAAAGCATCTTCCGAAGCGCGCAATGCGAGCGGCTCTAACCGGGAGCGACGTATAAAACTTTCAGGATAACGGCGGCCACTATGCGGAGAACTGAAGACGGTGGCACTTGTTAAGCGTTGAGGCTCATGCACGGTAACGGGCGGTCCGGTCCAACCACAGCGCCCCCGCGCCAATTGTTCCTCTATCGTTCCACTCATACCATTTCCTGAATCATTTTGGTCAAATCTTCTTCTGCTTATTCACCGGATCTTTAAGCCATCCAGTCATGATCACCAAATCAAGACAGCGTAAGGCTGTGCTGGGTGGTGCGAATCGTGATCGAAACGCGCTGCCGACTGGGATAAGGAGCGTTCGTATGGCGCGTGTAATGTTGGCGACTAAGAATGATGAGATGCGCAGTTATCTGGCGCGCAGCCTCAAACGGGCGGGCCATTGTGTAACGCGGGTTGCAGATTATGATGCCGCCCTCACGATTCTCGAAGAAACAGAATACGATCTGCTTTTGACCACAATCGACACAGAAAACGCAGACGAGCTGGCTTTTGCGCGGACTGCACAGCAAATCGACCCTGAAATGCGTGTCATGTTTATCACCGGCTTCTCTGCGGTTGCGATTAAGCGCCCGGACGAAGACCGCACAATGGATGGACTCTTCGGCGAACCCGTCCATCTCCGTCAGCTTCCGAATGAAGTTGGTCGCCTTATCGCCGCATAATCCCTAAAATTTGCAAACATCTCTTGCCAGTTACGACGTGCAAGGTTATACGCCTGCGTCTGCGATTGGGTATCCGGTCGTGGAGAGGTTTTGACGCCGCAAAATCGCGGCATTAAGGGCGTATAGCTCAGCGGGAGAGCACTTCGTTGACATCGAAGGGGTCACTGGTTCAATCCCAGTTACGCCCACCATTTTAGGCACTAGAGACGCAAAACGCGCGGAGACGGCACGATGAAAGTTCGTAATTCACTGAAATCGCTTAAAAATCGTCACCGCGATTGCCGTGTCGTTCGTCGCAAAGGCCGGGTTTACGTGATCAATAAAGTGCAAAAGCGTTTCAAAGCACGCCAAGGCTAACCGCGTTTACAGCCTATTTTAATTCTGAAAGACCCTTGGAACCTCGCTTTCTTTAGTGGCGGGGTTTTTCTTTTTTGATTCTTCAATCCAGCAGAAACATAAACGCCCGCCTCTCATGAGACGGGCGCATATTGTCCGGCTATAACCGCGAAATGCTGTTATGCGGCTTCATGCTGTTCAATAACAGCTTTCGGACTTCCCGTCGCGATTTGGATGGTTCGGGGTTTCAGTGCCTCCGGTACTTCACGTACCAAATCGACATGCAGCAATCCGTGCTCGAGCGTCGCACCGGTGACCTTCACATGATCGGCGAGTTGGAACCGGCGTTCAAAGCTACGCGCTGCGATTCCACGGTGAAGAATCTCAACGCTTTCTTTTTGCTCAACCGGCGTTTTAGCACCTGAAATAACGATTTGGCCTTCGCGCGTCTCGATATTCAGCTCGTCTTCGGAAAATCCAGCCGCCGCCAGAGTAATACGGTACGCATCCTCTCCGGTTTTCTCGATATTATACGGTGGATAGCTTTGGCTGGCATTATCAGCACTCAAAGCGCGATCCATCAGCGCAGCCATGCGGTCAAATCCAACCGAGGAGCGATAAAGCGGGGTCATATCAAACGTTCTCATAGGTCATATCCTCATATTTTAAGCGATACGGAATCTGGCTCTCCCGTCCGGGACAAGCCGTTTGGTCGTCATCAGAGCCGATTTTGGCCTCTGATGATTGAGACGTGGGAACCGGAAATATGAGTTTCAAGTACTGAATGACTACCGGCTGACGCCGGTAGGATCATTGATATGCTTCTCAAGGTACTGAAGTACGATGTCTTCTGTGATGGCACCATTGGTCGTTGAGAAATACCCCCGCCCCCAGAACCTGCATCCCCAGTATCGTTTCC
>CALKIZ010000105.1 GCA_937995735.1 uncultured Neomegalonema sp. | reverse complement strand
ACCGGATGCCGCAAGAAGCACGATCCGTGCTCGTTGCCGCAGACGGTGCTCCGTCTTCCTCGAACGCGCCAGACCTTCCAGTTCAACGCGCTCCAACTCCGTCAGATGTATCGGAGTGGCTTCAGAAATGCTTTTTGACATCCCAACACTGAATCACGACCAACATCCAGCGATAGTGGGTACTAGTGATCCATTGGCCAATTCAGTTGGTATTCTTGTTCCAATCCGAATCTCAATGACATCAAGAGTCCTTAGATCTGGTGCCGCTTGAAAAACAATCTCATTCTCAGACAATTCAAGACTATACTCGGGCGGCACGGCAAAATGTAACCGAGATGATCGTGGCGCTCCCAAGTGCTCCAGTCAGCCGCTTTTTGACCACCGCAACCGCTTTGGACAAGAACCAACAGAAGTAAAAGCGCGTATCTCATTTGCTGCGCGTAGCCTTGCATTATGGCAGAATTTCAGTTCACCTCGTCGTTCTATCCCGTTAAAGACATCCTCATGACAGACAAAAATACATCCCGCGATATGCTTGCCACTGCACGGACGCTGGCAGTCGCCTTGCCTTATCTGCAAAAACATGACGGTGAGGCCATCGTCGTAAAGCTCGGCGGGCACGCAATGGGCGATGCCGGTTTAATGGATGACTTTGCCCGCGATATTGCCCTGATGAAGCAATGCGGCGTTCATCCCATCGTCGTCCACGGCGGTGGTCCGCAAATCGGTGAGATGCTCAAAAGGTTAGACATTCAGAGCGATTTTATCGACGGCCTGCGGGTTACAGATGAAGCAACTGTCGAAGTCGTGGAGATGGTTCTTGCCGGTAAGATCAACAAGGAAATCGTGGCCGCCATCAATAAACAAGGTGGCCGCGCGGTCGGCTTGAGCGGAAAAGATGCCCGATTGATCGTCGCGGAAAAACTGTTGCGGACAGTTCACAACAAGGAAACGGGTGAAGAAAAACAAATCGATCTGGGATTTGTTGGACAACCCATTTCGGTTAATCCTGAAGTTCTCAACGTCTTTCGCAAGTCTGACCTCGTGCCGGTGGTTGCGCCTGTCGCCATCGGAACAAACGAGGAGACGTTCAATATCAACGGCGATACCGCAGCAGGTGCTATCGCAGGAGCAATGCAGGCATCCCGCCTTTTGCTTTTAACTGATGTACCGGGGGTCAAAGGCGCGGACGGGGAAGTCTTGGAGGAAATGACTGTCGCAGATGCACATGCTCTTATTGAAAGCGGCGTGATCGCGGGGGGGATGATACCCAAAGTAGAAACAGCGCTCGAGGCGCTGTCTCAGGGTGTCGACGGGGTGGTCATACTGGATGGACGCACCCCTCATGCTGTTCTGCTGGAACTATTTACCAAGCATGGGGCTGGAACACTGATCCGGCATTGATTGGCTGTGTCGCATAGGCAACCGAATATTCAGCTTCGTAGTTGCTCACGTTATCGTATTGAGGAATTGTCTCAATATATGTCGGCGTAACAGGTTCAAATGAAAAGTCCTGATACTGTGGCGCTACGGGCTGTGTGAAAGTGTTATAGCTTTCTACGTTCTCGACATTGACATAATTAGACGTCGAGTAATCGACAGCTGTTGGTGCCCAGTTTGACGCAACTTCATATGCCGCGTTTTCATAAATTGGCTTTGTCGCCACCTGATAACTGTTTTCATATCCTGATGCGTACTGATTGGATACGTCAATATAGGTCGGTTGAGCTTGCGCAATTGGCACATAGGCCGGCTGGGTTAGCGCGACAGGAATATAAGCCGGCTCCTCTAACGCGACATTAATGTAAGTCGGCTGGGTTTGTGCAATGGGCACATATGTCGGCTGAGTTTGCGCGATAGGAGTATAAGTCGGCTCATCCAGTGAAACGTTAATATAAGTCGGTTGAGTTTGCGCAATTGGCGTGTAGGTCGGTTGGGCAGCTGCAACATCGACATAGGTTGGTTGCGCCGCAACTGGAGTGTAGGCCGGTTGTCTGGGGGCTTCGACATAAGCAGGAGGAGCTGCTTTTGTCGATTTCGCTGTTCCATCGTACAAAGGAGCATCGGCTAGCAATTGACCCCTCGAACCTGAACCGGAACATAAAGCCGGATTGTTGGTGCACAGATAACGGACGTTGTCCATCCAATGGCGGAACGCAGCAATCGGGGTGAAATACATTTCATACCCGGAAAGCACGCATTCTTCGCCTTGTCCGTTTTGCGTACCCGGCTGAATACCGGAAAGCACACCCGCAAGCTGAAGGCCATATGAGCCGTATGTCAGCAGTGGTCCACCACTCTCTCCACGACAAACACCATCCGGTCCACCACTAGCGCTGACGGCTGTGATATATCCCGGTACTTGTACGTCGGTCAGTTGGACTTGAGTTTTGTTTAAACTGCGCTCACCTGCTTTCAGGCCGGTAACGGGCCAGCCGGCCACAAGTGCAGTCGATCCACGGCGAGCCGAGGTCGTGCCTTGCTGGTCAATCTGTGCAGGTGGAATGTGTCCGGGAAGCGGTTGGTCCAGTTTAATCAACGCAACATCATCTTTCAGACCATCAAATTCGAAACCACTATGGCAGACCGCATTGCGCGAAACGCGGCGCGTAGCCGTGCGGCTATCAAGATTGCTGTCCCCTGCAATGACTTCAACACGGTCCCAACTGGAGTCAGCGGCCACACAATGCGCTGCTGTTACAATCCATTGACTGTCAATTACGGTCCCGCCGCAATGGTCAATCTCAATCCTGTCAGGGTACTCATAAACGATACGAAGTTTCACGGTAGAGGGAGTTTCGGGATCGAGGCCTGTTCCTGTTGATGCGCGACGACTGTACTTGGCAAGCGAGGCGCGTGTAGCCGCATCCCCGTAAACGCTTGGCGCATCAACGCCACATGCAAACGCATTAGCACTCGCCAGAGTATTAGCTTGAACGCTGGAGCAGAATGCGCCTGTTAGCGTCAGAGCGCCCAAGAGCCTTGATCCGAATGCCATGCTTCCCACCTATATTTTGATGCCCCATGGAGAGGCGATACCGATCAGCCTGACCGTACTAGGTAAACATTGAGTTTGTTTTATCTAAACACAAAGTTAACAGCAGGATGAACTGCAGACCCTAAAATCATGAGAACATTCGATTTAACTATTGTAAACGTAGCATTTTTCACATCTTCGGGACATGCGAAAGCTGGTTAACAATTTCCGTCACGATTTTTTTAATAATCGCGATGAAGTCAATAACTCTACATATTGGGTGTGCTACCGTTAGGTAACACAATTATTGCGAATCAGGATTCGGCAACCATATCTGCCACTTTCATGCGCTGAATTTTACCGGATGGGCCTTTAGGCAATTCAACTAAAAAGTATATCCGGTCCGGGGTTTTAAACGCCCCGACCTTCGATCGGCATAAATCAATTAAGTCCGCTTCGGACAAACCGGCACCATCTCGCACTTGCACACCAGCTTCGACAGTTTGGCCGTAATTCTCGCATGTTTTGGCAAAAGCCGCCGCTTCTATAACATCAGGATGAGAATAAAGCACATCATCAATCTCACGTGGTGCAATATTTTCACCGCCTTTGATAATCAACTCCTTGAGACGCCCGGTGATAAAGACATAGCCGTCTCTATCCATACGGCCCAAATCTCCCGTCCGCAACCAACCGTCCGGAGTCAAAGCCGCTGCCGTTGCCTCGTCATTATTACGGTATCCCCGCATGACATTCGGGCCACGAACGATAACTTCGCCCTCTTCTCCCCGTGGCATTTCATTTTGTTGAGCGTCAGCAATCAAAACATCATTACCGAATGCAATACCGGGCGATCCTATTTTACGCAAACCCGGTGGAAGTGGATTCGACAAAATCGGCGCAGCAGTTTCCGTCAATCCCATCGTCTCAATGATCGGAACGCCAAATTTGGCTTCAAAAGCTGACTGAACATCAGGCGACAGCGGCGCAGAGGCGGAACGACCGAACCGTAAACTATTCAGCTTTGTCGCGGGCATTGTGTGGTGCAACAGATAGGAAATCTGAGTTGGAACAACAGAGAACCAAGAACAGCTATGATCCCGCAGATGATCCCAAAAAGAAGATACGGAAAATTTTTGAGGCATAACCACACTGCCTCCGGAAACCAACGGTCCCATAATCGTGACGCACAATCCATTGATGTGATACACAGGAAGAACGCAAAGCGCCCGATCACGCTTGGTAAGCTGGTGAGCCAATGCCGTATTGCCGCCCCCAGAAAGCAGGCTTTTATGAGTAAGAACCACCCCTTTTGGCTTTCCCGTGGTTCCCGACGTGTACATCAACAAACCATCAGTATTCTCAGAGATGCCTGTGAAGTCAGAATCTCCACTACCCTCGAACCAGTCTTCTGAAATTGTTACAGCGCGGGGCGGATTATCGAGTTCGGCGCTTGCCTCTTTCACCAACTCAGCAGAGCTGTCATCGATAAAGACGACACTCGCGGATGAATGATCGAAGACATAAGAAATCGTCGAAACGCCCGATACCAAATTGATCGCAGTGGCGACGTATCCTCCGTAGAGGCATCCTAAAACTACACGAACAGCATCGACGCCATTCTCCATCGCATAAGCAACCGTGTCGCCGGGAACCAATCCTTCAGCTTTCAGATTGGCCGCAAATGCACGTGCCGCTTTATGCAGATCCCGGTAGGTAAGTGTTTGCCGCGAAGTCGGATCAATCAAAAAAACGCGGTTCGGGCGGGCAACGGCATGGCGGTCAATGATATCGCGAACTGACTTACCCTCGATACGGTCCATCGCAAAAGGTCGACTCATTTACCCGCCATCCGCCAATAATCTCCAAAAATCGTATCCAGCGAAGGCTCATTTACCGGGATCGTCCGCACGATCTTTGTGGTGTTCATGAAATGCGTGTAGTTGAGATTGTCATCAATGGAATTCCCACCCCAACTGCCGCAGCCCATCGACAGTGAGAACGGCATTCCGTTGTCAAAAGAACCGCCCGTCGCAAAACAATGCGCCTGATTGACGATAACACGGCAGGTCGGCAAATCATGACCAAGAGACCGTGCCCTTTCATCATCGGCGCTATGCAAGCCGATGGAATGCCCTGCTCCCTGATGCCCGAGAATGCGCGTGGCAACCGCTTTTGCATCATCGAAATCTTTCGCACGATAGAGCGTGCTCACTAGCGATAGCTTCTCACCGGATTCCGGGTGGTCCGGACCTATCCCCGCACCATCAATCACAATGAACCGCGCAGCATCGGCCTCCGGCACATCAAGGCCCGCGACCTCGATCACCTTATCTATATCCTGCGCCAAAAGATGTTTGTTCAACACGCCTCCGCCAAAGAGAGACGCCTTTAACTTATCGCCTTGGCCTCCGCTCAGATAACGTCCGCCTGCTTGATGCAAGGCCGCCATAAACTCATCAAAGATCGCATTGACGATGATGATTGAGTTCTCGGAAGAACAAGATGTCGAATTATCGAACGTCTTCGAGGCGGCAATCTTCTGCGCTGCTTGTGCGATGTCAGCAGTCTCATCGACAATGACGGTGACATTACCCGCCCCAACACCAAGCGCCGGGGTTCCCGAAGAATACGCACGGCGCACATTATCCTGACTGCCGGTCACAACCAGCAAATCAACCGTTTCCATCAAGCGCTGTGTCTTCACCTTTGAGGCTGGCGCAGGAACCATCTGTACGAGGTCACGCGGCACGCCGATGCGGTCGAACTCCGCATGAATATAGCCGAGCAAAACTTCGCAAGCCGGAATGCCTTTCGGCGATGGCGCAAGGATGATCGCATTACCGCACTTCACCGCATTGATCGCATTATTCGCCGGTGTCGCGACTGGATTAGTCGACGGAACAACCGCCCCGACAACGCCCTTTGGCCGTGCGATTTCAGTGATGCCGGTCTCTTTATTTTCGGAAAGAACCCCAATCGTAACCGCTCCCTGAATGTCGCGTAACAGGCCGAGGGTCTTACGATGGTTCTTTGTAATCTTATCTTTGGTATTCCCGAGGCCGGTTGTCTCAACCGCTAGGGATGCCATTTCAGCGTTGCGCTCCGGCTGCATAATCGCCCAGCCGATTGCCAGTGCCGCCCGGTCATATCGAGCCTGATCCGCACCATCTTCGAATGCCGTTTGCGCGATACGGGCGCGCTCAACCAGATCGTCGATTATCTGCTCTTCAGGAGACAACTCAGTAGGAGCGGGCGCATCCATCGGAATATCCTTAATCAAGGGAAATCGTTGCCCGCAAATGCAGGCAACGACAGTAAACTTAGCTCAGAGGTCTTTGAGCAGTTCAGCCAGCGTTTCCTGACGCTTTGCCCACATTGCCTGAACCTCTTCACGGTTCATCACATGCAGAGGCGAGCCACCCGCTTTCATCCGTTTAACGACACGGGCATGTTCAAACATGCCGGGCACTTTTGCAGCCAGCGCATCGATCACGTCTTGCGGCGTTCCTTTAGGAACCATCAAGCCACGGAAGTTCACCGATGCATTGTCGACATCGTAGCCGGATTCTTTCAGGGTCGGCACGTCAGGCAAAAAGTCATTCCGCTCAAGATCGGCAACCGCCAAGATTTTGACGTTACCCGCTTCAGCAGCACGGAAAGCATCGGACAGGTTGTTGATGCCGCCGACAACATCACCTGCGATGACAGCTTTCATCGCCGCTGCACCGCCGCCTTTGGTTGGGATATAAACGAATTTAGCGCCAGTTTCTTTTTGGATTTGCAGCGCTGCAATGTGGTGACCAACAAACAGACCAGCCCCTGACAGAGTCACTTTGCCGGGATTTTCTTTTGCAAAATCGACCATCTCTTGAATCGTGTCGTAAGGGCTGTCTTTACCGACAACGACAACCGCCGGATCAGCACCCCAGTTCGCAATCGGCTCAAAGCTATCGACGGAATATTTCACGCCGCCTTTGATCGACTGAGCAATAAAGTGAGGGACGTTATACGCCGACATTGTGTAGCCATCGGCTTCGGCTTCCTCTGCGAACCAGTTCCAACCAACACGGCCACCAGCGCCCGGCTTGTTGAGAATGTAGATCGGCTGACCCAGCATGTCTTCGTTTCCGGCAACCATCGTTACGATGCGAGCCTGAAAGTCGGTTGCTCCGCCTGCACCGTAAGATACAGCCACACCGATAGGCCGCGACGGATAGTCTTCAGCCGACGCAGGCACAGCGAACGCCATTGTCGCCGCAGCAAGTGACACGCCAAGCGCTTTAATTATTGTCTTCATTGTCTCTTCTCTCCCAGTTCTCCGCCCACTTATTCGCAGGTCAGAATATCATTCCTCGAGGTGTTTGAACTTTCAGCAACAATGCAAAAAGCCCGTAGATAATCGCCATGAAGATTGCAGTTACTACGATCCGTTTCAACCAACTACGGATGTCCGTAATCGGCGCTGGATCGTAGAGCGAATAAAGTAAGAAAAACGCGATTGTAGAGCTGGTGTAAAATCCAAGCCCCCGGCGCACCCAATCATAGAGCCAATGTCCTTCGAGTGCAGGCACTTTGCCGTAGCCCTTCGCTGCCCAGAAAATATAAATCAGCATCACGATTAAGCCGGGCAAAATCGCCCGTGCAGTCTGTCCACTGATGCCTTCGCCGACTTTCGACAAGCCCATGACGGCACGGATAAAATTCCACAGCGCAAAGACCATAAAGAAAATCGAAATCAATCGCGGGAACAAGAATGCTTCGGCAGGTTGCTCTGTAAAGCTCACCCAGCCAACCAATAAAGCAATGACAAGAATGATCGACGAAGAGGCTAAGTGCTGAGTGCGCGATGCTGTCATGCCTGCACTCCTTCGACATTCACAGCTGCCCGTCCACTGGCGCGGTGCGAGAGGAAAGAATACCCAATCGACAAAATAACCAGCGCGATTAGCACGAGGTTGAGCGTTCCGGTCGTGAAGTATTGCGCCTGCGCCCACGGGCCATCAAACTGCGCCCCCGCAATCAAAGACCCTTGAACGAAGTTTGACTCGGCGATTGGACCAAGGATCAGGCCAAGTACCACCGGTGCGGCGGAAAAACCGAACTTCTCAAGGAAGTACATGCCGAGGCCCAGCGACAGCATGATCCAGACATC
Source organism: uncultured Neomegalonema sp. (assembly GCA_937995735.1). Classification (GTDB taxonomy): domain Bacteria; phylum Pseudomonadota; class Alphaproteobacteria; order Rhodobacterales; family Rhodobacteraceae; genus JAHDDY01. The sequence goes on along the minus strand of CALKIZ010000105.1, from coordinate 11,184 downwards.
GCCCATGGATTGCTGCACCGAGTATGAACCAAAGAGCGCCAGTACAAGAACCGCTGAGGCCATAATCGGCAAAGGCGCTTGTGCGATCTTCGCCGCTTGTTTTGCGATAACGATGCCGAAGATCACCATAAAGATCTGACCAATCAACATCGAGTTGATAAACGTCCAGATGACTTCCGGGTTGCGCTCGAAGATGTCAGAGCCGGGGAAAATCCCGTGGATGAGCAAGCCGCCCAACAAAACCGCCGCCGTTGGGGAGCCGGGAATGGAGAGGGTCAACAGCGGAACAAGCGACGGCCCGACCATCGCGTTATTCGCAGACTCGGCAGCGATCAAACCTTCGGGGTGGCCTGTTCCAAACTTATCTTTATGCGGCGAGAACTTTTTCGCCTGATCATAAGCCACAAGGCCCGCAATCTGTCCGCCGATGCCGGGGATCAAACCGACAATCGAACCAATGATCGTTCCAATCGTCAAAGGCCGTCCACTGCGCCCCATCTCTTTTGCAGAAGCGCTAAAGGCGTGTTGCGGCACATCAACGGCCTCAATCTTTGCTTTGCTGCGACCTTTGGCAAACATATCCAACACTTGAGGGATCGCGAAAATACCAATGAGTGCTGCAATGATGTGGATGCCGCCCGCGAGTGCATCATGGAAAATAAACCGCTGTGCGCCTTGGATGTCATCATAACCGATCATCGACAGCCAAAGGCCAATACAACCGGCCAGCAATCCTTTCACGAATGACTTGGAGTCAAGCGATCCGATAACGGTCACACCCAATATCGCCAGCCAGAATAAATGAGACGGCCCGAACGCTAGCGCCCATTGCGCCAAGAGAGGCGTAAGGAAGATCAACAGCAACACACCGATCACGCCGCCAATGCCTGAGGACAGAAAAGATAGATGCAGCGCCCGCGCGCCTTCACCTTTTTTCGCCATCGCGTGGCCATCAAGCGCGGTGGCGATATTGGCAGGTGCGCCGGGAATCTTCAGCAAAATCGCGCTAACCGCGCCCCCTGCTACCGTCGACGTATAGGCCGCGCCGAGCAAAATCAGCCCTTGTGTTGCAGTCAAATGAAATGTGAACGGAATCAAAAGCGCAACCGCCATCGTCGGCGACAAACCCGGCGTAGCACCGAGAATCAAGCCGCCAATCGTTCCCCCGACCAGCAACGCAAATGCCAGCGGCTCAAAGACTCCGCCAAAATAACTCAGGAACTCCATCTAGCTCCCGTCCTCCCTATTCAAGCTCTATTGGCTCGTGCTTTATTCCAACGCTAGAGAATGAAAACAGTAATGCAAACGTTTTCATCAAACGCATTTCAAGATACCGATAAACAAATCGGCAAAGGCTCAGGCAATCCATGACGAGACACCAGACCCGCTAAAACCGCAAAACTCTTTTGGTAACGCTCATAAAGATGAAGACAATTCGATCACGCAAAGGAGCACCGGGGCTGGTTGAAGTCGCAGCACGGGCAGGCGTGTCACCCGCAACTGTATCGCGTTATTTCAACAACCCCGATATTGTTAAACCTGATACCAAAACGCGCATTGCCGAAGCAGCCGTTAGCTTGGGATATATCCGCGACCGCATGGCAGGCGCGCTTCACAACCGTTTCTCCGGCACAATCGGCCTGATTGTCCCGACCATAGACAATGCTATTTTTGCGGAGCTTATCGAAGTTTTTGGCGGGCGATTGCGGGAACATGATCGGACGATGCTCATTGCCTCACACGGCTATGACCTCAACCTCGAGGTCGCGATTGTTCGTTCCCTGTTAGAGCGGCGCATTGACGGCGTTGTCCTGATTGGGTTCGATCATGACGAAATCCCGCTCGATATGCTGGCGCAACGTTACGTGCCGGTCATATCAGCATGGAATTACCGAGCGAATTCGAGCCTCCCCTGCGTCGGTACAGACAACCGCGAAGCCGGAGCCATCGTGACGCAACATTTGCTCGATCTTGGGCACCGGGATATTGCTTTTGTCTTCCCTGAAACCGAATCGAACGACCGTGCGCGGGACCGGTTAAGCGGCGCTATAGCAGCGGCCCGAAAATACGGCGTCGAACCTCATTCTGAACGGTTGCGCATTGCTCCTTATGACATCGGCGCGGCAAAAGCCGTCGGACAGAAAATCCTTAGCGAGCGCGCTCCGACCGCCGTTGTCTGCGGAAATGACATTATCGCACAAGGTATCGTCTACGCCTGCCAAGCTTCCGGCGTTCGAATCGCTGATGATCTCTCGATTGTTGGCATCGGCGATTTCAGCGGGTCCGCTCATATGGAGCCGGGACTAACCACACTCAGACTGCCGGCACAGAAAATCGGACAACAAGCCGCAGACACCATCTTAGAAATGAGCATTTCCGGCCTGCCACCGGCGAAAATGCGAACGAGCATAAAGGCATCGCTGATAGAGCGCGGGTCAACAAAACATGTTTGAAATGGTCGGAGCGGTAGGATTCGAACCTACGACCCCCTGGTCCCAAACCAGGTGCGCTACCAGACTGCGCCACGCTCCGTCCGGCGGTGCATAGCGCATCAGACTCGTCGCAGCAACCCTTGATTCAGGTCATTTTTCATCGGGCGTTTCGGACCATTGAACCGTATCTCCTACGGCAATACCCAATGCGTCAGATTGACCTCCAAAAATCTCAAAAACAGTGGTTACCGGGCTGTCAGACGAGACCGGCTTCAACGACAATGGCGTCGTTTCGCGCGCGATTGTAACGATTTTACCCTCTGCATCAATAAACAGCATATCCAAAGGGATCAGCGTGTTTTTCATCCAGAAGGATGCAATCCGGGGGCTTGGATAGAGGAACAGCATCCCCGTGCCGTCTGGCAGTTCTTCGCGAAACATCAGCCCTTGAGAGCGCTCGTCCGGATCGTCTGCAATTTCAATATCAAATTCGATACGCTTCGAATCAGTCTGAATTTCCAGAATGCCCCTTCCGAATGTTTCTGCGGATACAGGAGTGATAAAAGCCAGCAACGCAAAAAGAGCAATTCGCATTATCACGCTAGTTGCTCCTGAACGAAAAATCCCACGGCCGCACTTCGCAAGCCATACGCCCGCGCGGTCCTTCTACGGCCTTAACGAGAACGGCCTCTCCCGGATCAAGATCGGACAAGCCAAATCGCCGCAGGACTTCCATGTGAACAAAAACATCCGCTTCATCAGCGTGCATGTTCACAAAACCAAAGCCCTTAGCCTTATCAAACCATTTCACACGCGAAGGAACCAATTCACCATTGGCCACATCTTCGCCGGTCGGCATGGGATAAGCGTTCTCATCTAGCAGCTCGATCTCGGAAGCAGGCTGTTCATCAATCGATAAGATACGACTGGCCTGTATACCGCGATCCCGCAACTGGGCTTCGCATTGAATATAGGCGTTTTCGGACACCGTGCTGAACCCGGCCGATTTAAGAACCGACATGTGCAAGAGTATATCGCTACCGGCGAGGTCAGGATGACCTTCCTCCGGCACAATAAACCCATACCCTTTTACGGGATCAAACCACTTTACGTGACCCGATACGCTAAAAAAATTTTCTTCGCCCAAAATCTTCGACCCAAATCGAATGCAAACAAACTCTGAACGCCCCGTACTGGTTGTACATCACCTGTGTTATAAAACCGTAAAGAAATATTGCTAAAATCATAAAAATTTGTCCCGCAATCTGCGAAGCGATGCAGGAAAAATACACCCGGAGGCCCGATTAAATCTCGAACGAGTTATTTGACGTAAACATAGTGTAAACCTTACGCAAAGATTGTCATGATACAGTAAAGTGTTATCGCAACCTGAAGGTAGCTTGCGAAGTTTATTAAGGTCGGGATCGAAAATGTTCCAGATATGCGCGACAAATCGTACACCACGAATGACCGTTACACTCTCAGCATTTGCGGCTTCCGTGATCGCTTTGGTGATTGCAGGATGTTCAAGCGCAGCGGGGACTTCGAACGTCGCAAAAGTGGCTGCCGCTGATCGCACTGTGGCCGCGCAGTTTGCTCAATCGGGTGGTGGAATTGTACAGTCATCTCCTGTGAACTCACTGACCGGAAGCGCTATTCAGCAAAGACTGTTCTCCGTTCCCCGCCCTGCCGAGATTGTGGTGAATGATATTAGCGACCTGGAAGAGTCTCTCCTCTATGCACAACGCGCCACTGACGCGGACCCTAAAAAACAAAACGGCGGCAAGTGGATCGAGGCGGCACAAATCGGGCTGCTCTTTGGTGCGCCCGAAGGCAAAGCCTTTTTGACTGCTCCAGCTGGCCGCGCGCTCGTGCGCGGAGAACCGGCTGAGTCATGTCCTGCACTTCATGTTGCGACCGCTCAAACCGATGCCGAAGCTACCGAAGGGGCATTTAGAGCGTGTTTGCGGCAAGTTTCCCAAAGAGAAGGATGCGGATGCCGCGTGATTGCACGGGCAGATCGTTTATTGGCTGAACGTGATGACTTCCAATACGCGATTGGTGTTTCCAGCCTTTTGGTCGATCCTGCAACAGGGCGACAGGTATTGATGACCTCTGAAGAGCGCGTCATTGAGGGCCGCCCGGATGTGCGGCGTCTTTGGATGCTCGGTGCAGCAGGGCCGATTGGAATGCTGCAAATCGAGCGGGACGGACGCGCCGCTTTCGTTTTTTCGGAAACCGGCAAACGATATGACGGGTCCCATTTCGAAGATGGCTTCCGGCGGGGCCGGGTTGCAAGACGTGCATATCTGACGGCAAAGGATGGAAAGCGCCTTGTCGTTTTAGTGGGCTTTGAAGAAGAAGAGCTGAAAGAAAATTCAGATACGTTGTTCGCTTGGAATCCTTCCGGACCACTCGATTTGAAAAAAGCCGAAGCGAATTAGAGGGGTGGATCAAGGCTCCTCGCCTTGATCAAAAAGATCTGCACGGGCCGCGTATTTACCATCCGGGTAAAACCACTCCCAGATCAAGCGGTCCTTACCGTTCAGATAGACGCGGATAGTCCCGTCGGCACAGTTGCTTCGATTACGGACGATAACCTCTGAGAGATGCAGCGTCCCTACCCCGCTATTCATCACGACACCGCCACCCGCGCAATTCAGCGGCGGGCCGTAGACAGAGTGTTGAAAAATCCGACCATTCACTTCGAATATAGAAAGCGTCAGAGCATAAGGTGCTTCACTTCCCTGCTCAATCGCCCCGCCTTGCCAAACTCCAAAAAATTGCTCGCCTGCCAAAGACGGCGTAGCAAACAAAATGGCTGCACCCCCTAACAGAAATCTAGCGATCATATCATTCCCTTGCTGGCGAATCGCCGATCAATCTGGTTCAAGCGCGCTATGACAGATCAACGATATTCTGGGCAAGTTGCCCTTGTCACTGGTGCATCGCGCGGCTTTGGTTTTGCCGTTGCGCATCACTTATGCCTCCAAGGTGCAAACGTGTTCGCCCTTGCACGAACCCTTGGTGGATTAGAAGACCTCGACGACTTGGTGCAAAAAGAAGAAGGAGCGCGACCGACATTGCTCCCGCTCGATATTACAGATGATGGCGGCGTCGAGCGTCTTGGCGCAGCAATTCATGAACGTCATGGCAAACTGGACCTCCTTGTTCACTGCGCCGCTGATGCCCCGCCACTCACACTCGTTGGTCATGTCGCGGGCAAAGATTTGGATAAAGCGTGGAAAATAAATGGCCGCGCCGTACAACAACTGCTTCGGTCAGTCGATCCCTTGCTGAAAGCCTCCGGGAGCGGACATGCGGTCTTCATGACTGATCCACGGAGTAATGAACCTTTTTGGAGTACATATGCGGCGACAAAAGAGGCTGGGCTAACTTTTGCGCGCGCATATGCTGCCGAAGTTGAAAAGACGGGAATTAAAGTCAGTTTTCACCAACCTCCCGAAATGCCCACCGCACTGCGTGTGCGGTTCTATCCGGGGCAAAACTCAGAGACTCTCACATCGTGTAAACAGGCAGCTGAGGCGATGTTCCGGAACATCTGACAATTTGGCTGGCGCACGAGCTGCAAGGCCAAACTCCTGACAACAGATCGTTCCGCCATCTGCCTAATCAATAACAGCGCGCGCTGTCGGACCCTCAAATAAAAAGAGGCGCGCCTTCAAAAAGCGCCCCCCTGAAAAATTTATTGCGAAAAGTCAGCGACCCCGCCTTCGAACACTCGTTAATTACCGAGCAAGCCGCCCAGAGCACCAATAGCGGCTGGCAACAGAGTATCTGCCGCTGTCGCTGGTGCAGGTTGCTGATACCCGTTTACTTGTGCTGGTTGTTGATAGCTACCCAAAGCAGAATTATTCACAGCGCCGGGCTGCTGATATGCGGGTTGTTGGTAAGCAGGAGCAGCTGGTTGCTGATACGCAGGTTGTTGGTATGCTGTTGCAGCTGGCTGCTGATATGCAGGCTGTTGATAAGCCGTTGCCGCAGGTTGCTGATAGGCTGGTTGCTGATAAGCTGTCGCAGCTGGCTGTTGATACGCTGGAGCGGCAGGTTGTTGATAAGCCGCCGCAGGCTGCTGACCATACGCGGGTTGTGGCTGCTGATACGCAGGCTGTTGCTGGCCATAAACCGGTTGCTGCTGTTGATAAGTTGGCTGTTGCTGTCCGTAAACAGGCTGTTGGCCATAAACCGGCTGCTGCTGTTGATAAGTTGGCTGTTGCTGTCCGTAAACAGGCTGTTGACCATAAACCGGCTGCTGCTGTTGATACGCAGGCTGCTGAGGCTGTTGTCCGGCAGTGTAAGCGCCGCCAAGCGCAGTGGCTGCACCGAGTGCTGTGCCAACAGTTCCCAAGTTTCCACCGCCACCAACTGAAGAGCCAACTTGGCCGAGTGTTCCGGCATTTTCAACGCCGAAGTCAAATAGCTGTGCTTTTTGTCCTGCAGATAAATTATCTGTCAGAACTTTTGCGCCCGGAATTTGACTTCCAACAGCTGCATCAAAAGCCCCTGCTTTCGCATTTGTTTGAGCTTGCCCGAGAATCCCTTCGAGCAAGTTTTGCGCCGATGCAGGCATCGCCGCGATAGCAAGGATGCTGGAAATCAAGGCAATCCGTTTCATCGTACTCTCCAATATTTTAAAACGCCCCACTCACGTCTGAAATGGTATCAGACATCTATTCTGTCAACGCGCAAAACCGTGAAAGACGTCAAAATCGACACTTAATTCGCGTAAGGATTGTCTCCCTTGCGCAGAAGAAGCCTGATTGGCGTTCCGTTAAGGCCAAACTCTTCTCTCATGCCATTAACCAAATATCGTGTGTAGGCCGCCGGTAAATCTTCCGGCCGCGATGTGAACAAAACAAACGTCGGAGGTCTGGCCTTTGCTTGAGTCATATAGCGCAGCCGGATCCGGCGTCCTCCCGGTGCAGGGGGCGGGTGGCGCGATACCATATCCCCAAGCCAACGGTTTAGGCGCGACGTCGGGATGCGAATATTCCATACGCCATGAGCCTCCAAAACAGCCTCCCGTAATCGCGAGACCCCGCGACCATCTACGGCGGACATGGTGACCATCGGGACACCGCGCATCTGCGGCAGCAAGCGCGTCAATGCTTCTTTTAATCCGGCGAGCTTTGCGGGCTTATCATCAATCAAGTCCCACTTATTAACACCGATAACAATCGCACGGCCTTCACGTTCAGCGAGATCAGCAATACGGAGGTCTTGCGTTTCCAACGGATTTTGCGCGTCGATTAAAACGACGACGACTTCAGCGAACTTGAACGCGCGCAAGCCATCCTGAACGGACATCTTCTCCAGTTTTTCATTCACCTTCGCTTTTTTGCGCATCCCGGCAGTGTCGAAGATTTTGACCGGCTCTCCACCCCAGTTGAAACTCACTCCGATTGCATCGCGGGTAATCCCTGCCTCGGGTCCGGTCAACATCCGGTCCTGGCCCAGTATTTCATTTACCAGCGTAGACTTACCGGCATTAGGCCGCCCGACGATTGCAATTTGTATCGGGCCGTCTTCTCTTTCCTCAATATCATTGCCGTCGGGGTCTTCCGGATCTGGGGATTGATCGAAAGGCATCAGCCGTTCGCGCAATTCGTCCATACCGATATTGTGTTCAGCCGACATCGAGACCGGTTCGCCAAGACCCAAGGAAAAAGCATCGTAATAGCCCTCATCAGCGGCTTTGCCTTCGGTTTTGTTCGCGGCCAGAATGACAATCGCATTCTTTTTCCGAAGAAGTTCAGCAAAGCCCTGATCCGCCGCCGTCACCCCAGCTCTGGCATCAATCATGAAGAGGCAAATATCGGCGGCATCAACCGCACGCTCGGTCAGTTTACGCATACGGCCTTGCAGTGAATCGTCGGTTGCTTCTTCCAGTCCTGCTGTGTCGACAACGGTAAAGCGCAAAGGACCAAGGCGCCCTTCGCCCTCGCGCAAATCGCGCGTCACACCGGGGCGATCATCAACCAACGCCAGTCGCTTACCCACAAGCCGGTTAAAAAGTGTCGACTTCCCAACATTGGGGCGGCCGATAATCGCGAGCGTGAACGTCATCGGTTCGGCCTTTCAGCGCGCCGGAGTAACAGAAAGTACGTCAGCGGTATGCGGCGAGAGTGGCATTATCGGTCAGAACATAAACGGTTCCGCCCGCTGCGATCGGAGCATTTTTCGCACCACCTGGGAGGTCAACTTCTCCCGTCAGCGTTCCGTCGTTCGGGTCAACTGAAATCAGCTTACCAAGGTCAGACGTCAACAGCAGTTTACCGCCGGCGAGGATCGGCCCGGCCCATGTGATCGGATCTTCGCGACGATCGGGGTCCTTAAATCCACCCAGTTCATTCGTCCAGATGATATCGCCAGTTTCTTTTTCAAAAGCAACAAGCGTCCCTTCTCCGGATACGAAAAATACAGCGTTGCCAGCAACATAAGGCGCTTGCATACCGCCAATATCCCGCGTCCAAAGACGCTCGCCCGACTGAATATCGACAGCCGCGAAACGCCCCGATTGACTTGCCGCGAAAACAGTTCCGTCGGCAATCACCGGATCACTCGCAATATCGTTCAACACTGACAGCGCTCTGGTCGTGCTCGTGCCGGTAAGATCATCGACCCAGCTGACGCGGCCCGTGTCAACAGCATAAGCATTCAGCTCACCGGAAGAAAACGGGGCGACAACAGCCGTTTCATTTGCTGCGGGTGCTGCGCCGCCCAGGATACCGGCGATTTGTTCGAGACCCTGCTGTCGCCATATCACCTCGCCTGAGGTTGCATCCACCGCAACAATCTCGTTGTTGCGGGTCACGGCAAACACCCGTCCCGCACTTATAACCGGAGCAGCACGGCTCGGTGCGCCAAGCCTTGTGGTCCATTCAATCGCACCGGTCGCATCGGCTAGCGCGTGCAAATCGCCAAACCCGTTCGAGACAAAAACCCGCCCGGAGTCATGCGCGACACCGCCCCCAAATCCATCAAAGGCATCTTCGCCATCCGGCGTGAGATCAATGCTCCATGCCCGCGCGCCGCTTTGGGCATCATAAGCTGAAACAGTTGCCCCGGCATCCAACGCATAGACCCGCCCGCCTGCAGCAACCGGAGGCGAGACAATCCGTCCGCTTGATCCATTGCCCGATCCGGCATCTGCGGTCCAAATTTGGGAGAGCGGGTCACCGGCCCCGACATGACCGATAGAGCGCGCGTTATTGCCATTCAATTGTGGCCAATCGGCATTCGGTGCAGCAGCGGGAATATTAACCCGTATGCCTTGAGCGTCCGCTCTGAGTGCATTTCCGGCACTCGCGTCACGCACAGCAAGGCGTGTGCCACTGAGAGGAACTTCACTCTCCGAGAAAAAATCCAATGCACTACAGCCTGAGAGCACAACAAGCGAAGCAACCGAAAACCCGCGCATGAGAGACACTTTCATCATTGCGTGTCCTCTTCATTATTTTCGTTTGCCGGAACAACAGGCGTCGTCACCTGTGGCGCTACACCGCCAAGGGCGGCAATCATTTCTCTTGCACGGGCTTGAACCGCCGGCGTGGTGGTTTCATCCGTAGCCAGGGTTATGAGGACCGCTATCGCCGCGTCATTATCATCGGCCCGCACATGGGCGGCGGCTGTAAACTCTAATGCAAGCGAGCGCCAAGGCTCCCCTGCTCTGCTCAATGGCTCCAAGCCCTCAAGCATTTCCGCCGGGTCCATAATGTCGGAACGGATCATAATCATCCGCAATTTTGCGAGATCCGTGAGCCGGGAATCCACACCGGACATCGAAGCAACAGCTTGATATTGCTCCACCGCGCGATCGACATCGCCGGAAGCCCCGAACGAAGAAGCGGCCCGCAAACCGGCCATCGCGGCATAGTCGCCATCGCTTTCATTCGCTAAACTCAGAAAAGCCTCGGCGGCATCCGCAGGTTCTTCAACATTCTGCGCCGCAATAAAGGCCCCGCCCGCTGCTCGGATTGCGTCCTGTTGGCTATTCTTCCACCACGATTGCGCGGCGGTTCCGATGATGACAAGCGCGATGCCGCCAATGATGAAAGGTCCGTATTTCCGCCATGCAGCATACATTGCGTCACGGCGCACCTCTTCGGTGACTTCCTGTACAAAAGAGTCGCTATCGGCCACTGGTAGACTCCGAAAATAATCGCGTTCTGCATATGTTGACGCGGACATTACGCATCGCGCGACATGAAGCAAGCATCACGATGATTTTCAAGCGTTGTTACGCCAACATACCGGCAAATCTGCGAAAAGAAGCCTTTCAATCGTTAAAATCAGGCGCAAAATCGCGCAGAAATACCAATAGACAAGCAAAAGCGCCTCCCACCCGTGTCGGGTGGAAGGTCTTTACAGTTCAAAATTACACCGGAATTAGGGGATATCCGGCGGTCGTGGTTCTTGCCGGACAAGGCAATGACAATCCCATAAGATTTCATCGACCTTGTGGAGATGCTTTCGCCGGTATCCCGGCGGCAAGCCCATCCTCAAAGGAGGAACGCTTTTCGGTCCCGGCGCGGCGGCCTTGCGTTTCGCCACTTCGCGGACATAGCGCTTGGCTTGTTTCGGCATATCTTCCAGCGCCAGTTTCAGCGCCAAGAGACGGCGGGACAAACCCTTCGCCGATACTTCATCGTCCGGCGTCAAAACCGCTTTGGGTTCCGACCAAAGGATAAAATCCGGCTCGCCTTCAAATGTCCCAATCCGCACTTGAATA
>CALKIZ010000104.1 GCA_937995735.1 uncultured Neomegalonema sp. | reverse complement strand
TAATCATTCCCGCAATGCGGGGATCGTCAATCAGCCTGATACGCTCGAGAAAACTTTGCGTCATTGTCGGTCCTCCTGTGGAACCGACTAAAGAATCCAATTCGCCACTCAGCGCATTAATAATTTATGATTCCGCCCTGCCGTTTTCACGGGCATGACACTGAAGCAAGGCGGGATACCGCACAGCGGTGACAGCGCCGTTCAACGCAAGCAACGCGCCGCGTATGCCCCCACGGGGCGGCGCTCCACGCCCCCCTAGAACGGCTTGTTCTAGCTGGTTTGCCCTTAAAAAGGACGCGGCAATTCAATTATCTTTTGGTTCTTTTCGCGCGATAAGTAACTGTATTCGCTTGAGATAGGTTTCTTTTGTGCGCTCGAATTTCCTGTATATTGACTGTGTAATTTGCAAAAATCTTCAGATTGATTCAAATGTTAACCTGCAGAGAAACCCGTAAAGCGATTGTTGCGTTGCGAGATGATTTTCGGAGAAGGAAATTTCAAAGATGAGAATACGCACTATCCTGTCTGCTTGGCTCGTCTCTATTTTGGCAGTCTTGAGTGCTCCTGTATTTGCCGAAGATCGAATATCAGCAGAGCTTAAAACCAGTTGGGATATTGATCTGTCGTCAATGCTGGGGACTCAAGTTTTTCAATTGAAAATATACCCGGCAGCGCGTGGTGTGAAGAGACGTTGTTCTCTTGAGGTGTTTGCGCCAATCGATATGGTTGAACTCCCCACAGGTGGAATTTTATCTCCGATCAAACTGATTTATGACGCAGGTGAACCTTTATCGAAGCCGTCAGGTTTTTTTCTCTTGTTCAATGCGCTTGAATCTGAAATCCCGAATTTCGTTGCCTTCGGAGAGGATGTCGAAAACGTCGATGTTAAAATTTCGCTGGATTCATCGACTCTGGCTGATGGTACTGGCGATGTCCGGGTCTCCGGACAAGTTCGCGGTAAGAAGGGTGGAATTGCCCGGCCAAACGATCCGGTTTTAGGCAATTTTGATTTAGAGATAAGTGGTCCGTTCCGGATTTGGTTCAAAGATTCCGCTGAAGCAGATCTCTCGGAACTCGAAGAAGTTACGATTTGTCCACATATTGGAATTTCTTAATCATATAGGCTCAGCGGGGGTGCATGTTTTTGCTCACCCGCCCCCAAACTTCCGCGCCGTCTTCGCATCGAACGGCTCCGCGCCCATTTCCAGATGCAGCCGATCCCCCTCATAGGGGTGCGCCAGCGCGACCGCCTCATCCAATTCGACGCCTAAGCCCGGTTCGGTGGGTGGGATCACGTAACCGTCTTCCCATTGCATCGGTTTTTTGAGCAACTCGGCATGAAAGCCCTCCCACTTGCCGATGCTTTCCAGAATAAGAAAGTTCGGTGTGCAGGCGGCGAGCTGAACATTTGCTGCGCCCTCAATAGGTCCACAATATAGATGTGGCGCGATGGTCGCGTATTTCGTCTCGGCCATTCCCGCGATTTTCTTGGCTTCCAAAATCCCGCCCACACGCCCGAGCGCAAATTGCAGAATAGACGCCGCGCCAGTCTCCAGTACCCGTGCAAATTCGTATTTCGTTGTCAGCCGTTCGCCCGTCGCGACGGGTATCGTCGTTGCGGCGGCAACCTTCGCCATTTCTTCCGGTGCATCGGGCGGGCAGGGTTCCTCAAACCAAAGCGGATCATATTTCTCAAGTCGCCGTGCCAACCGTATTGCGCCGGACGCCGTAAATTGCCCATGCGTCCCGAACAACAAATCGGCGCGCGTCCCAACCGCCTCGCGAATTTTACGGCAAAAGTCTTCGCTGCGCTCCAGCGCTTCTAGGTCAGGTTGGCGACCATCATAAACAGTGTAAGCGCCTGCCGGATCGAACTTGACCGCTGAAAACCCTTCCTCGACCATCTCGGCGGCGCGCTGAGCAGATGCGTCTGCGTCGTTATAGAAGTCTGCGGCGGCCTCGTCCGGTTTGGGATAAAGATACGTGTACGAGCGCAAGCGCTCATGCACTTTACCGCCCAGCAATTCATAGACCGGCTTGCCGACTGCCTTGCCGACAATATCCCAGCACGCGCATTCAATCCCAGACAGCACTGACCCGAGAGACAAGTCAGGCCGCAGCGTATAGCCGGACCCGTAAACCCGCCGCCACATGGCCTCTATGCGAAAAGGGTCCATGCCTTCGACATGGCGCGCGAAGGTATCTTCGATCATCGCGGCAAAGACATGCGGACCGAATGTCGCCCCGTAAACCTCGCCGATCCCTTCGATCCCACAAGCGGTCTTCAGCTTCACGAAGATAAAATAGCGCCCGCCGAAACCGGGTGGCGGGTTGCCAACGACAAACGTTTTGCACTCGGTAATCTTCATTCGAACATCACCACATTGCGCATGACATCGCCGCGCTTGACCCCTGCAACGGCTTCGTTGATTTGCTCAAGCGGATAGCGCCCGGAAATCAACTCATCGAGTTTCAGGCGGCCATCACGGTAAAGGCTCATCAGATAGGGGATGTCGACGCGAATACGCGATGATCCCATTTTCGAACCGAGAATTTTCTGGCTGTAAGAGGCAAGGTCCCCCGGATCGAATTCCGTCATCACACCCGTCGGCGGCATTCCGACAATGACCATTGATCCTGTTGGGGCCAGCATACCGGGCGCGCTTTCGATGGCGCGTTTTAAGCCGACCGAGATAAAGACGTAATCCGCCCCGCGCCCTTTGGTTGCTGCGCGTACTTGCTCGGCGGCATCGGCGGCGTTTGCGTCGACGGCATGGGTCGCGCCAAAATCTTTTGCGAGCACCATTTTATCGGCGGCAATATCCAGCCCGATAATCGTAGAGGCTCCGGCAATCGCTGCGCCTTGCACACAGTTCATGCCGACCCCGCCCAACCCGATCACGGCGACGGTAGAACCAACATGCACCGCCGCAGTATTGGCGACCGCCCCGAACCCTGTGATAACACCGCACGCCAAAAGTGAGCCGACGTCAAATCCCACATCGTCATCCAGTTTCACGATCTGCGATTGATGCACCAGGGCTTGCTGTGCAAATGCGCCCGTCCGCAATCCATGCTTGAGCGTCTCACTCCCGATACTGAGAGGCGATTGCGCGTCCAAAGGAAACGACGTTTCACAGGCGACCTGAGCGCCTTGCGCACAACAATGACACGTTCCGCAAGAACGGATAAGTGTGACGACAACCCGATCGCCCGCTTTGAAATCCTGAACACCCGTACCCACAGAGTCGACGATGCCCGCTGCTTCATGGCCAAAGACTGCGGGTAATTCGCCGCCCCACCCACCGTCGATATAGGTCAGATCACTATGACAGATGGCACATGCCTTAATGTCGATGCGAACTTCGCCTTCATCCGGCGCGGCGATATTGACGTCTTCGATACTGAGCGGCGCTCCGAATGTGCGGCAAACGGCTGCTTTCATGGTTTATCCCCGGTTAAATATCGCGGCTACGCTGCACCACATATTGTGTTCTTACAAGCGTACTTTGCACGTCACATCAATGATCAAAATGTGATCGGGACGACCCTATTGTTAACGTGATTGAAGCCAATATCTGAGACACTGAACGCAGGGGGCGAACATTTTGCCAAGCTGTGTAGGGACTGCAGAAGGTTGGCGATGTCGATGTACGGGGAAGTTGGTTATGAATGACTGCCGGTTTTTTTCTGAAAGTTTCAGCTCCGATGAAGCGATTACGTGGGTTGCCGATTGTGCAACGTCATCGGGATGGACCAGTGAAGAAGCACAACGCCTTGCTGATTGCGTAAGCGACAGCGCCCTTGCTGTTTCCGAACGTGCGTATCGACTCCAAGCGCGCGGTCCGGTCTTTGTAAAGCTGGACGTCAATTCAACCGAGGCGACGCTCGAACTTCACCATGAAGGTGCGATTGGTGATAAGCCTTGCGATTGTGCGGCGGCAAAATCCGCGATCTCGCGCAAGTCCAGCGTTTGGTTGGATGGACAACTCCGTACGCACAAGCTGAGAATTGCCCGCGCATAACGCTTTTTACTCGGCGGCTTCCGTAAGGCTGGACTGCTGTAAAGCGTTCCAGACCTTAGTGGGCGTGACTGGCATATCGATCTCTTCGATCCCGAAAGGCCGCAGAGCATCGAGGACCGCGATAACGGTACAGCCCGCTGCGCCGACAGTTCCCGCCTCTCCGCATCCTTTCGCGCCAAGCGGGTTGGTCGTGCAAAGTGTTGGGCGGAAGCCCACATCAATCGGCGGCAGGTCATAGGCGCGGGGCATCTGATAATCCATAAATGAGCCGGTCAAAGGCTGTCCGGTTTCAGGGTCATAGATTGCGGCCTCGTGCAACGCTTCACCGACCCCTTGCGCGACACCGCCAACGATTTGCCCGGTCGCGAGCATTGGATTTAACAGCGTCCCAAAATCATCGATCACAGTGTATTTGGTCAAAGCGATCTCGCCTGTCTCCGGCGTAATCTCAACTTCGCAGATATGGCATCCATTCGGGAAAGACTTACTGCCGCCATCGACCTTGGCTTCCCCTGTCAGCGTTCCGCCTTCAAGCCGGGCAACAGCGGTAAAGAGCGTCGCTGTTTTATCTGTACCGACAACGCGAAATTGTCCGCCATTTTCAGGCTCAAACTCCAAATCAACTTCAGAGACTTCCAGCTCCTCGGCTGCGGCGGGGCGAGCGAGACGGATCACTTCATCTGATGCGGCAAAAAAGCTCTTACTTGCCATGATCACCGAACGCGATCCTCCTGTGCCACCGGCTTGCGGCAGGCTGTCGGAATCTCCGGCAACCCATTCGATACACTCATACGGGACGCCCAGCTTGGCATGGACGAGTTGCGGAAAGGCCGTCTCGTGGCCTTGGCCTGTTGACTGTGTTCCGACCTCCACGCGCACCCGGTCGGGTTGCCCGTCTTTTGCCGGGAAGATCTCAATCCGCGCTGTTTCTTCCGGTGCACCGCCTGTACGCTCCATATAGCATACGATGCCTTGACCGAGCAGCTTACCTCGTGCCTCGGTCTCTGCGCGCCGCGATGCAAAACCCGCAACATCTGCCCGCTCTAAAGTCGCCTCGAGAATACCGGGAAAGTCCCCGCTATCAAACGGAACACCAAGCGCCGTTGTCCACGGCATCATATCCGGTGTCGCCAGATTGCGCCGTCTGATCTCGTCTTGAGCAATACCGAGATCAGCGCCCACACGATCAATCAGTCGCTCCATAATATAGTTCTGCTCAGGGCGACCCGCCCCGCGATAGGCATCCGTGGGAGTCGTATTCGTATAGACACCTTGAACGCGGTTATGGATTGCCGGAATGTTATAGACGGTTGGCGCAAGATCGCCGCAGAAAGCCGTATGGCACGAAGGCCCAGCCCGCGACGGATAGGCCCCGAGATTCGAAATCGAACTCAAACGCATGGCGCGAATGCGGCCATCACTATCACATGCAGCCTCGGCATAGGTGGTCAGATCACGGCCTTGCAAATCGCTGAGGAAAGACTCCGAGCGGTCGCCGGTCCATTTCACCGGGCGGCCCAAATCCTGCGCCGCTGCACAGGCCAGCCCATACTCCGGGTGAAGCATCAGCTTCATCCCGAAACCGCCGCCAACATCGGGAACGCGCACGCGAAGCCGTTGCGGTTCTACGCCGAGAACTCCGGCGATTTGTCCGCGCATGGCGTGCGAGCCTTGAGTGGAGACATGAATATCCCAACGGTCCTCCGCATAGGCAACATTGATTGCCCTTGGTTCCATTGCATTGACGATGATGCGTGTATTTTCCATTCGTAGTTTCGAGATATGAGTGGCGGCGGCAAAGGCGGCATCCGTTGCATTCTTGTCGCCGACTTCCCAATCATACGCGCGATTATGAACGGCGCTTTCGTGTAATTGCGGCGCGCCCTCAATCAAAGCGGCCTCACCCTCCACAACAACGGGAAGGTCTTCAAACTCAGCCATTATGAGGTCAACGGCATCCTTTGCCGCACGGATGCTTTCCGCCACGATAAAGGCGACGGGTTGGCCAACAAAACGAACCGTATCTTTGGCTAGATGAGGCAGCGTTGGATACACGCCCCTTGACCCGTCGGCATTTTTAACCGGCATTTGAGTCGCCAGATCATTCAACCCGGCTATCGCAGAATCTTCAGCAGTATAGACAGCGGCAACGCCCGAAACCGCCCGCGCGTCCGCAACGTCGATACTCACCAACCGTGCATGGGCGTACGGTGATCTGAAAACCATTCCATAGAGTTGACCGGGCAGAGTAATATCATCGACATAACTGCCCGCGCCCTTGAGCAACCGGGGGTCTTCGACGCGGGATACTGACTGGCCGATTCCGAATTTCATGGAATGACTCCTGCATAGAATGATGATTAAGCGACGGAAGCACCGCGTCTAACCGTACAAGGCTAAGAGCGATACAGCCTGCGTTAAGGGCAACATCGTATTTTCTATGGGTCTTAGCAGTGTCGTGGTGGTTTCACAAACCGAGGGTATCGAACTCAACGACAGTGTGAGGTAAACAAGGAGGCGGATTATGGCGATGCTCAGGCTCGCCGCAGCGGAACAAACCCCGTTGCTCTTTGATCCAGAAAAAGGCGTGGACGCGCCTGCGTTAACGCGCGCCGATGCCCGCGTTGCTGCGCCTGCCCTCCGTAAATCTAAGCCGCTCGTCGTTATGGTTCATGGCTACAAATTTGACCCTTTCGATCCGAACTGCGCCAACCCGCATGACTTCCTGTATCATTTTGATCCTGAGCGCGTTGTCTCAGATCGTTGGCAACGTCCGTCAAGCTGGCCCGCCGGTCTTGGCTTTCGCGAACAAGACCCATGGGGAGCGGATGGCCTTTGTGTTGGTTTTGCATGGTCCAGCCGTCCTAATCAGCGAATGGGCGCGTTCTGCCGCGCTTACCAAGAGGCAGAAGTTGCAGGATTGGCTTTACTAAGAACACTCGAAACTCTGGCTGAAGCCTATCCGGTGCGCGATATAGACATCTTTGTTCACAGCCTCGGCGCGCGGGTTGCGTTGACGGCTCTGCGCGTTGCCGCCCGGCAAGGGCAGACCGACATTCTCGAACGGATTGGCCGCGTTATCCTGCTTGGCCCCGCCGAGCTTGCCAGCGTTGCAAGGGACACATTGGAGGCGATGGACAAAGCTGCGCCGAACCGCAAACCGGAAATCTACAGTGTGGTTGCGCGAGAGAATGATTTCTTCGACGTGCTTGTCGAACGCTTTGCCCCAAAGATTAAAGGTGTGACGCCCATCTGTATTGGCTCGCATGGCATGGGCGAAGATTTTGATTGTTGGCTCGACCTGCAACTTGATAGTCCGGCATTGATTGAATGGCTAACGGTTCGGGGCGTCCATATCGGCGGGGGACCGCCCCGCAGAGTATGTCATTGGGGCGTCTATAATCGCCCCGGCGCGTTGGATTTCTATTCGGATATTTTACGAAACCGGCAGCAATGGTCTATCGCATCCATGCGCGCTGCGGGCGTCCCGACAGAACAAGAGCAACGCTGGGCGCGCCTACCCATGTCGCGCCTGTTCCACCGCCGCCCGAAAGACTTAATCAGCGATGTGACTGTGATAGCGGGTTAATCGCTCCCGCACGTGATTGCGTTCCGGCGAGAATCTGGATTTAGAAACAAAAAAAGCCGCGCTCGATCAGGGCGCGGCTTCCATTAGATTTTCTCAGAGTTAAATCGACTTGGGCAACCGGAACGTATGCTGTTCCGGCGGCAAACAACGATCATTGCCACAGATTTGAATGGTCAGTTCTGCGGCCTCTGCACTCGGCCCGACTGTCGTATTGATGCGGGTTTGATTTTCGAGAACGGCCACAGGTTCATCCTGAAATCCGAGTGAAATCATTTTTGGATTAGGATATGCCACATTGCCAAGTCCGGACCCATTGAGCGCCGTTGCGATTAAATCGGGGTTCAGCGGTTGGTGAGAATTCGCGTGCCACCCCGGTTCAAAATCGAGATGCAGGGTCAGATTATCCCCTTTCAGGTCCAGCCTAGCGGTTGCTGTGCCACCGCCAAGACGACGTGTCAGGCCCGTCTCTCCTTCGCGGTAAATCGCCGATGCAGTGACGGAAGAGATATTGGAGTCCGGTGATTCAACAATCGACCCCGACAATGCACCAAGCAAATTGTCGGCCCGTTGAATGTTATCGACGGCCTTGTGATCTTCACCGCGACGCGACAACAGCGCAAATAATTCAAGTGCTGCCGCGTTGCCGGTTGGCGTCGCGCCTTCGATCACATCGTATGTGGCTCCGAGCGGCCCCGCCGTTTGCGCCATCCGCAAAGGAGCAGTCGGCGCGTCCATAAAGCGCGCGGAAATCTGATCGCTCATCTTTTGAGCCAGCGTGAGGTAATTCTTGTCACCCGTCGTATCTGATAGTGCGACCAGCGCAAGCCCCATCCAAGCATAGTCCCGCAACGCGCCATCTTCGAGCGGCCCCGAAGCCCATGCACGGGCAAGGTCACCATTGGCGGAGAACATCTGTCCGGTAATGAAATCAGACGCACGCTTTGCTGCCGCCAGATAACGGGGTTCGTTCAGCGTCTCTGCACCATCGACCAAAGCGCGGATCATCAAACCATTCCAGCCCGCAATCAGTTTTGTATCAATGATCGGAGGCGGGCGGTTCTCTCTTGCCTGGCGCATTTGTTCGAGGATCGGGTCAAGGGCGTTAAAGTCAGGCACACGGTCGGGGCTGACATGCGCAACTGCACCAACGGGGATAGTCGGCGCTTGGTCCAAACCGATTGTCGCGCGGAACGCATTCGCCTGCGCGCCAAGTGCTGCGTCAAGCTGGTCATAGGTCCAAGCGTAATACGCGCCTTCTTCGGTTTTTCCACCGGGCGTCTTAGGGCTAACAGCATCTTCAGCGGCAAAGAAAGCGCCTTCCGGTGCGGTCATTTCGCGGATGACATAATCCATCGCCCGCCGCGCGGCGCGTTCAAAAACAGGGTCTTTCGTCAACCGGAAAGCCTGCAAGAAATTGCGGGTCAGCAAGCCCTGATTATAAAGCATCTTTTCGAAATGCGGCGTGCGCCAGTTCTGATCGACGGTATAGCGGTGAAAGCCGCCGCCGACATGATCGTGGATGCCCCCCGCCGCGATCTGGCGCAGCGTAACAAGTGCAGCGCCCGCTGCGGTTCTGTCACCGGTGCGCTCGTACCGGTCGAGCAAATACCGGATCATGGTTTCATTCGGGAATTTAGGCCCTTTGCCAAAACCACCCGCGAAGGAATCATGATCTTCCAAAAGACCCGCTGTCGCTTTTTCAAAAGTCGCTTCGGTGATGTCCTGCGCGGCACTGCGCGATCCGGCGATGAGGCGCACAAATTCCGAAACCGAAGCTGCTTGCTCGGACATTGCCGTGCGGCCTTCAGGATTGCGCCAATCCGTCGAGATCGAGTTCAGCGTATCAATGAATGTATTTGGCGGCTGGTAACTTGTGGAGACAATGGGTTGTCCATCGGGCATCAGGAAAAGGTTGTTCGGCCATCCTCCACGTCCAGTGAGGATTTGCGTCGCAAGCATATATTGCGAGTCAATATCGGGCAGGGTTTCGCGGTCGACTTTGATCGCGACAAAATTCTCGTTCACGACCCGCGCGATGTCAGCGTTATCAAAGCTCTCTTCTTCCATCACGTGACACCAGTGACAGGTGGCATAGCCGACGGAGAGGAAGACCTGCACGCCGCGCCGCTCGGCTTCGGCCAGCGCTTCCGGTCCCCATGGGTACCAGTTAATCGGATTATGCGCATGTTGGCGCAGATAGGGCGAGCGCTCAAAAACAAGCCTGTTTGTATAGGTCGGCTTGCCCGATGCATCTTTATATTGGGTTCTTGGAGGAGACACAGGCGGCGCGGATGACATGAGCGCCAGCGCGTCCGGACTTACCTGCGCTCCGGGTAGCGGAGCTGCATGAACGGCTGTTGAGAGGGCAATGGTGCAAAGTGCTGAAAGGGCTATGCGGCGCATGGTTTTTCCTCTTACTATCGTCAAAGGGTTTAATGCGGCAGTGTAAAGACTTCCAAGCGATTGCAGTGTTACTTGCGAAAACGTGACATGCCTGTGTTTGTGTTCATTTTTTGTTCCTTGTGATTAACATGATCTAAAATAAATTTTAGTGTATAGTGCTAAGATAAGACCAAAAAGGGTTAACAGGCCGAGGAATAGCAGGATGAACATGATCCGTTTTGTGAGCACACTGGCTTTGACCTTAGGGATTGCCGGATGCGCAAGCACCCCAAACTCCGTGCCGGTATCGACAGCGCCTGTAACCGCGAAACCCGCTGACACTGCGACGTTAGACCTGCCGGATCGGGTTGCCAGAGCGCCGAAAAAAACGAAAGTGCCTGAACCTGTGCGCGTTGCCGCATCGCCCGAGCCGGTGAGTTTGCCTGATGTCACCCACACCGCACAGGCAACACCGACGCCTGCACCGATTGATCTTGGCGCTTACGATGCGGTACTCGAACCACCTGCAACAGAATATGTTGAGATCGCTTCGACCAATCCGAATTTCCTACCGCCGCCTGAACCGGTTGCCTATATCGACCAGCAATTCGAAGCCGACCCGTCTTATGTCACGGCGGCGCTTCTACCGGGCGACTCGGGAGGACCGCTCTTGCGGGGTCAAATGGCGCCGATTCGCGACGATCCCATCGACACGGTTGATCAACAGCCAAGGCGCGCGACGTCATACAATGTCGCCGCGTTAAAGGCTGCCTATCGGCCTTCCGAAGCATTGACCATTCCTGCGCCTGCACCAAAGGTTCGCAACGCGCATACGCCGGAATTCGGACGGCAACTTTCCGACTCGGCGCTCTCGCGGTTGAACCCCAATGTGTCTTACGTCGCTTCGTATAAAAAGATTGGCTACCCTTGGGGCGATGTGTCGGAAGACACCGGCGTTTGCACCGATGTTGTGATCCGCAGCTTTCGGGGCTTGGGGATTGATCTGCAAAGCATGGTCCATGAAGACATGCTGCAAGCCTTCAACGCCTATCCGAGTAAAAAGATTTATGGCCTGACAAAAGCCGACCCGAATATTGACCACCGCCGCGTCGTGAATCTCGAAGCATTTTTCGAACGTGTAGGCGCTGCGATCCCTGTCGGTTCAGATTATCAACCCGGCGACGTGATCACATGGCGTCTGAGTGGCGGCGAACCTCATATCGGTGTTGTCGTGAACCGGCTTGATCCGAAAACCGGAAACCCGCTGATTGTTCATAATCTTGGTGCAGGGGTTCGGGCCGAAGACCTGCTCGATTACGCGCTGCCCCATGGCGCATACCGTTTCGCCCCCGACCAACAATCCCGCATCGCGTCTTTGGCACTCAAGCGGGGATAAGTTCGGCTCGAAGCGCACTAATTACCCTGCCGATGAATCGGCAGGGGCGAGTTTTTGAGCAATATCTGGAAACTTGATGATGATGATGATGAGAACCTGTCATCAGCCCGTTAGATTAATCGGAATAAAACGTCTCTGCCGCTGGCGACAATTTATCTGTCGTTGATCCTCGGACCATACCGTCTGTATTGAAGAGCATAATGACTTCGCCAGTCTTATCGATTGCGATAACACCACCTTCTCCCCCTCGGGGCTTAAGTTCTTTGAAGATCACGCGATAGGCCGCCTGCACAAGAGATTCACCGCCATGGCGTATGCGCGCGGCAATTTCATGTGCAACCGCGTGACGAATAAAATACTCTCCATGTCCCGTGGCAGAAACAGCGACACTCCGGTTATCAGCGTAAGTGCCAGCACCAATTATCGGTGAATCACCGACCCTACCGGGGAGTTTTGCACCAAAACCACCCGTCGATGTTGCGGCAGCGAGATCGCCGCACTTGTCTAAGGCAACTGCGCCAACGGTTCCCGTTGATTTTAGAAGAGATGGCCTGTTCTTGAGCAGTCCGGACACACGGCCACCGTCTGAAACAGACAATCTGACTTCGAGACCGTCCGATGGTTGGATATGATAAGACAGGCGAAAATCGTCTGTTTCTGCAATCAGATATTCGTTCAAGAATTTGGCTCGGACGCGAACCGTGATCGGCTTGGAAAGGCCCAAACCTTCATTCGCACCAAGAGCAACGATCAACTGCCCGCCGTTCCTGTCAATCTGTTCGACGATCACGATGTGATTGAGCCTTCCGCCGAGTACGCCGCCCCAAACTCCCGAGAATTGAGCGATCTCGCCAGCGGTCTTCACGGTGGCTGGAATTATCTGGACATCTTTTGGAAGGGAAACATCAGAAAAATTTTGGTCTGAATTCAAGAAATAGGAGGGCGCGACCGGATGGACACCATGATTAATGAGATAATCATCCGCAGATTCACCAACCATCATAACATGAGGTGTATCGTCCATGACAACACGCGCCGCCGAGACGGGGTTTTTAACGGCTTGAATGCTTGCTACAGCGCCTGCCCGCAAATGTTTACCCTCCATGATAGACGCATCCATTTCTATTTCGCCGATGCTGTTTGCAACGCTTCCTTTCCCAGCGTTGAAAAGGCCTGAATTTTCCATCGCTGCGACGCTATCTTCTACGACATTGAGTGCTTTGTCGCCCCGTGTGAGGCGTTCGCGACCGGTTACCAGTTGGTCTAATAAAAATGCTTCTTTATCAGGGTGTTTCGCACTTCCCCAAACCGCGCCGCCATGTAACGCAAACGCAAAATTTGATTGGTGCTTGCAAAGCCTGCCGAGCGCGTGAGCAGGATCACTGGAAAAAGGCAGCACGGAAAAACCCGTCGCAATTGCGAGTATCAAGAGAGAAAATAACCTACACAAATGCTTGCTCAGATGTATCTGCATTCTTTGATGCATATCACGAAACTAATTTGAATAGAACAGATAGAGACGGTCCCATAGCAATTGTCTGAACCGTCCAAAGGTTTCGTCCCGTGTTAAGGACATCGTGAATCCCAACGCACAAATTCTGATCGTTCAATGATTGAAAAGACGCAAGATTGCGGTACGCTCTGATTTGATAAGGAGCGCAGCATGTCATCTTTCGACCCTCATAAAATCACGGAAATCCATCGCCATTTGCATAGCCACCTGCCGCCCGAACCTGCGCTGCGGGTCAAGGCCATTGAGAGTCTTCTGGTAGAAAAGGGGCTTGTTGATCCCAAGGCCGTCGATACGTGGATTGAGGCTTATACCGAAGACATCGGCCCGAAACGCGGCGCACAGATTGTTGCGCGGGCGTGGCTTGATGCAGACTTTAAGGCGCTGTTGATGAAAGACGCCACCGCTGCGGTTAATGACATGGGTTTGCAAGGGCAAGCCACCGGCCATTTACATGCAGTTGAGAATACCGATGCGGTCCATAACCTCGTCGTTTGCACGCTCTGTTCCTGCTATCCGTTCGGCATCCTCGGCATGGCTCCGGCGTGGTATAAGGCGGCGGAATACCGTGCGCGTTCGGTGCGTGATCCGCGCGGCGTTCTTACAGAGTTTGGTGTCTCGCTTAGTGATAATGTCGCGGTCAAGGTTTGGGATTCCACTGCCGAGTTACGCTATATGGTCGTGCCGCAGCGCCCCGCCGGAACGGACGGCTGGGATCAGGAAGCCTTGGCCAAACTCGTTACCCGCAATTCGATGATCGGCACGGACCGTGATCTCTCGAAGGGGGTTGCGTAATGGACGGCGTGCATGACCTCGGCGGTAAGCAAGGCTTTGGCCGCATTGATCGTGACCACGAGAACGATCCCTATCACGGTGACCATGATGCGCGGGCCTATGGACTCAGTGTTTCGCTTCGCGCCGAGCGACCCTATCCGATTGACTGGTTTCGTCATGTCCGCGAGTTAATCGACCCGATAGATTACCTCACACGGCCTTATTTTGATTCATGGCTGCAAACATCGCTCGCCCTCGCGATTGATCGCGGCGTGTTGGATATGGCCGAGGTGACAGGGCACAAAGCGCCCGGTCCGAACGCCGGTGATGCGAAACCGCTGACACCGGAAGACGTGCGCAAAATCGTTGTCACGCCTCCAAATTTCGAACGCCCGACGGATGTCGCTCCCGGTTTCTCTGTCGGCGGCACTGTCATCACAGCGGCGCAGGGTCATAGCGGTCACACCCGCCTGCCAGCCTATGCCCGCAATACGAAAGGCGTGATCCATGCGCATCACGGCGCGCATCCTCTCCCCGATGCGGAGGCACGCGGCGAAGACGTAATCGAGCATCTTTATACCGTCGAGTTTCGCGCGGCGGACCTATTCCCCGAAGTGACCAATAGTGACGTGATCTATCTTGATCTCTGGGAGAGCTATCTTGCCGCCGCATGACTCCCTTGAACCTTTAGTCCGGCGCGATAACGATCCGGTTTTTGACGAGGCGTGGCAGGCACAAGCCCTCGGGTTGGCAGATTGCCTCGTGCGCGAAGGCATTTTTACGGCAAACGACTGGGCGGAAACCCTTGGCGTCACTATCCGCGAACAGGATGATACCACCGAAGGATATTATCGCGCCGTGCTATCAGCATTGGAACGCCTGCTCGATCAAGGCGCGCTGCCGGGGGCAGAAATAGAAGCCCGCCGCGATGCATGGGCACGGGCATACGAGGCAACGCCCCACGGCGAGCCGGTAGAATTAACAGCGGGCGCATTGGAGAACGCAAAGTGAGTTACGACGATCAAAACATCTTCGCAAAAATCCTACGCGGAGAAATCCCGAATGATACTGTCTATGAAGACGATCACGTTCTCGCGTTCCGCGATATTCAACCGCAAGCCCCGACCCACGTTCTGGTTATTCCAAAAGGCGCTTATGTCTCGTTTGATGATTTCGCCGAGAACGGCTCCGACGAAGAACTCGCGGCCTATGTCCGGGCTATCGGTAAAGTCGCACGGCAAGAGCGGGTTGCGCCTGTTGCAGGCGGTAACGGTTTTCGCATGATTTCGAATTCTGGCGAAGATGGGGTGCAGGAAGTCCCGCACCTCCACATGCATATCCTCGGCGGTCGGCGCATTGGCCGCATGATCCAACCCCCGAGAGAGTAAGCATGGCTTGGTCAATTCATCATGTAAATCTGCAAGCGCGTGACGTGCGTAAAACAGCCGCGTTCTATGCCGCCATCATGGGCATGGAAGAAGAAGCATGGGAGTTTCCTCAAGCGCGCGGCTATATCCCCGGTGACCCGGATAAACTCGCGTTATTCGCCGATGGGCGCGACAGTCATAGCGGGTTGCACCTGATCGCCCCGGATGAAGATTTCGCCCGCAAGAACGGCTTGAGCCATAACCCCTCTGTTGGCGGTCATGTCGCCTTTGAAGTGGATGACCTCGACGCAGTAATGACGCGCCTGACAGCCGCCGGCATCCGCTATTCGGACGCCGGTACATTCGCAATTCCGGGTATGCGCCATATCTATGTTGAAGACCCCGAAGGCAATCTGATCGAGATCAACGCGCGGGTGTAAATGCCTCAATAGATATATCGGATATTATCCGTCCAGTAGCGCTCCAACGTATGCATCGACTGTCCGAGCCGCTCGAAATCGCCCAAACTCATAAGATCATTGTCATCAATCGTATCGACATGGCGTTGCCAAAGATCGGAAACGATCTGGTGTATCTTACAGCCTTCATCTGTCAACTTGAGGCGCACGGTGCGGCGGTCTACAGAACAGCGTTCGCTTTTGATATACCCGCTCTCAACGAGCTTCTTCAGGTTATACGAAACGTTCGATCCTTGATAATAGCCGCGTGATTTTAATTCGCCGACGGTGACTTCTTTGTCTCCGATATTGAACAACAGCAGAGCCTGTACGCTTGTAATATCCAGAATGCGAACCCGTTCGAATTCGTCCTTAACAACGTCCAAAAGCAGTCTGTGCAACCGTTCGATATACGAAAGCGTAGATAGGTATTGCGTTATCAGCGTTTGCGGCGTGCTTTCACCTGTGGTGGGTTTTTCTTCGGCTATTACGGTCATTACGCCACCTCCTGCATGAGGCGCTGCGTGCTGGAAACGGATCGTGTCATCTGCTCAGTCCTTATTGATTGCTTGATCTCCCTCCTTCATCTCAAGCAACGAGCCAACGCCGATTTCATCACGTTATTATTGTTTAAAATACTGAAATAATTGATCTAAGAAGATTTTAAGAAAATCTTTAATTGAATTTCTACGTCCCGAAAGCCCTATAAAAAATTGCAAAACGCAAAAGACTTGGCAATCTGACAATCAGAAAACAAATTGCAATGTACGCATATCGGATATGCGCAACCGGCAAGAAATAGAGGCGGTTTTATCTGCCCTCACAGTCAAGCGATCCACGCATCCCACGAAATTTTAGCCCGCTCGGTATAGGCCCGCGCCCGTTCGCGTTTTCCCTTGCGACCTTTGCGGATTTCTTCCGTCAGCGGCGGGAACAAACCGAAATTCGCATTCATTGGCTGGAACAAAGCCGCTTCCGCCCCTTTGGTAATGTGATTGAGCAATGCGCCGTGCGATGTGTCGCGCGGTGGCGGAGTCGTCGTTTCGCCTTTGGCATCGGCGGCGGCAAACCTCCCCGCCAGCAATCCCATCGCTGCGGATTCCACATATCCCTCAACGCCGGTAATTTGACCGGCAAACCGCAAGCGCGGGTCAGCTTTTAATCGCATGGTTTCATCAAGCAATGTCGGGCTGTTGAGAAAAGTATTGCGGTGTATCCCGCCAAGGCGCGCAAATTCCGCATTCTCTAGTCCGGGTATTGTCCGCAGCACCTCGACCTGTGCGCCGTGCTTCATCTTGGTCTGGAACCCAACCAGATTGAGCAACGTGCCCAAAGCATTCTCTTGGCGCAGTTGAACAATCGCATGGGCTTTGACGGTCGGGTTATGCGGATTGGTCAGGCCGACGGGTTTCATCGGTCCCCAGCGCAGAGTCTCACGCCCGCGCTCTGCCATCACTTCAATCGGCAGACAGCCTTCAAAATAAGGTGTGTCTTTTTCCCAGTCTTTAAATTCCGTCTTCGGGGCTTCGATGAGTGCGGTGATGAAAGCCTCATACTGCTCCTCATCCATCGGACAGTTGAGATAGGCTTTCTGCTCGGCTTCGGTGTCGCCTTTATCATAGCGCGATTGAAACCATGCTTTGCTGAGATCCACACTATCGGCATGAATGATCGGGGCAATCGCATCAAAAAATGCGAGGCTTTCTGTGCCGGTCAATTCGCCTATCGCTTTTGCCAGTGGTTCCGATGTCAACGGTCCCGTCGCGACGATAACATTGGTCCATTCGGCGGGAGGCAAGCCCGAAATCTCTTCGCGTTCGATGGTGACAAGAGGGTCCGCTTCCAGCGCTCTGGTGACTGCCGCTGAAAAAGCATCGCGGTCCAATGCCAGTGCGCCGCCTGCGGGCAGGGCGGTTTTATCCGCCATTCCGATAATCAATGATCCGGCACGGCGCATCTCTTCATGCAGCAACCCGACCGCATTTGTCTCGTGATCGTCCGAGCGGAACGAGTTCGAACAGACCAGCTCCGCAAGGCCATCGGTCTGGTGCGCATGAGTCTCGCGAACAGGGCGCATTTCGTGAAGTACAACAGGAATGCCAGCGCGCGAAACCTGCCAAGCCGCTTCGCAACCGGCCATGCCGCCGCCGATAATATGGATTGGATTTGTCATGCGCGATCGTTACTGCAAAATCGACTTTCGATCACGACTTTCTTTACGGATCGTACGAGGCGACGGGGGCGCGAAACAACTACGTTAGCTCGCTGACCGGGGGGTAATCGTCCGCTTTCGGCTTCGCTGCCGCCTTAGAATACCCTGTCGAATTTCCTCGAACAGCTTTCGCGGAAGCATACCATAGACATATTCGCCCGGTTTGCCGGGAATGGGTCGAAGGTCGATCCCCGGCCATGCGAAGCTGTTCAATTCATCAATTCGCACCCAGTGTCGTCCCTCATCAAGACCGAGAGAACGACAGATCGTAGCAGAAATCTCAAGGGATGTTTCCGGATCGTCGGGTGGTGTGTGGGTAATCGGTGCAACGACGGTTTGGATTGCGCCGCTTTCACCTCTTGGTATCGCGAGAACAACTGCACAGGGGCGGCTCTTGGCCGCATCTAGTTTTCCGGTTTTCCGCTCATGACTCCAAAGAAATTCGTATCGAATGACAGCCCCCGGAACCGGATCAGGTATGCTCACTGTGCGGATTTGCCATATTCAGCCGTTTCCAGCGCGGCCACGATGTCTTCGGGTAGGTCCCCAACCACATGGACCTGCCTGTCACGACGTTCGAGTTCTTCGTAATAATCTAACTTCTCTTTCGAGATATACCCGCCGACCACACGTGAATGACTTTGAACCAGAACTGTTTTGCCAGATGTCGCCACGTCCCGGTATTCGCCAAAGTTCTTCGCGAATTTGCTCGCTGTAACCACAGTACTCTCAGCCATTGCCAAACTCCCATCCGTAGGATTCCCGTAAATTACGGAATTTCCGTAAAATTGTCAAGCTGATTAAGCGAAGGCGGGGAAGAGGTCAAAAGCTATGTCTTATCATGCTCTTGCGATCGCCCAATACGTCGCGCCTGCAATTCCACCGCCAATGATAAATAACAAGATCGGGCTGATGGTCTGCAAAAGATCGATTTCATTCAATCGTGTTGGCCAGTGCTCTGCGTTGAAAATCTGAAATATGAGAATCGACAAAAGTCCACTGACAGCACCGAAGAGAATGCAATTCCATTTCGTCGGGTTGATATTAAAGATGAAATACATCGAGAGCCACGGAACTGCCAATATACCACCGATAATACAGGCGGCGTAGAGGGTCATAACAAACAATACACCGAGGTCGATGAACGTAGGTGGGCTACTGAAGAAAGGGCCCACCTCGAAGTGTAAATATAACACAACAATTATTGCTGCGACGGCACAGGCGGCAAGATAAGCAAGAATTACCCGCATTTTCCCTGCATCTAGAAGTTCAGCGAAATATCCCTATGGCCTGAGCTGCACGCGGCAACATAAAGTGCCTGTTCGCGGGGCAGTTTCTCTTGCTTACGCAACCCGATAGTATCTTTGATTGCCTCGCGATAGGTGATCAACTCCGGCAACAAATCGGCATTAGCCTTTGTCCGCCATTCCAGATCTTCCTCATAAGACGTCATCGCCTCGTCAAGGAAGCCAACGACTTTCTCAGGCTTACCCTTTTTGCTCTTGATTTCGCGGCGCGCCTTCGCGAGCAGCTTCTTCGTCTCTGACGTGCCTTCGATTTCACCAACCGAGCGCTCAATACCTTTCAGAAACTCAATCGCGTCCTCTTTCTCAAGGCCTTCTACCTGATCTTTGACACCGCCGAGTGTGTCGCCAAACGCAGCCAGCGCTTCTTGATCAGAGATAATCGCAATTGCTTCGGCAACAGGTTCATAAGCCTTATCCATTGCGCGGCGATATGTATTCCGCGCCTTGCTTTCTGCATCGGTTAGCTTGCTGAACGTATTGTATGTCTCATCCCATTCCGCAGGGATAGAGGCGCGCAACTCTTCATTCTCGACCTTCAGTATCGCCGCGCGTTCCAGAGCTTCGGTTTCGCGGTCACTGCCGGTATCGGCGCGTCTGGCCCGCGTTTCAAGTTCTTCGATGATGTGGTCCAGTTCGAGGATTTTCGCCTCAGTCGCGCGAACGCTACGGTGCAGCGGACGATAAACATCGGCATTATCGACCACCGCTTGAGACGTGGTGTCGATGTCATCCATCAAAGCGAAGGCGTTGGATGCGCCCTCAATCCCTTCGCCGAGGTCTTTACCGAGTTTCTTCGGCAGATAGCCGATCTCAATCGCAGACATTCTTTCGATTGCCGATTTGATTTGCGTTCCGTTCTCCGCGAATTGCTCGGAGACATAATCCTCCATGCAATATTGCAAAGCGGGGTTCAGAGGCGGCGGCGCGCTCTCTGCCGTGAGCGAAAGGCGCTTCGGAAGATAGTTTACCAGCGCCGGATATAGCCCGACAATCCCGAGCGCGACCAGTTGCAAACAGATGAATGCGACGACGCCTTTGTAGATTTGCGTTGTCTTGACGCTCGCCGGAGCAACGCCGCGCAAGTAAAAGAGCGCGAACCCGAAGGGCGGTGTCAGGAAGGATGTCTGGATATTCAGCCCGATCATGACGCCGAGCCAAACGGCGGTGATGTTCGCACTCGGGTCCGCCAATAGAATTGGCGCGACGATGGGCACAACAACAACTGCGATTTCGATGAAGTCGAGGAAAAAGCCGAGGACAAAAATCACGGCCATCACGATGATGAACTTTGCCCAGAAACCGCCGGGTAGTGCCTCAAGGTATTCCTTGACGAGTTCTTCACCGCCAAACGCACGGAATGCAGAGGTCAGCATTGCCGCACCGAGCAGGATGATGAACACCAGCGACGTCGTTTTAGCCGTGTCGATCATTACACCGCGCAGGGTGTCTTCGATCCAATACGTCCGCCAGCCGCTCCATAAAATCGCAAGCGTCAGTCCGGCGACACCGATCAGAGCAAGCATGACGCCGAATTTTTCCTCAGCGGTATCCATACCTTTGATATTGGTGTCGTAATTGGAGATTGTGTAGAAAATCAGAATAAGAGAAGCAATCGCGAGCAGGGCAGGGAAAAACGCCCCGCGTGCGCCTTCTTTTAACCTATACCCAGCCATAACCATCGCCCCTACAGCGCCGATTGCGCCCGCCTGATTGACGGTTGCGATACCGGCAATGATCGACCCCAGAACCAGAACGATCAGCGCCAGTGGTGGCACAAGGATCAAAAGTACACGGCCATAGAACGCACGGTCATACTCGCCCTCGTAATGTACGGCGGGGGCATAATGCGGGCGCAAAAATGCGAACAGCAGGATGAACAGCATATAAATCGCGACGAGCAAAAGCCCCGGCACAAATGCGCCCATAAACATATCACCGGCGCTGGTTGACAAGACCCCGTATTCCGTCGGCATCTGCAATTCGCCGGTGGCCGCTTTGTAGAGGTTCTTGCGCGCTGTTCCCGCTTGATCGACGGCACTGGCGAGTTGGTCGGCTAAGATGATGAGAACGATGGAGGGCGGAATAATTTGTCCCAATGTGCCGGAAGCGCATATCGTCCCGCTGGCAAGGGCAGGCGAGTAATTGCGTTGCAGCATCGCGGGCAGGGAAATCAGGCCCATCGCGACAACGGTTGCACCGACAATACCTGTAGTCGCGGCCAACAGCGCGCCGACAAAGACAACCGAAATGCCAAGCCCGCCGGGGACAGGTCCGAAGAGTTGCGCCATAGTGACAAGCAAATCTTCAGCAATTTTTGACCGCTGAAGCATGACGCCCATGAAGATAAACAGCGGAATCGCGATAAGAGTGTCGCGCTCAACCTCCCAATAAATTCCCCTGAAATTTGTCACTCCGGCGCTAAGCCAGTTTACTGCTCCGCCTTGAGCGAAATATGCGTCTGGATCACCTGCGAAGAAATATCCGGTCACAGCGGCGAGGCTGATGGCGATGATTGCTGATCCGGGCAACGCGAAGGCCACAGGATAACCGGACCCTAACGCAAACGCCATGAGACCAATTAGAATGAGCAGAAAATAGAGTTCCATGAGCGCTGGATATCCGTTCTATCAGGTCAGTGAATGACGTCGCCGCCGATTTCTCGGCCACCGGGTTCCCCGCGACGATCGGCGCGGGCATCGAAAAACTGTGCTACGAATTGCAGCATCATCGTCACGGCAAAGACGGCGAGAAAACCGGCCATGAAATATTTTACATACATGCCGAAGCCGGTCTGTGTCGTCTCATAGACAAGGATTGGGCTGTTGATGATTGCCGCACTGCTCCACATGCCAAGGATCAACACGGTCCAACACAGCGTCATGCCAAGCAGGGCTGCACCCCAAGAATTGACCACGGCGCGTCTTTTCCGATTGAGGGCGGCGTAGACAACATCCACGCGCACATGACCATCTTCGAGCAATGTATAGGCGCTTGCGAATAAGAAGAGCGCCGCATACCAAAACCGTACCAGATCACCCATGAAGGCTTGCTCGTAGGAAAAGATGAAGCGCGAGAAAACAATCAGCAACTCGGCCACCACGACAAGCAATGCGAGCCAAATGAACCCGAGCGAGCGTGTCACGGCTCCGATAATAATGCCGAGGATCACAAGCGGACAATGCACGTAAAATCCACGATAGGATGACTTATTCAGGCCCGACGCGACTTCTGGACTGAAGAGATCAGGCAGCATTCCTTCAACACGAACAAAGGAAATCGCGGCATCGACAGTGCCTACGAGCAGCACAACCCAAAAGGCGGCACGCACGAGAAAGCGGTTAAAGTTCGTAATGATTTGCCCGTCATCCCGCAGCAGACGACCGCTGGTTTTCTTGACGTAGAGAATTGTGAGGACAATCGCTAGGGCATAAAGTGCCAGTTGAATGCCCGCGAGAACACCGATTTCACCGTGAGATTCCCATCCGAAAAATGGTGCAACCCCTGGCCACCCATACCAAAACGTCAGGATATTATTGATAAGGAACGTCGCCATCGTCGCGAGGATGCCCCAACCGAATACACGGACAACCGTGCTGGGGCCGGGTGCGATATAGGCTTCCGTATGGTTTGGATCATCGGCAAGCGCCATGAGGTTCCCCACTCAAATTACGTGCTTCGGATTAGATTCAGACAATGCGGAGCACTTGGCGTTCGTCAAGTAACGAAAAGGCGGGACTGTTGCCCCGCCTCTCGCGATTATCAGTAGCTGATCTTGCGATTACTCGCCGATGCCAACCACGCGGTTACGTTTGATCGAATAACCAACGTCAGCAATCGCCATGTATCCGCCAATGTCTTTACGTGCCGCAGCAAAGCTGTCGTGGACTTTGGCCGCCAGATCGCTGTGCTCGCGTGTTTCGTCGAACACTTCTTCGGCTGCTTCGCCCATGGCGTCGTATACGTCGTCATTGAACTCGCGCAGTTCGACGCCTTCTTCGGTCAACAGTTTAGTCAGGTATTCACCGTTATTCGCATTGGTTTCGGCCATCTGACGCGCGTTTTCTTCGTTTGAAGCGGCTTCGATGATGGCCTGATGGGTTTTTGACAATTTGCCCCACCATGATGCGTTCAGGCCGAAAGCAAGCTGCGAGCCCGGCTCGTGCATACCCGGCCAGTAGTAGAACTTCGCTGCTTTGTGGAAGTTCATGAAGTAATCATTGTAGGGGCCAACCCATTCCGTTGCGTCGACTGCGCCGGAAACAAGGTTTTCATAAATTTGGCCGCCCGGCAGAGACACCGGCGAAGCGCCGAGTTTCGCGAGAACGTCACCACCAAGACCCGGAATACGCATTTTCAGGCCGTCAAAATCGTCCGGGCTTTCGATTTCTTTATTGAACCAACCGCCCATTTGAACGCCTGTGTTACCGCAGGCAAAGTTCTTGAGGCCAAAGCCATCGGCAACTTCGTCCCAAAGTTCCTGACCGCCGCCGAACTTAATCCACGCATCCATTTCCGCATAGGTCAGACCGAAGGGAACAGCCGTGAAATACGCCCATGCAGGGTGCTTGCCTTTCCAGTAGTAATCCGCCGCGATGTAGGCTTGAGAGTTACCGCCTGCCACTTCGTCGAAGGAGTCGAATGCGCCGACTTTTTCGCCAGCGGCAAAGTAGTTCACTTTAATTTCACCGTCGGTCAATTCTTCAATGCGCGCCGCAAGACGCTGCGCACTGACACCCAAACCGGGGAAGTCGCGCGGCCAAGTCGAAACGATATCCATTTCGGTTTTCGCTTGTGCGTGCGCTGGCGCTGCCAAAGGTACGGCTGCACCTGCGACTGCTGCACCGCGTATAAAGTCGCGACGTTTCATGTAGTTCTCCCTGAATTATAGCGATATTACGCCAATCGGCATCCCTAGGATTGAACCATCGGGATTCGTTGCAACACTATTGTGGAGAACGAAAAGGCGCAAGTCACTAGAAAGTCACGGGTGTTGCTGCACATCTTGTGGGCGGAAAGATTAATTGTTCTCGTCTGAAGAGTCGCGGCTAACCCGCTCCCATTTCGAACCAATCAGCGTTTCTGCAGGGCTAAAGCGCGTTTTATATGCCATCTTCTGGCATCCATCGACCCAATAGCCGAGATAAACATAAGACAGACCCAGCGCCGTAGAGAGGTCCACATGGTCTAAGATGATGAAGTTTCCGAGGCTGTCCCGTTGCCGGTCCGGGTCAAAAAAGCTGTATACCAGCGACACGCCATCGGCCATCACATCGGTCAGGCAGGCGGCGACCAGTTGCGGCTCACCCTCGTCTGTTATGTCGTGGTACTCGATGACCTGAGTGCGCACCGTACTGTCCTCAACCATCGACGCAAAGTCAAGCGCATCCATTTCAGCCATCGCTCCACCGGAATGGCGCGAGCCTAGGTATTTTCGGAACAACTGGTATTGCTCTTCCGTCGCCATAGAGGGACGAACGACACGGCGTAAATTCTTGTTCCGCTTGAGCGTTCGCTTGTCGGAGCGGGATGGCGCAAATTCGGTCGCGACAATTCTTGTGGCAACGCAGGCATTACAGCCCGGACATTGCGGGCGATAAGCGACATTCTGGCTGCGCCGGAATCCATTGACTGACAGCGTATCATTTAAATCAGCCGCCCGGTTTCCGCGCAACGGCGTAAACACCTTCCGTTCCATCCGCTGGGGAAGGTAAGGGCAGGGCTGCGCTTCGGTGAGATAAAAGCGAAGATTTGAATGGCGTTGCTCAGTCATCGAGTATGTCTGTATCCTGTTTGGCCTCGATGCCGCAAGATTGGTTCCACTTTTCCGAGCAGCCTAAAGTTCACGATTTCTCTATAGTGAGGCGCACACGATCAGAGCGCTCCTGCTAAACATCCAAGAACACCGTCTCCCTCTCTCCTTGCAGTCGAATGTCGAAGCGATAGACGGGGAAGCCGGTATCGCGCTCGTCTTTTTCCGGGTCGGGGCGGGTTGATATGAGCGTGTGTCGCCTTGGTCCGGCCTTGCTAAGACGGGATCGTGCCCGTTTTCCGGCTCGTCAGGAAAATAGGCGCGCGTGTGCAAGCCGAGATTAATACCCCGCGCGACGATCCAAAGGCAGACATGCGGCGCGCCGAAAACTGCTGCGGGCTTTACCGTATCGAATTGGTAAAAGCCGCTTGCAAGGTCCGTAGGTTGACGGAGCTATATGCCTTTATTGCCATGCCCATCCCTTTGCCACAGCTCGATCAAGGCATCTTTGACCACATCATTATTGCCGTCAAAAACCTTACCTTGAAGTCGAATGGGAGTGCCTTGCGCGCCTGCGGGGAGCGCGCATCCCGGATCGTTCGGGTAAATCCCCTCAATACCCGCATATTGAGGAATGCATCCGATATGAACATAAGGTCCGGCGGTTTGGGAAGGCGTTTCTTTAAGCATTAATTGCCCTCCATCCGGTTCTCGAAGGGCGTCGATTTCTCCCCGCGTAAAATGATATCAAACTGATACGCGAGGCAATCCATTGGGATGCTCGCCTCCATATCAAGCCGTCCGATTAACGCCTGCACAGCTTTAGGGTCACTGATTGCGTTCACGATTGCACAATGCTGGATGAGTGGATCGCCTTCAAAATACATTTGCGTAATCAACCGCTGTGCGAAGGCAGTGCCGAAAACCGAGAAATGGATATGTGCCGGTCGCCATGTGTTCGGGCCATTCGGAAACGGGTACGCCCCCGGTTGCACGGTTAGAAACCGATAGCCCCCATTCTCGTCCGTGATGCAGCGCCCGCATCCCCCAAAGTTTTCGTCCAAAGGCGCAATATAGCCCTCGTTGACATGGCGATAGCGTCCACCTGCATTGGCTTGCCATATTTCGACGAGGGTATCGGGGAGGGGACGGTTGTTCTCATCCAAAACGCGCCCGTGGACAATAATCCGTGGCCCTATGGCCGCGCCATCTGACCCGAGCGCTGCGGCGTAGTTTTGGATCAGGTTATGATCGAGCGGGCCGATCAGGTCGGGCGAAAAAGCCGGTCCATTGAGTTCAGTTGCCGAGCCTTCTACTCTCAGGAGAAGCTGCGTAGGGCTTCGTAATACGCCCGATTTGTAGTCAGGAGACAACGCCCGGGGATGCCAGTCATAATCGCGTTGCCTGAGAGAGCGTTGTGTCATGGCTGGCTCCGGTGTGATGGTTCAGCCGATGATAAGATGTTTATAGAGGGATCGCTACTTTCGCAGCCGTTTCGCGTTTGCGGAGGCTTTCACAGTCAGCGGTTCCATCGCCGCTTGCATAATCTGCGCGGGTGGTTTGCCTGCAACGGCGGCCAGCGTGGCTTTCTCAAAGCTGCCGAGCAGTGCGGTCGGCTTTTCAACCCACATCGACGTATTTTCCAGCGCAGTCATCTTTCCCGTCGCCATTTGCATCGAGCGATGCCAAATTGTTTCACCCGCCGCGAGGCTGAGTTTTTGTATCTCAAAGGCGTAGTTTGCGTAATCTATTGGATTTAAATGATTTGGGATACGGTTCACGGATATATCCTGATATTGTGCGGTGCAACATACGTATCATGCTTTGTGTAAATCAAGTCGAAAGATTCTGACCGGGACTCTTCCAATGTTAACCGTGAGACGCTATGTATAACGTGCTGTCGCAAGGCAGCTATGGTGATAAACGCGCGTGTAATAGATGGCTCGGACCCGGGGGCGGTACCCGGCGACTCCACCAAAACTCCCTTCATTTGAGGGCGGATGGGGTCGAAATAGGATCGACGGACGTTGAAAGGCGTTAGCTTTTACCCGGCATGGTTCCGCCGTTATCGGGCCGTTCGCACAATTGCAAATGACAATAGTGCTCCGGTTGCAGTCGCTGCGTAAGCAGTGCCTAAACCGGAACTGACTCTCTAGCCCTAGCCGGTTAGAGCGGGGTCCGAAGGCACCTGGCAACAGAAGCCTTCACTTTAATTTGCCCCCCAAAAAGCATCCCATTCTTGCATGTTTTGCAAAAATCCCTTTTTCGTAAGAACAATATCGCTATTGTTAAGGGGGTGATACAAAGGGTGTGGAATGTCGGTCGAACCCATTGACTATCTGGATCTAACGCGAAAGGCCCTGAGAGGGGTCATGTCGGAGTCGCTTTCCCACGCTGTGGAGAACGGCCTCGTTGGCGAGCAACATTTCTATATTACGTTCCGAACCAACCTGCGCGGTGTTGTCATGCCTGATTGGTTGCAGGAACAATACCCGGAAGAAATGACGATTGTGGTGCAGCACGAATATTGGGATCTGGCGGTCATGCCGGATCGCTTTTCGATCGGGTTGAGTTTCAGTGCGAGGCAAGTGACTCTTGTCATCCCGTTCGCGGCGGTAAAAACTTTCGCCGATCCGAGTGTCAATTTTCAACTCGATATTCCGCCCGGCGGTTTGGATCAGGAGGTCGAGCCGATGGCTGCTGTCAGTGATGCAGATGTCCAAGCGGATGAAACTGATGAAGCATCTGAAACTTCAGAAAGCCCTTCGTCAGAAGCAACAGTCGTCAGCCTTGATGCCTTCCGAAAGAAATAGGCTTCGTTCTTTTCATGTCGTTATGCAGATTTCCGGTAGCCAGCTTTCCGGAAAGCGCCTTATAACACAGTATAGCCAAGCCTATAGAGAGAATTCCAATGACCGAGACGCGCACTGAATCCGACTCCTTTGGACCGCTTAAAGTTCCCGCCGACAAATATTGGGGTGCGCAAACACAGCGCTCAATCATGAACTTTCCTATCGGTTGGGAAAAACAGCCGATTGCGATTGTTCGCGCGCTTGGTGTTATCAAGCACGCTGCAGCGCAAACGAATATGGATCAGGGAAAGCTGCCGAAGAAACTTGGCAATGCGATCATCAAGGCCGCTGACGAAGTGATTAAAGGAAAGCTGGATGATAACTTTCCGCTCGTCGTGTGGCAAACGGGGTCCGGTACGCAATCGAACATGAATGCGAATGAAGTGATTGCAAACCGCGCCATCGAAATTCTCGGCGGCGTGGTTGGCTCGAAAGACCCTGTGCATCCGAATGACCACGTGAATATGTCGCAATCTTCGAACGACACATTCCCCACTGCCATGCATATCGGTACGGCAATGATGGCGCGCGATGTGACATTACCGGGGCTAGAAGCGCTGCATAAGGCGCTTGTGGCAAAAGAAAAAGCCTTTGCGAAGATTATCAAAATTGGCCGGACCCACACGCAAGACGCAACACCAATGACCCTTGGTCAGGAATTCGGCGGCTATGCGTTTCAGGTCAAACAAGGCATTGCGCGTATCAATGCTGCGCTGAAAAATATCTATCCATTGGCACAAGGCGGAACCGCCGTCGGCACGGGGCTGAATACCAAAAAAGGTTATGACAAAGCCTTTGCCGCGAATGCAGCGAAAATTACCGGATTGCCTTTCAAAACCGCGCCAAACAAGTTTGAAGCGCTCGCCGCACATGACGCGATTGTTGAGATGTCCGGCGCGCTGAAAACCGTTGCGGCCAGCCTGTTCAAAATCGCGAATGATGTCAGACTGCTCGGGTCCGGTCCGCGCTGTGGATTGGGCGAGTTGATCTTGCCCGAGAATGAACCGGGCAGCTCGATCATGCCCGGCAAAGTGAATCCTACGCAATGCGAGGCGCTGACTCAGGTGTGCGCGCATGTCATGGGCAATGATGCGGCGATAGGGTTTGCCGGTTCGCAAGGCCATTTCGAGTTGAACGTCTACAAGCCAATGATGGTCTATAACCTGCTGCAATCCATGCAATTGCTTGGGGATGCTGCAAAAGCCTTCACCGATAATTGCATCGCCGATCTTCAAGCGGACGAGGAACGCATCTCCAAACTGATGTGGGAAAGTCTGATGCTCGTGACCGCGCTTGCGCCGGAAATCGGCTATGACAACGCCACGAAAGTCGCGAAGACCGCGCATAAAAATAAAACGACTTTGAAGGAAGAAGCGGTCAAACTCGGCTTTGTGGATGAAAAGACATTCGATCGGGTGGTGCAACCAAAAGATATGTTGGGACCGAAGTGATCCGCGAAGCGACGCCCGCAGATCTTTACGCGATTGAGAACATTGCCAATCGTGCGTTCTCACCTTTTGTTGCCGAGATTGGCCGGAAACCGGCACCGATGATTGCTGATTTTGCAGCATTGATTGACAAAGGCTTGGTTGAGGTTTCGGTCTCAACCAACGGCGTGAAGGCCTATTGTGTCTCTTATCCGAAGGCAGCCGGGTGGCACATTGAAAATCTGGCCGTACTGCCAGAACTTGTCGGCAATGGTGAAGGCCGTGCCCTCATTGCCGATGCCGAAACCAGGGCGGCTGCGCAAGGGTTTGAAACAGTTGACCTCTATACGAATGTGGCGATGGAGGGCGCTATCAACTTTTACAAGCGTTTAGGATATACTGAACTGTATCGTCAGGAAGAAGACGGCTTCGAGCGCGTATATTTTAAAAAGAAACTGCTATGACGGGAAAGGTCGTCAATTTGCGGCAAGCCAGAAAGCGCAAATCGCGTGAAGAGAAAGCCAAAACTGCCGATCAAAACGCCACGCTCCATGGGCTGAGTAAAGATGCGCGTGATCTCAATGATGCCCGAAAAGAAAAAGCCAAGCGCGACCTCGACGGACACCAACGTGATGAAATTTAGGGTGTCAGGCGGGTTTTCCGCCTGACCGCTTTTGAGAAACTCAGGCTTTACCTTTGTAGATGTCGATCAGTTTGCCCAGCATTTCGAGGGCTTCGCCGCGCTCGCGTTGGAAGGTGTTGCGGCCAATGATCGAGCCATTACCGCCACCATCGCGGATGGCGCGGGCGTCGTCGTAAACCGAGTCTGTACCCTTTTTGGATCCGCCCGAGAACACCACAAGGCGGCGTCCGTTGAAGGATGATTTCACAACGTCGGCAACACGGTCGGCTTGAGTTTTGACGGCGATTTTTTCGGATTTATAGACCTTTTTCGCTTCGTCTTGCATCATATCGGCGGTGGCGAGTTTCACCTTGATGATATGTGCACCAAGCAACGCGGCCATGTGCGCGGCATAGGATGATACGTCGATGGCAAGTTCGCCCGCTTTGGTGATCGCTTCACCGCGCGGATAGGACCAGACGACGGCGGCGATGCCTTTGGCCTTGGCCTCCTCAATCATCATCGTGATTTCTTCCATCATCTCCAGCGATTTGGCCGAGCCGGGGTAAATGGTAAAGCCGATGGCTGAACACCCGAGGCGCAGAGCATCATCGACGCTGCCGGTGATGGCTTGGTCTTTGCCTGCTTCATCAGGGAGGAGCGAGTTCGCTGAGTTGACCTTGAGAATGGTCGGAACCTGACCCGCGAATGTATCCGCGCCCGCTTCCATCATGCCCAAAGGTGTGGCGAAGGCATTGAGGCCCGCGTCAATCGCTAGTTGAAAATGATAATGGGGATCGTACGCGGCAGGGTTAGGAGCAAAGCTGCGCGCCGGGCCGTGCTCAAAGCCCTGATCAACAGGAAGGATGATCATTTTTCCTGTGCCGCCAAGTTTGCCGTTCATCAGGATGCGGCAAAGATTGGCTTTTGTGCCGGGGTTGTCGGATTCGTAATTGGACAGAATTTTTTGAACGACGCGGGTGGCTCGCATGAGTATCACTTTCTCTGTTGCGGTAATTTTGTTGCGCGTACTGTAGACATTTAGAAGTAAACGAGGAAACTACTTTTCAGCTTAAAATGAAGAAATTTTACGCCAAAACGTCATTTCAGACGGTCTAAACGCTGTTTTAGAGGCTAATATGCTTAATAGAACGCTAACGCTGAAACGTTTCAGAACGGGCAGGGCGATGAGATTTTCAGGTGCGCCCCGCCTTCGGGGTGGCGGATATTGATCTCGGTGGCATGAAGATGCAGGCGCTTGGCGGCGGCTTCGGGCGGTGCGTAGAGAACGTCGCCGAGAATGGGGTGGCCGATGCTCAGGAGATGAACGCGCAATTGATGCGTGCGCCCGGTCAACGGATTTAAGTCTAAACGCGAAGTGGTGCTGTCACGGGAGATGACGGACCATTCCGTCTGAGCGGGTTTCCCTGTTTCGCAGATTTTCTGTTTCGGGCGATTGGGCCAGTCGGATCGCAAGGGCGCTTCGATCAATCCGGTTTCCTCGGCGACGTGCCCCCAAACGACAGCGGTGTAGCGCTTTGACAGGTGACGGCGTTCGAATTGTAACCCGAGATGGCGGTGGGCGGTCGGAGTTTTGGCGAAGATCAGAATACCCGAGGTGTCGCGGTCGAGGCGGTGAACGAGGGTGACGGTCGAACAATACGCCCGCGCTCTTGCCTCCAGACAATCGGCGAGTTCGGGCCGCATCCCCGGTTGCGAGAGCAACCCCGCCGGTTTGTCGAGGATCAGCATGGACTCGTCTTCATGCAAAATCACAAGCGGACCATCCGGCGGATTATAGCTTGGGTCGCCGATAATCGGGCGATCTTCCGCTTCGGGGTCGGTGGGTTGCATGGTCATGGCGCGCTGCGTAACACAAGGGATATGAAACCGCACCCACTCTCGCCCGAGCTTTTGCCCGCATTGCATCGGCTTAATCAGGACCATGAATTGGAACTATCGCCGCTTTCACTGGCCGCGTTTACAGATTTAGTAGGC
Source organism: uncultured Neomegalonema sp. (assembly GCA_937995735.1). Lineage (GTDB taxonomy): Bacteria > Pseudomonadota > Alphaproteobacteria > Rhodobacterales > Rhodobacteraceae > JAHDDY01. Next base: position 787 of record CALKIZ010000104.1, on the reverse strand, counting down.
CGTGCGACCTATAAGCGGGCAATTGGCGGCGATGGAATGCTGCTCGGGTTTGATCACAAGGCAGACTATGACAGCGCGAACTTCCTGTGGTTTCGCGAGCGGTATAAGGCATTCGCCTATGTCGACCGCATTGTGATTTCCCCCTCACGGCGCGGCGAGGGTTTTGCGCGCCGGTTCTATGAGGATTTTTTCGACTGGGCGCACGGGGCTGGTCTTAAAAGAGTGGTGGCAGAATATAACAGCGAGCCATTCAATGCGGCTTCTGCCGCTTTCCACACCAAAATGGGTTTTAAGCCTATTGAAGATATGGTAATGGAAGGGCGGGGAAAAACAGTGCGTTATGTCGTACGGGAACTGGCTCCGCACACTACACGACAGTGATTGTCTGAGAGCGCCGAAGAGTGGTTTTATGGAGGATTCCGCGTTGCAAACAGGACCCTGTGATGACCACGAAAACCTTCGACGCGCTCAGTGAGAGGCTATCGGCGCATATCGATCTGAGCAAGAGCAGGATGGAAACTCTGATCCTGCTGATTGTTGGCATGATCGGCTCTCGAACGGTGAACCTGAGCCATGTGGCGAGCGAGCGCGGTTCGGCTGCGCAGCCAGCATCGACCTACCGCCGCCTACAGCGATTTTTTCAGCATGTGAGGCCGGGAGAAGATTGGGCCGCCCGATTGATCCCCTCACTGCTGGGCCTGACGGGGCAGCGAATTTTCTGCCTAGACCGAACAAACTGGAAGCTGGGCAAGAAGGACATCAACATCCTCGTACTGGCGGTCGTGAC
>CALKIZ010000103.1 GCA_937995735.1 uncultured Neomegalonema sp. | reverse complement strand
CTCAGAGTTTCATCAATCCGGATTGAACCGCAATGCGGTTTGCGGAACCTGCGCAGACGCTCTTCCAACATCGGAGCATAGGTCAGAACCCGGCGATTGATCGTGCTGTGATCTACCGCAAGGCCCCGTTCCCGAAACATTATTTGCCACAAGTCCCTGTATAGAGACATTTGTTGTTTTCGGGCATCACTCAGACGATGACTTGCGGTTTGCGGCAGCGGTCTGTTCAGGCTAGATGGTATTATCCGCCGACCACCGGCGCCAGCGAGACGCCGATGACTTCCACGCATCCCCGCGACCGTACCGTGACTGCGGTCCTTGGTCCGACGAATACGGGCAAGACCACATACGCCATCGAGCGGATGCTGGGTCATAAGTCCGGTGTGATGGGTTTTCCTCTGCGGTTGCTCGCACGCGAGGTCTATGATCGGATCGTTGAGTTGCGCGGTCCCTCGGTCGTGGCCTTAGTGACAGGCGAGGAAAAAATCATCCCGGCAGCAGCGAAATATTTCGTCTGCACCGTCGAATCGATGCCCATTGAAACCGGCGCGGATTTTGTCGCCGTGGATGAAATTCAGCTCTGCGCCGATCCTGAACGCGGGCATGTTTTCACGGACCGTTTGCTGGGTGCGCGGGGAATGCATGAGACACTTTTCCTCGGAGCAATGACCATGCGCGATAGCATCCGCGCAATTATCCCTGATGCTCAATTTGTCTTTCGCGAGCGCTATTCTGTGCTGAGCTATGTCGGGCCAAAGAAAATCAGCCGCTTGCCGGGACGGTCGGCTATTGTCGCATTCTCCACTGATCAAGTCTACGCAATCGCTGAACTTTTACGCCGGCAAAAGGGCGGTGCGGCAGTGGTAATGGGTGCTTTGTCGCCACGAACCCGCAATGCTCAGGTGAAAATGTTTCAGGAAGGCGAGGTCGAATACCTCGTCGCGACAGATGCGATTGGCATGGGGCTGAATCTGGACCTCAAAAGCGTCTGGTTTGCGGGCAGCTCAAAATTTGATGGGCGCAAACATAGGCGGTTGGAAGCACAGGAACTCGCCCAAATAGCCGGGCGTGCGGGGCGCTATACCAATGACGGAACATTCGGTGTGTCGGCAGATTGCCGCCCTCTCGATCCTGAATTGGTCGAAGCCATTGAGGAGCACAGATTTAGACCCGTCGGAGCCTTGCAATGGCGGAACTCAGCACTGAATTTTGCCAATCCAGATGCTTTGCTCAAAAGCCTCGATATGCCCTCGCCAATGATGGGGCTGCAACGCACCAGAGAGGCCGAAGACGTCACCGCACTGCGTATGCTTTCCCGCGATCCAGACATTCAAATGGTAGCAAAAGGGGCAAATGCGACGCGCCTGCTTTGGGACGTTTGCCAGATACCAGACTTCCGAAAAACCATGATTACCGAGCATGTTGATCTGCTTACACGTATTTACGGGTTTCTGACAGGGCCATCACGGGTTATACCTGAGGAATGGATGCGGACACAGGTCCAGCGGATTGATAAAACAGACGGTGACATCGACGTATTGTCGAAACGTCTGGCATTCATCCGCACTTGGACTTATGCCGCGAACAGATCCGAGTGGTTGCAGGATGCCGCACGGTGGCGAGATAAGACGCGCGCAGTCGAAGACAGGCTCTCCGATGCGTTGCACACAAGGCTGACACAGCGATTTGTCGATCGCCGCACAAGTGTTTTGATGCGGCGGTTGAAACAGAAGGAGGACCTCGTGGCCACAGTCGAGAAAGACGGTCGTGTCACGGTCGAAGGCGAACATGTTGGGCGGATCGAAGGCTTACGCTTTCAACCCGATAAAGAAGCCGAAGGCGTCCACGGAAAGACCTTACGTGCCGCAAGTACCGGCCCCGTAGCTGCCGAATTAACCCAACGGGTTGAGCGGCTCTATGCGGCAGCCGATGGCGCGATTGATTTCACCGAGCAAGGCGGCATTGTCTGGGACAATGTTGTCATAGGCCGGTTGGAAAAAGGGCCTGACGCCCTTTCGCCTACAGTTAAAGTCTTCACAGATGAATTGCTGGAAGCAACGAGTTTAGAGCGTGCGCAACGCCGTTGCCAGCAATGGATAGAACGGAAAATTGCGTCTCAGTTCGAACCTCTGATCGCCATTAAGAATGACGAGACGATTACGGGGATCGGCAAAGGCGTCGCGTTTCAGGTGGTTGAAGCCTTGGGTGTTTTGCCGCGTGGACCCGTTGCAAATGATGTAAAATCCATCGAGCAAGAAGTGCGGGCGATCATGCGTAAGCATGGGCTGCGCTTTGGTCAGTATACGCTGTTCATGCCGCTATTGCTCAAACCTGCACCGACCCGGTTGCGTGTTATGCTCTGGGGTTTGTCGCAGGACATGGAAGATATTCCTGCACCGCCGCCGCCGGGGGTGGTCACATTCCCAACGCCGGAAGGTGTCCCGAACGCTTATTTCCCGATGGCGGGGTATCGCCGTGCCGGAAACCGCGCACTGCGCCTCGATATGTTAGAGCGTCTTGCGGATATGCTGCGACCCTTGGATGCCCGTAAAGGATTTGAAGCAACGGCGGATATGCTGTCGATCACTGGCCTCACGTTAGAGCAGTTTTCCGAGCTGATGACGGGGATGGGCTATCGCGGCGAGCGCGGCGAGCGGCCCAAAGTAAAACCCGCACCGAAAGAAGACCCAAAATCAGAAGCAAAAGCGGACGAAAAAGCCACCGAAGGTGCTCCTACTGCAGTCGAAGAGACTGCTGTCAGTGAAACAGCCGAGCCTGTTTCCGAAGATAAACCTGCTGAGGCGGCGGTTGAGGAAGCGAAAACACCGGACGCTCAAGATACGCCCACAAAACCGGACGAAGCAGCCGTAGTTGCGACGGAAGAATCCGCCAGCGCGGAAGAAACTGCGGCTGTTGAAACTCAGCAAGACAGCGCCCCTGTCGCCGAAGACAAACCGCAAGAAACCGCTGCGGACACGCCTCCAGCCGAGGCTGCGACTGAGACGACCGAAGCGCCTAAACCGGATGTCTCGGCGGAAACTGAAGTGTTCTACACATTCCGCATCCTCCCCCGAGGCCGCCAGCAACGGGGTGATACGAACCGGCGCAAACCGGCTGAAGGTGGAAAGCAACAACGCGGCAATGGGCCACCGGGCGGCGATGCCGGACCCGCGAAGGCTGTAACAACCGGACCCGGCGCTCGAAAAGCCCATGCTGAGAATGTTGGCGGCAAAGGACGCCCCAACCGCAATAAGCAGGGCGGGAAAGGTCGTCCACCGCCCAAGCAACAACCGCAGACGTTCAAATCTGCCCCCCCTAAACAGGGCGGTAAAATGGACCCGGATTCGCCATTCGCAATCCTGCAACGTCTGAAAGACGAGAAGTGAGCGATGACACGGCCTCTACAATCCGTGTCGATAAATGGCTCTGGTATGCGCGGTTTTTAAAATCGCGCAGCCTTGCTTCCCGGTTTGTCAGTGACGGCAACCTTCGGATTGAGGGCGAGCGCAGCACAAAACCAAGCCGGACAGTAAAACCCGGTGATGTGCTGACCTTCCCTCAAGGGTCGCATATTCGAGTGATAAAAATCATCGACATAGGAAAGCGTCGTGGCCCCGCACCGGAAGCGCAAGCGCTGTACGAAGACCTGTCACCGCCAGAGCATAAACCGCGCGTTGAGGAGGTCCGCACGGGTCCACGCCCTACAAAACGGAATCGCCGGGAAATGGAACGCTATCGCGATGACAGACTTTAAAACGAATCATGACTGATTCGTTCTTGTCCGAGTTTTCACCCCGGCAGGAATACTCTCCCGCTAAATTGAATGCCCACGAAATAATATGCCTGATTATTCGATCATTTGTGGCCAAAAAGCCTTTCTACACGGAATGACCACCGGAACGCCTTGCCCCGAAGCGATCTGCACATTAAGTGCTTTGCGGAACACGATCTTTCAGGGCCTCCCCATGACTTATGTCGTCATCGATAATTGCATCAAATGCAAATACACGGATTGCGTCGAGGTCTGCCCCGTCGATTGTTTTTATGAGGGGGAGAACATGCTCGTGATTCACCCTGATGAATGCATTGATTGCGGGGTTTGTGAGCCTGAATGTCCAGCGAATGCGATCCTCCCGGATACGGAACCGGGCGTAGAAGACTGGATTAAACTGAATCACAAATATTCTTTGATCTGGCCTGTCCTCACCGTGAAACGCGATCAAAGTCCGGATGCGGAAAAATATGACGGCGAAGAAGGAAAACTCGCGAAATACTTTTCTGAGGCGCCCGGCGAGGGTGATTGAGTCAATTTTCCCTTATTTTTCTGCACTGCACCTTGAAAAAGTCGCAGATTTATGTATACTACACAACTGATTATCAAAGATACACAGGCAGACCATTTCGCTATTGGGAATAGGCTAATTCGCACTTTCACAAGTGCGTTTTTTTTGCCTTACGTGCTGAATTTTGAGCACCCCGGAGAGCGCCCAATATCTGGGGCGTAGAAACAGGTCTTGGCCTTAAAAAGGAATGGAGACAACACATGGCGGCAAAATCTGCAAAATCTTCGAAAAAGTCCCCGTTCCGCAAAGATGATTACATCGTCTATCCAGCGCACGGGGTTGGTCGGATTACCTCAATCGAAGAGCAGGAAATCGCCGGAACGAAACTGGAGTTGTTTGTTGTGTCCTTCGAAAAGGACAAAATGACGTTGCGGGTTCCGACCGCGAAGGCAACGACCAGCGGTATGCGCCCTTTGTCTGATAAAGACACCATCGGTAAAGCGCTTGGTACGTTGAATGGCCGTGCGCGTGTGAAGCGCGTGATGTGGTCGCGCCGCGCTCAGGAATACGAGCAAAAGATCAACTCGGGCGATCTGGTCTCCATCGCAGAAGTCGTACGCGACCTGCACCGGGGAGACGATCAGCCGGAGCAATCCTATTCCGAACGTCAGCTTTATGAAGCGGCCTTCGAGCGCCTTGCCCGTGAACTCGCTGCTGTCGAGAAAATAGACGAAAGCAAAGCAGCGGAAAAGCTGGAAACAGTGCTGGTCAAACGCGCTGCATAATTTTTGGCTGGCGGTTTCGTAGAAGTCCCCATGAACCTATTCCAAAAAACGTCGCCCTTAATCGGGGCGGCTTTTTTTGGTTTCCGTGTGAAGGTGCTTTCGCTCGATAAACCTCTTGAGTCTCCAGTAACTAGAAGGCGTAGATTGGCTCTGTAATCTGGAGACGATTAGGATGACTGATTCGGTTCACATCACACCCGGTATGGCAAAAGCCTCGGCTTGTTGCGGGGGCGGAGCGCAGGCTGATGCGAGTGGAAAGCCGCGCAAACGCGACCTGTTGCTTTGGGGTTCGGGACTGACGATTCTTGTCTCTTACCTTGCCTCGTTTGTGCTTAGCCATGACGCTGTATTCGGGCTGGGTCATTTCACCCATGCCATTCGCGATATGATGCACATTATGTGGTGGGGTATTCTCATCGGTATGGTTGCCGTGGGCCTGATCGACCGTGTGCCGCGCGAATTTGTCATCGGCATTATTGGCCGCGATCAAAGCACGAAAAGCCTTGGCCGCGCTGTCCTCGCCGGGTTCTTCCTTGATCTGTGCAACCACGGCGTTCTGATGGTCGGCGCGAAGCTCTATGAGCGCGGCGCGAGCCTCGGACAAGTCTTTGCCTTTCTGATTGCCTCGCCGTGGAACTCCCTGTCGTTGACGATCATCATGGGTGTGATGATGGGTTGGGGGTGGATGCTGGTGTTTATTGTGGCTTCGCTGGTCATTGCTTTTATCGCCGGATTTATCGTCGAAGCGCTGGAGCGCGCGGGCAAGGTCAAGCCGAATGAAAACCGCATCGACCTGCCGGAAGACTTTCAGTTGTGGCGCGAGGCCAAGGCTGGACTGCGCGCCCAACGCTTTGATCTTGATTTTGCGAAAGACATCGCGCGGCGGTCTGTCACCGCGAGCCGGATGGTGCTGCGCTGGTTGTTCTTTGGAGTTGTTCTGGCCGCATTGATCCAGACATTCGTGCCGACAGAAATTTTTGCAACATGGTTCGGCGCGACGTTTATCGGCCTTTTGACCACGCTGTTGGCGGCAACGATCATCGAGGTTTGCTCGGAAGGCTCGGTCCCGATTGCCTCTGACCTGATGAGCCGTGCTTCTGCGCCGGGGAATGCCTTTACATTTCTGATGGCCGGAGCCGCCACGGACTATACGGAAATGCTTGTGTTGAAAGAAGTCACGGGACGGTTAAAGGCTGCGCTGTTGTTGCCGTTGCTGACCGTGCCGCAAGTGGTTCTGATTGGCTGGATGCTCAATACGATGGCTTGAGGCAATCGCCCTCTGCAGCGGCGATTGTTACCTCAACAATATCGCCCTGTTTTTGCGGCTCGCTAAAGCGGACCTCAGAAAAGCCTTCCGAGCGGCCCATATCGGGGCGCTCGATCAGCACGCGCTCCTGCTGGCCTATGCGCGACGCGAGATAAGCCTGACGCCTTGAATCTCCTGCCGCGCGCAGCTCTGCCGCCCGTGTTTTGATCACCCCGCCATCAACGGGGGGCATCTTAGCGGCGGGTGTGCCTTTGCGCGGTGAATACGGAAAAATATGCAGCCATGTCAGCCCGCACTCTTCTAACAGCGCGAGAGATTGCCGATGCATCGCTTCGGTTTCGGTTGGAAAGCCAGCGATGAGATCAGCGCCGAACACTATATCAGGTCGCCGCGCCCGGACATCATCGCAAAAGCGGATTGCATCATCGCGCAAGTGCCGCCGCTTCATGCGTTTGAGGATCATGTCATCGCCGGATTGTAGTGATAGATGCAGATGCGGCATCAGGCGTGGCTCAGTCATACACTCCATCAGAGCGGGATCGGCTTCAATCGAATCTATGGAAGAGAGACGCAGACGCGGCAGCTCTGGCACATGCTTGAGGATGGCTTGCACTAATGTTCCGAGGCGCGGCGAACCGGGCAAGTCAGGACCGTAAGATGTGAGATCCACGCCGGTCAGCACCACTTCGCGGTGGCCCGCCGCAACAACGCGCTTAACTTGTTCGACCGATTCTCCGACCGGGACCGAACGCGCATTACCCCGCCCGAAAGGAATAATGCAGAACGTGCAGCGATGGTCACAGCCGTTCTGAACTTGAATAAAAGCGCGCGTGCGCTCTGACAGACAATCAATCATATGCGGAGTGTGTTCCCGCACATCCATGATGTCATTGACGCGGATTTTCTCGGCCTCACCGATCCCGAAATCATTCGCCCCGGCAATGCGCCGCCATTGCGCCGCATCGACTTTTTCCGCATTGCCCAGGACCAGATCAACTTCGCCCATCTCTGCAAAAGTTTCCGGCTCTACCTGAGCCGCACAACCCGTCACCACTAGTTTTGCGTTTGGGTTTTCGCGTCGTAGTCGCCGGATAGTTTGCCGGGCTTGCCTGACGGCCTCGCCTGTCACCGCGCAAGTGTTAATGATTACCGCATCATCCAAACCCGCCGCACGGGTCTGTTCACGGATCACCTGCCCCTCATAGGCATTAAGGCGGCAACCAAGTGTCACCACCCGCGCGCCGGTATTTTCCTTGGTTTCTGACATATAAGACGCCCATAAAGATTATAATGCGGTCTTGCAATCCGAGTCTCTGATCACGCTCCCAAGGCAGCCCTAAAAATTAACCGGGAATTTAAATTGGCTAACGGCTTGTTAACCTCCGTCACCGAATAGTTAGCCCTCGGTACGATTACCAGAATACGAGGCGGCGATGGATAATATGATCATTACGAACAGTGCCGCGCGGTCCCAACAGCCTATGCCAGCCGCTCGGCAAGCGAGCGCACTCGATGCAAGGCAAACCCTCGCATTGACTGAATGGCGTCGTCTATCTGCGGATGATATTGCGCCGCTGCGCACAGATTTTCGCCCGGAGCGGATTAAAGCCGCCTTGCCGGTTTCAGCCTTTCTTGGTGTCGAACACGATGGCGGGCGGATTTCATTTCGTCAGCGTATTGAAGGAAAAATGGTCCAGATCGCGTTCGGCGAAAGCGGAGGCGAGAGTTTCAATGAGGGTTTTGCCCCGGAACATCTGAGCGAGTCTTTGCCTGAATTCAATGACGCTGTGCGTTATGGCCGTGTCACGCTCACCAATGTTTCTGCGCATACTGCCGGGGGAGCGCCGTTCAATTTCACCCGTCTGTTACTGCCCTTTAGGGACAAGCATAACAGGGTAACACGTGTGCTGGCAGTCTACGGATTTGATACCGACAGGCTGACAAACCTGCGTTCGCCGCTTCGGATGAAAAGGTTTGCCGCTGCGACCGGCATGAAGCGCGCAGAACGGGCTTATCTACGGTTGAAAACAGCGTAACACCCTTATCCTGCGCATTCATTCATGCCGGCACTGTCAGGGTGGAGGTCAATGTCGCTGTTACTGCTAAAATTGCCAGAATAACCATCCATTCGACCGATATGGATCGGACAAGGTGTGTTGCCCCCAGTGAGTCACCTGCTTTTAAGGCAGGGACAAATCGCAGCTTATTTAAAGCGGCGAGCATCAAAAGCCCCGCCACGAGGATAACTTTCAGAAGCAAAACTATGCCGTAATCCGTTCCAATCAGAGCGGAAACCGATCCTAAAAGAACGTATCCCATGTAGACGCCCGCTAGGATTAAAAGAGGCACGGTGAATGAAGCAATCATCCCGAATTGATGGCCGATTTCAGCGGCTCTCACATAGGTTTCCGTCTTTAATGCCAATCGCTTCAACGGCATCAGGATGCCAATCCAAAATGCTGCCGCGATAAGGTGCAAGATCAATAAGGCATCGAGCAGAACGGCGTCACGATCCGCAATATGCCCGCCATGATTGAATGACAAGACGGCGATTAAGCCGCCCATTACGGAAACCCAAAGTCCGATGCGCCCCATAAAAACGCCGGCGATCAGGAGGCAAAGTCCCGCAATGCGATAGATTAATGCCGTCCCGACCGGGGTGCTCCAAAGCAGGCCAAGCATCTCAGGATCAATCATCCCGCCCGCATCCCCGGTCATAATTGCGCCGCGTAAGGAAAACACAAAAAGCGACGCAAAAAGCCCGAGACTTGCGAAAAAAAGCGCAGAGGTCCGGTACTGATCCAGTTTAAAAATCTGCGCAGCAAAAACCGCACCCGCTGCGGTTAGGATGCCAACATAGAGCGCAAATTTCGCCGCGATTGTCGCTAATCCCCAGACATCTGGCATTTCTATTCAACAGTAAAATTAAATGTACCTTTCTGAGCGTGGCCGTCTGTTCCAAGCCCCCGCCATTCAACCTCGTAAACGCCACGTCCCATATCTTCTATCGGCAATGCGTAATCAGAAGCGAATTTCTTATATGCGCTCAAATCCAAGTCGATATCCGTGTCATCTGCAACCGTGACGGTCACACGGGTCAGGCGGATTTTATGTTTAAAATCAAAAGATAATTCTACAGGTGTCTGCTCAATCCTGGAGCCATCAGCCGGACTTGTGGCCTTAAGCGGTGAATGCGCAACCGCCGCAGTCGCCGAAATCCCAATTATCCCTGCAAGCAATATGGTTTTCATAGGTATTCCTCTTCGTGACGATTGCACATCCTACACAGAATATTGCCCTTATTAAGATACCAGAATTGATCAAAGGCAAAAGCATATACAGAGCTTTGTAGGTGGAAAGAGTCGCTTTTCATTCAATTTGTTAATCTAATGACTGTCCTTCACATTATGCTGCACTGCGTCAGGCTGCATTGCCCTAATGCAAAAACAGCCTTATACGTGCGCGAGAGATCATTTTAGCGCCTCCAGCGCAGCATTACCTTGCGCGCTGATCGCGGTTTCCGAAGGGATTTTCCATGACTGTTTCAACCGGCAACGATTCGCTTAACACCCGCCGCAAATTAAAGATCGGCGACGAAGAATACGCTATTTATTCCATTGACGCCGCCGAAGAAGCCGGAGCGGGTGACCTTAAACGCCTGCCCTCCTCGCTGCGTGTGGTTCTTGAGAACCTGTTGCGGAATGAAGACGGCGAGACGGTTACGGTTGACGACATTAAGGCTTTTGCAAAATGGGTCGAAGACGGCGGTAAATCCGATGCCGAGATTGCCTATCGTCCTGCCCGTATTCTGTTGCAAGATTTTACCGGCGTTCCTGCTGTTGTTGATCTGGCCGCCATGCGCGACGCGATGAAGGCCCTTAAAGGTGATCCGCAAAAAATTAATCCGCTAACCCCTGTTGATCTCGTCATTGACCACTCGGTCATGGTTGATAATTTCGGCACACCAATGGCTTTCCAAGCCAATGTGGAGCGGGAATACGAACGCAACGGCGAGCGCTATGAATTTCTGAAATGGGGTCAGGGCGCGTTTAACAATTTCCGCGTTGTGCCTCCGGGAACCGGCATTTGCCATCAGGTTAATCTGGAATATCTCAGTCAGACCGTATGGGTGGACGAAGATAAAGACGGGGCGCGTGTTGCCTATCCCGATACGCTGGTTGGCACGGATTCTCATACCACGATGGTCAACGGCCTCGCGGTTCTCGGCTGGGGTGTAGGCGGGATCGAAGCGGAAGCTGCCATGCTCGGCCAGCCGATCTCGATGCTGATTCCTGAGGTAGTCGGTTTCAAACTGACGGGCGATATCAAAGAGGGCGTCACCGCAACTGACCTTGTATTGCGTGTCGTGGAAATGCTGCGCGAACATGGTGTTGTCGGTAAATTCGTCGAGTTCTACGGCGACGGTCTTGATAACCTGCCACTAGCCGACCGCGCGACAATCTCGAATATGGCGCCTGAATACGGCGCGACCTGCGGGTTCTTCCCGGTCGATAAAGAGACCCTGCGCTATCTGAAAACCACAGGCCGCGACCAGGACCGCATTCAACTCGCCGAAGGATACGCGAAAATCCAAGGCATCTGGCGCGATCCTAAGACGCCTGATCCTGTATTCTCATCAACGCTGTCCCTCGATATGAGTACAGTGGAACCTGCGATCTCGGGACCAAAGCGTCCGCAAGACCGCATTTTGCTGAAAGAAGCCTCGAACGCCTTTAACACAATGATTGCTGAACAGCGCGGCGGTGATGCGAAATCCGCGCCTGTTGCGGATGCCGACTATACGATGAATGACGGTGATGTGGTTATCGCCGCCATCACGTCCTGCACCAATACCTCAAACCCTTACGTGATGATCGGTGCAGGTCTGGTGGCGCAAAAAGCCAATGAAAAAGGCCTTAAGCCGAAACCGTGGGTCAAGACATCCCTCGCACCGGGATCGAAAGTCGTCACGGAATACCTGACAAATTCCGGTCTACAAAAGCACCTTGATGAAATGGGCTACGATCTTGTCGGGTATGGCTGCACGACTTGTATCGGTAATTCTGGTCCGCTGCCCGAGCCAATCTCTGAAGCGATCAATAAAGAAGACATCGTTGCGTGTTCGGTCCTGTCCGGTAACCGGAACTTTGAGGGCCGCGTGAACCCGGATGTGCGCGCGAATTATCTCGCATCGCCGCCGCTGGTTGTTGCCTATTCCATCCTCGGCACTTTGACCGAAGACATTACCACCGTGGCGCTGGGCCAGGATCAGGACGGCAATGATGTCTTCCTGAAAGACATCTGGCCAACCGCACAGGAAATTGCAGAGCTGGTCGAAAAGACCGTCACCCGCGAAGCCTTCCAATCGCAATATGCCGATGTCTTCACCGGCGATGAGAAATGGGCAGGCATCGAAACAGAGGGCGGCGAGACGTATGGCTGGCCTGCCGGATCAACCTACGTTCAAAACCCGCCATACTTTGAAGGCATCACGCCCGAAGTTGGTGAAATCAAGAATGTCGAGAAAGCGCGCATTCTGGCTCTGCTGGCGGATTCGATCACGACAGACCATATCTCGCCCGCAGGCTCGATTGCGAAAGTGTCTCCCGCTGCGCAATATCTGGAGAGCTTCCAAGTACCTGTGCGTGAGTTCAACAGCTATGGCGCGCGGCGCGGCAACCACCAAGTGATGATGCGCGGCACATTTGCCAATATCCGCATCCGGAACCAGATGGCACCGGGTACTGAGGGCGGCGTCACGCGCCATGTTCCTTCGGGTGAAGTCATGCCGATCTTTGATGCGGCAATGAAATACGCCGATGAAGGCACGCCGCTCGTCGTTGTTGCGGGTAAGGAATACGGCACAGGCTCCTCGCGGGATTGGGCAGCTAAGGGCACGGCGCTGCTCGGCGTGAAGGCCGTGATCGCGGAGAGCTTTGAACGTATTCACCGCTCGAACCTCGTTGGTATGGGTGTGATCCCGCTGGAATTCACCGGCGATGACAGCCGTGAAAATCTCGGCATGACCGGCGATGAAGTGATCAGCGTTGCGGGTCTTGAGGGCGATATGGAACCGCGCTCAACCGTAAAAGCAACGGTCGAGTTTGCCAATGGCGACACCAAAGAAATCGATCTGCTCTGCCGGATCGATACAGCGGTCGAAATCGACTATGTGAAGAATGGCGGCGTGTTGCACTACGTGCTGCGTGATCTCGCCAGCGAAGACACACAGGTCGCGGCGGAGTAAGCGTTTGCAACTATTTGCTTAGCATAGCTATACGACCAGAGTTTGCTGGTTTAGAGCCTTCTGAATTCTGTATGAAGCAACGAGTATCAACATTCGCACATATCTTGGTGGGAATGTTGATCCGAATAAAATTCAGAATGCTCTAGGGCGTGTTGACAGTTATTTTGAGTTTATGACGCCCGCGCAGAGGTAGATCATCGCCGCGAATGACGTGTCGGTCTTGCAGGCTCGCATGGCGATGCGTTTGAATTCCTTGAGTTTCTGGAAGTAGTTTTCGATCAGA
>CALKIZ010000102.1 GCA_937995735.1 uncultured Neomegalonema sp. | reverse complement strand
GCGAAAACAGCTCATCGCCCATATCGACGATTTCATCAAAATCTACAACGAAGACGCCGCGCCCTTCGTCTGGACAAAATCAGAAGTCCATCAGAAACGACTCAAACCATGTTTCGCTGAACAATGATTCCGGGTACTAGGATGTCCCCTCGGCCAACTTCGCTTTATATTCATCTTCAGTGATAATACCGCCCTCTTGTTCAGCACGGCCCATATCTTTTGGCGGAAGCACGGCTTGTAAACCATCAATGCGTTTCCATGACGGGAATGGCTGGCTACCGTTTTTATCGGGAACATATTCTGATGTCTGAACGCGCTCATGTTTGTGGATGTAACGCGCGCAGTTGAAGAAGACTGACGTAATGTCGATTTCAACAATCATATTTGCGCCGGGATATTTCGCGAGATACTCAGCGTTCTGAGTCAACTTGGCTACGCCTTGAACGCGGACGCGCAATGGCCTCACCATGTCAATAAACAGCAAACCTACATTCGACGTTGCCTCGACATTTCCCATCGAGAGAAACATGCCATTACCATCGTAATTCGGAAAAATGATTTTTCTAGAATCAACGACATGTACCATCCCAACCGGCCCGCCCTTATAGGACACCGTGGGCTCGCCTTTTTCATTGATCGTTGTGAGGAAAAAGTAATCAAGGCTACCTATAAATCCGGCTTGTTCCGGACGCAACTCATCATCAACAATCGCATGAACAACAGCATCGGCCAGTTTGGTGCTTTCGTGCTTATCTTGAAGTTTTCTGTTCGATGGCGTGTAAAATTCGTCCGGCGTAGGCATGATAAACTCCTCGAGTATCATTTCTTCGGAGTCGAGCTTCGCCTTCAAACGCTATGCTTGTCAAATCAATGCCAAGTAAGGGAAGCGACGGCGCACCGCCGCCTCCGTTTTTATCACTCCGCTGCAACGACCTCTTCTGCCTTCGACAATTTAGCCGCACAGAATTTGAACTCGGGAATTTTCCCGAACGGATCAAGTTGCGGGTTGGTCAGGATGTTTGCCGCTGCTTCAACATAAGCGAACGGAATGAACATCATCTCTTCCGACACCGCCGTATCCGCACGGGCCATCAGTTCGATAGCGCCCCGACGAGTTTCCACCTTGAGCATATCGCCGGGAGCCGCGCCGAGTTTCATCAACGTATTTGGATGAACCGAAACAGAGGCTTCTGGCTCTAAGGCATCGAGCACCGACGCGCGGCGGGTCATCGATCCGGTGTGCCAATGTTCCAGCAAGCGGCCCGTTGTTAACACATACGGGTACTCAGCATCCGGTTCTTCGGCAGGCGGGAGATACGAGGCCGGCGTAAACTTGGCGCGTCCTTCGGGGCGCGGGAAGCCATCACCAAACACGATTGGTTGACCGGGATCTTCGGCTGAAAGCGACGGATACGTCACGACATTCTCACGCTCGAGCCGTTCCCAAGTGATGTTGTCGAGGCTGTTCATAACCAGCTTCATCTCGGCAAAGACTTCGCTCGGGTGCGTGTAATCCCATCCAAGGCCCAGCGCTTTCGCAAGGTCAACAACGATAGCCCAATCTTCGCGCGCCTCACCGGGTGCATCTAGGGCTTTACGGCCCATTTGAACTTGGCGGTTGGTATTCGTCACCGTGCCGTTTTTCTCCGGCCATGCCGATGCAGGTAAGATCACATCAGCATAGTTCGCAGTCTCCGTCAGGAAAATATCTTGCACCACGAGACAATCGAGCAACGCCAGAGCATCCCGCGCATGGTCAACATCCGGGTCGGACATAGCGGGGTTTTCGCCTAGAACATACATGCCGCGAATATCGCCGTCATGAACCGCATCCATAATTTCAACAACCGTGAGTCCCGGTGTATCGAGGACTTCAAAGCCCCATGCCTTTTTGAATTTCTCACGGACACTTTCGTCGATGACTTTCTGATAGTCCGGCAGAACCATCGGAATCAAACCGGCATCAGACGCGCCCTGCACATTGTTTTGTCCGCGCAGTGGATGCAAGCCAGCACCGGGACGGCCCACTTGACCTGTCATCAGAGCCAGCGAGATCAAGCAGCGCGATGTATCCGTGCCATGGGTGTGTTGCGATACACCCATGCCCCAGAAAATCATCGCAGCCTTTGCACCGGCAAAAGCGCGGGCAACTTCGCGAACCGTTTGCGGATCAATGCCGGTTAGGTCGCTCATGGCTTCTGGCGCGTATTCCGCAAGATGCGCTTTTTGTGCTTCGAAGTTCTCAGTGAAGGCTTCGATATACTGCCGGTCCGTTAAACCCTCTTCCACGATGACATTCATGATCGAGTTTAAGAGCGCAACGTCGGTTCCGGGGTTGAATTGCAGGCCGTGCTCGGCATGACGAAACATGCCATTCGCGCGGGGATCAATAGTGATCAGCGTACCGCCGCGCTTGGTAAATTGTTTGAAGTATGTTGCCGCTACCGGGTGGTTGCCAACAGGGTTACAGCCAATCGCAATCGCAACATCGGCGTTCTCAATCTCATTGAACGTCGCAGTCACCGCACCCGAGCCAACGTTCTCCATCAGTGCCGCCACTGAGGACGCATGGCAAAGCCGTGTGCAGTGATCGACGTTATTATGACCGAAGGCTTCACGGATGAGCTTTTGGAAAAGATAGGCTTCTTCATTAGAACATTTTGCCGAGCCAAAACCGGCAATGCCTTGTCCGCCTTTGTCAGCTTTCACGTTGTTCAAACCGGAAGCCGCACGCTTTAACGCTTCTTCCCACGTCGCTTCGCGGAAATGAGTCAGGACATTTCCGGGGTCAACATTCAGACCCTTGGCAGGGGCATCATCACGGCGGATGAGCGGTTTGGTCAAACGGTGCGGATGATTGACGTAATCAAATCCGAAACGACCTTTAACACAGAGGCGTTGCTCATTGGCCGGGCCATTTGCACCCTCGACGTATTTGATCTGATCATCTTTGATCTTGAAGGTCAGCTGACAGCCAACGCCGCAATAGGGGCAAACCGATTGCACTTCGCGATCATAATCAGCACGGTCACCGCGCTCCGCAGCATCAACAACAGTAGATGGCATCAGCGCACCGGTTGGACATGCTTGAACGCATTCTCCGCAAGCGACACAGCTTGACGCGCCCATAGGGTCATCAAAGTCGAAAACGATCTTGGCGTCGTGACCACGGCCCGCCATTCCGATTACATCATTGACTTGGACTTCACGGCAGGCCCGAACGCAAAGGTTACAATGGATACAAGCATCGAGGTTGACCCGCATCGCAACGTGTGAGCCATCGAGCAGCGGAATGCGGTTTTCTTCCATCGCAGGGTATCGGCTGTCCGAAACTTCACAAAGGTCTGCCATATTCCAGAAATGCGAAGAGGCATCATGGGCATCCGCGCGATCCGGTTGATCAGCGAGCAACAACTCCATCACACCTTTGCGGGCCTTTTCCGCGCGGGCTGAAGCCGAGTTGACCACCATGCCTTCAGACGGTGTGCGGATACACGACGCCGCAAGCACGCGCTCACCTTCGATCTCGACCATACAGGCACGGCAGTTGCCATCACTGCGATAACCCGGTTCATCCGCATGACACAGATGCGGAATTTTAGTGCCCATACGCTTGGCTACTTCCCAGATGCTCTCACCGGGCTTGGCTGTTACTTCTTTCCCATCGAGGGTGAAGGTTGTGGTCGGCAATGTGCTTCCGTCAGCCATGACAGGCTCCTGTGATCGATGTCGTATTGTGAGAAGGCAGCAAGTAAGATAAGTCAATCACATATCTCATACGGTTTTCGCTGAACGAAACACGCGAAGATTTTGTGTGAGTGGTATTCGAGCGGCCCGAGGATTTTGGTAAACCATGCAGACCAATCGCAGCCTGATCTGGCTCAGTTCTTATCCCAAATCCGGCAACACTTGGCTGCGGGCTTTTCTGGGAAATTACTTTTTCAACCATGATGGCCCGATGCCTTTGGCCATGTTGAAACAGATTAGCTCCGGCGACAGTTCTGGTACGCACTATAGCGAGATTACCAAGAAGCCTGCCGAGAAACTGACGACCGCCGAACAGATGCAGGCGCGGCAAGTGGTGTTGTCCCGCATCGCGGGGCAAGCGCCGATGAGCTTGATCAAAACCCATAATGCCAACCGTATGGAAGCCGCTTTGCCGTTGATCCCTGAGGCCTTGACCCAGTTGGCACTTTACGTGATCCGCGACCCGCGCGATGTGGTGATTTCCTATGCCGATCATTTTGGCCTTAGCTTTGAGGACGCAGCACAAGCGTTGAATGATTCGAGCAACGGAACTCCGGCTGGACAAAAAATTGTTGCGCAATTCATGGATAGCTGGTCGGGTCATGTTCGCAGTTGGGTGGATGCGACCGACATTAATGTCTGTACGATCCGCTACGAAGACATGACCGCTGATCCCGAAACCGCCTTTGCGAAGATTGTCAAAAGTATGGGTGCGCCGCTCGACAAGGCGACCCTGAAAAGGGCGATCAAATACGCTTCTTTTGACTCGCTGTCGAAGATGGAAGCCAAAGGTGGTTTCGAGGAACGCTCGGGCGCGCAAGAACGGTTTTTCCGTAAAGGACGCGCGGGACAATGGCGCGACACCCTGCCCGAACCGATAGCCGCGCGCATTTTGGCGGATCACGGCGAGGTCATGGCGCGCTTTGGCTATGACTGAAGTTACCTGAGAACAGGCGACTCTCTCCCTCTGCCGCGACGTTTCGGTGTAGCCCGACAAGATCAAATCTCATCCCCGAAATGCTTGATCGTCAGCAGGATCGGGTTCGGTGCGGCTTGGCCAAGGCCACAGATGGAGGCGTCGACCATTGTCTCGCAGAGGTCGGTCAGCAATGCGCTGTCCCACTTGTCTTGCTCCATCAGCTTGACAGCTTTCTCGCAACCGACACGGCACGGTGTACATTGACCGCAGCTTTCATCCTCGAAGAAACGCAGCATGTTCAGCGCGGCATCGCGGGCGCGGTCTTTATCGGACAGAACCACCACTGCCGCCGACCCGATAAACGATCCATGCGGTTGCAAGGTATCAAAGTCGAGTGGAATATCGTTCATGCTCGCGGGCAGCAAACCGGCAGACGGACCACCGGGTTGATAGGCGTAGAACTCACCTTCGGACATGCCGCCCGATGCTTCGATCAAATCCATGATCGTAGATCCAGCAGGTAGAATTTTTACGCCGGGTTCTTTCACACGGCCCGATACCGAATATGACCTCAGACCCTTGCGGTCATTCACACCATGGTCGCCAAAGCACGCTGCGCCTTCGCGCGCGATGCGGCACACCCAATGCAATGTCTCAATGTTATGAACCAGCGTCGGGCGATCAAAGACGCCGACTTGCGCCACATACGGAGGGCGATGACGCGGGAGGCCGCGCTTGCCCTCGATGCTTTCAATCATCGCGCTTTCTTCACCGCAGATATACGCACCCGCACCCCGGCGCAGATCAATGTATCCCGGTTCGACGATACCGGCAGCTTCGAGTTTCGCTATCTCATCAGCAAGGATATGGAGGATAGCAGGATATTCATCGCGCATGTAGATAAAGGCCGTTTCCGCCTCAACTGCCCAAGCCGCAATCAACATACCTTCAAGGAAGGTATGCGGCTCGCGTTCTAGGAAATAGCGGTCTTTAAACGTACCCGGCTCGCCCTCATCACCGTTGACTGCAAGATAGCGTGGCCCGGCTTCGGCGCGAACGAAAGACCATTTTTTGCCGGATGGGAAGCCTGCACCGCCCATGCCACGCAAGCCGGAAGATAAAACTTCATCCTGCACTTGATCGGGTGTTTTCAATCCGCCGCGCAACGCTTTCAACGTCTCGTAACCACCTTTAGCGACATAATCATCATAGGCTTGATAGTCTGGGATAATCGCGTGGGTATCGCCCGCCGTAATCGCCGCCTTTACTTTTTCCGGTGTGGCATTGTCGATATGCGCATGGCCAAGCTCCAGGACCGGCGCGGTATCACAACGGCCCATACATGGCGCGCGAAGCACACGGACTGCGGCAGGATCTAGCCCGTCTTCGAGCGCGGCCTTTAGTTGCTGCGCTCCGGCCAGTTCACAAGACAGAGAATCGCACACCCGAATGGTCAGAGCGGGCGGCGGTGTCTCGCCCTCTTTCACGACATCGAAATGAGCGTAGAACGTGGCGACTTCGTAAACCTCCGCCATCGCCATCCGCATCTCGTCAGCCAATGCCGCAAGATGTGCCGCCGAGAGATGGCCGTATTTATCTTGGATTTTATGCAAAAATTCGATCAACAGATCGCGGCGACGCGGTTGATCGCCCAACAGGTCTTTTATTTCAGCCAGCGCTGCGGCATCGACCTGACGCCCTTTAGGGGTTGGGCGGCCCTTGCCTTTGCCCTTTTTCCAAACACCTGTGTCATCCAACGGCATAATCTATCTCCGCATAATCTGTCGCGCGAAACTGACAGAACGGAGTGTATCGCTGCAAATTCAGATTCGCGAAGACGCATTAGGCAAAAGTTATCGTGCAATTTTCTGGATAACGTCCGAAAACGCTTTAAGCGCCGGAGGCTGTGGGTCACGGTCTGCCATAACAAGGCCAATGGACCGCGCCGCCTGTGGTTCGACAAGGCGTAATCGGACTGATCCTTCAGCAATCGGTAGGGTATCAGCCAAAAGTTCCGGTGCGATCGTTGCCAACGCTCCTCTAGCCACCTGAGTCAAGGCAGCAACAAAAGCATTCGTTTCCATAATCGGCTTTGGTGATGCACCGACGCTTGCGAATATCTCATCGACGATTTGGCGGTTCCGCATATTCGACGTTAATAGACAGAGAGGTAAATCTGCTGCCTCTCGCCATGTCACTGTGCCTGATTGCCGGGGTGCGAGCGCTGGCGGGACGAGGAGGACATATTGCTCATCATAAAGCGGAACGGTCTTAAGCGAACCGAGCGCACGATCATCCAAATACGTAATTCCAGCATCGAGCGTGAAATCTTCAATACCGCGAATAATGTCTGAGGACGACATCGAAAGAAGGCGCATTGCTAAGCCCGGATGGTGCTTGTGTATTTGTGCAGGAACACCTGCCGCAAAAGTCAAAGCGGTGGGGACGGCCCCGATACTTAATCGACCGACCAGAGCGCCTTTAGCCGATTGAACTTCCTGCCGCATCCCATCCGCATCTAGGATCATGCGGCGTGCCCACTTCAGAACTATTTCACCTTCTGGCGTAAAACCGAGAAACCGGTTTCCCCGCTTGACCATTGGAACCCCGAGGGTCGTCTCAAAATTGCGAATACGCGCTGAGAAGGCAGGTTGGGAAATGCCACACTCTTCCGCTGCACGGGCGAAATGCTTGTGCCGCGCTAAGGCGGCAATCAGTTCCATATCGCGTAAATCAGCCATGATGTAGCGGCGAGCAAAATACAAGACGATTGCCGGATGGATCTTTTACCGTCATCTCCCGCCATCCCCATTCTTGATCCTGTAAACCGGGCGCTGCAAATCGGTAATCCTTCGCGTTTACCTCAGCACAATAAGCATCGACATTATCAACTTCTATGCGCACAGCACTACCGGGTATCGCATCACCAAAATGTTCAGAGAGATGAATTTCACAGCCCGCGCGCTTCACGCCCATATACAAAGGAGCATCTACGCTGAACCGATGTTCAAAAGCGATGTCGGAACCCAAAAACCCGAGATAAAAATCCCGGGTCATTGATTCGTTAAAGCTTCGAAAGATCGGCACTGTCGGTTTTAGGTCGATCATGAGATGCATCTCCTCATAGCAAGATGCACGCTCTTTAGCACTATCTGGCGCGGGATGTCAGATCGCGAGGTATTTCTCGCGAAGTTCAACATTGTCGAGGACTTCCTGCGCTGATCCATCATAGACGATCTGGCCTGTATCGAGGATCGCCGCCCGATCCGCCAATTTCAAAGCAGCAACCGCATTTTGCTCAACGATAATCGTTGTAATGCCAGCTTCTTTAATTTCACGAACGATACGCTCGATTTCCTGAACGATAACAGGCGCAAGGCCTTCATACGGCTCATCAAGAAGCAACAGTTTTACATCGCGGGCCATTGCACGCGCCACGGCGAGCATTTGCTGTTCGCCGCCCGACATCGTGGTTGCTTCTTGTTTGCGGCGCTCGGCCAAACGTGGAAAGCGCTCGTATAGAAGTTCAATCGGCCAGCCTTTCGGCTCAACGATTTGAGCAAGTTCAAGATTTTCGTGAACTGTTAGGCCGGGAATAATGCGCCGATCTTCAGGGACAAGACCAACCCCCGCGACAGCGGCTTCGTGCGATTCCATTGTGTGGAGCGCTCCGCCATCAAGCCAGATTTCACCCGACTGAAGTTCCGGTTCGCCAATTTGGGCAATGCTTCGCAGAGTCGACGTCTTGCCAGCACCATTACGGCCCAAAAGCGCGAGAACCTCGCCGCGTCGCACCTTGAGGCTAACACCTTGAACGATCCAACTTTGACCGTAATAGGCATTAATGTCTTTAGCTTCGAAGAACTCAGTCGTGCCCTGTACCTGTGCGCTGTCTTTCCAAGCAGATGCTTGTGCGGTGTCGGTCATGCTACAGCTTCCTCACCGAGATACGCTTCTTTAACGCGCGGATCGGTCTTAATATTTTCTGGTAAATCTTCAGCAATGACGGCGCCCTGCGCCAACACAGCAATCTTATCGGCAAGCGAAAAGACAACATGCATGTCATGCTCAATAATAACTTTTGTAATACCGCGCGACTTTCCGATGCGTTTTAGCAGATCAATCGTGGCGTTGGTGTCGGCACGGGACATGCCCGCCGTTGGCTCATCAAGCAACAAGAGCTTAGGGTCTTGCGCCAAACACATTGCCATTTCCAAACGACGTTTATCGCCACGTGAAAGAGCCGAAGCGACGACATCTTTTTTGTCAACAAGACCAATCTCATCGAGAACGCTCATCGCGTGATCACGAGTCTGGGCTTCTTTATCGACTCGAGGCCACCAGTTTACTTTAAAGGAGCCATCCCGATGCGCAAAAGTCGGTATCATGACATTCTCTAGGATAGTCAGATCAGTGAAAATCTCTGGCGTTTGAAACACCCGAGAAACGCCGGCTTGATTGATTTCATGAGGTGTGATTTCGAGCAAAGATTTGCCGTTAAACATCACGCTGCCTGTGTCAGGTGTCAGACGTCCGACAAAGCAATTGAGCAATGTCGATTTACCCGCACCATTCGGGCCGATAATCGCATGAATCGTGCCTTGCTCAACCGAGAGATTTACATCGTTGAGCGCCT
This sequence comes from uncultured Neomegalonema sp., assembly GCA_937995735.1. Classification (GTDB taxonomy): domain Bacteria; phylum Pseudomonadota; class Alphaproteobacteria; order Rhodobacterales; family Rhodobacteraceae; genus JAHDDY01. Next base: position 26,811 of record CALKIZ010000102.1, on the reverse strand, counting down.
GTAAACCTCCGAAGCGTTTATTAACGTTTCGAACTTGAAGAATAGCCATTGTCCCGCCCTACTCCGCCGCTTGCGCGGCTGCTTGAATCTGCCGATTGCGTCGGTTGCTGCCAGTGACAATCATGAGTATCCGACGGCCACCCTCAACGATGCCACCCGGAAGAAAGATCACGATCAACATGAAAACAAGACCAAGGGTCAGGTGCCATCCGGACCCAACGAAGAGACTTGCAACCGATACCACCGTGTCACGGATACCATCGGGAATAAACGCGAGAAACTCATGCAGTTCCGGCTTACCCCATGTTGAGAACTTCTGTTCGGAAAACTTAATAATCCCTGCGCCGAGCATTGGACCCATCAGCGTGCCCATACCGCCTAAGATCACCATCAAAACAACCTCGCCAGAAGCTGTCCATTGCATCCGCTCTGCACCCGCAAGCGGGTCAGTAATACAAAGCAGCGCACCTGCAAGTCCGGCATACATTCCTGAAATCACGAACGCTGCCAATGTGTATGGCTTTGTATTGACGCCGGTATAGTTAAGCCGGTTTTGGTTTGTCTTTACCGCCTTCAACATCAAGCCAAAAGGTGAGCGGAAAATCCGCATCGCGATATAAGATGCAATGATCAAGACGAAGGCACAGAAGTAGAAGCCTGCATTAAACTGAAAGCCGTTCCACACCCATGTATGCGTCAGATCAAGACCGAAAAGATTGACGGTCAACGCGCTGGTATCAATGCCGCTGGTCAGCACGCCATCCATAATGCGCGGATCGTCAGCGAGAACACGCAGACCGGTTTCACCATTGGTCAAGTTGATGCCGAGAAACTTTCCGATCAGGTCGGAATAGGCAATCGCGTAGCACATTTGTGCAAAGGCCAGTGTCAGGATCGAGAAGTAAATCCCTGACCGGCGCAGCGAAACATAACCAATAATAAGGGCGAACACGCCACTGACAACCACCGCAAAGATGGCCGCAGGAATGGGATTCATGCCCAGCAGCTTAAAGCTCCATACCGCCGTGTAAGACCCGATTCCCAAGAACGCGGCATGGCCAAAAGAAAGATACCCCGTCAAACCGAACAGAATATTGAAGCCAGTCGCGAACAATCCGAAAATTACGAACCGCTGCATCAAATCAGGATAAGCAGCGCCAATTGGCGTCAACCAGATAGGCATCGTCAAAACTGCTGCGACAAAGATAAACATCATTGTGCTATCAACACTAGATGTTGGATGCGTGAGAATTTTCATGGTTTAAGTCTCCATCACACCTTTGCGGCCCATCAAGCCGCGAGGCCGAACCAACAGCACAATAATTGCGACCAGATAAATAATGATTTGGTCAATGCCAGGTATAATCGCTTTGACCTCGTTCATCGCCGAGAATGATTGAAGCAATCCGAGAAGGAAACCAGCGGAAACAGCACCGCCAAGACTGCCCATGCCGCCAACGACCACAACGACGAAGCTAAGCACAAGAAACTCCATTCCGATGTTATAATCGGGTGAGATGATCGGCGTGTACATCGCTCCGGCAAGACCGGCGATCATGGCTGATACCGCAAACATAAAGGTAAAACGCTTGCCGATATTAATGCCAAGCAGTCCGACCGTTTCACGGTCTTCCATACCGGCACGAACAACCATTCCAAATGTCGTAAATTTCAAGAAACAGAAGACAACCAAAATGATGAAGGCCGAGAAGAGAAAATAAACGAAGCGCCACATCGGATACGTGATCGTACCCGGCTCACTTCCGAATATCCCACTGAAATCAGCCATCCCACCAAGAGCTGCAGGCTCCGGTACAGGGATCGGATTTGCACCAAATTGCGCCTTGATTAACTCAGCCAGAACAATCGCAAGACCAAAGGTTACCAAAATCTGTTCTGCGTGCGGGCGCTTATAGAAGTGACGGATAAGGCCGCGCTCCATGACCAAGCCGACAATCAACATAACGGGTATTGTCAGTAAGATTGAAACCGGCACGGCCCAGTCTATCAACGTATTGCCAAAATCACCGAACAAGTTTGTCACGTAAGGCGTTGTAACAGCGACTTCCGTTCCCCAAGCCGTTGCCTCGACTTCGCCTGTTGCCACTTCGTATGTTAGAAGGGACCGCATAATAACAGCACAAAATGCACCGAGCATAAACAATGCGCCGTGGGCAAAATTTACGACGCCGAGCGTGCCAAAAATTAATGTCAGGCCGAGTGCGATAAGCGCATAGGCCCCGCCCTTTTCCAACCCGTTCAAAACCTGAAGAATAATGGCGTCCACGGCACATCCTTTGTCGCGTATCTAAATCAACGGAATGTTTGTAATAAGCGCGCAATCATCGCGCCGGATCTCGCTGTAATTCACAGCATAAATCCAAAGATAGGCCGACCGCTCTATCGAGAGGTCGGCCCGAGATCAAAGACGCAAATTAAGCAGCGCCAGCGTTACATTCGCCAAGTTCACCACCAGCAAACATTTCATGCTCAGGATCGTAGATGACCTGTTCAGCAGGTGTTACTTCAACGACTTCGAGGATATCGAATTTCGACGTTGGGTTCTCATTACCCTTCACGACGAGAACGTCTTTAAAGCACTGGTGGTCAGCGCCGCGATACAGCGTTGGGCCGTTACCCAGTCCATCAAACTCGAAATCTTCAAGCGCTTCAACGATACCGCATGGGTTAAACGTACCAGCTGTTTCAGCAGCGTTCGCATAGAGAAGTGTCTGAACGTAGCAGGTATGTGCAGCCTGCGATGGCGGGAAGCCGTATTCCTGACCGAAGGATTTAACGAATGCTTTTGATCCGTCATCGGTCAAGGACCAGTGCCAGTTCGTGGAACCGAAGATGCCTTTCACATTCTCACCAGCACCTTGCGCCATCAGACGCGAGTAAAGTGGGACAACGATAGTGAAGTCTTTGCCGTTCACTTGCTTGTCGCGCATACCGAACTTAACGGCTTGCGTCAGCGAGTTGACCATATCCTTACCGTAGTGGTTCAGGACAAGAACGTCAGCACCCGAGTTCAGAACAGGCGTCAGGTATTGCGAGAAGTCACCAGCGCCGAGTGGGGTACGTACGGTTTCAACAGTTTCCCAACCTTTAGCTTGGGTCGCTTCACTGATTGATTGCTCAATCGTCCAGCCCCATGTGTAGTCAGCTGTCAGGTGATAAGCTTTACGGTCTTTACCGTAAGCGTTTTCCAGAACAGGCGCTAGCGCAGCACCGGATTGGAAGCCGTTGAAGAAGTGACGGAAGCCATTTGCGCGCTTATCTTTACCCGTCGTGTCGTTCGAGTGGGTCAGACCAGCCATGAAGATAACGCCAGCTTCCTGACAAAGCGACTGAACCGCAATCGCAACGCCTGAGGACGAACCGCCGGTGATCATGATGGCTTTATCAGCCTCGATCATTTTCTTCGCAGAAGACCGTGCAGCATCAGATTTTGTCTGCGTGTCGCCCGTGACGAATTCAACTTTCTTACCAAGAATGCCGTTACCTTTAAGGTTCGACGGCTTAAAGGTATTCATCATTCCGCCGTCGCCTTCACCGTTCAGGTGCTTAACAGCGAGTTTATAAGCGCGAAGCTCATCCGCACCTTCATCGGCATAAGCGCCGGTTTGTGGGACGTTAAAACCGAAAGTAACCGACTTGCCTTTTGGCGCGTTCAGGTAATTTTCGCCTTCAGCAAATGCACTTCCGTTGAAGAACATAGGAGCGGCAAGACCAGCAGCAGCCGATCCTTTAAGTACGCCGCGACGGTCGAGATTTTTTTTGATAAGGCTCATAGTCTCTACATATCCTCCCAAAGACTTATAAGTGTGACTGATGTGCATAATACAGCAATGCACGACGGACACATTCCTTTCTAATAATCTAATTTAGTCAAAGATGCAATAAGCTCTTGTAAATGCATATATTTTTTGTAAATATTCGACTTCTTTATTTATCAATTATGTAAATTTTTTACTTTTTGTAAAGAAAATCACGGATTTACAAAGGGTTGATCCATGCGAGACGCACCGATTGGTCATGTTATCAGGAATGCCCGTCAGCAGTCAGGCATGACCCAAACTGCATTAGCAACCGCAATGGGTGTTTCCGTTTCTTATATCAACCTTGTCGAGCATGATCGCCGTCGCTTGAAAGGCGCTCGGCTGAGAGACATCACGTCTATCCTCGGCATCGATTCGAGCGCTCTTGATGGTGAAGCCGAAACGCGGCTTCTGACAGATTTGGAAGAGGTTACCTCCGATCCCGCCGTTGCTGGCCTCGCATTAGATCGCACGCAAGCCAGAACTTTGGTCACACAGCACGAATCATGGGCTCAAGCGCTTGTTGCGCTGCATCGTGCCGGACAACGGGATCAAGATTTGATCGCGGCATTCTCTGATCGCTTAAACCATGATCCGGTTTTGAATGAATCGATCCATAAGATGCTCAATGCCTCAACCGCGATCCATTCGGTCACAACAATCTATGATGAAGCCGAAGAAATCTCACCCGAACAGAGAAGCCGTTTCGATAAGGTGCTCAGCGAGGAAGCCGCCCGCCTAGCAGACGTGGCCCAATCCCTTGCAGGTTTTTTCGAGCGCAGCGAGAAACCCGGAACTGCGCTCACTGCGCCGGAAGAAGTCGACGAATTCTTGTTTGAACGACGAAATCATTTTCCAGCCATCGAAGCAGCAATGGAACGATTGGGTGGAGAAAAGATCCCGACAACGACTGAGCTTATCGAAACACTTCAAGATTTAGGGGTCTCGGTACAACGCTTGGCCGTTGATGCTCTGCCCAATCAATCACATCGATTGACGCATTTCGACGGAAAAGTCCTTTTACTCGCCGATGGTCTGCCCCGATCAACGGAACGATTTGAGATTGCACGTCGCATTGCCGAATTGACCACAAAAGAAGCGATTGAAGCAGAACTTTCTCAAGCTTTTGAACTGACAAGCGATGAAGCAAGGGATCGCGCCACCCGCGCTCTTTTCGCGTATGCAGCAGCGGCTTTATTGATGCCTTACGCCCCTTTCCACGAAACTACCGAAACACTGCGATATGATATTGACGCTTTGGCCATGAAATTTAATGCCTCGCCAGAGCAACTCTGCCATCGCTTCACCAGCTTGCGTCAGCCCGGTATGGAGGGCGTACCGTTTGCGTTTTTGCGCGCAAATGCGGCAGGTTACCTGACAAAACGATTTCCCCTACCCCGCCTGCCAATGCCGCGTTTTGGTGGAGCATGTCCGCTTTGGGCGGTTTATTCGGCGATGCAAACGCCCGACCTTCGCCAACGACAGCTTGCAGAGTTTCCGAATGGAGACCGATTTTTCATTCTCGCCCGTGCCACACGCCCCGTCGCAAGTGGCTTTGGAAAAACGTTACCAAGCTATTCACTGATGCTTGCTTGCGATGCGCTGAATGCAGATAGGCTGGTTTATTCAGATGGATTAGACCTATCATCGGCAGCCGAAGCTGAGTTGGTTGGCTCAACCTGTCTTTTATGTCCGCGCGAGGGATGTGCCCATCGACAAGAAACATCGGTCAGAACAGAATAAGGGTTTTGACAGAATTGAAAAAGCGGCAAACACTTTGTCAAAACGTAGGAGAAACTTGTGAGCGTCAATGTCCTGATAGCTGAGGACGAACAAAACATCGCTGAATCATTACGCTTTATCCTCGAACAAGCAGGGTGTGATGTCCGTCATGCTTTAGATGGCGAAGAAGCATTGAAAGAAGCGCGTATTTCAACACCGGATGTTTTGATCTTGGATGTGATGTTGCCATCATTGAACGGTTTTGATGTGCTGAAAACGGTTCGCTCAGACTCTGATTTAACCGATATTGCTGTTTTGATTTTAACAGCCAAGGGCCAATCCCATGACAGGAAAACCGCCGATGCACTTGGAGCGGATGCTTTTGTAACCAAACCGTTTTCAAATTCAGAGATTGTCACAGAAGTTCTGCGGCTTGGTGCAAAATCCTGATGACCAAGCTGACACCCTTGCGCCGATTGAAAGATATAGCAGTGATCGCGCCTATCTTTGGCTTTCTGCTGCTTATACCCCCGGTAATTGGGTTGTTTGCGACCGAAGCAACTGTGTTCGGAGCACCCCTTGTACTCGTTTATTTGTTCGTAATTTGGCTTGCGCTTATTCTCATTGCAGCAATCCTCTCACAGCGGTTGTCAAAAGCTGAACGAGACGATCCGAAATGAGTTCGCTCAATGTCGTCATCCTCGCAGCCCTTGGGTATGCGGTTGTCCTGTTTCTCGTCGCCTTCATTAGCGACCGCAGCACACGATCTGGATGGCTCAGTTCACCATTGGTCTACACGCTTTCCATCTCGGTTTACTGCACCAGTTGGACCTTCTACGGAGCCGTCGGATCAGCGGCTAGAAATGGCCTTGAGTTCGCAACAATTTACATCGGCCCCACGCTCGTCTTTCTTGGATTCTATTCAGTTTTGCGAAAGCTGCTCCGCATTCGCCGTGAGAACAACATAACCTCGATTGCTGATTTCATCTCATCGCGTTACGGCAAAAGTGATCTGATCGCGGCGACAGTTACAATCATCGCTGTTTTCGGCGCAGCGCCCTATATCGCCTTACAGCTCAAAGCCATTACCACAAGTTTTCAGGTAATCGGAGGATCGTCTGATACTGTTGGATCTGCTCCTATAACTGCCCTATGGGTTGCAGCAGGTTTAGCGTTATTTACAATTATCTTCGGTACACGCAGCATCGATGCTAATGAGCGGCACTATGGCGTGGTTGCCGCTATCGCTGTAGAGGCAATCGTAAAGCTGGTAGCGCTCATCGGTGTCGGACTGGTCGCGGTCTATCATGTTGCAGACGGTCCGCAGGATATCTTTAACCGGATCGCGGAAACCATGCCTCCCCCCGAAGAAGGTTTTGGCGTTCGCTGGATAGGGCTTATCTTACTCTCGGGAACTGCGGTTCTCTGTCTGCCGCGCCAGTTCCAAGTGACTGTCGTAGAAAATGATAATGAACGGCACTTATTCACAGCGGCTTGGTTGTTTCCGCTCTACCTATTTTTAATGAGCCTCTTTATCTTACCAATAGCGGCGGTGGGCGCGACCACCCTGCCCCCCGGCTCCAACCCTGATATGTTCGTACTAACGATGCCCTTGGCCGCCGGTCGTGATGACATTGCTTTGCTAGCATTTTTGGGCGGGTTTTCCTCGGCAACGTCGATGGTTATTGTTTCATGCATTGCTCTTTCAACAATGATCTCGAACCATATCGTCATGCCCTTGACGTTGCGCCGGACCGCTGGGTTGAGCGTTGATGGCGATGTGCGCGGATTGCTTCTCAAAAGCCGGCGCATCGCAATTTGCGGTATTCTATTTGTCGGATTTCTCTATCTCGAATTCGGACCGCAGAGTGCCGGCCTAGCTTCGATTGGATTGGTCGCCTTTCTTGGCGTCGCACAAGTTCTACCAGCATTATTGGGCGCGCTGTTCTGGCCAAGAGCCAATCGGCGCGGCGCAATGCTCGGGTTGTCCGTAGGATTTGCGATTTGGACCTATACCCTGCTGTTACCCGGCCTATTGGCCGATGCAAAATGGTGGCAGCAGGTTGCCCAAGTTGGCCCGTTCGGTATCGAAGCATTACGCCCCGATGCGTTATTCGGCCTGACCAGCTTAGACCCGCTCATGCACGCTTTTTTCTGGAGCATCAGTGCGAATGTCTTCTTCTTTGTGTTGGGGTCTTTGAGCCGGGATTTAAATCCGCTCGAACAATTGCAAAGCACACTCTTTGTAGACGCCTTCCGCTCCGGTTCTGAAGGCGGCCAACGACTCGTTGGGCGTGCGGCATCCGCCGATACATTGTTTGATTTGGCGCAACGGGTGATGGGCGCAAACCAAGCCTATGGCATCTTCCGAAACTACGCGCAGGCTCACAATCAGAAAGCCGAATTCCCCGTTCCCGATGATGCATTTATCAATCATCTGGAACGCCGAATGGCATCCAGCGTCGGTGCAGCTTCGGCCCGCGCGATGATTTCCCGCGTCGCTGGCGGTGAACGTATCAGCCTTGATGAACTAGTAGAAATCGCCGATGAGACCGCTCGATTGATGGAATACTCGACACGGATCGAACAAAAATCGCGTGAGATTGAAGAAACTGCTTCCAAGCTAAAGAGCGCTAACGAACGCTTGGTGCAAATCGACGCTCAAAAGGACGAATTTTTAAGCCAAGTCAGCCACGAGCTGCGCACGCCAATGACATCCATTAGGTCATTTTCAGAAATTCTCGCACAAAATAATCGTATTGATGATGATAAGTCACGGTATTTTATGGATATTATCCATGATGAGAGCGTGCGTTTAACACGGCTTCTCGACGAAATTCTTGATATTGGAGCAGTCGAACGGGGCGATGATTTTCCGGTAACGCTGATTGATCCAATGGTTGCACTAAAGCGTGCTGTTGATGCCTGTCGTGGATTAGCGGCCTCTGCCAATGTCACCATTATCGAAGAGTATACCGATCAACCAACGACCACGCTCGCCAATCAAGATCGCCTCACACAAGTCTTCATCAACATCATTTCCAACGCGATTAAATATAATGATGCAGTGAATCCTAAGATTGAGATCGACACTTCGGTAGCAGCCGGAACATTCCACACAAGTGTCAGCGACAACGGCTCAGGAATATCTGAACACGACGCAACGCTCATCTTTGATAAGTTCTCGCGCGGCTCAAAACCAACCAATGAGAAAGGAGCTGGGCTGGGCCTCGCAATCAGTCGAACAATCGCTCGTAAGTTTGGCGGTGACGTTGTTCTTTCACCCAAATCTAAAACGGGTGCTCAGTTCATCATCACTTTGCCAATTACGTCTGAATTGCACAATCAAAGTAATATGGAAGATGCTCTATATACCAAACCGCTCACAGAGAGCATCTAGTTGTTCCAAAGAAGAATAACTGATCTCTAAAGTTCCGCCTTTCCCTCTATGGTTGATGTTAACTTTTGCTTCTAGCGCAGCACTGAGGTCCGATGCCAGCGCCGCCGTATCAACATCAATACTCTCAGCGGCTTTGCCGGAGCTGTTCTTTTTAGCTTTCGGCTTCGTATCATTCGCAGCCAATTTTTCAGTATCGCGAACTGAAAGACCATGTTTGACAATTTCATCAGCCAATTGATCAGCATCAGATTTGCCAATCAAAGCACGGGCGTGACCCATCGTCAGATCACCAGAGCGAAGGTAATCCAAAGTCACATCTGGCAATTTCAACAGGCGCGTCATATTCGCAATGTGACTACGGGATCGGCCAATAACCTGTGCTAGCTGTTCTTGCGTATAATCATGATGGTCGATCAAACGCACATATCCCTCTGCCTCTTCAACAGGATTGAGGTCGGATCGCTGGACGTTTTCAATGATTGCGACTTCCAACGTCTCCGCATCACTGAAATCACGCACAATAATGGGAACTTCATGCAAAGCAGCCTGCTGTGCAGCCCGCCAACGACGCTCACCAGCTATGATTTCATAACCATCTGGATTGCGTGGGTTATGACGAACGAGGATCGGCTGTAGCAAACCTTTTTCTTTAATCGACGCCGCAAGAGCATCGAGGTCGTCTTTATCAAATGTCTTGCGCGGTTGATCAGGGTTTGCCTCCAAATGCGAAATTGGAGCGATTGCAGTAGAGCCAGGAGAAAATTCGTTTTGTTTAACTTCATCGACTGGATCGTCCGCTAGCAAAGCGGATAAGCCTCGGCCTAGTTGTTTGCGTGAGCGCAGCACTTCGTTCACCTGAGTTCCCCCTTACGCGGCGATTGCATCATGTTCTCGACGCAGTAATTCACTCGCTAGATGGATATATGCTTGGCTTCCTGCACAAGAATAATCGTAAAGAAGCGCCGGTTTACCGTGGGATGGCGCTTCGGAAATTTTCACATTACGTGGAATCTTCGTCTCATAAACAACATCACCGAGGTATTCCCGCACATCATCTGCAACTTGTGCAGAGAGATTGTTTCGGCTGTCATACATGGTCAGAACGACACCTTGGATATCAAGCGCCGGATTGAGTGTCGCCTTAACCCGTCGAACCGTTTTGATAAGCTGGCTCAAACCTTCAAGGGCGTAAAACTCACATTGCAACGGAACTATAATGCCGCTTGAAGCCACCATTGCATTGATTGTCACCATGCTTAACGAAGGCGGGCAATCAATCATGATATAATCATAGTTATTCTGGACGGGATTTTTACCAGCGGCCAGAGCATCCGCCAACAGATGTGCGCGGCGTGGCATATCTGCTAAATCTAAATCAGCCCCCGAAAGATCCTCAGAAGCAGGGCATATATCCATACCCTTAACCGTCGTCGGCAGAATGGAACTCGCCAAGTCAGTTTCACCGATCATGACGTGATAGCTCGTAAACTCACGGTCCTCCGCATAAATGCCAAGGCCCGTACTTGCATTACCTTGGGCATCAAGGTCGATCAGCAAAACCTTCTTACCAACTGCGGCCAGAGCCGTACCAAGATTAACAGCAGTCGTGGTTTTCCCTACCCCGCCTTTTTGGTTTGCAACCGCTAGAATCCGCCGTTCAGGAGTATTCGTCATACGTCGGCTCTCCGCTCGAATTCTGTAATCGATAAGATTGATCCACGCGGATCGACACGGCTTTTGTGCTGTGTATGAGTTATATGCCAGATATGATTCGCTTCGGTCAATTCGTTCTCGACACTTTCACCCTTAAGAAAGAGCGATTGTCCTTTCGGATGGAGCAGTTGTTCTGAAAATAACAACAATTTGGTAAGCGGAGCGAGCGCTCTGGCCGAAACAACATCTGCTTTTAGATCAATCTTTTCAACCCGTTCCGCCAATACCGTTACATCCACATTGCAAGCGCGTGCTGTCTCAGTAAGAAAGACGGATTTTCTACGATCACTTTCAACAAGAGTTACCGCAATGTCAGGACGCATAATAGCAATAACAAGACCGGGAAATCCGGCCCCTGACCCAAGGTCTATCCAAGATTTTACGTTGTTTGGTATATACTCTAACAACTGCGCGGAATCTAGGAAATGCCTGTCCCAGAGAGAATCGAGCGTGGGTTTGGCAACCAAATTGATCGCCCTATTCCACTTTACCAATCGCTCCGCATAAATATCGAACTTTTCGAGTGTTTCACGTGAAACATTGGTTTGAGCGGCTAATACTTCGCGGCTCATGCCCTCGCCCGCGCTTCACGCTTTACATGACCCAACAGCGCTGTAAGCGCCGCTGGGGTCATTCCATCAATACGTGACGCCTGACCAAGCGTTCGCGGCTGTGTCTGGATTAGTTTCGATTGCAATTCGTTAGAGAGGCCATGGACCGTGGCGTAATCCAGTGATTTCGGCAGTAACAATGCCTCGTCGCGCTGGAACGCCTCGATATCGGCAGCTTGTCGGTCGAGATACGATGCGTAGATTGCATCAATAGCGAGCTGTTTAAAGGCTTTCTGCGGGATAGAAGCTGCCTCGGGCCAGATCTCGCATATCTGCTCGTTAGTAACGTCCTTGTATCCTAAAAGCTCAAATGCCGTGCGGCGGCGACCATCCTGATTTAATTTTATTCCAGCTTTCACCGCATCCGGTGGCGTAACAGAAAGAGCCTCCAACTGTTTTCGTCCAGCTTTCAGAGCGGATTGTTTCACGTGAAACATCTGGGCGCGCTCACTGCTAATACACCCGATCTTTTCCCCCAGAGGCGTTAAACGTTGATCGGCATTATCAGCACGAAGGCTAAGACGGTACTCAGCGCGTGATGTAAACATGCGATAAGGTTCGGCAACCCCGCGTGTTACGAGATCATCGATCATCACACCGATATATCCTTCGGCGCGCGTAACGACCACATCATCTGAACCAGACACATAAGCGGCTGCGTTCAAACCGGCCATAAGCCCCTGAGCCGCTGCTTCTTCATAGCCAGTCGTTCCATTGATCTGACCAGCAAGGTACAAACCATCAAGAGCTTTCAAGGCAAGCGTAGGATCAAGCGCTCTCGGATCGACATAATCATATTCAATCGCATACCCTGGTTGAATGATTTTTACTTTTTCCAAGCCCGGTATTGCAGTGATAAATGCTTGCTGGACCTCGACAGGCAGCGATGTCGAGATACCATTCGGATAAACTGTATGATCGTCTAAGCCTTCAGGTTCTAAGAAAATCTGATGGCTTTCTTTTTCGGAAAACCTGACGATTTTATCTTCAATCGAAGGACAGTACCGGGGTCCAACACCTTCGATTTGACCCCCGTAAAGTGCTGATTTATTGATATTATTTTCAATTATCTTATGGCATTCAACTGTTGTGCGCGTGATATGACAGGAAATCTGCGGAGTCGTAATCTTATCTGTCATAAACGAGAATGGAACCGGATGTTCATCACCGGGTTGCTCATGGCAAACACTATAATCAATCGTCCGTCCGTCGAGTCTCGCCGGAGTGCCTGTCTTTAATCGGCCCATAGGTAAGCCTAATGCGTACAGCCGATCTGCCATCGCTTTTGCCGGTGGATCACCTACCCTGCCACCTTCGGTGCGTTGATCCCCAATATGCATAAGGCCATTTAGAAAAGTGCCTGTCGTGAGTATCACAGCTCCCGCACTGATCGGACCGATACCGGTCTCAACGCCAACGACCCGTTTCCTATCCATGATGAGGTCATTGGCTTCGGTCTCGATCACAGTGACCGTTGAACGCTCAAATTCTGACTGCATTGCTTTTCGATAAAGAGCGCGATCTGACTGAGCGCGTGGACCTTGAACAGCCGGACCTTTGCGCAGGTTCAGCATACGGAACTGAATCCCTGCTGCATCCGCTACACGACCCATTGCGCCGTCGAGAGCATCAATCTCGCGAACAAGGTGTCCTTTACCCAAGCCGCCTATAGCTGGATTGCAGGACATCTCACCGATCCGGTCTTTTCGATGCGTAATCAGAGCTGTGCGAGCGCCAACACGCGCAGACGCTAATGCTGCATCACTGCCCGCATGACCACCGCCGATTACCACAACATCATAGTCGAACTGTTTCACGTGAAACATTCCTGTCTGATAGCGAAAAATGTTCCACGTGAAACATTTATCATTTGCCTAAGCAAAACTCCGAAAAAATCACATCAAGCAGTTGCTCAACGCCAACATCACCCGTGATTGAACCCAATTTAGCCCGCGCTGTACGCAAATATTCTGCGGCTATCTCAGGAGTATCCTTTATAGGAGAGTCGGCGTTTTGAGCAAGCGATGTGTATTGCTCTATCGCAGCAAGAGACTCGCGAAGTGCTGTATTATGGCGATCCCGCAGAAGAGTACTTGCATCAGCCGGATCGGTAAAATCTAGACTTTCCGCTATTTGCTCCACTAGAGCATCAAGACCTTCTCCGAGCTTAGCGGAAAGCGCCAGATATCCTTGAGCAGACGTTTCTTGATCAGATTTATTCCACACAATTAAATCATGCGAAGAAATAAGGGATCGAACATCATCAGACAATGGTGCGTCGTACGCGCAAAGAGCAATACGCATATCTGCACTTTCCGCACTTAGGCGCGCACGTGAAACACCGATACTCTCTATTTTATCTTCGGTTTCTCGTAATCCGGCAGTGTCAATCAAAGTAACCGGATATCCTTTTAGATCTAAAGAAACCTCGATTGCATCTCTCGTCGTTCCAGCAATCGGGGATGTAATCGCTATATCTCTCTGTGCCAAAGCATTGATTAAACTTGATTTTCCAGCGTTGGGCGCACCTATTACAGCAATCCGCCACCCGTCTCTGAATCTCTCAGAGAATATTGCATTATTGAGAAGCTCTTCTATCGAATGTTTCACGTGAAACACTTTAGATGAAACTACGGTATAAGTTTCGTCTGGAATATCTTCATCGGCAAAATCAATCGTCGCTTCCAACAAAGCGCAAGCTTCGGTCAGCGTTTTTGACCAAGCCCGAATAGATTGCCCGAGTGATCCATCAGATTGCCTTAAAGCAGCCCGCCGTTGAGCTTCTGTCTCTGACGCAATCAGATCTGATAGCCCTTCGATTTGCACGAGATCGAGACGGCCATGATCAAAAGCTCGCCGGGTGAATTCTCCGGGATCAGCAAGCCGTAATCCGGAGAGCCGACTCAAACTTTCCAAAATCGCGGCAATAACAGCAGGTCCGCCGTGGCATTGGATTTCAGCACTAGACTCGCCAGTAAAGCTCGCACCTTCTGCAAATCTAACAATAAGCGCTTCGTCTAAAAGAGACCCGTTCTGTGGATCAATTAAACTCTGTACAGACGTTTTTCGATAAGGCGGCAAAACAGAGACGCCTAAATTTTGTAGAGCCGCATCACTTTGCGGCCCTGAAATTCGTATTACCGCGACTCCAGCCCGCCCTCGCGCTGAGGCAAGGGCGTAGATTGTATCACTCGCGGCCATACTTTTTAGGAGTTCATGGAGTCGAAGAACTCGTCATTCGACTTTGTTTTCTTCAATTTATCGATCAGGAACTCCATGGCATCCGTTGTTCCCATCGGGTTGAGGATACGGCGCAGCATGAACATTTTGGTTAGGATTGCTTTGTCGACTAACAATTCTTCTTTCCGCGTACCGGAACGCAGAATATCGATGGCCGGGAAGACCCGCTTATCAGCAATCTTCCGATCAAGGACCAGTTCGGAGTTACCGGTTCCTTTAAACTCCTCGAAGATGACCTCATCCATGCGGCTGCCGGTTTCAATCAAGGCAGTCGCAATAATCGAGAGGGAACCGCCCTCTTCTATGTTCCGTGCTGCACCGAAAAAGCGTTTTGGCCGTTGGAGTGCGTTGGCATCCACACCGCCCGTCAGAACTTTACCTGACGATGGAACAACCGTGTTGTAGGCACGGCCCAAGCGTGTGATCGAGTCGAGCAAGATCACAACATCGCGGCCATGTTCAACGAGACGCTTTGCTTTCTCAATCACCATTTCTGTTACGGCAACGTGGCGGGAGGCCGGTTCATCAAAGGTCGATGAAATGACTTCTCCATTCACCGTTCGCTGCATGTCGGTTACTTCTTCCGGACGTTCATCAATCAAGAGAACAAGCAAATAAACTTCCGGATGGTTCGCCGCGATTGACTGTGCGATATTTTGAAGAAGGACTGTCTTACCTGTGCGTGGCGGAGCCACGATCAAGGCTCGCTGACCCTTACCAATAGGCGCGACAATTTCAATGATACGTGCACTGCGATCCTTAAGCGTCGGATCTTCGATTTCTAGGTTTAGCTTTTCGTCAGGATAAAGCGGCGTCAGGTTATCGAAATTGACTTTATGGCCTGCGCGATCCGGGTCTTCGAAGTTGATCGTGCTGACTTTGAGCATCGCAAAATAGCGCTCGCCATCTTTCGGAGATCGAATTAATCCCTCAACAGTATCTCCTGTTCTTAAAGAAAAACGACGAATTTGATTCGGACTTACGTAAATATCATCCGGTCCAGGTAAGTAATTCGCATCAGGTGATCTTAGAAATCCAAAACCATCTTGCAGAACTTCCATAACGCCAACACCAGTGATTTCTACATCACGTTCAGCGAGTTCTTTTAGAATAGCGAACATCATGTCTTGCTTACGCAAGGTACTCGCATTTTCTACTTCTAACTCTTCTGCAAATTCAAGAAGAGCCGTTGGTGATTTTTCTTTAAGTTCCTGAAGTTTCAGGGACGTCATATCCATAATGTGAGCTTTCGCGGGGGGAAGTCGGGGAGGAGGTCTCTCGCTTCGTTACGTTTATGACGCAAAGAGCAGTTTGAAAGATTTGCCAATGCCGCAGGAAGCGACACCCGTTCTGAAGGTATTTTTCTTTCAGATGAAAAGAATTGTCAAGGACTGTCAAAGGCCTGAAATGAAATCAAAACGGCTTAAAAACAACAAACCCGACAATCGCAATCATTAGGATAGTAGGCACTTCATTGAGGAATCTGAATTGCTTACCAGATTTTTCGCATGTCCCTGTAGCCAATTGTTTACGCCATTTCCCGCACATGCCGTGAAATGCTGTCATGGCCAAGACCAAGAGCAATTTAACGAAAATCCACTTCTCAGATGAAACATCAACAATCGCGACAATTAGTGCGATGCCGGAAAGCCAGGTCACAATCATCGCTGGATTCATTATACGGCGGAGCAGTTTTACCTCAGCTGCTTCATATTCAGTTTTTACCTCAGAAGAGAGCGTTTCAACGTGATAAACGAAGAGACGGGGTAGGTACAAAAGACCAGCCATCCAACTGATCACCGCTATAATGTGGAGCCACTTTATCCAAAGATATGCATCAGCCATTATCCGCGTATCCGTCTGAGTAAGGCATCAACATTGGCAGTATCCGCATTGGGTGTAATGCCATGGCCCAGATTGAAAATATGTGGGCCTCCGGAAAGCGCTTCTCGGATGCGATCAATATCGGCAAGCATTGCATCGCCTCCTGTTACCATATGCATTGGTTCAAGATTACCCTGCACCGTGCAATGCGGTTGGATTTCTCGCGCTGCCCATTCCGGCGATTCAGTCTGATCGAGGCTGATACCATTCACGCCGGTGGCCTTGGCAAAATCGGCATATTCAGAGCCAACACCGCGCGGAAAGCCTATGATTGGCGTGTTCGGATGAACCGCTCGCACCGCGTTGACAATCTTTACCGTTGGCGCGACGCAATATTTGTCAAAACTGTTTGGAGCGAGGGCGCTAGCCCAACTATCGAAGATTTGGACAGCTTCTGCACCAGCGTCAATTTGCCGAATGAGATAATGCGATACCGCGTCAGTAAGAACGTCAATCAATCCTGAAAACCGCTCAGGGTTCGAGAACATCAACTGCCGTGCAGCGGCTTGTTCGTCTTTGCCGCGTCCGGCGATTACATAAGTTGCCAAGGTCCACGGCGCGCCTGAAAATCCGATCAGTGCAGTCTCTTTTGGCAATTCTTCACGCAAACGACCAACCGTCTCGTAAACCGGGGCTAAATGCGTATGGAAGCTTTCCAGATTAAGCGTTGGAAGAGGTTCGTCATCCGTCAATGGATTCAATCTCGGCCCTTCGCCTGTTTCAAACCAAACGTCTCTGCCCATCGCATGGGGAACTACGAGAATGTCTGAAAATAAAATAGAAGCATCAAAACCAAAACGTCTGATTGGTTGAAGCGTTACTTCAACAGCAAAATCTGGCGTGTAACAGAGGTTGAGAAACCCACCAGCTTTTTCTCGTAACGCTCGGTATTCAGGCAAATACCGTCCAGCTTGTCGCATGAGCCAAACGGGGGGAATGCTGAGCGTTTCGCCTTTAAGAGCGCGAATGAGTAATTTATCATCTGTATTCATAGTGGCATGTGTTTCGTGTTTTTGCCCAAGGCGCAAGCGGTCCTTTATCGCGATATGTCTTCTTTTTATTCATCCATAAAAGAATCTGGAATCCTGATGAATGTTATTAATCCCTGTGGATAGTGGGGATTAGAGTTAATCATTTTTCATTAGTGGATTTATCCCTGTTCTAATTTGGAGCGCAATGAGGCTAGGAAGGTATTGAGTGTTAACGAAATATTCATATTGATTAACAACTCGTTAATATTCTCTCATATTTTAAATGAGCGAGGTCCGGGTTTAAAATTCTTATCCCCGTGACTCACAGAGGCGTGTCGTCAAGATAAGAGCAATCGACGTTTTTCTGTAGAAGACTCGAAAGAGGGGGATGAAATTCATTTTCAGGTGGGAAAGGTGAGTTGCTAACGCTATCCACAGGCCTATGGCTGATCCTTACCGAATACACATGATCTCGGATTCTACCGGCGAAACGATCTCTTCGGCGCTCAGAGCGACTGTCGCGATGTTCAAAGATGTCCGTGTTTCTTATCGGCGGCACGTTATGATTCGGACAGCCGAGTCGCTGGATGATGCTTTAGAGGCTATCGCGAAAGAACCCGGTTTGGTCTTTCATACCGTTGTGGAAGCGGACTTGCGCGCGCGGTTAGAGCGTCGTTGTCACGACATTGGTGTTCTAGCGGTTCCTTTTCTTGATCCGATTTTATCGACGCTAACAGCGCATTTCGGGATAAGTGCTGCGATGCGACCCGGCGCTCAACATGCTGTTGATGAGCGGTATTACTCGCGCGTTGCTGCACTCGATTTTGCGATGGCTTATGATGATGGTCGCCTTGCGGAGCGGATACCGGAAGCAGATGCCGTGCTTATCGGGGTGAGCCGAACTTCGAAAACACCGACATGCGTTTATTTGGCGGTTAGGGGGATAAAGGCCGCGAATGTTCCGTTGATACCGGGGTGCGAGCCACCCGAAGCGCTTATGGCTTTGGATAAAACTGGGCCGATTATCGTTGGCTTGACCGCTAAACCAAGTCGACTTGCCCAGATCAGACAAAACAGAATCGAAGCCTTAAGTCATGACCGCGCAACCGATTATGTTGATCTTGATGCGATCAAGCGTGAGGTGATTGAAGCGCGGCAACTGATGGAAAGGCTGCAATGCCCCATCATTGATGTGACACGGAGATCTATCGAAGAAACATCAGCAGCGATTTTGCAACTGGTCGAAGCGCGGCGCGCGGAGAAGGGTGCGTGACCCTTATTCTTGCGTCTGCCAGTGAAACCCGCGCGAAGATATTGCGCGATGCCGGTGTCCCTGTGGATGTGATGCCGTCGACCGTTGATGAAGATGTTTTGAAGGCCGCTTTTCGCGAAGCGGGGAAAACAGTGGATAAACTTGCTGAGGCTTTGGCAGAAGAAAAAGCCCGAGAAGTTGCGTCGCGAATGCCGGGGCGTTTGGTACTCGGGGCTGATCAGGTGCTGCGGTTTGATAGAGAGATTTTCGATAAACCACGCGATTTGGCTGAGGCGCGCCAACACATGCTGCGCTTGCGGGGTCATACGCATCAACTGATCAGCGCAGCAACAATAGTACGTGATGATGTGGTTTGTTGGCGGGGTGAAGCGTCGGCGGTGTTGACGATGCGCACTTTCTCGGATGCGTTTTTAGACGAGTATCTTGATGAAGCTGGCGATGCAGTGCTTTGGTCTGTTGGCGGTTATCAGATCGAAGGACGCGGGGCGCAGTTGTTTGAGTCCATCGAAGGTGATTACTTTTCGATCCTTGGATTGCCGATGATTGGTGTCCTGAAGGGATTGCGCCGCGAAGGAGTATTAACGGAATGAGTCACAGCGTTGCACCAATGGCTTTTGTTGCTGGATGGCCTATCGGACATACGAAATCGCCGGTGCTTCATGGTCATTGGCTCAAGCGGTATGGCATCGCGGGTCACTATCTGCCTTTGCCTATCGCGCCGGAAGATTTTGAAGGCGCGTTGCGGATGCTCGGGAAGGTAGGATTCGCCGGTGGAAACGTGACGATTCCTCATAAGATGACGGCTTTTGCGGTTGCTGATGAAGTCACAGACAGTGCGAAACGGCTGCGCGCGGCGAATACGATTATCTTTGACGCAGATCGCGGGATCATCGCGGATAACACGGATGGTTTCGGGTTTATCGAAAACCTTCGTGCGGGTAGCCCGAACTGGTCCGCTGAGAGTGGTCCGGCGAGCGTGCTGGGTGCGGGCGGGGCATCGCGTGCGATTGTTGCCGCGTTGTTAGATGCCGGTGTGCCGGAGCTGCGCCTGACCAATCGCACACGGGAAAAAGCGCAAGCCATTGCGGATGAGCTTGGCGGCGCGATCTCTGTTGTGGATTGGACCGAAGCGGAGGCGTCTATCGACGGCGCGACGTTGGTGGTGAATACGACGAGTATGGGTATGGAAGGCGGTCCGCCGTTATCGTTGACACTGGACGCGATGGGGGAGGGCGCATTAGCAACTGATGCCGTTTATGCGCCGCTTGATACGCCTTTTCTGAAGCTGGCTCGGGCCAAAGGCGCGCAAACTGTCGATGGTCTTGGAATGCTTCTGCATCAAGCACGTCCCGGTTTTGCCGCATGGTTTGGACGTGAGCCAGAAGTTGATGATGATTTGCGGCATGCCGTATTGGGCGCATCGTCATGATCGTGATTGGGCTTACCGGCTCCATTGGTATGGGAAAATCAACTACCGCCGCGATGTTCACGGAAGAGGGCATTCCGGTCTATGATGCGGATGCAGCTGTTCACGCACTTTATGCCAAAGGCGGCGCAGCGGTCGAACCGATTGGTGCTTTGGTTCCGGGTGCGATTATCGACGGTGCAGTCGACCGTGAGGTGCTGCGTCAGGCGGTATTTCAAGATGATACGTTGTTGTTGAAAATCGAAGAAGCTGTTCACCCACTACTGAAAAACAGTCGCCGCGATTTTTTTTCTGATAACCTTGAAGCATCCATCGTCCTGCTCGATATTCCACTGCTGTTTGAAACGGGCGGTGAAAAGAGTGTTCATAAGGTCGTTGTGGTCACTGCTCCACCAGAGGTTCAACGCGCCAGAGTTCTGGCACGCGAAGATATGACCGAGGAACGCTTCGAGGCGATCTTGGCGAAGCAACTGCCTGATGCTGAAAAGCGTGAACGTGCAGATTTTGTTATTGATACGAGTGCGGGACCGGATGCTGCGCGAATGTCAGTTGGGATCGTTGTCTCAATGCTGCGTAAGGAAGCCGAAGCATGAGCGATATTCGCGAATTGGTGTTGGATACCGAAACAACAGGTCTTGAGCCTGGAGAGCACCGGATCGTTGAAATAGGCGCGCTGGAATTGATCAATCACATTCCGACGGGGCGCACGTATCACCAGTACATAAACCCTAAGCGGCCAATGCCTGCGGAAGCCGAAGCGATTCACGGAATCACCGAGGCTTTTTTGGCAGATAAGCCGGTATTCGAGACTATCGCACAAGATTTTGTGGATTTCATCGGAACCGGAACGCTGGTGATTCACAACGCTAAATTCGATGTGAAGTTTCTCAACTTTGAATTGGAGCGTGTGAATAAAGCTCGAATTCAGTTTAATCGGGTCATTGATACGCTGGATATGGCCCGCAATCGCTTTCCCGGCGCGCAAAACAGCCTTGATGCGCTATGCCGCCGATTCCGAATCGATAGTGCGAAACGGGTTAAACACGGTGCTTTGCTCGATTCGGAACTGCTCGCCGATGTCTATATCGAGCTGATTGGCGGACGGCAGGGCGGGTTTTCACTGGATGTCGCACGAAAAAGTGCCATCGGGGATACCGTTTCAGTTGATAGCAGCGCACCAGCGAAAGCGCGCGGAAAGCTGCGGCCTGTCTTATTAACTGAGCAGGAAAAGCAAGCACATGAGGCGTTTATTGATATGCTGGGCGACGCCCCGAAATGGCGTGCGTTGAACGAAGAAAAGATCTCGTAAACCATGTTCAGGAAACGTGTTGCAAAGCGCCCGCGAATCCGTATAGATGCCTGCCTACGCCGACCACACGAGGTCATGAGCGGGCGTAGCTCAGGGGTAGAGCGAAACCTTGCCAAGGTTTAGGTCGTGAGTTCGAATCTCATCGCCCGCTCCAAATTCTTTTAAGTCATTGAAATGGCTTAAAGTCTTTGAAAAATATTTCTTGGAATACAAATCTGCTACTCGATTAGGGTGAGGTAAGGCGTATTTGAAGATTGGGCTTACGTTAAAAAGCGCTACAATAAGTACGGCTTACGTGTGCCCGTCGAATTGTAGGATGAATAGGGGAAAAAGAGGTGATGGGGAGCTTGGGAACGGGCGCGACTGCGATTGCCAAGGAGCTGGGCGTTGGTGGAGCCTTAATCTATCGCGCACTGAATATATGATTTTGGAGCGTGGAGATAGTCTACAGCGGTGGCTGAAACCACTCGGCGAGCTTTTCGGTGATGACAAGTGCCTCTTGCGCATCCGTTGTATCAATCGGATCGGGAATTTGAGGAACTGGCTCGCCCGAATACCAAACTTTCAATTGACCAGATTTATCCCTTCTTTTCTGCGATCTTTGGAAGATATCCCGATAGCGCTTCGGAGAAATCCCGACAAAGTGCTCGAATGAAACTTTCTTATCTGAACTACCGTCAATTGTCAGAGCATCACTGTGCAAATCGCCAGCTTTGCTTTTTGGGTATGGCTCAATGTAGACAACGCGCTTTATTCCCGAAGCGATGATATGTTTTGAGCAGTTATGGCAGGGAAAAGTTGTAACGTACATCGTGGCATCTTGAATTTTGAGGCCGTTTCTAGCGGCCTCGCAGATAGCCGACATCTCGGCGTGCGTCATACGACCGTACTCGGTTAGGTCACCTAGGAGAGACTCCCGCAATCCCTCAGACAGCTCACGTTTACGCTCTTCTATTTTAGAGGGTGAACGATGTGACTTGATAAAATCAAAGGAGAAAACGCGCTCAACAACATCGTATATTATTCTGTTTATTTCGTTGCGGTTGTTTTCAGTTTTAAGATCGACGTCTCTGAATTTTTCGCGCATGTCATCCCAGTAACTGCCGCCACCAGCTTTAGGGACTTCATTGCAGCCGACGGAGATTAGCGAACCATCATTTCCAAAGATCGCAGATCCCACTTGGCGAGATAAATCAACAGAACGAATTGATGCTGCTGTAGCGAAGTATGATCCATACTCGTCGATTGTGGGACCGACATCGTTCCGGCCCATGAAGGCATTAATTATCCGAGAGATATCCTCGCGACTGCCTAGGATGTCGTCTACCTGAACAAAGAAATCTGCCAAATGGTACACATCCTCAATTCGTTGGCCAAAGTCTTCAGACTTCTCGAATTCGTCAACATCGACAATGCGTCGAGCGTGATCCTCCGCATCTCTGCCGGGTTTGATTGAGGGAACAGTGGCAAGTTTATTGGCGATGCTAGAAATTCGGGCTTCCTTTTTTGCGGTAGCGGATATTTGTACAAAATGTTTTCCATAAACCTGCCTTAGCAGCTTTATTTCATCTGGACGCTTCAGTTGCCTGATAATAAAAACAGTTTTTGAAGTATTTTCCTTTTCAGTTTTTATCTGGCGGATCGCTCTAATTGCTAACTGAGCTAGAGCATCAGGCGTTTTAGCGATTGCGCAAATCTCATTTGCAACGGCAATCTTTTTGTCAGCTTCAGTAGAAAAATGACGAATATCTTTCCGTTTCAAAATCGTTTTTTCCAACTTTTCAACATCAAACAATTCCTCGAGCAAATTACTGATGTGAATAATTTCGACGCTATATCCAATCGGTAGCAAGGCATCTTTGATGCTATCTTGAACGGCATCCATATCGACACCAATCGGACCAACGAGACCGAATACTAGGGAGTTTTGGATCGAAATCTGCATGGATACCAACAATAAAAATCTGGGGATAACTTACTGAATCATTTGAATAATCAGTAAACCGTGTTAACCTTTTGTTAATAAAATAGGTTAAAAACACTTCACAACAATTAACTCGGGGATGCAAGTTAATGGCACAAGATTCTGACCGCAAAGCAAAAACGTTGGAATTCGCTATGAACTCGGGAAGTCAATCAGAACTCAATAAGTGCATTCGTGAAGCACAAGCCTCGGTAGATCAACTGCCGGAAAATCTGCGTGAACGATTGACCCAAAGAATTCGAGCTGTTGGATAATTGCTAAAGGCTTGGTCTAAAATTTTGACCACCCCTCAGATATTTTTCCAGACTGATACCGTTAAGGTTGAAGCCATCTAATGAATTCTGCAAATGAATCCGAGTCCATTTATATTACTACTTTTTTCTGAGATCATCGACCAGATTTATAAAGATTGTGATTAGGTAACTGGGCACTGCTTCTGCTTGGCGAGTTGCTTATCTTTTATGAGATGTTCGCACAAAATGGCGAACCATTGATTGTTGATACACAAATAGGGTGAAGCAGGACGTGTTCGATATGCTGCCTCACTTAACCAAAAGGTATTGCCAACACGGTATTCGTGTTCGCTTGGCCATTCTGGCGACGTAAAATATCAAGCCAGCGCCGCCAAAGCACATCACAAACGATACAGCTCAACCAAAACGTCACTGTAATATTAGATCAGTCGCGTTTTGGATTTTTCATTCCCCAATCATCCCTTGCCAATCGTCCTTTCGCGGATCACTATCGGCTTATGGAAAGCACGAATGTCATACCCTTTCCGCAGCGCGGCGCACCGGCTTTTGAGCAGGTAACCTTTCACCGCAAAGAGCTGGCTGCGATTTTATCAATCTACGGACAGTTGGTCGCCGCCGGTGAATGGCGGGATTATGCCATTGATATGGGCCGTGATGTTGCGACCTTCTCGGTGTTCCGGCGCATGGGGGAAACCCCAGCGTATCGCATTGAAAAAAGGCCGAAAAATGCCGCAAAGCAAGGTGCGTACAGCATTGTGGCTTCGGATGGCCGCGTACTCAAGCGCGGGTCTGATCTGCGCATGACCTTGCGCATCTTCAACCGAAAACTCATAAAGCTGGCCGATAACGAATAAGCGTCAGGCTTTGCCGCCGCCTCTAATCGGTCTACACCTCATCCGAACCTTTCGGAGATTCCCATGCGTGATTTTCATCTGCCCGGTCGGTCAACGGTCTATGCCGCCAATGGCATGTGCGCGACGTCGCATCCTTTTGCCGCGCAAGAAGCCGTCAATGTGCTGCGCGAGGGCGGGAATGCCATTGATGCGGCGGCAACGGCGGCGTTGATGCTTGGGCTACTGGAACCGGCAATGACCGGAATTGGCGGCGATATGTTCGCGCTGGTCTGGAAACCTGGAGAGAGCAAACCGCGTGGTTTGAACGGGTCGGGCCGCGCGCCTGCCGCGCTGAATGCCGCGATGCTGCGCGCACAAGGGCATGAGACGATCCCGCTCGACAGCCCTCATGCGGTCAGTGTGCCGGGGGCGATTGATGCTTTCGATACGCTGCTGCGGGATCACGGGACGCGCGGATGGGATCAAGTCCTTGCGCCCTCGATTAGGCTTGCACGCGAAGGCCATCCTGTAGCTCCGAAAGCGGCTTATGATTGGGCCAATGAAGGCGTTGGTAAACTCAGCGGTGCGGCGCGCCAGCATTTCCTCCTCAATGACCGCGCGCCAAAAGCCGGAGAGCGTTTTGCCTATCCAGCCAAAGCTGATGCGCTGGAGCTGATCGCCAAACATGGCCGCGCCGGATTTTATGAAGGGCCGGTCGCCGAAGACATAGTGACTTCGCTCAATGCGCTGGGCGGCGTGCATACGCTGGACGATTTCGCGAAGACGGCTTGTGATTGGGTCGAACCGATCTCCGGCGATTATCGCGGTACGACCTTGTGGGAGCTGCCCCCGAATGGCCAAGGCGCGACCGCAATTTTGATGGCAAAGATCCTCGCGGGCTTTGACCTTGGCTCGCTTGATCCGTTCGGTGCCGAGCGCGCTCATCTGGAGGCTGAAACTTCGCGGCTGGCGTATCACGCGCGTAATAACCTGATTGCGGATGCCGATACGTCAGGCGCAGCAGAGCGTCTTGAGCATATGCTGTCCAATGCAACCGTAGACACCATGCGTAGTCAAATTGATCCCGCGCGGATGCGGCCTGACTTGTTGGGTGAGATGGATAAACTCCATGCGCTTGGCCCGAATGGAGCGCCACATCGGGACACGATTTATATCACGGTCGTTGATAAAGACCGTATGGCTGTGTCGCTGATCTACTCGGTCTTCCATGCGTTCGGCGGCGGCTTGGCCTCAACGAAATACGGCATTAATTTCCAGAACCGAGGCGGCGGGTTCTCGCTGGTCGAAGGCCACCCGAACGAGTTGAAAGGCGGCAACCGCCCGATGCACACAATCATCCCCGCGATGCTCTCAAACGGAGAGACACCGTTGGCGACATTCGGTGTGATGGGCGGTCAGTATCAGTCCTGCGGCCATGCCCGCGCAATCTCGAACCTGCTTGATTACGGAATGGACCCGCAAGAAGTGATGGATGGCGCACGGTGTTTTCCGCAAGACGGCAAACTCGATGTCGAGCGCGGTTATGCTTCTGAGGTCGTTGAACAGC
Source organism: uncultured Neomegalonema sp. (assembly GCA_937995735.1). Lineage (GTDB taxonomy): Bacteria > Pseudomonadota > Alphaproteobacteria > Rhodobacterales > Rhodobacteraceae > JAHDDY01. The sequence goes on along the minus strand of CALKIZ010000102.1, from coordinate 803 downwards.
TTCATGTCATGGGTCATACGATCAACCGCGATATAGGTCCTATCGGCGGTGGTCAGATGATTGTGCTCGACCATGCAAATGGTTGCCTCGTTGGAGGCTCCGACCCCCGCAAAGACGGTGTTGCGTTGGGCTGGTGACCTGTTTTTTGTGTGAGATAATGCGGAGTGGAATTTTAAATTGGACCAGTGTTTAAGGTGGATCGCATGATGAAAGAGACGATCCAGAACGGCTAGGAGAAAGAACCACTCACCAGAGTTTAAAGCCAAGGTTGCGTTGGAGGCAATCCGTGAGGAGATGACACCGCCTTAGCTGTCGAAGAAGTAAGGCGTTCACCCGAACATGATCAGCACTTGGAAGCGCGTAACGATTTCTAACATGTCCAGCTCCTTCGAACGCGGCAAATCCGATGATGTCCGCGCGTCAGAGGCCGAGATCGACAAGCTTCATTTGAAGATCGGTCAGTTGGTGGTGGAACGGGATTTTTTAGCGGATGCCTCGGTTCAACTGCTCGGGACGCGAGGCAAAAAATGGTGAGCGCTGATCACAAACTCAGCCAGTGCCGGCAATGTGCTTTGCTGCGCCTGAGCCGTTCCATCCTGTACTATCAGTTTGTTGGTGAAAGCGTCGGGAACCTTAAGTTCATGGAAATTGTCGACAAGCAGTTTGAGCCTATCCCCAATTTCCGGACCGGGTGCTAAATTAGAAAGAGCATCTGGAGGGCGACGGGAATGGGAACGACGAAGCGACGGAATTTCACGCCGGAGTATAAGGCTGAGGCGGTTGAACGGCTTAACGAGCCGGGG
>CALKIZ010000101.1 GCA_937995735.1 uncultured Neomegalonema sp. | reverse complement strand
AAACGATACTGGGGATGCAGGTTCTGGGGGCGGGGGTATTTCTCAACGACCAATGGTGCCATCACAGAAGACATCGTACTTCAGTACCTTGAGAAGCATATCAATGATCCTACCGGCGTCAGCCGGTAGTCATTCAGTCTGAGTTTCACTTGCCGCAGCACGGCAATTGCCGTGTCGTTAACGTTTTCCGTACACGTTATTTATTGTTGTTGCATGGTTAGAGTATTTACTTAAAGTAATAACTTAACAAAAGGAGCGAATCAGGCACGTTCCATAAAAAAGTTAAGGACCGAGCAATGAGATTTTTGTCGAGTAAAACGAGTACGGTTGCGCTTACGCTCGCGGCTGGCATGGCGGCCCCTTCGTTCGCTTACGCTTGCGCGGATCACAACGGTACTGCCGGATCGCAACAGTCGCTTGTGGCTGCCGCCTTTAAACAAGTGGATTTGGACGAGGGGCAGCAACTCGCTTTTGCTGCCGAGCCGGCTCAGGTCAGTTCCGGTGTTCGGTATCGTCCGGGCACACCGTGTGATCAGCTTCAAAAATCTCAGCATCAGCAGGTAATAACGAACAGCGCTCCGGTCTATAATTCTAATCCGGCACCGGTTTACCAACCCGCTGTTGCTCCGTTTTACCAGCCTTCGATCCGGCCAAGCGCTCCTGTAGAGCAGAGCTACGCGACTCCAGTTCAACAAGTCTACGCGGCTCCGCCTGCTCAACCTTCGATCAGAGTGGTTCCCGCTGTCGAATCTCGGTTCTCGGGGCCGGCATCGCAGCAGTTCGTCCAGACACCTGTTTTCCAACAACCTCAACAACCCGTTTTTCAAGCTCCTGCGCCACAAATTGTTGAGCGCGTTGTTGAAAAACGTGTTTTTGTAGACCGTCCCGTCTACGTAAATCGTCCTGTGGACCGTCCCGTTTATATTGAAAAGCGCGTTCCGGTAGATCGCGCTGTCTATGTTGAGAAACGTGTTTCGGTTCCTGTGCCGGTTGACCGTCCTGTGCCAGTTGATCGCCCGGTTCCCGTTGATCGTCCTGTTTATGTTGAGAAACGTATCTCGGTTCCTGTTCCGGTTGATCGCCCGGTTCCCGTCGACCGTCCGATTCCGGTTGATCGTCCCGTCTATGTCGAGAAGCGTATCTCTGTCCCTGTGCCTGTGGATCGCCCGGTTCCGGTAGATCGTCCTGTTCCGGTTGATCGTCCAGTTTATGTGGAAAAACGCATACCGGTTCCGGTTGAAAAGCCCGTTTACGTGGAAAAGCGCGTTCCGTTTCCGGTAGACCGCCCCGTCTATGTGGAAAAGCGCGTTCCGGTAGACCGTCCTGTCTATATCGAGCGCCCGGTTCAACAGCAGTTTGCTCAAGCTCAAACACCTGCTTATAATTTCGGGACGAGCTATTCTGCGCAAGATTATGGAAATCAACAAGGGTGGGGCGGTATAACTCCAGCGACTTGGAGTCCGGCTCGGGCTGCTCATTTGGGTGCAGGTGCGACAGTTCATCGTCTTGCAGATCAGATCGCTCGTATCTCCGGCAGTATTGCCGAGAATGAAAACAAAGGTCTGCTTACAAGTGAAGACGCAAAACATTTGCGGAAGAAACTGCACGGCATCAGCAACTTGCTTGATAAAGCGCGGGTAGACAGCGTTATTGATAACGGTGAAGCGCAGAACATCCGCAGTCAGCTTGAAGAGATGTCCGATGGTTTGAAGCAGCGTGGCATCGCTAGTGCTGAGATACTGCCGGGTTATAACACCGCTGCGCCTGGATATGGATTGCCGGGTTACGGTTTGCTGCCGGGTGCGCCGAGCGGATATGAGTTCGGGCCACAATCTTTTGGCGCTACATATGCCGATCCTGCTGCGTATGGTCAGGCGTCTTGGGGGCATTCTGGTGCACCTGCATACTGGGGCGCGCCGGCAGCGTATCGCCAATAACCAAAAAGTCGCGTTCTTGCACTGGCTCAAAGAAGCCGGGTGGGAACGTGCAACGCTCGTCCTATTGATTGAGGCACTCGCGAGCACACCAAGAGGGCGGCGCAGATTCTGCGTCGCCTTCATGCGTGTTCCGGCGCAAATTTTGTCAGCGCTTTGCATTTCATACTGCCCGGTTTTGCGGCTCTCATTTGTCGGGGCCACTATTGTTACAATCCCTATTTCACATGATTGAGCCTATGAAAAGCTGTTTTTTCAAAGTAGTATTGAGAAAAGTTGATATAAAATCTTGAAATTTCTAGCTGAAAACCCGTTTCTTTTGTGACGATAAAACGGCGAAACGGCTAAATTTTCACGGAACGGTGAGCCGCAACTGCTTTTTTCAAGCGATGCGACGGAAACTTGTAGCCGTGCCGTTCCATACTCGCTTCAGGATAACAACCGCGTCGGAAATTCTTCCACCGGTCTCATGAAGGGAGAAGCCACCATGTTCAAGATTACAACCTTTGCAGGCCTTGCTCTCGCAGGTACATTTGCCGCTTCCGGTGCATCGGCTAACGATTTTTATAATCATTCGTATAGCCCGACATTTTCTCAGGGATCGGTTTTCAGCACGACATATACGGCCCCTACCACGTATACTGCGCCGACGATCAACCTTGGCCCTATTGAACAAGTACAGCCAAACAGCACAGTGCAATACGTGCAGCCGACGACGACTTATGTTCAGCCTGCAAAGGCTACGACTTATACCGCGCCGGTCACGAGCTATGTTGCTCAACCAACTTACACTGCGCCAACCTATGTCGCTCCGGTTAGTCATACGGTTCAAACCAACATCGCTCAGTCGAATTACACGACACCGAGCTATGCTGCGAAACCAGTGACCTATGCTGCACCGAATTATGTCGCACAGCCGACTTACACGGCGCCGACCATTGGTACGACATTTACAACACCAGCCTATATCGCTCCGCGTTATGATGGGATCGAGATGGTTAGAGATCGGATGGACCGCCTTCGCTCGCGCATTCGCCATGCATTAGACCGGGATGATCTCCGTGAAGGTGAGCGTCGCAAGTTGCGTAGAAAAATGCGTGACATCCGTGATGACATCCGGGATTTTAGAGCCAATGACGGCATTATTGACCGGGCTGAACATGCAGCTTTGAACAAGAAAATGTCTCGTCAATCGCGCCGGATTGCGCGTCTCGCAAACAACCACCGCGTTGAGCGCCCGCTTGTGTCGCCTTACGCATACTTCAACCGTTTCTAACAAAACCAACGACAGCCCGCCGGAACCTTTCCGGCGGGTTGATTAGGATCTCAAGTCATAATGGCGAAAGGATCATTCCGCGTATTCTCAAGGGTTGAAACTGATCACAAGACCGAATTTTACGTGGTTTTTGCTGCAAATTGTCCGGCTTTATAGTACCAACGGTTAAGGGTTGGCTGGGCGCTAACAAAAGGAAATCTGGATATGAAATCTTTGAAAAACATGCTCCGCGTTGCTGCTCTCGGTGTCGCAATCATCGCGGCGGCTGCAGTTCCCACAAAGAAGGCACATGCTGAGGGCGGCGCTGTTGTTGCCGGAATCGCGGGCGGACTGATCCTCGGCTCTATTCTTGGGTCCGCTGCACGCGCGAAGAGTGGATTCCACGATAGCGGATTTGTAGGGCACCACAATTACTCTCCTCCTGTGGCGCTCTCGTTCGGCTTTAATTCCGGTCACCATTTTGGCCATCGCCGCAGCTTTCGCGGACATCATCGCGGGAATCTCGGTTTCCGGGGCCACGGCTTTAAACGCCACCACGGCTTCAAGCGCGGTCATGGTTTCAGACGCCACCATGGTTTTAAGCGTGGGTTTCGCCGCGGTCACTTCGGCCACTAAAATACTGTCGTGATTTTAAAGTGCCGACATAGTTCTGAGTTGTAGAGTAAATAACGCCGTCTCTTGGGACGGCGTTTTCTTTGAAGTGCTTCAGAAACAAACACCCCACAAAATTCACGTGCAGTCACATCACTGTTTGGCGCAAGACTCTGAAAGCACCAAGCAGATATATTTTTCATGAGGGCAAACAAAACCTATGAGGTCGTCATGCTTAATCGCCGCACAGCTCTAACCGCACTCGCATCAGCGACAGTCGTGTCGTCTTTTAATACGCCAGCAATCGCTGCGCCTCGTTCGTCTCTTATCAGCAACCACTGGAATCAGTTTGGTGGAACTGCGAATGTTGATCATTCGGCGTGGAATGGTTTTTTGTCGTCTTATGTGTCTCGCGGAGCAGATGGCGTGAACCGGGTTAATTACCGCGCCGCGAAAAATGTCCACGGTTCTTTGAAGGCCTATCTTTCATCATTGGAAGCAACGGACCCTACGCAGCTCAACAAAGATGCTGCAATGGCCTATTGGATCAATCTCTACAATGCGAAGACGGTAGATGTGATCCTTGATAATTATCCGGTTAGCTCGATCCGTGATATTGGCGGCGGCTTTTTCTCGCGTGGTCCATGGGATGAAAAAGTCGCAACAGTGAGTGGACGGTCGCTTTCGCTCAATGACATTGAACATGGCATTTTGCGTCCTATCTGGCGTGATGCAAGGATACATTATGCCGTGAACTGTGCGTCGATTGGTTGTCCCAATCTACGGACAAAAGCTTTCACTGCTGTCAGTCTAAATAGCGATCTAAATATTGCGGCTCGGGATTACGTGTTGCACCCTCGGGGTGCAGAGATGACATCGAATGGCCTTGTCGTTTCGTCCATCTATGAATGGTATAAATCAGATTTTGGCGGAAATGATGCGGGCATTATTGCCCATCTGGCTCAATATGGCGGGCCGCAAGGTGCCACGCGCATCTATGATGACCGTTATGATTGGTCGTTGAACGATAGTTAATGTCAGCGCGCGACGTTATCTGGTGACATCGAACAATTCCGGCTTTTTGCAAAAAAGATTAATGCGGATTGCCGGTGTTGTGAGATCACTTGGCGGCATAAAGATCAGGTTTCATGCGGTCCGTGGTGTGAGATCTGAATCAATAAACTCTCTGAGACACTGTAAATAAATTCAATAAAATTTACATCGTAACTGATTGACCTGAATACGAAATATTATTCGCTCTGCTCGATACTCCCGATATTAGATACGGGGATCGATCAATGCAAACTAACCGTCTGTTTACGATAACCGGAGGCTGTGGCTTCATTGGGGGTCATCTCGCACATGCTTTGATCCGTCGTGGGGACTGGGTTCGTATTATTGATGATTTGTCTACCGGTCATCGCGATGCAGCACCATCTGAGGCAGAACTTATCGTAGGCGATATCGCCGATCCCGAAGCGGTTGCCAAAGCGGTTGCGGGAGCCAGTGGCGTCTTTCACTTGGCCGCCATTGCTTCGGTCGAGCGATGCAATATCACATGGCGCGAATCTCATCGCACAAATCTTTATGGTACGGTTACGGTATTCGAGGCCGCACGGGATGCAGCTGACAAACCTTTGCCGGTGGCGTGGGCATCGTCTGCAGCGATTTATGGTGCGGCGGAAACAATGCCCATCACTGAGGATGCGCCAAAGCAACCGATGTCGCCTTACGGAGCAGACAAACTCAGCGGTGAACATCACGCGAGCGCGGCAGCAGATCTCTTTGATCTGCCAAGCACTGCATGTCGTTTCTTCAACGTCTTTGGTCCTGGTCAAGACCCGTCCTCGCCTTATTCTGGTGTGATCTCGATCTTTGCGGATCGTCTCGCACGTGATGAGCCAATCACAATCAATGGCGATGGCGGACAGACACGGGACTTCATCTATGTCGGTGACGTTGTTGCAGGTTTGCTCGCCGCGATGGATCGTATGATGGACGCGCAAGCGGCTGGAGAAAAGGCCCGCTTTGATCCGATCAACTTCTGCACAGGTCATGCAGTAACCGTAAAAGGTATTGCCGAGACGATAAAATCCCTGACGGGCACAAGCGCGGCTATAAATCACGGTCCTCCGCGCGATGGTGACATTCGGGATTCGCTCGGAACACCGACGCGCATGAATACGCTTCTCGGCCTCAAAGCTGAGACAAGTTTACAAGATGGCCTTCAAGCGTTGTTGAAGGCGAATGAAACCGCCAAACAAGCGGCTGAATAATAATTCTTTCGAGAGAGCTGGGGATATTCCGGCTCTCTCAAACAAAGGCGAAGATGAACGCAATCCAAGCGATGCTGATGCCTAGCCCGCCCCAGAGCGGTGTGCTCATAAAATAGAGCCAACCAAGCATAATGAAGGCTGATCCCAACAGGCCAATAAACAATCGGTCGCCTCGTGTTGTGTGGAGGCCAAACCATCCATGACGTGGCGCACCACCCGGAGAGCGGGCTTCAAGAAATCCCATTGTCGCTATCGCCAATACGATAAAGACGAAGAAGGCCGCTGTTGGCCACGTCCAAGCCATCCAACTCATATCAAACCCTCCCCATAGCAAAGCCTTTCGCGATGTAATTCCGCACGAACCAAATCACGATAGCGCCGGGAATAATTGTCAAACATCCCGCCGCCGCCAGCAGCCCCAATTCGTATCCCGAACTTGATGCCGTCTTGGTCATTGTTGCGGCGATTGGCTTGGCATCCACAGCGGTTAGTGTCTTTGCAAGCAGCAACTCTACCCAACTAAACATAAAGCAGAAGAATGCCGCGACACCGATGCCTGCGCCGATATTCGGGACAAAGATTTTGAAGAAGAATGATGAAAACGAATACCCGTCGACATAAGCGGTTTCATCAAGCTCTTTCGGGATACTCGACATAAAACCTTCCAAAATCCAAACCGCCAGAGGGATGTTGAACAGGCAATGTGCCAAAGCAACGGCGATATGCGTGTCGAACAGATTGACCGACGAATATAATTGAAAAAACGGCAAAGCGAAAACAGCGGGCGGGGCCATCCGGTTTGTTAGCAACCAGAAAAACAGGTGCTTATCGCCTAAGAATTTATAGCGCGAGAATGCATAGGCCGCAGGCAAAGCCACAGCGATTGATATAATCGTATTCAGCGTCACATAGGTGAGTGAATTCACATATCCCCAAATCCACGACACATCGCAGCCAGCGGGAACTTTCCCTCCAATGACATCCGGGTATCCGCATAAAATCGCGTTGTAGTTTTCCAGCGTCCATGTCTGCGGAAAGAATGTAAACCCGCCAAGAATTTCGTTTGTCGTTTTGAAGGACATCGACAGCAGCCAGTAAATTGGCAGCATGAGAAACACGATATAAAGCGTTGGGATCAGCCAGTGTCTCATGACTCTTCCCCTTCATTACGCATCATCACTGTGTAGAACAACCAACTAACGAGCAGGGTGATCAAGAAGTAGATCAGGCTCATTGCCGCCGCTGGTCCAAGGTCAAATTCACCCAGCGCTTTCTTGACCAGATCAATCGACAGGAATGTGGTCGCATTACCGGGGCCGCCCCCTGTCAAAACGAAAGGCTCGGTATAAATCATAAAGCTATCCATAAATCGCAGCAGAATAGCGATGGTCAGCACTCGCTTCATCTTGGGGAGTTGGATATGGCGAAACACCGCCCACTTACCCGCACCATCAATTTTGGCCGCTTGATAATATGCATCCGGAATTGAGATTAAGCCTGCGTAAGACAGCAAGACAACGAGTGATGTCCAGTGCCATACATCCATCGCGATCAGGGTAGCCCACGCTGCGAGTGGTTGCTGTGTATAGTCGTAATTGAAACCCATTGCGTTCAGTGTGTAACCAAGCAAGCCAATGTCCGGCAGCGCAAAGATATTCCACATTGAACCTACGACATTCCAAGGAATGAGTAATGGCAGGGACATAAGGACAAGGCAGACAGAGACCCACGGCCCACTGCGCGGCATTGATAAAGCAATCGCAATACCGAGTGGAATTTCGATCGCTAAAATAATCGCAGTGAATAAAAGTTGGCGTCCTAACGCGGCCTGAAATCGCTCAGATTTTAGCGTCTCTTCAAACCACGTCACGCCCGACCAAAAGAACTGGTTATTACCGAATGTCTCCTGCACCGAATAGTTCACCACCGTCATGAGCGGTACAATGGCGTTAAAGGCGACGAGCAAGATTACCGGGATCACAAAGAACCAAGCCCGCTGGTTTTCAGTCTTTGCAGCCATTTACCGACTCTCCTCTGCGAGCCATCCATCGGCATAAACCCGTGTCCGGTTTTGATCAAATGCAAGATGAGCGGTTCCTTCAGGAATAGACATTCCATCATCAACGAATAATTTTATTGCCGTATCGCCCGCTCGCGTTTCGACAATCCTGTGACGACCAGCATCCGTAATCTTTACGACATCGACAGAAAGTCCTTCAGACGCGAAAGACACAAACTCAGGCCGCACACCTATTTCTAAGCGCGATCCAGCGGCAGAGGTTTTTCCGCCTTCAACCGGCACATGCGAGTCGTGGAAAAATGCTTGGCCTTCGCGGACTTCGCAGGGCAGCAAGTTCATCCCCGGTGAACCAATGAAGTGACCAACAAAAGTATGCGTGGGCCGCTCGAACAATTCTACCGGCGTTCCAATCTGCACAACAACGCCTTCATCCATGACAACAACCTGATCGGCAAAAGTCAGTGCCTCGGTTTGGTCATGGGTGACGTAGATCATTGTGAGATTAATCCGCTCATGCAGCTCTCGCAGCTTCGAGCGCAGCTTCCATTTTAAGTGCGGGTCGATAACCGTTAGCGGTTCATCGAACATAATGACATTCACATCATCACGCACCAACCCGCGTCCCATGGAAATCTTTTGCTTGTTATCAGGGGTCAGGTTCGCCGCGCGCCGGTTCAGCATATCCGTCATGTCGATCATCTCGGCAATCTCGCGCACACGGGCATCGACCTGAGCTTTTCCGACGCCGCGATTTCGCAATGGAAAAGCCAGATTATCGTAGACGGTCATGGTGTCGTAAATGACAGGAAACTGAAAAACTTGCGCGATATTGCGCGCAGCAGGGGGCACGTTTGTGACATCAACATCGCCAAACAGAATGCGCCCCTGAGTCGGCTCAATAAGGCCGGAGATAATATTGAGCAAAGTGGACTTGCCGCAACCGGATGGGCCGAGCAATGCATAAGCGCCGCCGTCCTGCCATTCCAAGTCAATCTGCTGAAGCGCGTAATCTTCATCAGATTTTGGATTAGGCAAATATGAATGACGTAAATTATCGAGGGTTATGCGGGCCATCAGGCAACCAGCCTCCCATCGCTGCCGAAATATAATCCGCGCGCGGCGTCGAAATAAAAATCATGGGTTTCGCCGACTTTAAAAGCGTGAACGCCATGTGCTTGCGATACCCAATCTTCACCGCCGCGCGTGAAATGTGCGATGCTTTCCGAGCCGCTCAATTCTGTGACGATCACTTTCCCCTGTACCTGCACCGCCTCTGTGTTTTCCTGCACAGGCGTCACAGTATGAGGATGAAGGCCGAGTGTATAAGCGCCGTCAGGGGCATTCTTGAGCGCGTCAGGTACGCGCCAGCGCGCAGTATCCATGACGATCTCATTGCCTTGTTTGATAACCGATGCCGCATTCATTGGCGGATCAGAAAATACCCGAGCCGTGTCAAGATTGTTCGGTTGACGAAAGACCTTTGATGTCTCGCCAAACTGTGTGACGCGGCCTTCCTTCATTGTTGCGGTATGACCACCTAGGAGCAGCGCCTCATGGGGTTCCGATGTCGCATAAACGACAATCGCCCCCCGTCCTGCCAGCAAACGTGGCAGTTCATCCCGCAACTCCTCACGCAATTTGTAGTCAAGATTTGCGAGAGGTTCATCGAAGAGCACAACATCTGAGTCTTTGACAATGGCGCGGGCCAATGCGGTGCGCTGTTGTTGGCCGCCCGAAAGCTCAGAAGGCCGCCGTTTCAACATCGGTGTCAGGCGCATGAGTTCAGCGGCCTCTTCAACACGCCGCTTGCGTTCCTTTCGGCCAACACCGGCAACGCGCAATGGCGATGCAATATTTTCAAAGACATTCATGTTCGGATAGTTGACAAAGAACTGATGCACGAGGCTGACATTACGCTTTTGCGGCGATAGTGTTGTCACGTCCCGCCCTTTAATCCAAATTTCACCGGATGTTGGTCGTTCGAGGCCCGCGATTAGTTTGATAAGTGTCGTTTTTCCTGCACGGGTTTCGCCAAGAAGAACATTAAAACCCGTCTCAGCAAACCGCACACTTGTGTCGTAGATATGAGTTTCCCCACCGACGTTTTTAGCAACATTCCTCAATTCAATCGTCATTTGAACATGGCTTTCCAGTGGCGAAAATTCGCCCTTTCAGATGTGATAGAAAAGTGAAAAACAAATTTTGTACTCAAGCCTCCTCCCGATGATTCAGGAGGAGGCAGGAAAGGAACAATCTTTCAGGGTAAAACTGCCCTTTGCCGGTGACCTATCTTATTTAGCAGACCAGCGTTTGATCAACTCGTCATAATTGACGGTTTTTCCCTTCGGCTTTTCATTGGCAAGTTTCGCTTTCGCGCCGCCTTTGCCAAGCCATTCCGATGGATCTTTCTCATCATTCAAACGCGGGCCACAACCGCCGTAGACGTTCGCACCTTCGTCAGCGCGCTGCATACGAGCCATGGTGATGTCCATCTCTTCGGCAAGTCGATCCATCGCTTCTTGCGGTGTAAAGGCTCCCGAGTTCACATCCCCGATTTGCTGCCACCAGATTTGAGCGAGCTTCGGATAGTCTGGCACGTTGACGCCGGTAGGCGACCACATCACCCTGTCAGGCGAGCGGTAAAACTCGACCAAGCCGCCGAGCTTTGGCGCGCGCTCGGTAAAGCTTTCGTGGTTGATCGTGGAGTCGCGGATGAAAGTAAGACCTGTGTGGGACTTTTTCACATCGACAGTTTTCGAGGTCACGAATTGAGCATAGAGCCAAGCTGCTTTCTGACGATCAACCGGAGTTGATTTAAACAGCGTCCACGAACCGGCATCCTGATAACCGAGCTTTTGACCATCTTCCCAGTATGGACCGTGTGGCGATGGTGCCATCCGCCATAGGGGAGCGCCGTCTTCATCGACAGTATTGTTGCCTTCTGATTGGGGCGCAACCATCGACGCGGTAAAGGCGGTGTACCAGAAAATTTGTTGCGCCACATTGCCTTGCGACAAGGCAGGCAGCGATTGATAGAAATCATAGTTCGCCGAACCCGGAGGCGCATATTTACGCAGCCACTCATCCCATTTGCGAATAGCGTAAACTGCCGCAGGTCCATTTGCGCCACCACCGCGCGACACACTCGCTCCGGCAGGATTACAAGAACCGGCTTCCATGCGGATGCCCCATTCATCAATTGGCACACCGTTCGGAAAGCCTTTTGATCCTGCACCGGCCATCGACAGCCATGCATCGGTCATCCGCCAGCCCAGATCAGGCGCGCGCTTGCCATAATCCATGTGACCATACACCGCCACGCCGTCGATCTCTTTGACGTCTTCAGAGAAGAATTCTGCAATGTCCTCATAGGCCGACCAGTTCACCGGAACGCCTAGATCATACCCGTATTTTTCTTTGAACTGTTTTTGCAGGTCTTCGCGATCAAACCAGTCTTTACGGAACCAATAGAGGTTCGCAAATTGCTGATCGGGTAGTTGATAGAGACTGCCATCCGGTCCGGTAGTGAAGGATATGCCAACAAAATCCTCGAGGTCGATACCCGGATTGGTGACATCTTTGCCTTCGCCTTTCATGAAATCGGTGAGATTCACCGCAAGCTGTAAACGCGAGTGTGTACCGATCAAATCGGAATCGTTGATGTAGGCATCATAAAGATTCCGGCCCGTTTGCATCTGCGTTTGAACGGCCTGAACAACTTCACCTTCACCAAGCAGTTGGTGATTAACTTTGATGCCGGTAATATCTTCGAATGCTTTGGTGAGGGTTTGGCTTTCATAGGTATGCGTCGGAATTGTTTCCGACAGTACATTAATTTCCATACCTTTGAATGGCTCAGCGGCCTTGATGAACCATTCCATCTCGGCTTCTTGTTCAGATTTGGAAAGTGCGGATGGTTGGAACTCTTCACCGATCCACTTTTTTGCTGCCGCCATATCTGCCCACGCCGCTGGAGCGGTGGTTAACACGGCCAGTGCCGCCACAGCCGACAATAGCTGTTTACGCATAGCTTCCTCCCAGTATTTTATTTGTGTTTCATGTTCGTCTTATGCTCAAACGAAAATGACTTGAGCGTCAAGTGAAAACTTGTATTCTGCATAGAGAAAGCAAAAAGGCACTCCATGGAACTTACAGGGCGACAACAAGATATCCTGACAGCGGCCCGGACCGAAGGGCGCGTGGGTGTCGATATGCTTGCCCAGACATTTGCGGTGACGCCGCAAACAATTCGCCGGGATTTAAATGACCTTTGCCAGCGTGGATTGCTCAGCAGGGTCCATGGCGGTGCGATGCCCGCAAACAGCGTTTTCAATGTGGCCTATGAAGAGCGGCGAAATCTCGCATCCGAAGAAAAGCGTTTGATCGGAGCGGCTACGGCGGCGCTGATCCCGGAAAATTGTTCGGTAATGCTCAACATCGGCACTACAACGGAACAGGTTGCGCGGGCTTTAACCGATCATAGTGGATTGGTTGTAATTACAAATAATCTAAATGTTATTAATATTCTAAATCGAACGCCAAATAAGGAATTAATCCTCGCCGGTGGAGTCGTTCGTCAAGCCGATGGCGGTATCGTCGGGGAAGCGGCTGTTGATTTTATCCGTCAGTACAAAGCGGACTTCGCTGTCATTGGCGGCTCGGCGATTGATAGTGACGGAGCCATCCTGGACTACGATCAACGGGAAGTCAGCGTCGCGCGGGCTATTCTTGATTCGGCGCGAAAGGTAATTCTCGTTGCGGATCACCTGAAGTTCGAACGCACAGCACCCATGCGGATATGCGGCCTTGACCGGATTGATATATTCGTCACGGATCGTTTGCCACCTGTAGAATTTGTGCGCGCGTGCAAAGCGCATGGGGTTACGATTGAAATATTGGAAGCAAAATCTGCGTCTGGGCGCACAACCGAAGAAGCTGACCATTTAGTAAAACGAACATCAGAACAGGAAGCCGCACATGTATGATATTTTCATCGTCGGTGGCGGCGTGAACGGTGTTGGAATTGCCCGTGACGCAGCGGGACGCGGCTTATCTGTGGCGTTGTGCGAACAAGCTGACCTTGCGCAAGCAACCTCATCCGCTTCGACAAAGCTGTTTCACGGCGGATTGCGCTACCTGGAATATTACGAGTTCCGACTGGTCCGTCAGGCGTTGATTGAGCGTGAGCGGTTGTTGCAAGCAATGCCTCACATTTCGTGGCCGCTCCGTTTTGTCTTACCTCATCACAAAGGGCTTCGCCCGCGTTGGCTTATCCGCCTCGGATTATTCATTTATGATCATCTTGGTGGCCGGAAGGTTTTGCCCGCAACAAAAAGTCTTGATCTGACAAGCGACGTCACCGGCGTTGTTTTGAAAGACAGTTATACCCACGGATATGAATACTCTGATTGTTGGGTAGAAGATGCCCGCCTCGTCGTCCTTAATGCGCGCGATGCGGCGGATCGCGGTGCGGAAATTCTAACCCGCACCCGCATGACTTCTGCGGAACGGCAAGGCGACATTTGGAAGATAACTCTGAACGATCAGGAAAGCGGCGCAACCAGAGAGATTGAGTCAAAGACTATCGTCAATGCGGGCGGGCCTTGGGTGGAAGATATTATCCGTAATGGTCTGAGGATGAATACAAGTGACAAAATTAGGCTTGTCCGAGGCTCTCACATCGTCACAAAGCAACTGTTCACCCATGGAAAACCTTATATCTTTCAACAGGGCGACGGGCGGATCGTCTTTGCCATTCCGTATGAAACAGACTTCACCTTGATCGGAACAACAGACGCCGAACAAACGGAAGACCCCAGTAAAGCCGTCTGTACCCCCGAAGAGGCAGATTATCTTTTAAAAGCAGCTTCGGAATATTTCGCTAAACCAGTGACCCATGACGACATCGTATGGACCTATGCTGGAGTGCGGCCTCTCTATGATGACGGTGCATCCTCTGCCACGGATGCAACACGTGATTATGTTCTCAAAATCGAGGGCGGCAAGGGGCAAGCTCCTCTGTTGAATATTTTCGGTGGCAAGATCACGACTTATCGCCGGTTGGCGGAAAAGGCCGTTGAGATGCTGCGCCCCTATCATGACGATTTGGACCCGGCTTGGACTGCCGGTCTGCCTCTACCGGGGGGGGATTTTCCTGTTGATGGGGTGAAGACATTAACGAGCGTGATACAAGGCGGGTATCCGTTCCTTGATCCGGCTTGGGCTTTGCGGTTGGTACGCGCTTATGGAACGGACACACCAAAGATGCTGGGCGATGCTACGTCTCTCGAAAGTCTCGGAATCCATTTTGGCTGGAATCTATACGAACGTGAAGTCTGTTGGTTAATGGATAAAGAATGGGCGCGCACAGCAGAGGACGTTCTCTATCGGCGCTCAAAAATTGGATTGCGGGTTTCCGAAGATGATAAAGACCGTCTGGAAACTTGGATGCAGAACCGGCGCGATGATACTGCAACGGCGGCAGAGTGACTTGACGGACTCGGTTCCGTCGATATCAGAGTGACGATCAGTAAGCCGGAGGCTTTGCCATGACTCATATCCTTGCTATAGATCAGGGGACCACATCCTCGCGCGCAATCCTCTTCGATGCTGATATGCATGTGGTAAAGACTGCGCAGGAAGAATTTGCCCAGCATTTTCCTGCTTCCGGCTGGGTCGAACATGATCCTGAAGACATCTGGAACACGACACTATCGACGGCAAGAAAAGCTGCTGAAGGTGAATCCATCGCAGCGATTGGTATTACCAATCAACGAGAGACAACTGTTGTTTGGGATAAGCATACCGGCAAGCCCATTCATAACGCGATTGTTTGGCAGGACCGCCGCACCGCAGAGATATGCGCGCAACTAAAAGCGGATGGCAATGAGGCAATGGTTTCCGAAAAAACCGGTTTGCTCCTCGACCCGTATTTTTCGGGGACAAAGCTATCATGGATTCTTGATTCAATATCCGGTGCGCGTGCGAAGGCTGAGGCAGGTGATCTGCTGTTTGGGACGATAGACAGTTTTTTGATTTGGCGTCTGACAGATGGAAAATCCCATGTTACCGACGCGACTAATGCGGCGCGCACCATGCTTTATAATATCCGTGATGGGCGTTGGGATGAGGAACTGTTGAAGCTGCTCAACGTTCCTGCTGCCATGATGCCGGAAGTCCACGACAGCGCCGCTGAATTCGGTACAACAGACTTGTTCGGTGGAACCATACCGATCCTTGGCGTTGCGGGAGATCAACAAGCCGCCACGGTTGGCCAAGCCTGTTTCGAGCCGGGTATGATGAAATCGACATATGGAACCGGTTGTTTCGCGCTTTTGAATACGGGCGATACACCATCGCTTTCAAAAAACAGGCTATTGACGACGATTGCGTATCAGCTCGATGGCAAGCCCACATACGCCCTTGAAGGTTCGATTTTTATTGCCGGTGCGGTGGTGCAATGGTTGCGCGATGGGCTGGAAATTATTAGGGATGCGACGCAGACCCAAGACCTTGCCAGTGAAGCGGATGAAACCGCTGAGGTAACGCTCGTGCCTGCTTTTACCGGCCTCGGCGCGCCCTATTGGGACAGTGAATGCCGTGGTGCCATTTTCGGCATTACACGAGGAACCGGACGGGCAGAGATGGCAAAAGCGGCCCTTGAAAGTGTCGGCTTTCAGACCCGTGATTTACTGGAAGCAATGCACAAAGATTACGCTGGCAGCAGCGAAACGGTTTTGCGCGTAGATGGCGGTATGACAGCATCGAACTGGACGATGCAATTTCTCAGCGACATTCTCGGCGCGCCTGTCGATAGGCCGAGAACCCTTGAAACTACTGCGCTTGGTGTAGCATGGCTTGCGGGTATGAAAGTCGGCATTTACCCGGGCAAAGCTGGCTTTGCTGAAACTTGGGCGCTTGACCGTCAATTTACGCCGGTGATGGACGATGCAACACGCGAGGCCAAATATACCAGATGGCAGGACGCTGTGAGGCGAACGCTGTCTGTGTAGATAAAGGATAAATCATGAGCGTCGCAATCATCGGGGCCGGAATGGCAGGGGTAACCTGTGCGCGAAAGTTGGCGGATAACGGTATAACCCCTGTGATTTTTGAGAAAAGTCGTGGCCTCGGAGGGCGTCTAGCAACGCGAAGAGTAGACTCGCTGCGGTTTGATCATGGGGCGCAATTTGTAACGGCTCGGCGCGATGAGTTTCGTCAGTATTTAGACCAACATGCCGTGCCGTGGTGGCCTGATGGTGCTGGTGAGTGGTTCGTTGGCACACCTGCGATGAATGCATTGATTAAGCCTATGAGCGAAGGATTGAACATTCGGCTTGGCGAGCAAGTCACTCCACAGAGAACAAATGCTGGTTGGAAGATCGGCGACGAGTATTTTGATCACGTCATATCGACAGTGCCGGTCACGCAAGCCCGCATGTTGTTCCCCGAGCTAACGACAGCTCTGACCGAAGTATTGGTAACGCCATGCTGGACGCTAATGATCGCCTTCGCAGCGCCTCCCGATTGGCCGGATATGTGGCGTTCGCGAGAGACGGATATTGCGTGGATAGCAAAAAACGCATCAAAACCCGAACGAGACGCCGGTCAGGACTGTTGGGTCGCCCACGCCTCTGCGCATTGGAGCGAAACACATCTTGAGGTCGATAAGGATATTGCGAAAGAACACCTTATCGACCTCATCCGTTCCATGCGCGGGGAATTACCAGAGGTTACCTATGCCGCCGCCCATCGCTGGCGCTATGCCTTGACGACAACACCGTTGGGTCAACCCTATATCCACTCATCTGATCAGACATTATTGGTCGGCGGCGATTGGTGTCTCGGGGCGCGTGTTGAAGACGCATGGGAGAGCGGAAGGGCAATGGCATCTGCGCTTTTTTAATCCGCGCCTGTACCTTCTAAGGATTTAGACGCTTAATTGTCCAAGGGTCGTCTAGCGTGTCTCGTGTCCAACGGAAGCGGTCATGCAATCGGTGCTCTCCATCTGCCCAAAATTCGATCTCTAGGGGGCGAATCCGATAGCCGTGCCAGTGGGCAGGGCGCGGGATATGGTCGTCTCCGTGTTCTTGGCGAATGGCCGCCGTGGCCGTAACCAAGGTTTCTCTCGCATCTAGTGGGCGTGATTGCTGAGAGGCGACGGCTCCCGCACGGCTTTGCGGATGCCGTGAATTAAAATAAGCGTCGGATTGTTCGGCAGAAACGGCTTCGACGGGGCCACGCGCCCTGACTTGACGGCCAAGTGTTTTCCAATGCAGAACAAAAGCAGCCTGCATATTTGCGCGAAGCTCTTCGCCTTTTGCGCTTTCGGCGTTTGTATAAAAGACAAACCCGCTTTGTTCGATCTCTTTGAGGAGAACCATTCGGGCGTTTGGCAACCCTGAGGCATTCGACGTTGCCAATGCCATAGCATTGGCATCATTTGGCTCTGATTTCCACGCTTTGTTAAGCCATTCGCTCACAAGATCATATGGATTTTCGCCTGAAAACAATCCGTTACGGGCTTCTTGGCGATCATGTGCATCTTGGAGAATATTTTCGGTCATTCAGCGTTTTCCTTTGTGTACGCCCTATTCGCACCTCAAATGCTCATTATCTTGCATAGTTGGTCGAGCAAAGAACACGATAGAATATTTCATTATCTTGGAGAGACATTATGATGACGCTTGGATTGAATAAAGCTACCTTATCTGCCTCAATTTTGGCAGTTGGTCTTGCCGGTTGTGCTGATGGTAGCGGCGGAAATCAGCAAACCGGAACCGCAGTCGGCGGCCTTCTCGGTGCAGTTGCCGGTGGTCTCGCTGGAACCCAAGTGGGCGATGGTCGTGGGCGTACCGCTGCGATCATTGCTGGAACAATTCTTGGTGGTGCTGTTGGTGCGACTATCGGCAATCAATTGAGTCAACAGGACCAGTTGATCGCACAACAAACTACACAGCGCGCTCTTGAAACGGCACCGCCGAACCAACCGGTGCGTTGGGAAAACCCTCAAACGGGCGCTCGTGGAGAGATTGTTCCTACAACGCCAATATATGCATATACGCCGGTATCGACGCAGCAGACTTTCAACCAACAACCTGCCTATACTCAACCGACATACACGCAGCAAACGTACACCCAGCAACAACCTGCTTATGTGGATTCAACTTATAGCGCGCAACCAGCGTTCAATCCGCAACCGGCTACAGCAACTCAGAGTTGTCGTGAGTATAAACAAACAATCGTTATCGCTGATCAAATCGAAACAGCAAAAGGCACAGCCTGCCGTCAACCGGATGGTAGCTGGAAGATTGTTTCTTAGCGGAAATAAACCGAGCAAACATCAGGCTAACGTATTATAATGCTTGGAATGTACAGGCGTTATTATGTTTGGGAAACTGATTAAATGTAAAGGCGGCGTCTTGATGCCGTCTTTTTTACATCTATATCTGAGACGTGAGCTTGGTTCTGGCCTTTGTCTTGCTTAATTATTTTGTTAACGCAACTTAATGATTTAACGACAAGGTGGCATCATGCGTCCTCGCCTTTTGAAATTCACTGCGACAGCTGCGCTTATCGGCGGTCTTGTTTTTGCCGTCACTCCTGTCGTCGCGCAAGATGCTGAAGGTTTTGCAGCCGGTGTTGCCGCTTATGAAAGCGGAAAATACGACGAAGCCATCACCACATGGGAACCTCTGGCCGAGAAGGGTGACGTCAATGCGATTAATATGTTGGCACAGATCTACAGGCTCGGGCTTGGCGTACAACAGGATGATAGCAAAGCCTTTGAACTGTATGATCAGGCCGCTAAACTAGGATCCCCCGAGGCACAAGTTAACGTCGCTTTCCAACTTCTTACCGGAAAAGGGGTGGATCGCAATCCTGAGACAGCTGCGAGCTGGTTTGCCAAAGCTGCGGATCAAGGTAATGCTCTGGCGCAGTACAATCTTGGTCTGATGTATGAAAAAGGCATTGGCGTTGACCAAGATCAGGAATTTGCCGCCGACCTGTATCGAATTGCAGCAGGTAAAGGTCAAAAGCGGGCAGTTGCACGCTTAGAAGCACTGGAAGCCGGCATCGGCGAAAATCTCGAGCGGGAACAGTCCAAAGCGGCTCGAGCTGCAGCTGAGGCCGCTGAGAAAGCCGATGCGGCGGCTGAGGCGAAAGCAAAAGCTGAAGCAGAGGAAAAAGCGGCCCAACTCGCGGAGGCAGAAAAGAAAAAAGCCGCGAATAATCCTGTCCTATCGATCAAAAAAATTGATTCCGATAATTCATCGCCACTCGAATTCGAAAAACTAAATGGCGAAGACAATGGTGAAGCGACGCCAAGCTACACTTCATCGGCTGAGGAAAGCGGCGTTAATGGTGACCGTCCAATAATCAATGTTACGCGGACACCGGCACGCAAACCTGGTCAAAAAGTAGCGGATGCGCCTAAAGGGAATGAACCTTTGGTGATTAATATCCCTGAAAAGGTCAAAATCACTTACGCACCGCCCCCGCCGGCTCCTGAAGTTGTTCGCAAAAAAGTTGCCTCCAAGGCATCTCCGAAGACATCGGCGTCTTCCCGCCGGGCCCCGGGCGACCCGATTGCACGGATGAAAATGGCTGAAAGAGCATATCGTGACGGTCGGTTTGATGAGGCTACGGCGCTATTGATGCCTCTGGCTAATGCGGGGATGCCTGCAGCGCAATTTTGGATGGGACGTCTCTATAACAGAGGTGAAGGCGTTGTTTTGAATCGCTCAGAAGCCTACAGCCTGTGGCGCAGTGCAGCAGCTGGCGGAAGCGAGCGCGCGGCAACTGCACTTGCTAACCTAGCGGCACGTCTTTCCGCTGAAGAGATTAGCATTGCTGAACAAAGACATGCTGCGAGTGGCAGGGCGCGTTGACCCTTTAATCGCAATGTGTACGATGCACGGCGCGGGGGAGACCTTGCGCCGTATTTCGTTTAATCGTGCCCGTTATGCCAATTTCGGCAGTTGGGCCAAACTCAGGCGTCATAATGAGCGGACCAAAACCCATCCTTTCCGGTAAACGCGGCCTCGTCATGGGGGTTGCTAATGAACGCTCAATCGCGTGGGCTATTGCAAAACAATGTGCCGAGCACGGTGCCGAAATGGCATTCACGTTTCAAGGGGATGCCCTGAAAAAGCGCGTTGAACCTCTTGCAGCAAGTGTTGGCTCGTCAATGGTACTGCCATGCGATGTAACAGACATGACTTCAGTTGATGCCGTGTTTGAACGTCTCGAAAGCGAATGGGGCAAACTGGATTTTGTTGTCCATGCAATTGCATTCTCAGATAAAGCAGAACTCAAAGGCCGGTATGTCGACACCAGCATGGAAAATTTCGACCGCACCATGAATATTTCGTGTTATTCATTTACGGCTATTGCCCAACGCGCTGAAAAGCTGATGACCGAAGGCGGGTCGATGTTGACGCTTACATATTATGGAGCAGAGCGCGTCATGCCGCATTACAACGTCATGGGTGTTGCGAAAGCGGCTCTCGAAGCAAGTGTGCGCTATATGGCGATGGACCTTGGTTCAAAAGGCATCCGGGTTAACGCTCTTTCTGCCGGTCCCATGAAAACATTAGCAGCTTCGGGTATCGGAGATTTTCGCTATATTCTGAAATGGAATGAGTACAACTCGCCTTTGCGCAGGAACGTGTCGCAAGATGATGTCGGGCGTGCTGGGTTTTATCTTGTCAGCGATCTAAGCTCCGGTGTGACTGGCGAAACGCATCATGTCGATTGCGGGTATCACATCGTCGGTATGAAAGCCGAAGACGCGCCGGACATAACCGTCACTTAATGAGTGGTTCGCGCTACCGGTGAATAAAGTTTCAGGGATCACACGGTTAGCACCGGGATACCTCCGTTACTTGATACGTGAGGCAGCTTGATGAATCTTGAGGAACTTAGCCGCCTTATCGAAACGGACCGCAAGGCCGCCGCTACTGCCCTAGACCAAGCTCTTCGCGACAAGCATGGAACAGGGGATGCGCTCGGAATGCTGGTGCTGCATAAACTTGCTGTGCGATTTTGGGAAGATGATGCCCGCCAAAAGTCGTTTCACCTAACTCATGCTTATATCTATGCGTTAGAGAGTGGGGATTGGGCCTCCGTGGATGCGCTTTATGGTAAATTGGCTAGCGAGGGGCGCATATGACGGGCTTGCCCCATATGATGATTGCGCTTCAAATACGCTTTGCAGCTTCCTCAAACAGGATTAAGTGCCGCCGGGCAATGATGCGGGGATCATTGCCATACCCGCCGCCAAGAACACAGGCGATAGGCTCGTTTCCCGCTTTTGCCCAATCCAACACCGTCGCATCTCTGGTCCGAATGCCGTCATCTGTGAGTGACAATCGACCCAAACGGTCACTTTCATGGACATCCACTCCGGCGTTATAGAATATTAGATCAAACGGTCCCGCTAGGTTGGCCTGTGACAGCGCGCGGTTTAGTGCAGCGAGGTAAGATTCATTGCC
This sequence comes from uncultured Neomegalonema sp., assembly GCA_937995735.1. Taxonomy (GTDB): domain Bacteria; phylum Pseudomonadota; class Alphaproteobacteria; order Rhodobacterales; family Rhodobacteraceae; genus JAHDDY01. The sequence continues at coordinate 10,646 of CALKIZ010000101.1, read as the reverse complement.
TGTGCCATCTGCCAAAGGCACGTCCAAGTCGCTAGGGACCTTCCTAAACGGGAAGTTCTTTTCTGCATGAAGTGATATTGTCAGGACATTGCGCTCTCGGGCAAAAATCGCTGCAGTGCCATCACCCTGGTGAACGTCACAGTCAATGATGAGAATGCGGTGCGCAGTACCTTCAGCTTGTAAGGCTCGAACCGCGACAGCGACATCATTAAAGACACAATATCCGGCACCATGTTCGAACCGTGCGTGGTGGCTTCCACCTGCTGCATTGCAGGCGATACCTCCCTCCAAGGCTTGATCAGCCGCGAGCAACGTACCGGCGGCTGCAAACCTGGCCCGGCGGATAATTTGCTCAGTTTGCGGCAGCCCGATCCGCTTTATTTCTTCATGTGTGAGAGACTCTGTGAGGGCGCGAGCGACATAGGCGGGATCATGGGCTTGTATCAGAATATCTTCATTGGCCGGCTCTGGAGAAAAAGCCGGATTGTCGAGCAAAAACCCGTTCTCAATCAATGCTTCGCGCAGATAGCCGTATTTTGACATCGGGAAACGATGTGTCGGGTTCAAATTGGCTCTGTATTCGGGGTGGTGGATGATCGGAAGGCTCATTACGGCCTAATCTAACACCCAAACGGATGCGTGAGCGATATTTTTCAGGAATTTAAAATCCAACGACTTACCGGGTGCCGGTCTGCAACAAGAAAACGCTTCAGGAAAAGTGGCGCGGTTGACGGGACTCGAACCCGCGACCCCCGGCGTGACAGGCCGGTACTCTAACCAACTGAGCTACAACCGCGCATCGCACTAATGTGCGAGCCGTTCGTTTAATCCGAGCGATGCCATGCGTCAAGCAGTGTCTTGAAAGAAATCGTTAGAAACACGATTCACCTGAGTCAGCCGCCTTCGCCAGACGATTTCCTGACCAGAAGCCCGAAAGCGCTCTCCATTTTTCCGCAGCAAGACCCCTTGGTAACACTGATACTCTCCTGATAGTCTATTGAAATGACACTCACATTTTCAGACCTGATTAAAACGGCTCCCATCCCCAATAATGATGAGCGCACCGGCATCGTATGGGTCAAGAACTGCGAGGGACTTCCGCCGGCGTTCGAGCCGCTTATTCGAGGGGTGGCCGGTTGCAGTCCTTATTTGACTCGTTTGATTGAGGTTGAAGCGGAGTTTCTCAAATCCAAATTTGATAATGATCCTACTGAGACGATGGCTGAAATCATCAACGAAACCAAGGTACTGGCGGTAGAGGCAGAAACGCAAGAAGCGCTTATGTACGGTCTTCGTCTGCAAAAACGCCGGTCCGCGCTGATGACTGCGCTATGCGATCTTGGCGGCGTTTGGAGCCTTGATATTGTTCTCGAACAGATTTCAGCCTTTGCGGATGCCAGCATTTCTGCGGCTGCTGGATGGCTGCTGCGTGATTTCAGCCGCCGGGGACTGTTGCCGCTTGATCCGAAAAACCCTGTAGAATCATCAGGTTTGGCTATTTTGGGCCTTGGAAAACTCGGCGCTGGAGAGCTGAATTATTCGTCTGACGTTGACTTGATCTTCTTCTTCGACCCGGAGCGTCACGCTGCCGATGAGTATGCCCGCATCAAGCAACGCTTTAATCAGCTTACCCGGCAGTTCGTAAAAATCCTTTCAGATCAAACGGCTGACGGGTATGTCCACCGGGTTGATTTGCGCCTGCGCCCCGATCCCAGCTCGACCGCCGCTTGCATGGGTATGGATGCAGCGGAGCGATATTACGAAAGTTTCGGCCAAAACTGGGAGCGTGCGGCTTTTATCAAAGCCCGCGCAGTGGCCGGAGACATCGCTGCGGGTGAAGAATTCCTACGCGGAATGCTTCCGTTTGTCTGGCGCAAGTACCTTGATTTCGCGACGATCGAAGACGTCCGCAACATGAAGTCCTTGATTCACCAGCATAAAGGCCATGCAGAGATCGCTGTCGCCGGGCACAATATAAAGCTCGGGCGCGGCGGCATTCGGGAGATCGAATTTTTCGCCCAGACGCAACAACTCATCGCGGGTGGCCGTGAACCGGAATTGCGTGAACGCAAGACGCAAAACACCCTAAAAACTCTTGTAAAACACGGATGGGCCACTTCGAAAACTCAGGAAGAACTCTCGCAAAGTTATGAATATCTGCGAACACTCGAACATCGGCTGCAAATGCTCGAGGATGCCCAGACGCATACGATGCCAAATGACGAAGCGGGCCTCCTTCGCGTGGCAAATTTTTGCGGCCTTCCCGATGTGCCATCACTCGAGTCAGAGTTGCGGTTTCACCTGACGCGCGTGGCCGGTCATTTCGAGCGTCTCTTTAATGAAGATGTTGCCGATGACAGCACCGTGCCGCTCTCGGCACAGACCGGGGAGCAAATTGCCGAGATGCTCGCCGGGAAAGGCTTTGGTGATCCGGTGCGCTCGGCGGCGGTGCTGACGGGGTGGAGCAGCGCATCCTTGACCGCGACCAAGACACCGCGCGCTCAGGCAAAACTGGACAGGCTGATCCCGCGCATCATTGATGCGACGGCCTCGGCGCATGATCCCGACGGCGCGCTTGCAGAGTTTGACCGGTTTTTGCATGGGCTTCCGTCGGGCGTTCAGATTCTCTCGCTGTTTGAAGCGAACCCGAACTTGCTTGATCTGCTGACAGAGATATGCGCTGCCGCCCCGCGCCTCGCGCATTACCTTGGCCGCAACGCACAAGTCATCGACGCGATGCTGGCGCAAGATTTCTTCGAGCCGATCCCCGATGCAAATGCGTTGATTGATGAGCTGTCGGCGGCTTTGCCGGAGGGCGATGACTTCGAAGAAACTCTCAACACCTGCCGCCGCTGGTCGAAAGAAAAGCACTTCCGCATTGGCGCGCAATTACTGCGCGGCATCACATCACCGGAAGAAGCCGCGCAAGGATATACTGCCTTGGCCGATACCTGCATCCGTGCGCTGGCTCCGCATGTGACGGCACAAATGGCGCGGCGGCATGGCAATCCGCCGGGCGACGGCGCGTGTGTTTTGGCGATGGGACGTTTAGGCGCGCGAGAGATGACGGCCTCCAGCGATCTCGATCTTCTGGTTATTTATGACGATACGGAAGAGGCGTCCGATGGCCCGTCGCCGCTTTCTCCTCAACAATATTTTGCCCGTTGGACGCAAAGGCTGGTGCGGGCCATGACAGCACCAACGACGGAGGGTGCGCTTTACGAAGTTGACATGCGGTTGCGCCCGTCGGGGCGCTCTGGTCCTCTTGCAACAAGGTTAAAAGCATTTAAAAAATATCAAGCGGAAGAGGCTTGGACATGGGAGCATATGTCCCTGACACGGGGGCGGATTATTTGCGGTCCCGCTGATTTGCTCAACCGCACACGGGAAGCCGTTAATCAGGTTTTGGCCATGCCGAGGGAGCGGGCGGCGACCTTGGAAAACGCACTGGAAATGCGGCATCGCCTGATCGACGCCAATCCCGGCGCTTACAAACAACCCCTTAATGTAAAACTGGCCAGCGGCGGAATGCTCGACATAGATTTCGTTCTGCAAACCCGTCTTTTGCTGGCGGGATGCGGGTCGCTTAAAACGGTGACGGCGCAAGACACAATGGCGGCCTTAGCGGATGCCTCGGTCCTAACGCAAGAAGAGCGCGACATTCTCGATGCGGCCCATCGTCTGCAAACCGCCATTCTACAATTCTCACGCCTTGCCCTCGACAAACCACTCTCAAAAGAAACCGCATCCCCGGCCCTCGGCGCTGCCATCGCGCGGGCATTAGAGGTTCCCGATTTTGTGGCGGTACTGGAAAAACTGACGCAAGCACAACGCGCTGTCAAAACGATCTTTGATGCCCAGTTTAACCGGTGAGACTAGCGAAGTCTCCAAAGTTTTTACCGTTAAAACACCGCGCAACGGTAATTCTATTTCGATCCGTATGACTGTCATGCCCGCGAAAGCGGGCATCTTTTTGAAGTCAGCAGAGATTCCCGCATTCGCGGGAATGACACAAACAGCTAATAAAGAATGCAGCGAACACCCCAGTGATAAATCAAATCCCATCCTCATCCTGAGGAGGACCGCAGGTCCGTCTCGAAGGGTGTGAGGTGAGCGCTCTTTTGTAATTTTTACTGCTGTCATGCCCACGAAAGTGGGTATCTTTTGAAAGCCGTTGGAGATTCCCGCATTCGCGGAAATGACACGGACAGCTAATAAAGAATGCACCTAACACCCCAATGAAAAATCAAATCCCGCGCTCACCCCAAGAAGGACCGCATCACAGAGATAACCTTCATCAACAATCTGCCAAAGGCGTTTCATTATCGCCGCGATTCAAATAGGCTCATCCGGCCTGCTAAAACCCGCCACCCGTAAGGATGCCATGCCCCTCTCACGCGACTCACTCAGAAATGACAGCTTCAAACAACAAATGTTGGATGAAGCGCCGGGAGAGATGGAGCTAATGGATGCGGAGGCTTTCGAAGCATCGCGGCAAGCGATCCTCAAGGCGGCTGAACAAACAGGTGAGTTATGGGTCTTCGGGTATGGGTCGTTGATCTGGAATCCGATCATCGAGATACAGGAAATCCTCCCCGCCAAGTTAGAAGGGTACGGGAGGCGGTTTTGCGTTTGGGCGCCCATTGGCCGTGGCTCGCCGGATTGTCCGGGCTTGTGGCTTGGGCTGGATAAACTGGACGAAGGCAGCGCGCCTTGTGACGGAATGGCGCTGCGGATCGAGGCCGGTCGATGGGATGAGGAAACGCTGATCCTCTGGCGGCGTGAGATGATTTCCGGCGTCTACCATGCTGCATGGTTGCCGGTTGAAATTGGCGGCACGCTCAAACAATGCTGTGTCTTTATCTCAAACCCCGATCACGCCCGTTACGCCCATGAGATTGACTGGGATGCAAAAGTCGTCGCCATTGCAAAAGCCAAAGGGTCGCTCGGGACTTGCCGTGAGTATCTGGACACGCTCGCTGAACGATTAAGCGCTGCCGGAATGAGAGACGCTTATATCGAAAAGCTCGTAACAGATGTCGAGGCGGTGTCGCGCTGAGAGCTACACGAACCCGACATCCATGACCCTAATTAAATGTCGTCCGATGGGCTTCACCGAACACGACTGTGACTTGCAAGCTGCTACCGTCACTGGCAATGCCAAAACCTACTTCACCAAATCCGGGGTCGAGCGCATCGACGCCGGTTTGTCCCGTCAGCCACCGTTCAATCACATCCATCGCAACTTTCTCGGCCTGCCAGATCAGAGCGCCGGACCCTTTCCAGAAACCGGCGGCCAAGCGGCCTGTTCGTGAAGGATCGCGCCTGAACACATCATCCAGCACACCAGCGGACGCAGTGCCCGAAGATAATGCGGTTTGCGCATGGGTTCTTGATGTTTGCGCCAAAAGCGGTTCAGAGCGGAGAGGAGGCAATCCTAACCGGGCGCGCTCAGTGTTCAACGCGACGGCCAGATTTTGCTCAAGCGACGCAATGAAGCCTGTCAAATCAGACGGTGCGTCACCGAAATCACGTTGTAGAATTGCTGTTTGAGGATCGGCGGTCGGTGTTCCGTAGAGCATCGTTATATAAATGACATCTCCGCGAACCGCTGTTCCCACTCCGGCGAGCGTGTATTCCGGATTGAAAAGATTTTCCCGATGGCCGGGGCTTTCGACCCAATTCGCTGCCGCTTGAGTCGAGATATAAGAGGACTGCCAATCGAGCGCGCCTTGACCGCTCCAAAGGTTTTCGCCCAATGCCTGAAAACGCCATTTCTCCGCCTGGGGTAAGCGCTGATCGAGGGTTTCACCATCCGGCGCAATATGGTCGAAAAACATAAAGTCCCGCATTTTTCGCGAATAGCGGGCGGCGGCCTGATCTAAAACCGGATCGGATGCGAGGGGCGGCAAACCGACCCGCGCACGTTCCAGATTGCTTGCTTCGACCACTTGAAACCGCAGTGTCTCAATTAATGCGGTGGGGTCGGAAGGTGGCGGCGCTCGCAATGCGGCTTCGGCGGCACTAACCGTCAATTGCTTTTGGAAAAGCCCCTCTTGCGCCTGTGCGGATACAGGCAAAAGAAGAAGCGCGGCGGTCAAATATGCTTTCATAGGGTAACGAGATACGCCGGATCATGGCCGCGATGTGGCGAGGGTGGTCACCTTACCGCGACATAAAATCGCGGAAGACCCTACGATGTAAGAGGTCAAAAAGTTTTGCGCTGTCTGAACGCTGCCGAGATTGTCCCGTCATCGAGATAATCGAGTTCACCGCCGACAGGGACGCCTTGTGCAAGGCCCGATACGGATACATTGGACCCTTCCAGCGCATCGGCGATGTAATAAGCCGTGGTTTGCCCATCGACCGTTGCGTTCAATGCCAATACGATTTCTGTTATCGCCGGATCGCTGGCGCGCTGGGCCAGCTCAGGAATGCGCAGATCTTCCGGTCCCACGCCATCCAGTGCTGATAAAACGCCGCCGAGAACATGATAACGGCCTTTGAACGCTCCGGTGCGTTCCAGCGCCCACAGATCTCCGGCTTCCTCTACAACACAAATCGCATCGGCTTTGCGTTCGGGGTCACAGCAAATGGAGCAAGGATCGCGGGTATCAACCGCACCGCAGACCGCACATTCGGTTACTTTGTCTGCTACCTCAGCCATGGCACGGGCCAGAGGCTCCAACAACAAATCGCGCTTTTTGATGAGGTGCAGCGCCGCGCGCCTGCCAGATCGTGGCCCGAGACCGGGCAGCTTAGCCAACAGATCGATCAACCGCTGTATCTCATCGCCGGTTTGATTAGAATTCACGTGCAATAACTCTCGTTACGAAGGCGAGGCATCCTTCTGCGTTTGCGATGAGCCTATCTGATCGCGATGCGTAAATCACCTAAGCCCGATGCACAGCGCTGAAACGGGATATAATGCAATGCTGCTACACGTTAAAGCGGCTCTTTAGTCTTGGTTTGTTCGCGTTTAATACGGCGCGGGATATAAAACGCAGATTACTTCGTAAATCTTTATTCTACTGCTTGAAACGAACGACACAGGCCGCTAGTGTGCCGGTCTCTGTTGGGGCGTAGCTTAGCTGGTAAAGCAGTGGTTTTTGGTACCAAAGAGCGCAGGTTCGAATCCTGCCGCCCCAGCCAGAGTTTCAGATTTAAAGCGCCATACGCTCGAACAGAGCTTGGCTCTCTTTCCCTGTAAAATAAGTTCGGTACTGCAATTGTCTTGCGAGTATGCGAGGCCGTCTTGGCCCTTCGCTTGTTTTAAATAAAACTGTAAATACCTGCTAATGAGATGGCAGGTGGTCTGCACCGTGCGATAATCGCAGAAATTTTCAAAATTTGAGTCTTAATTTGAGAGCCAAATTGAATTAATCGACCGTATGAGCGTATATATTCAACGCTTCAACCTTACCCCAAAGTTCTGTTGTGCTCTGCTTCGGGTTGTTTGTTCTTTTGTTTAGAGGCACGGATAACCGCCAGCCGTTTCTCGATCTTTCGAGTGACTTCCGCTTGTGCCTGTACATGGCTCTCGACAAGTGACATGAATGGAACAGTGATGCTTTCAGGCACGGGATCCCCGGATGCCAGAATTAAAACAAGCTGTTTGCGAGTCATGTTCAAGTTTTCAGCCAACAGCGTGCGCCAGTCATTGCCGTAGAAAGTCGTGGCATATTCCACAATCTCTTCATGAGAAAAATCATCCGAGGGCATGTGCGTAGTCTCCCGCGTCAAAACATCTGAGACAACTTATGTTTCCAGTTGTGTGCCAATTAATTGATCAGTGTACGGGAAAATGAAAAACCGCTTGATTTTTCGCTGCGGCATGAAGGTTGCGGATGAGCAGCTTGGTCCGGGATTTTGAGCGAACTGAAGGTCGCCCCCCATCATAAGCCCAAATTCCCGGATCACTTCCAACGCAATATCAAATCTTTTATTTCGTGCTCAAAAGCGTAGTGCGCTTGAGCTTATGAAACCCTTAAAATCCATCAAGACTAAAATGGTTTCCGGGCGCTTGAGCGCCAAAATCGCACGTAATCTGTTTTGATGTTTCGCCAGCCGCTTCCAAGTGATCAGGTGCATTTGGAAGCGGCGTGGCTGGCTGACTGCCAAAGGCCGGGGGGAGGTCTTCGACGACGTCTGAACAAATGAAATGCGATTTTTGTGCCAAGTAAGAGTTATTTTTCCGATCCCGGTAATTTTATATCCAGCCACACCAAACGATGGTCTGAAGCGCTGTGTACAACTTCGCGCATTGGATCGCCTTCCTTCGGCCAGAGCACACCGGAGGTAACGATTTGCAAACCTTTCGAGGGCAGCACGTAATCGACGCGCAACTGCCCAACCTCATCAAAATCAGCAGTCGCAGCCTCTGCCGCTCCCTTAGGAGCCGTGTCTTCTATTCGGGGATGGTTGAGCAGTTTTTTAATCGCCTCATGACGCCCATCACCATTCTCGGGGTCGTTGTTAAGGTCGCCCATCACGATAAAGGCGGCATCATTCGCTAACCCGCCTTCCGTGCCTTGGTCAGACAGCATCCAGTCGGCCCCGTCGATGTAATCGGCCCAAAAGCGGATTTCATCGTGGTTTCTGCGCCCGTTCCGGTCTTCCTCGCCATCGAAAACCGGCGGGGTAGGGTGGCTGGCAAGAAGATGAAGTGTCGTATCGCCTGCTTTGACCGGAACATCCCAATGGCTTTTGGAGGACAGCCGCAGGACTTCTAACGCTTCTTCCGGGTAATAATCGAGCGGATAAAGGTTATCCGGCATTTCACTCCACCGAACGCCAGAAAACGTGCGGGTATCATCGCTGAGAATGGGGAGGCGGGACAGGAGCGCCATCCCGAACTGCCCTTCAAAAACACCCCAGCCTTGCGCATTTTCAGGGCCATAATCTTTTCCATCACCGGTCAGATCCAGTTTCGTCGGCTTGCCGGTATTGACGGGAGCAACGAAACTATAGGCGTATTCAACACCGGCATCCGCAAGCCTCTCTTGAAACAATTTCAGTGCTTCGCGTTCGTCATCGTAATCCAGTTCGTTCACCAGCAGGATGTCAGGATTGGCAATTGCAATCACACGGACCACGGCATCAACCTGTGCGGACCCGTCTTTTAACTCAGTGATGAGCTTACCGGCCTCGCCGCGCGCCAGATGAGTATTATAGCTTGCGATGCGGATCGTATCTGCGTCGCGTTCAGCGCTCGCGTTCGGCAGGTCATCACATCCGGCAAAAAACAACAAAAAAGGGAACCACGTCCAACGCATTACAATATCTTCTCGTAATAAAGGCTTGTTTCATTCAGAGGATAGGGATCGAAGCGCGGAATTTCGACCCAGCCCAGCCGTGTGTAAAATTGGATGGCATCTTTATGCAGGTTTCCAGTCTCAAGGCGCAGTGTGCCGAGGCCTTCTTCGCGTGCCGTTGCTTCAAGATTATCCATCAAAGCCCGCGCAACACCTTTGCCGCGTGTCGCAGGATCGACAAAGACGGCTTTGACCTCGCCCCAACCATCATCCAGCCGAAGCGCGGCCATGCCGACAACAACCCCCTCCGCGCGCGCAACCCGAAACCGCATGTCAGGATCGGCCAATGCGGAAACAGGCGGCGTGAAACAATCTTCAGGGTCATAGCCTTCAAAATTAAAGGCAATACGGGCATCATGCATGGCGGCTAAATCAGGATTTGTCGGGGGTTCAAAACCCACTGAGATTGCGGACATACCTTGCTCCTCTCGTGCCTGAGTGATAAGCGCGCGGACCACACTTAGCACCGGAATTCTCAGATGATGCATACTCAGACGCGCTATGGCTGGACAAGCCCTCAAGTCCTCGCAGGCATATTTGCGATGGCTGTTATCGTTGCCGCATCAAATTATCTGGTGACAACGCCGGTAAAAACAATCCTCGGCATCGACATGGATGCTTTGACGGGTCTGAATTTCAGCGGACACATTCAATGGGCGGCGCTGATTTACCCGATTTCGTTCCTTGTCACCGACTTGATGAACCGCGCTTACGGGGCCGTCTCTGCGCGGCGTGTGATCTTTGTCGGCTTTATTCTTGGCGTTATTCTTTCAGTGATCGGGTCGATTTCGTTCGTGAAAAGCCTGCCGGATATGGGCGCAGTGTCAGCGATGGACTTGGTGGCAAGCAAAGATTTTTGGCTCGATGCAGGCCGAATCCCTGTTGCTTCCGGGACGGCATTTCTGGCGGCACAGTTGCTTGATGTTTCGGTATTCAACCGCTTACGCGAAGGAACATGGTGGAAAGCGCCTTTGATTTCCTCTGTGCTTGCGGGAACGATAGACAGCCTGATTTTCTGGGTGATGGCTTTCGGTGGAACCGGAGATGCGATCTTCCCCGGCGGATGGGTAAATTTCGGCGTGGCTGATTGGCTCGTAAAGCTGTCAATCACCTTAATAATGCTGATCCCGTTCCGCGCGGTCACGTGGAACTTGCAGATTAATTGATTAAGTACTTAAATTATAAAATTTTTACTGAATGACTACCGGCTGACGCCGGTAGGATCATTGATATGCTTCTCAAGGTACTGAAGTACGATGTCTTCTGTGATGGCACCATTGGTCGTTGAGAAATACCCCCGCCCCCAGAACCTGCATCCCCAGTATCGTTTCC
>CALKIZ010000100.1 GCA_937995735.1 uncultured Neomegalonema sp. | reverse complement strand
AATCATTCCCGCAATGCGGGGATCGTCAATCAGCCTGATACGCTCGAGAAAACTTTGCGTCATTGTCGGTCCTCCTGTGGAACCGACTAAAGAATCCAATTCGCCACTCAGCGCATTAATAATTTATGATTCCGCCCTGCTATTTTTGCGAAAGGCATTGTTACCCAGCGGTATCCCTCCTAGGGTGCGGTCCCTCTTTCTATTGCTGCGAGATAACCATGCCCGACCAGAGTTCCCAGTTTTCGAATGAAGAAGCCCTCGATTTTCATGCTCGAGGCAAGCCCGGAAAACTGGAAATCAGCGCAACAAAACCAATGGCGACGCAGCGCGACCTCTCGCTCGCATATTCTCCCGGCGTGGCCGTACCTGTGCGCGCCATCGCACAAAACCATGATCTCGCCTACGAATACACAGCTAAAGGCAATATGGTCGCCGTCATCTCGAACGGAACCGCGATTCTCGGATTAGGCAATCTAGGCGCTTTGGCTTCCAAGCCAGTAATGGAGGGAAAGGCGGTCCTCTTCAAACGCTTTGCCGATATCGACTCGTTTGACATTGAACTTGATACCGAAGACCCGGACGCCTTTATCGATGCCGTAAAACACATGGGTCCGACATTCGCAGGGATCAATCTCGAGGACATCAAATCCCCCGAATGCTTCGAAATCGAACGCCGCTTACGTGAATTGATGGACATTCCGGTATTTCACGACGATCAACACGGCACTGCCATCATTGTTGGTGCAGGCGTAATCAATGCATTGGACCTCACAAAACGACGGATTGAGGACACAAAAGTTGTGCTCGTCGGGGCCGGGGCCGCAGGCATAGCTTGCATTGAATTGCTCAAGAACCTTGGCTTGAAAAGCGAAAACGCTACTCTCGTTGATTTGGATGGCGTCCTTTATAAAGGCCGCCCTGATCTGGATGAATGGCGCGCTGCACATGCAATCGAGACATCAAAGCACACTCTCAAAGAAGTCATTGTCGGCGCAGATCTATTCCTGGGTTTATCCGCACCGGGTGTTTTGACATCGGAAATGCTCCTGACGATGGCGGAAAAGCCGATCATTTTCGCGATGGCAAACCCTGACCCGGAGATTACCCCGGAAGAAGCACGTGAAGCACGGCCCGATGCTATTGTCGCCACGGGGCGCTCGGACTATCCGAACCAAGTCAATAATGTCCTTGGTTTTCCCTATATTTTCCGAGGCGCTATCGACGTTCGCGCCAGCACAATCAATTATGAGATGAAGATCGCCGCAGCACGTGCTATCGCCGAACTTGCGCGGCAGGATGTTCATGATGAAGTGGCTGCTGCATATGGTCGCAAGATGCGATATGGTCCGGAATACATCATTCCGGCACCTTTTGATCCACGCCTTATCAGCCAGGTTCCTGTTGCCGTAGCAAAAGCAGCGATGGATAGCGGTGTAGCACGCAAACCCATTATCGACATTAAAGGATATGAACAAAGGCTGGCGGCTCGGCTCGATCCAACAGCGGCGATGCTTCAAGTCTTACACGATAAAGTACGCGCAAATCCGAAACGTATGGTCTTCGCCGAAGGAGAAGACGAGCGCGTAATTCGCGCTGCCGTAACATATGTTCGTTCCGGATTGGGAGAAGCCGTTCTGATTGGTCGGAGTGATGAAATTCGCTATAAGGCGCAACGGCTTGGGTTGGATGGCACGGATGAACTCACCATCCTCAATGCGCGTGTTTCAGATCGTGTTCCCCAATACACTGAATACTTCTATGAACGGATGCAACGGCGAGGCCGCCTGCACCGCGATGCTCAACGCATGGTCCAACAAGACCGCCACACGTTCGCGGCATGTATGCTTGCCCTTGGTGATGCTGATGGGATGGTTTCCGGCGTCACGCGAAAATCTGCGGTGGTGCTAGATCGTATTCAAGAGGTCTTGGACCCGGATCACAAAAAAATTGTCATCGGCGCAACCGCAGTTGTCGCGCGAGGGCGGACCGTCCTAGTCGCTGATACCGTCGTTCACGAAATGCCGACAGGCGAGGAAATCGCTAATATTGCCGAGGCCGCCGCAGGTGCAGCCCGCAAGATGGGCTTAGAACCGCGCGTAGCAATGACCTCGTTCTCAACATTCGGCTATCCGGAGTCTGAGCGCTCCGAAAACCTACGCCATGGCGTCAAAATTCTCGAACAACGCGGCGTTGATTTCGAGTTCGATGGTGAAATGGCTGTTGACGTAGCACTCAATATGGATGCGATGGCCGTCTATCCGTTCTGTCGTTTGTCCGGCCCGGCCAATGTATTGGTTATGCCGGCCCGCCATTCGGCCTCGATTTCAACGAAAATGCTTGGCGAGCTTGGCGGCTCTACTTTGATCGGACCGATCCTAGTTGGCATGGAAAAGCCGGTTCAGGTCGCCAGTCTGACCGCCAGCGTTTCTGATATTGTTACAATGTCAGTCTTTGCAGCCGGAGCTTTTTAGGATGATCCTCAACTATAGCAGCCGCACCTTCCCAGTGTGAAACCTGCTGAAATGTAAGTAATTTCATGCGCAATTCCTACAATACGTTTTTTCACAAGAATATGCGCGTTCGCATAATCGAATAAAATGATGCATTCGCGTGTTTACTTCATGTGGCGACTATTAGGTCATGGACGTAGCATGGGGAAATTCTTGGAAAAACCAGTCATCATATCAGCGGCCCTACTGTTGTTATGTGTGGTTAATGTTTCCGCAAGCGGCTGGGCACCGGACGAGAATATTTTACACTTCATATTCAGATCAACCAAAAAAAGTACATTGAACGAAGTTAATCATTTGTTCAGTACCTATCCGACTGCCAGCAACTTTGAAAAACTTTCCACTGAGGTCAACGGCGTTTCGGTTGAAACGAACCTATTCGTCGCACGGCAACTGACAATAAGATGATGGCGGTATCAGATGAAATGATTATGCTTAGTATCAAGGATTACTGGGATTGATGATGACGGCTTTAGGCTTACGCAGAACACCGGCTACCAGATATTACTTGGGTTTTGCATGTAAGACTTCACCTCATTTTTCCCTAGTAACCGCCACAAAGGAGTAACGGGCGTACAAGAAAGTCGTATTGATGGAGTCAGTTCGACGCACTGTCGCCCTTGTACGCTCGTTGCACTAAAAACCATTCGGAGGACTTATGTTCAAATCACTATCGCTCTGCACGGCACTCACACTTGCTATCGTTGCCCCCGCCCATGCTGACACATGGACACTTTCGGGCGATGACTCAAAAATCGCTTTTGGATCGGTCAAGAAAGACACCGTTGGGGAAGTTCACCACTTCAAAAGTATCTCCGGTTCGGTAGAAGGTGGAAAAGTTAGCGTTGAGATTGATGTTGCATCAGTTGAGACTTGGATCGACATCCGCAATGAGCGGATGCAAAAGATGGTTTTCAATGCTTCACCAAAAGCAATGATCTCCGCAGAGATCGACGCAGAAAAACTCAACGCAATGAAAGCCGGTGACACGACAACCGTTGATGTCGAAGGAACACTCACAATAAATGGTAATGATATACCAATTGAAACCAGTCTTTTCGTAGCGCGCTTATCTGACAAAAAGATGATGGCGACAACGGATGAGATGATCATGCTCTCGACAAAAGAAGCGGGCATTGATGAAGGTGTCTCTAAATTGATGGAAGTCGCAAAGCTGCCAAGCATCACGCGCGTATCACCCGTCACATTACGACTTGTATTCGAACATGCCGGCGACTCAAAAGCCGCTGCTGCACCTGCTGCGACCATGGGTGCGACGCTTGCTTCTGTTTCCGGTGACGCAAAAAAAGGCAAAAAGGTTTTCCGCAAGTGTAGAGCCTGCCATGTTGCGGATAGCGATAAAAACAAAGTCGGCCCTTCGCTACAAGGCGTCATCGGACGTAAGATCGCATCTGTAGACGGCTTCAAGTATTCGCAAGCCTTCAAAGATTCCGACATCACGTGGTCACCGGAAACATTGGCCGAGTTCCTGAAAAAGCCTAAGTCTTATATCAAAGGAACAAAGATGGCCTTCGCCGGGTTGAGGAAGCCTGAAGATATTGAGAACGTCATCGCTTATCTGGAAAGTGAATCAAAGTAAGCTGAAGCTCTAATAATTCAGCCGACCGGTTTTATTTCCGGTCGGCTATTTATCACGCATTATCCGATAATGTGTCGCACGGTCAGCGCTTAACCCGCTTTCGGTTTCGCGCACAAAATTTGCGACAATGCCGCCGATGCAAGGCGGGCCGCCGGTGGATCAGCGCGGCTTGTCAACAAGATAGGTGCCGCACCGCCCATAACCACGCCGGCAGCGCAAGCGCCTCCCACATAAACAAGCGTCTTAAACAATGCATTTCCGGAAACAATATCGGGGACAATGACCGCATCCGCTTGCCCTGCTACAGGATCGTCAGCCATTCCCTTTATTGCCGCCGCCTCGCCGGACAAGATCAAATCTATCGCCAGCGGCCCTCTGACATCCGCCTCAGGCACGTTCGTTTTTGCCCATTCTGCAAGGTCACGTCCCTCGATACTCGACGGCACAGACTCAATCGCAGACTCCGTTGCCGACAAGATTGCAACGCGGGGGCGTTCAGTCCCTAGCCGCTGAGACAGCTCAACAACCAGCCGGACGGCATCTTCGCGCGTGGTCATATTCGGCGCAACATTCACCGCAGCATCGGAAATCAATAACGGCTTTCCACCGCCCGGAGGCGACATATGAAAGATATGGACAAACCGTTTATCTGTGCGCAGACCATGAGTGCGACTAATCGCGGCTTTCATGAAACTATCGGTGTGTAGATGCCCCTTCATCAGAACATCAGCCTTACCTTCGCGAACCGCAGACGCCGCAGCCATTGCGGAGCCATCTTCTCCTTCAGCCTCAATCAAGTCAAAGCCGGAAATATCCCAGTTTAACGCCGAGGCTTCGCATTCGATCCGGTCCCGCTCACCAACAAACACCGGAATCATAACCCCGGCTTCCGTCGCATCTTGCGCCGCCTCCATCGGAGCCAGAGCACCAGCCCGTGCAATCGCAATGCGCGGTGGCGCAAATTGCAACGCACGCTCTAACAAATCTTTAGGACACGAAGGCTCAATTTTGCTGAGAAAGGGGCTACCCACAGTCATACCATTACTTTCATTCGATCAATTTACTCTCGTTATCCGCTTTGACGTACGCAACGGCATCCAAACGCTCATTTATATAAGCGCTCCATTCGCCATCCGGATCAAGGTCCAGTGCCAGATAATAAAGAGACTGCGCCATCGCCGGATTTGCCTCTACGCCTGAGCCATCAAGATAAGCATCCGCTAGACTTACTGTCGCCGATAGCGACCCACCTGCTGTACCGCGTGAATACCATTCAACCGCTGCCGATGGGTCAACAATCGTCCCAACCCCTTCAGCATGGAGGCGGCCCAACTCAGCCGCAGCATCTGCATCGCCAGCATTAAACGCTAATACATAATGAGCGCGCGCCCATCCAATATCGACAGGAACACCCTCACCTGTCTCATACGCATTCCCAATATTATAAGCAGCCACCGAATTATTAGGATCGCGGTGCAAAGCCGTAGCAAACAGCTCAATCGCGCGCGTGTCATCTTCTCGGACGCCATAACCGTTCTTGTACATCAGGCCGAGATCATTTGCAGCGAGTGCATCTCCCGCATCATGCGCTTTCTCATACCAGAAAACCGCAAGCCGATTGCTCGCGCGCATTCCCTGTCCATTTTTAGCGCGTGTCGCCATGGTGACCATCGCCTCAGTCAATCCACGATTAGCCGCTTTGCGAATATACCGTGTTGCACGATCTTCATCGGCTGGGACACCCTGCCCGGCAATATACATCATACCGATATTATGCGCAGCAATTGCGCTGCCCCGACTATGCGAAAGGCGGTAAAATTCAAGCGCTTTAGGATAATCTCCTCGCTTTGCATAAATCCGTCCCAGATGCGTATGAAACCGTCGCTCGCTTCGCTGTCTGGCGATTGCAGCGAGGCAGGCTTTTTCTACGGCGGCAGCCGGAGCCAGATCATCGAAAAAAACACCCGCCACACCCGCAGGTAAGTCGATGTCCTGAGGCGACCCTGCCAGAGCGTCACAGGTGGTGGCAGCCGCATCTTTTGCTAACACTGTCTCTGCCGTGCTCAACATAAAAGCTGCCGTCAATACAATCGATCTTACAAAACGCGCCATTAATGTCTCCATACAGATTTAGGTAGCGTAGAGCCGCGACCGTACGTCATCAAGAATTGATCCCGAAACTCACAAGCAAAGTCGAAAAGTTGAATTTTTCAGTTAACCCCGAGTGCCAGATTATCAAGACCGGTTCTCAATCAGGTCAGGCACATCATCTGTACCCGCACGCCCTCGTCCGGAAAGACTAGGGTGGCGCATAAAGAACTCGTGACAATCAAAAGGCCCCTCACCCTCAGACAATGCATGATTGCCATGCAAATACGTTCCATCAGCCTGCAATATCCAAGAATTTGCCTCATCCCTCAGGTTTGCAGCCATAACCTGATTCAAAATTTGCCGCCGCACTGTTTTGTTTTCAATCGGACACAAAGTTTCAACCCGCCGGTTAAGATTGCGATCCATCCAATCTGCTGACGAGATGTAGACCTTAGCCGAGTCGCCGGGCAAACCGCCCCCTGCCCCGAAACAAACAATACGTGAATGTTCGAGAAAGCGACCAATAACGCTTTTTACGCGAATATTTTCAGACAAACCCGGCACGCCGGGGCGCAAGCCACAGATGCCCCGAACGACCAGATCAATTTTCACACCTTCTTGGGAAGCACGGTAAAGCGCATCAACGAGGTCGGCTTCAACCAATGAGTTAACCTTGGCCCAAACCTGAGCAGGACGCCCCGCACGCGCATGAACAACCTCTTCCTCTAGGTCTTCAAGCAAGCGGGATTTCAGCGTTAGGGGTGAGACAGCGACTTTCTCTAAATCGCGAGGTTCCGCATAACCCGTCACAAAATTAAAGATCCGCCCCGCATCCCGTGCCAGAGTTGTATCCGCCGTAAAATAGCTGAGATCGGTATAGAGCTTTGCAGTTATCGGGTGATAATTGCCTGTGCCGAAATGAGTATAGGTAACCAGCTTGCCTTGTTCGCGGCGTACGACGGATGACATCTTTGCGTGTGTCTTCCAGTCGATAAACCCATAGACAACCTGTGCGCCTGCGCGCTCTAATTGGCGGGCCTGAACAATATTAGCGGCCTCATCAAACCGAGCCTTTAATTCTACGACTGCTGTAACCTGCTTACCAAGTTCAGCCGCTTCACAAAGCGCCTCGACAATCGGGCTTTGCGATGAAGTCCGATAGAGCGTCTGCTTGATCGCCAATACTGCCGGATCGCGCGCCGCTTGTCGTAAAAACTGAACAACAGAGTCGAATGTCTCATAAGGGTGGTGCAGCAAAAAATCTTTATTACGGATCGCTGCGAAAATATCATTGTCAAAATCTTTGAGCCGTTCGGGTTGACGCGGCGTGTAAGGTGACCAACGCAAGTGCGGTTTGTCATCAACGATCAGCTTATCAAGATCAGCGACGCCGACAATACCCGACACTTCAACAATATCCGCCGGTCCGACATTCAGCTCCCGACCAATCCATTCGCGCAATGCAACGGGTGTATCCGCGCTTACTTTCAGGCGAATAACCTCGCCGCGCCGCCGCCGTTTCAGCGCAGTTTCAAATTCGCGAACGAGGTCTTCCGCTTCTTCTTCGATCTCAATATCGGAGTCGCGCAAGACACGGAACAGGCCTTTACCGATGACATCATAACCGGGGAAAATACGGTCGAGGAATAAGCTGATCATGTCCTCCAGCGCGACAAAGCGCACCAGTGTCGACCCTTCCGGCTCCGGCAATCGCGTGAAGCGATCAATTTGTGACGGGATAATCGTCAGGGCGGATAGCTCCGCATCATGACCGCGCCGACGAAGGTGCAACGCCATCGCAAGACTCTTCGACGGCACAAACGGGAAGGGATGCGCGGGGTCAATCGCCAACGGAGACAACACAGGAAAGACGGCGGACATGAATTCTTCGTCCAGCCATTTGCGATCCTCGATGCTTAATAGCCTTGGATCAACCAGCGAAATTCCCTCTGCGGCCAGCGCAGGCTGTAAGGCCGCCCAGCTTTCCTGCTCGTCATGCATCAGCTTACGGCAATCACGATCAATAGCACGCAATTGCTCCGCCGGAGTCAATCCATCGACACTCGGTTTGGTCACACCGGCACTGGCCAATTCTCTCAAACCAGCAACACGCACAGTATAAAACTCATCGAGGTTCGAGCCGGAGATCGCCACAAACCGCAGCCTCTCCAACAATGGATGACGCGGATTATTCGCTTCTTCCACAACACGTTGATTAAAGGAAAGCCATGATAGCTCTCGATTGATGTATCGCTCGGTATCATCAATGGATATTTTCTTTGCGTCCGCCGCTGGTGGCACAGATTTCGTATTGAGAAAATCTGCGCTCATATGTGGCGTATTATTTTGTGTAGACCCGTTAAGCTCATTTGCCTCAAAAGTCGTTACCATCCGAACAACTCCTTTGCCATCTTGATGCTTACCGGACTACGCAGTTCGATACTTTTCGCATCCAAAGCCGCAACTGCGGCCTCTATTGCGGCGGAATTCCGGTCAATCCGTTTAGCAATATAGGTAGCGAGCCTTTCTTGAATAACAATATCACGATCTGAAAAGAGCTTAACGACCAACTGCTCCAGTAATTCATCATCGGGGCCTTCAATGCGCGTCACGGTCACGGCAGACAAGCGCGAAACCAAATCAGGCAACCGTACAGGCCACCTTGCAGGGGGCGTCCGTGCTGTCATCAATATTTTCCCACCCTCATCACGCAGGATATTGAGCAAATGAAACAACGCAAACTCAGCTTCAGGCGTTATCAAACGGCGATCACAGTCTTCGAAGATCACACACCCTGAGACGGCCATATCACGTGCTGGCATCGCGGCATCAATGAAGGTCGCACCAATTTCTTTAGCCCAAACCATAGCAAGATGCGTCTTTCCACATCCCTCCGGCCCCACCAAAGCAAGACGCCCATCTGGCCATTCGTCCCAATTTTCGAGAAATCCCACAGCCTCGAGATTGCTTTCAGATGTAATAAAATCCGCACGCGAAACACGGTCATGCCGTGGCCACGGCAAGTCGAGTGGAATTTGTCTCGGTGGTACTACAGCGCCCGTCATCATCTCTCAGAATTTCCAGTGTAGAGTTCGCTCTCTTGATACCGCGCAACGCCCCATCGCGCTACCACACCAATCGAAGCCGCCAATGGAACGGCCACCAGCAAACCGGGAAACCCAAAGACATATCCAAAAGCACTAAGCGAAAAGATCAACCAAACCGGATGCAAACCAACGCGCTCTCCGACCATCAAAGGCGTCAGTACATTGCCTTCTATTGCCTGACCAAAAAGAAAAATACCTGCGATCAAGGCAATCTGTCCAATCTCACCCCAAAAATGCGCAAGTGCGATCCCGACTGAGAACAACAGCCCCACCATTGAACCGACAAACGGAACAAAACTAATAATCCCCGCGAACGCACCAACCAGCACACCAAACGGCAACCCTGCCACAGTGAGCGCGAAAGCGTAAAACGATCCTAAGATCAGGCACACAAGCAACTGTCCCCGTAAAAACGCGGATAATGTCGCGTCAATCTCTCTGGATAGATCGCGGACAATTTCGAGATAACGCCGAGGCAATAACGAGTCGATCATTTCAACAACACGACCCCAATCTAACAACAAGTAAAATGCCACAATCGGTGTAATGACCAAGACGCCCAGAAAATCAACCACAGCCAATCCACCTGACACTAAGCCTTGCAGAACGGTAAATCCCCAACGCGCCGCTGGTTCGCTCAATTTTGATGATGCACCGCTACGATCCGAGAAAGCATCGTCATTGATTGATCTCGCCGAAGAAAAATCCGGGAAGAGTGAAGGTAATGCTTCATGCGCGCGGATAGACAAATTTTCAGCATAATCAGGAAGGGCCGCAATCAAGCGTTGCGCCTGATCCGCCAAAACAGGTGCAATCAACAAGACAACGATAACAAGCAATACAAAGGCCGATCCGGTAATTAAGATCGTTGCTATGAGGCGGGACAATCCCCTCCGCTCCAACCGCCCGGCCAGAGGGTCGGTTAAATACGCGAGGCCCGCACCGAATAAAAATGGCGCAAGAATGCCGCTGAAAACATAAAGAAACAGCAAAAATGCGCAGGCGGCAATGCCCCAGTAAGTCAGAATTTCACGCCTCGTCATGCTCTCACACAGCCACTGATTTGTTATATTGAATGACACTATCTTTGAAATGCGCAAGCTCCCAAAGAAAATGGGAGCGCCGAAGAACAGCACTCCCAAAGACATTCAAAACTGTACGATCACCCAATAAGATCAGCGAACACTCCGGCGTTGACTGATGCCAAGTGCAGTTTCAAAAAAGCGGTTTGCAGTATCCCATTGTTTCTTAGCCCGCGCAGTTTCTGCTTTCTTCGAATAGAAAGCACGCAGTTTTTCAACGCCATGCAAGGCGGCTTCATTATTGGGGTCAATATCGAGAACAGAGCGATAAGTATCGTAGGCATTACGACCTGCCGGAGCGATATAGAGCTTACGCTCAAATAACAGGTCGCCCTTTTCGATCAATTGCCTGATCCGTTGTTCAAGGTCTTCACCTTGAGCACCATTAGCGGCGGCAGCAGTTCGAAGGTTTTGCACATCACCTTTAGCGATATCTATTGCGGCGCTCATGTCTTCAGGAAGAATGTCTTTAGACTTATCGAGCGCCGAATCTAGCAGATCAAGCGCACCGCGTGCGATACTCACTCCGGCTTCGGGCAATTTGGGTTCCAATTTAAAGTCAGAGCCTTCGTCAACCTTAACCCGTGCTCCCCATCCGCCTTTTTTAACAGCGACATTTCCATCTGCAGCTGTTTGCAATCCTTGATCTGTCGAAGGTAAATTGGTATTTAACGCTGCAATTTCTTTGTTCTGCGCTGCATCATTGCCAAATGTACCGATGGCGCTGGTATTAATCGCATCTGCTGCATTTGCACTTGCAGTCGAAATTGACTCAGCAGTTTGCGATGCGGTCAAACCAACAGCATCAACCGCTTTTGATCCGGCAGTCGACACTGTGTCAACAGCCCGCGATGCGGTCGAGGTAACAGTGTCTTTCGCGCTGGCTATTGCTTCGGTAACATCTGTGCGAACCAGATACGCTCCGAATGCGAGGGCACAAACGCCTGCTGCTATCCCAGCGTACTTAATCTGTTTTTTACGTTGCCCGACAACACGTGTCTTCAGCATCCGTTTTTCTGAGGGCGTTGCAATCCGTTCGCCGGCACCGCCTTTGCGGTTTGCGCCAAGGATTTGGCCTTTATTGCCAGCGCTTTTAGGCTTTTGCTTTGAAACCATAGATTTCATACGCGACAAGACCGAGCCACCTTTCGACGCGACAACACCTGCGACGCCTCCAGCCGCCACTACCGCCGCTTTTTTACTAGCCCCCCCACTGATATGATCCGGTTCATCGAACTGATCTTCATCAAAGTCATCAGTATCTGATCCGAAGTCATCAACAAACTCGTCCGCGACCGGCTCGATGTGATGAGTGTCCGCATCGTCTTCAAGAATAGACGCAAACACGTCCTCATCTTCCAAGAATTGATCGTCATGGGATTGCGTTACCGGCGGAGCCATGTGGTCTTTTATCATTGGAGGTTCTGCCTCATCATCAACGCTCGTATTAAAAGAACCATTAGAATCGGTTTTGTAACGGCGATCATTGTCTTGCAAATCTGCGCTCGAAAACGGTCCGGAAAGCCCGGTTGCTTCGTCATCCTCGTCAGGAAAAGGATTTTCGACTGGTTCAATCATTAATGCTTCCGCTGCTTCTTCGATCATTGCTTCATCAATTGATCGGCCGGGGTTTTCTGCGGCAAAAAGCATAGCGTGAGAGCAAATCATTCCAATCAGACGCGGGCTACCGCCCGTGTATTTTCCGACGGCTTCGATGGCTGTATCTGTAATCGGTTCGGGCGTTAGCCGCGCCAGCGGAGCCAAACGTTTTTCAAGGAAATACTTCAACTCTTCTCGTGTAAAGAACCGCAATTCGTATTCACGCGCAATTACTTCCTGAACTTCTTCAAAATCAGAATCATCGAGCAATTCACGCAACTCAGATCCGCCGGTAAGCATAAACTGCAAACCAACATTTGTTCCATCTTCTAATTGATCGAAACATGCTAGCTTTGGCAGCATACGTAAAACATCAGGTTCGAGGTTTTGCGCTTCGTCAATGAAGACAACTGCCGTCTCACGACGCTCAGCCTGTGCGTAAAGAAATTTGCGTAGGGCAATGGCTTTATTTGACGCATCTAAAACTTCGTCACCAACTTTAAGCGAGTTATGAAGAAAATTTACAAATTCACGGAAGTTAAGACTCGCATATTGCAGAAAAAGCGGCGTTGCTCCGTCACCTAGATTGTCGGAAATCGCACGCATCAGCATGGTTTTACCTGATCCCGTGGGACCAGTCAGAACCATAATTCCTTCGCGCGACTTAACACCTTCGACCACACCATCCATAGCCCGCCAATGCGATGCATTAAAGTAAAATGGGCTTGAAAGATCTTCCGAAGCATTCGCCTCAAATCGAGCAGCAACCGACATCTCTGCGTCTCCGAATCCTATAATTCAGCCTGACGCTATGGTTAAAATCTGAAGGATTAGTTTCTCCGGGGTCAGTTTTCCTCAGCGCGCCACTGTTTTTGCTTGCGGTAAATAGTAGCCGGCGAAAGGTTAAGAAACACCGCCGCCTTCCTGACATCACCGGCGCAAAGATCTACGGCCCGCTCAATAGCATCCCGCTCGACCTCATGCATAGGACGGATAGCTTCAGCCAATGCGTTGAGATCACTCGGGTTTGGCGTTACCTGCGGTTGATCAGACACACGAATGGGGGCGCGAACCGCTCGATTTGGCACACCATCGCTGTCACCGCTTCCTGCCAATCCAACGGGCGCACGGAGCATAGCTGCCGTCAATTCCGGTCCTTCGCCCAAGACAACCCCATTTCGGAGGATATTTTGTAGCTGACGCACATTGCCCGGCCATTGATACGCGCGAATCGCTTCTTTCGCATCCTCTGAGAAGCCGGAAAAACTCTTGCCTTCTTCTTTCGCATATTGCTGCAACAGCTTTTGACCGATCAACAACATATCGTCACCGCGCGCCCGAAGCGGCGGCAAGTGGATCGGAACAACATGTAACCGGTAATACAAATCTTCACGGAACCGGCCTGCCGCCACTTCTTCAAGCGGATTGCGGTTGGTTGCACAAATAAACCGCACATCCACCTGTTCAGGTGATGGTCGCCCGACCGGATTAAACGTTCCCGTCTGAATGAACCTCAGTAGCTTCGTTTGCAGATGTGGCGACATCTCGCAGATCTCATCGAGGAACAATGTCCCACCATCTGCCATTTTTGCCGCACCAAGTTTGTCGGAAGTCGCACCCGTAAAGGCTCCTTTGATATGACCGAAAACTTCACTTTCCATCAACTCACCGGGAATGGCAGCACAGTTAATGGCGACAAATTTCTTCTTGGCACGTTGACTGTTATCGTGAATAGCCTGCGAACAGACTTCTTTACCAGTACCGCTTTCCCCAGTCACAAACACCGTTGCGTTCGATTTTGCAGCACTATGTATCAAACGATACACGGCGCGCATAGGAACACTCGATCCGATAAAACCTGAGAACCCATCTGCCCCGTCATCATCATAGGCAGGTGATGGTGCTGACTTCGATTTAACCGTCTTGTTCGATTGATCATCCGGAGTAACGGGCTGTGCAATGACTTCAGTTTCAGCGGCCTTAAGAAATCTACTTTGGTCAAGGTGATTGCGAATTGAAACGAGTAAACGTTCTTCCGCAAAAGGCTTCATTAAAAAATCAACAGCACCGGCGCGCATCGCATCAACGGCAACGCCGACAGAACCTTGCGCTGTGATGACAATAACCGGAAGGGAGATTTGCTGATCCCGCATCCAACCAAGCACTTCTTGACCTGAGATATCGGGTAATCTCAAATCCAAAAGCACGAGATCTATGCCTCCGGCCAATAATTTCTCTTTTGCAGCACCGCCGGTTTCTACATGCTCAACGTCATAAGGCTCATCACGCAAAAACCCCAGATAGGTTCGCGCCAGAGCCGGCGTGTCCTCTACGAGTAAGACACGCGCATCTGCAAGATTTCCCGGATCAGCGATATTCTCATCCACTGCGACGGCCCCTAAATTATCGCAATATGAGTCTCAGAATTAAACGTGACTTTCGAATAATTCAACCATTGTTCACATCTCTTTTACGACGCTTAACCCGTATTTGACGACAAACGCATGGCGGGGAACGACGTACTAGCAGCGAGGCCTTTGCCCAGCTCGGTTGTAATATCAAATTTTGCCTGATGTAAGTCCGCCAACTTCGCAACAATCGCAAGGCCCAAGCCTGTTCCGCGTGCCCGGGTTTCAGCATTAGGTTGACCAAAGGGTTCCAGTGCAATTGCGAGGTTAGCCTGACTCATACCCGGTCCATTATCACGAACAGTGATCTTGAAGTCACCACTCCCTAAAACTTCAGTTTCCACTTGGATCCGCGATCCGGGGCTGCAAACCTTCACGGCATTAGATAATAAATTCAGTAAAATCTGTTTGACGCGGCGAGGGTCGGCGTACATCTCAGGGACGTTTTCATTTGGAAGATACACAATCTCGATGCCCTCCGCCTCAGGAAGCCCTCTCGACAATCGAACCATCTCATCAATGATCACGGAAGGATTGCACCACTCTTCGTAAATAGTAAGATTCCCTGTTTCTGCACGGGACAAGTCGATCAAGTCATCCACAAGCTGTAATAAAAGGATACCGCTATCATGGATGTCATTGGAAAAAGTAATGACATCATCATTCGGCAAAGGTTTATCGCGCTGCTTGCGTAAAATCGACGCCCCACCAATTACGACATTAAGAGGTGTCCGCAACTCATGGCTAACATTAGCCAAGAATCTGGTTTTAGCTTTATCCGCTGTAAGCGCTGCGTCACGCGCTGCTGCAAGTTCCCGGTGCGCTAATGACAACGCATTATGTTGATGTACCAAGCGTTCTTGTACCGATGCTTCTTCGCTAACATCGCGCAACAAAATCCATAGCGACTGAGTTTCCCAATCCCGCTTAACTGAGATGGCCACAGGTTGTTCGTGGCTCATCCCAAGCGATACAAACGGCAATTGAACATATGGAAGCTCTTGTGAAAGCTCGTCTTCCATACCAATCAATGCGGGAACAGTATCGCGAACGTCTTCACCGACAGCCACTTCACACCAATCGCCAACAACCTCGCGAACGATTAAATCTTCGTCCACACGGGCGGCAACGATCCGGGCACCTTCTAATAAAATTCGCGCATCAAATGTTGGTACTTCACTCATAAAGCACCAGTTTTCTTGCCGAGAATAAGAGATGTTAAGTTTCTAAACAAAGTAGGCACTGCATCACCTGTCTTCGCACTTGTACAGGTAATCAAAGCGCCATACCGGTCTTTTAGAGCAGCGATATCTGAATCGTTCGGTGCCGGCGCAATGTCATATTTATTGAAAGCAAACCCGATTGGGCGTCCGGGCAAACGGGCTTCAATCATATCAGCCGCGCGGCGCATGGGTTCGATCATATCGGGACGGGTTAAATCACCGACAACGATCGCACCTGACGCACCGAGTGAGTACCGCATCATCTGCTCACCCGGCAGAGGCGCGCCTTCAATATCCCAAAGGACCAATTTGATCTGTTGCTCAGTTCCGTTGACCGGGATTACATCGGAATGTTTGTAAAGATGAACGCCTAAAGTCGCGCGGTATTGGTCGGAAAAGACATCCAAGACGTACCGGCGTATCAATGACGTCTTACCGACACCGAAATCCCCAATGACAATAACCTTATGGGCTTTCATCGGCTTGCCTCTGACACCAACGCGACATCCAGCTCTACATCAAATGGCGAGGCACTCCAATGGATGCGCTCTTCTAATGCTTCTCGAGCGGCTTCATTCGGCACAAGTCCGGAAACGACAATAGGTGATTTATCGTCCTGCCGTGAGACAGAAAGTGGATAAGGCCCAAGCGTATCATCCGCTGCAATGGCTTGCTCTATCTTAGAAATCCAACGTGACTCATATGCATTCGTAACCGCAATATGTCCCCATATAAGTCCGACAATTGCGGCCACAGCACCAAGCGAACGCGCTACGATCGTGGACCCGCTGGCCCCGCCAGTTTCCGGTTCATCCGGTCGATTAAAATCATCTATCATGATGACATCGCCATACTCATCGCTGCCCATACGTTCCATGGCGATTTCCAGCAATTCATCAACCCGTGCTTCCACTTCAGGCGGCGCAACGCCAGAGCACCTTAAGGCCAATAGTTTTGTAGGCGTCCCTCGCAGGTAGACTGTATCTTCTGTAAACGAAAAACGGCGCAAATCCCCGGCACCTGTTGTGCCATAGGCTTCACTGGCAAACCCCTGCAGCGCCGCAATCATACCAGCCATCAGATCTTCATCAGGGCTGACATGATCTGGTTCCATTGTGCTGCGTTCACTGGCAAGCAAAACGCCGGACTGGCGTTCAATCAGCATCGCTTCTTTCACAACAAACGTGTTGCCATCTTCAAGCAGCCAGCCCGCTGCAGGCGCTCCAGTGATGCGCCCTTTCGCAGCCGCAATCCAACGATCAACGGGCAAAGCATTATCAACCTTACGGTTCAGATCCTCAACAGCTTTCGTAACAGCCATCTTAATCAGCACACCAAGGCGCGGGTGGATAGCTTCTACCAATTCATCTTCAGAGTTAAGGATTTCAGTCTTTACCGTTTTAAGAATATGAGGCGCGATCACATTCGCCATCTCATCAGGATTTTCCCGTCCGGCTTCGCGCAAAGCACCTGTCAAGCTAGGGGTAATGATCTCGCGCAAACGTTCCGGTTCATAAGATGCAACATCAACTGAAACGATGCGGTCTGTAAGTTGCCCGATCTCTGATTCTAACAACGCTGCCTTGTTCTGCGCTATTTCTGCTTTCGCAGTCAGAGCCTCGCGAAGGCTTTCTAATTTTGCCTGGGCTTGCGCATCATTGTCGGCCTGCACCGCAAGAGCAGCGGTAAGGTCATCGCAGCGGGCTTCCAAGGCAGCTGCGGTTGCACGTTCTGAATCAGCTTGGGAACGAAGAGAAGCATTCAGCGCTTTCAACTCCGCTTGATGTTGACGGTCGGTCGCAAAGCGTTCTGCCAGTTCAGCGGCCAACGCCTCGCAGCGGGCTTCCAGTTCAGCCGCTTTCGCGCCGCCACTATTCGCCTGTGCTTCTAATGCATTCTTGAGAGCTGCATTCTCTGCCTTCAGGGCATGATTGCTTTTATGAGCTGCTTCAACTTGCGCCTCTAGCATATCTCTCAGGGTACTTGAACGCTCTTCAAGTTCTGCCAGCCGTTGGCGTTCCGCTTCAAGGCGCATCCGTTCAAAATTTGGATTTACAGGCTGTCTCACAGCGGCAGTGCCTCTTCAAAGCAATTTTTATAATCTAATTCATACAATACATGATCGAATTTACTGTCTGTTTCAGAGCTAACATCTCCATTTCACATCAATAAGATATGACTACCATAATTTTTCTAGCTTAGGAATTGCTCTCTTAAAATACGTTCATCTAACGTATGACCGGGATCGAATAATAAGCTGAGTTTAACATCCGCTGCGACTTCTGCCTCAACCCAATCGACAGCACGTATCTCGGTTGAATCGGCAACGGCATTCACAGGGCGTTTGCGGGGCTCCAGTACATCGAAACGGATTTTTGCGCGTGTAGGCAGCAGCGCCCCACGCCAGCGCCTTGGCCGGAAGGCTGAAATCGGCGTAATCGCAAGCAGCTCGGCTTCAATCGGCAGGATCGGCCCGTGCGCCGAAAGATTATAAGCTGTACTGCCAGCCGGCGTCGCAACCAGAACGCCATCACAAATCAATTCGTCCAGCCGCTTCGACCCATCGACACTAATGGCAATTTTAGCGGCCTGCCGCGTCGCCCTGAGCATCGACACTTCGTTTATTGCAAGGGCCTCGACAGTATTACCGCTCTGATCCGTCGCTCTCATGCGTAGGGGATGAATAACAGTTTCATGCGCTGTCTGAAGCCGTTCAGATAACCGGGCCTCCCCGAAATCGTTCATCAGAAAACCAATGGAACCCCGGTTCATCCCATAAACAGGTGTGCCGCGCTTCATAACCTCGTGCAGCACTCCAATCATAAATCCATCTCCGCCAAGTGCCACGATAACGTCGGCTTCATCGAACGGAACTGACCCGTAAATATGCCGGAGCTTCACGAGAGCCGCCTGTGCAGCTTCGGCGTCGCTGGCCGCAAACGCTACGCGCTCAAACTTCATTCCCCGCCCTTTCAAAGACCTCTGCATAATGCGAGCAGACACCCTGATGATTCCGATATGAACTCGTTCTATTCACGTTATGCAACGTGAACAAAAGAGTTATGCAGAGGTCTTTTTCAAAACCTGAGCCTGCCATCCTGCGCATCACCCACAAAAATGACGGATAATGAAACAAGTCATAAACGGAGATGAAATCGCTCACCAATTAAAAAACGCCCCACCGTTTCCGGCGAGGCGTCATTAGAGCCCGATGAGCAATCGAGTGGTCGTGCTTCCGTGAACACAACGGAAGCACAGGTAGTTTTAGCGGATCTGAATACCCAGAGACTGTAGGGTATCCATGGTCAGACCGCCGGTTCCCTCACCAGACGAACGCTGGTAGCGGGTTACTGCCGAGGTCGTGGACGGACCGTAGGTACCATCGATGGAACCTTGGTAGAATCCACGTTCACGCAGCGCTTGCTGTAGGCGACGGATAACCTCAGGAGACGCATTGGTCTCACAGAGGATTTCACGCCACTGTAGCGACTCTGGCGATACCAACTCGCGACGGGTTACGTTGCGATAGGTTTCTGCAACACCGATGTTCTCAACAGTCGCTGGAGCAGCAAGCACACGGCGCTGGATCTGGCGGGTTTTCGCCGGAACCGCTACGCGGCGTACCGAAGCTGGCGTTGCAACAACACGACGGCTAACCGTCTCGGTGCGACCTGGGATCGCAACACGACGGACTGATGGAGGCGTATCAACAACCCGGATTTGGATCGTTTGCGTCTTCACCGCGCCGCCGGCACCAGCATCAGAGAAGCGAGCACGGATGCCGCCACCTTGGCCGGATGCAGCAAGACGCTGACCGTTTGCGTTGATTGCGAAGCCTTGACCGTCAACACCAACTGCGCCGGTGATAACACGGCCCGAAGCGTCAACGATTGAACCGTTGGCTGCGCGCGTTCCGCGGATAGCAACGTTGCTAGCAGCAGTCGCACCGCCACCAATCACGTTACCGCTTGCGTCAACCGCAAAGCCGTTCGCATTGATGTTCGCTGCACCTGCGATAACCTGACCGGTCGCTGCATTCACGATCGCACCGCGACCACTTCCGCCACCAATCTGTTGAACTGTAGCCGGAGCCTGTAGTTCACGGACCTGAATGGTCGAGGTTTTCGCAGGGGTAGCTACGCGGCGAACCGATGCAGGCGCGTCGATGACACGGGTCTGGATCGTAGCCGTTTTGCCTGGAACTGCAACACGCTGAACCGAAGCTGGGCGGTCAAGAACACGGGTTGTGATCGTGGCCGTTTTGCCTGGAACTGCAACGCGACGAACCGAAGCCGGTGTATCCAGAACTTGCGTTTGGATCGTTGACGTCTTGCCTGGGATCGCAACAGCTTGCGTCGAAGCAGGACGGTCAATCACACGGGTTTGGATCGTTGCCGATTTGGCAGGAACCGCAACTGCTTGGGTCGTTGCTGGTGTAGCAACAACGCGCGTCTGGATCTGTGCTGTTTTACCAGGAACCGCGACACGGCGGACCGAGGCAGGATTCTGAACAACACGGGTCTGGATCGTTGCTGTCTTAGCCGGGATTGCAACTGCCTGCGTGGATGCAGGGCGGTCAACAACACGGGTTACAACAGTTGCCGTTTTACCTGGAACAGCAACACGCTGGACCGAAGCTGGCGTTTCAACAACACGCTGCGTGACCGTAGCCGTCTTGCCTGGAACTGCGACACGGCGGACCGAAGCAGGCGTATCGACGACACGCATCTGGATCGTTGCCGATTTAGCAGGAACCGCAACTGCCTGCGCAGACGCAGGACGGTCAATCACACGGGTTGTGATCGTGGCTGTTTTACCTGGAACCGCAACACGGCGGGTCGTAGCAGGCGTTTCAACAACACGCTTCTGGATCTGGCTGACTTGAGCTGGAACCTGAACTGTGCGGGTCGCTGCCGGACGATCAACCACTTGGATTTGAACCGTACGGGTCTTGGCCGGAACCTGAACAACTTGCGTTGATGCAGGGCGGTCAACAACACGGCGTGTGATCGTGCGGGTTTTCGCAGGAACTGCGACGGCACGGGTTGTTGCTGGTGTAGCAACGACACGGCGCTGAACCGTACGAGTTTTCGCTGGGACGTTAACTGCCTGCGTGGATGCAGGACGATCAACGACACGGCGCGTTACCGTGCGGGTTTTCGCAGGAACCGTTACGCGACGAACCGACGCTGGCGTGTCTACAACACGACGGCTGATCGTACGTGTTTGACCCGGTACTGCGACACGGCGAACCGTTGCAGGCGTATCAACAACACGGCGCTGAACCGTACGGGTTTGTGCTGGAACGTTAACAGCCTGCGTCGAAGCAGGACGGTCAACAACACGGCGCGTTACCGTGCGGGTTTTCGCAGGAACTGCGATTGCGCGGGTCGTAGCAGGACGATCAACAACACGACGTTGTACCGTACGTGTTTGAGCAGGAACCGCTACACGGCGAACCGTTGCAGGGGTGTCTACAACACGGCGGCTGATCGTGCGGGTTTGAGCAGGAACAGCAACGGCTTGCGTCGAAGCAGGACGGTCAACAACACGGCGCGTGACCGTGCGTGTTTTTGCAGGAACAGCAATGCGTTGAACCGATGCGGGACGATCAACAACACGGCGGGTTACCGTACGCGTCTGTGCAGGAACAGCAACACGCTGAACCGATGCAGGACGGTCGATGACACGGCGTTGTACTGTGCGTGTCTGCGCAGGAACCGCAACAGCGCGGGTCGTAGCAGGCGTTGCAACAACACGGCGGCTGATTGTGCGGGTCTTCGCAGGAACAGCAACACGCTGAACCGATGCAGGACGATCAACAACACGCTTGGTCACAGTGCGCGAAGCACCGGTTCCGGCGTTTGCGCGAGCGCGGATCGGCTGACCATTCGCACCAGCGATACGTTGACCGTTTGCGCCAATTGCAAAGCCTTGAGCATCAATACCGGTAGCACCGTTGATGATCTGACCGTTAGCAATCGCGACGATACCGCCACCGAGTGAACCACCGCCAACACGTTGAACCGAAGCAGGACGATCAACTACGCGGCGCGTAATCGTGCTCGTTTTTGCAGGGATTGCAACACGCTGAACCGAAGCTGGGTTCCGGAGAACTTGCTTGGTAACAGTTTCGAACTGCTCAGGAACAACAACGAGACAAAGGATCTCACCGGTGTTGAGCTGTTTGGTTTCTTTAATCGCAGCGCCCGTGATCTGACCGCCGACGGAGTCAATGATCGCGATCGGGTTCTTACCGCGTTTCCAAGAAGTATAGCTGTCCGCTACCTTGATCCGCTCAGTTACAGTTTCATACGAAGCTGGAACTTTTTGCAGACGCTCGGAAGCCTCTTCAATCACGATGGTCTCAGTAACGTTCTTGTACGTCGCTGGGATAACGCGAAGGGTTTCAGCAACATCGTCAGCGGCAACTGCAACTGCAACGTTTTTGTATGTCGCAGGAACAACACGAAGTTGCTCGGATGCTTCTTCAACAACGATGGTTTCAGTTTCGGTCCGGTATGTTGCTGGAACGACCTGAAGCTGCTGGTGAGCAGGTTGAACTACAATAGTCTCAGAAACCGTTTTGTAGGTTGCTGGAACGACTTGAAGACGCTCGGAAGCAGGCTGAACAACAACCGTTTCCTGAACCGACTTGTAAGTCGCTGGAACGACCTGAAGACGCTCAGAAGCTTCTTCAACAACAACCGTTTCCTGAACCGACTTGTAAGTCGCTGGAACAACGCGAAGCTGTTGCGTAGCAGGGCGCGCTTCAACAGTTTCGGTTACAGTTTTATAGGTTGCTGGAACAACTTGAAGCTGCTCGTACGCCGGCTGAACGACTACAGTTTCCTGAACGTTTTTATACGTCGCAGGAACAACTTGAAGCTGCTGGTGTGCAGGCTCAGTAACAACGGTTTCTTGAACCGACTTGTAAGTCGCTGGAACAACGCGAAGCTGCTGGTGTGCAGGCTGGACTACAACGGTCTCTTGAACCGTTTTGTATGTCGCTGGAACAACCTGAAGCGATTCCGAAGCTTCCTGAGCCTGAACCGTTTCGGTTACAGTCTTATAGGTCGCTGGAACAACTTGAAGCTGCTCGTATGCAGGCTCAGTAACAACGGTTTCACTGACCGACTTGTAAGTCGCTGGAACAACGCGAAGCTGCTGGTGTGCAGGCTCTACAACAACAGTCTCTTGAACTGTTCTGTAGGTCGCTGGCACGACTTGAAGCTGCTGGTGTGCAGGCTCAACAACTACGGTTTCTTGAACCGACTTATAGGTCGCAGGAACGACGCGAACCTGCTGGTATGCTGGCTCTACGACAACTTGCTGCTGAACCGTTTTGAACGTCGCAGGAACAACTTGAAGTTGCTCGTATGCAGGACGTGTAACGATCGACTCAGAAACAGTTTTGAATGTTGCTGGAACAACCTGAAGCGATTCAGATGCTTCTTCAACAACAACTGTCTGCGCAACCGACTTGAAAGTTGCTGGCACAACGCGAAGCGATTGCGAAGCCTCTTCTACAATCATGCTCTGAGAAACAGTTTTGAACGTTGCTGGAACAACCTGTAGCGACTCGGATGCTTCTTCAACAACAACCGTCTGAGCGACAGAACGGAAGGTTGCAGGAACAACGCGAAGCGACTCGGATGCTTCTTCAACAACAACGGTCTGCGAAACGTTTTTAAACGTCGCAGGAACAACACGAAGCGATTGCGATGCTTCTTCAACAACCATCGTTTGAGCTTGTGTTGTGAAAGTCGCAGGAACGACTTGAAGCGATTCAGATGCTTCTTCAACAACAACCGTCTGAGCGACAGTACGGAACGTTGCTGGAACAACCCGAAGCGATTGCGCTGCTTCTTCAACAACCATTGTCTGCGCAACAGTCTTGAACGTAGCAGGCACAACGCGAAGCGATTGCGAAGGCTCTTCTACGACAACAGTCTGAGACACTGTTTTGAAGGTTGCAGGAACAACTTGAAGCGACTCGGATGCTTCCTCAACGACAACGCTCTGCGATACGTTCTTATACGTAGCAGGAACGACGCGAAGCGATTCGGATGCTTCTTCAACAACAACCGTTTGGCCAACGCTCTTAAAGCTTGCTGGTACAACGGTCAGGCTCTCGCCTGCTTCTTCAACAACAACCGACTGGCTGACGTTGCGGAAAGTTGCCGGGCGAACGCTAAGTGATGCAGCAGGCTCTTCTACGACAACCTGACGGCTGACGGTTTTGAAAGTGCCAGGCACGACTTGCAGAGACTCAGCAGCCTCTTGAACTTCAACAGTTTCAGTAACTGTACGATATGTTGCTGGAACAACTTCGAGACGCTCGGAAGCCTCTTCAACAACAACAGTTTCAGTAACCGTACGGTACTGCGCCTCGCTGACGCGAACGTCATTACCGGCTTCTCTGTCAACCACCCGCTGGGTGACCGAACGATATTGAGCTGGGATCACTACGCGCGCGTAGCATTTCCCCGGCTCTGCATTCGGTGGAATTGCCACCGATTCCGCCGAAAACCCAGTCACTGACTGAGCCGACACTCCGTTAATGGCCGCAACTGCGCCTAGTACAAGGCCGCTGCTCGCCAAAAGCAGACTCTTACGCTTCATTTGCTCATCTCCACTCCGTTTCGCCGACGTTCGCCGACTGAAAATCGCCAACAAGTGCTTAACATTCCAAAACACGGTTTATACCGGGTTAACGATGCCTCGCAGCAAGTGTTGTTCCATGTATCCGTCACTCTCTATGGTGACTTCACACGGCGCGAACGCTTGGCCGCACTTCAACCGATCCCACGACCACCTGATAGTACGTTTATCAGGAATAGCACACGCCACAGACTGAATCATGTAAAAAAGAAACATAGGTGCTAACCGACGGAAACTGTGACTTTAACCCAACGGTTACCGCAAGATAGACAACCGCTAAGGTTGGTTAAGCGGTAGTGAAATTCAATTAAAACGTCCACTTAAAGGCTATTTCTTCAACAAAAATAGAGAAAACATCGTATACTGATTCTATCACCAAATGTTACAAGTTGATACACAATGTGATGGTTGCTATATGTCTAAGTCAATTTTTTAGACTTAACTCCCAAACCTCTGAAAAAATTATACTTTCTTTTTTTTGAAACATGACCGGATAAAAAAACCTCTCCAAAGAGCATCAGTGTTGCACCACCGCAACTTCATGCCACCCAATATTGTCAAACAATCACGGACGCCGGAAATGCTCTTTTCTGTTTTTTCTCTGTCTTGCATCCGTCATTACTCTTATTAGAAATGGTTAAAGTGCTGAGCAAATGGGGAGATTCTTATGCGGTGTCCGTTTTGCGGCGACACGAGCAGTCAGGTAAAAGACTCCCGGCCCTCAGAAGATCACGGTGTTATTCGCCGCCGGCGGCTTTGCCCTGCATGTGGTGCCCGATTTACAACATTCGAGCGCGTGCAGCTTCGGGAACTTACAGTCTTAAAGAAGAATGGCAGGCGGACGCCACTTGATCGCGACAAATTAGCACGTTCGATTAGTATCGCCATGCGTAAGCGCCCGACTGATCCGGAGCGGGTTGAACAGATGATTTCAGGTGTCGTTCGACAACTTGAGTCTCGTGGTGAGACTGAAATTTCATCTGACACGATCGGCGAGACGGTTATGGCGGCACTGGCCGAGGTCGATACCGTTGCTTATGTCAGATTTGCATCGGTCTACCGAAACTTCTCCGAGGCCAGCGATTTCGAGACCTTCATTCAACAATTACGCCCTGCGAGTGTAAAAAGTGCTCTGGCATCTGATCCGGACGCATCATGACACACACCGACCAGCACTGGATGGCACATGCTCTCAGTCTGGCCTCTCGCGGGGTTGGGCAGACGGCGACCAATCCCAGCGTTGGATGCGTTATTGTGCGAGACGGCATTGCGCTTGGTCGCGGACGTACCGGACGTAACGGCAGACCCCATGCGGAGCGGATTGCTCTTGATGATGCAACACAGCGTTGGGGCACAGATCACATCCGAGGGGCGACCGCGTATGTCACCCTAGAGCCGTGCGCCCATACCGGAAAAACCCCGCCTTGCACCGAAGCCCTGATCGCGGCGGGTATCGCGCGAGTGGTTGCCCCGCTTTCCGATCCTGATCAACGGGTGTCGGGCAAAGGCTTTGCGATGCTGGCCCGTGCGGGCATTCAAGTCGACATCGGCGCAGGCAAAACCGGCACACGCAATATTCTTCGCGGCTATTTATCGAGGATCGAGAGGAAGCGCCCTTTCCTCACCCTCAAACTCGCCAGCACGCTGGATGGTCAGATCGCCACGAGCAAGGGCGAGTCCCGTTGGATTACCGGCGGCCCCGCCCGAAACGACGTGCATCTCATGCGCGCGCGCAGCGATGCCATTCTGGTTGGGGTCGGATCAGTCTTGGCCGATGACCCTTCGCTCGACATTCGCTTGACGGGAATGGAAGGCATCCGCCCGGCGCGCGTGGTCGCGGATACGCGATTGCAAACACCGCTCATGTCTCGATTAGCCAGCACGATTGCCGATCAACCTCTTATCCTGTTGACGTCAGAAGACGCGGACAAAACCCGCATCAAAGCTTTTGAAGACCTCGGCGCGCAAGTTTTACAACTCCCCACAGCGCAAGGCAGCGTTTCCATCGCCGAAGGACTGACCAAGCTCGCAGAGTTAGGCATCGGCTCTCTCTTATGCGAAGGCGGCGGGCGCTTGGCCGCGAGTCTGATCCGCGACACTCTTGTAGACGAACTGGTCTGGTATTCAGCCGGAGCCACGATGGGCGATGGCGGCGCACCCGCGATTTACAATTTCGGCATTGAAGCCCTCAAGGATATGCCGCGCTTTAAACAAATCACCATTGAACGCCTCGGCAACGACATGAAAAGCGTGTGGCGTCCGTAAAATCAAAATTCAGACACGCCAAATCGCCCCCTGCCCTTATGTGCAGGAGGAGCGGAACAATCATATCATGGACGTGTCCCGCTTTCGTGCCGCTCCGGTTACTCACTTAAGCGGCGTTTCGTTCGAAAGCCAAGGGGCTTTTCCATCCGAGCGCTGAGTGTCTCCGGCGCGGATTGTAGAAACCATTGATGTACTCGAAGATCGCGATCTCGGCTGATCGGCGTGTTGGCCGGGACCTTTGCCATAGTAGCTCCGCCTTGATGGTTTTGAAGAACGTCTCGACGGCTGCGTTATCATAACAATTTCCCGTCCCGCTCATCGATACCTTGAAGCCATGCTGGCGCAATAACTTCTGATAGTCGTGCGAGCAGTATTGGCTTCCTCGATCCGTGTGATGGATGCATCCCTGTGGCGGACGCCGCAGCGCAATTGCCATCTTCAACGCCCGGATCGCAAGATCGCGCTTCATGCGATTGCTCACGGCCCAACCGATCACGCGCCTTGAATGAAGATCAAGAATGACCGCCAGATACAGCCAACCCTCCTGCGTCCAGACATAACTGATATCGCCTGCCCATTTCCGGTTCGGGTGCTCTGCCGTGAAGTCGCGGTTCAACAGGTTCGGAGCGATGTTGAAGCTGTGATTGCTGTCGGTCGACGCCTTGAACTTCCTGCTTCGTTTCACAATTATGCCGTTCTCGCGCATCAGCCGTCCGACACGGCGGTGGCCAACGGTCAAACCGAGTTCCTTGAGTTCCCCGGTCATTCGCGGGCGTCCGTAGCTGCCGAGTGATTGCTCGAACTGATCGCGGATATGCGCCATAACCACGATATCCTTGCGTTGGCTGAGGCTCATAGGGCGAGATCGCCAGGCACGATAGCCGCGTGGGCTGACTTCCATGATCGCGCAGAGACGGTTTACCGCAACAGCATCGCGAGCAAACCTCATTTGCTTCGCTCCGCAAAAAACCGGGTGGCCTTTTTTAGCACATCCCTCTCCTCCCGAAGGAGGCGGTTCTCGCGACGAAGCTCAGCAAGCTCTCTTTCTAGGTCGGATTGTGTCGATGGTTTATTCAGATCAGCCCGATCCTGCTGTATCCATTTGTTCAGCGTCGAAAAGCCAACGCCGAGATCCGTCGCTACCTGCTTGCGCGGCAAACCGCTCGTCAAAGCGATCCGTACCGCCTCAGATCGAAATTCCAAGGTCCGTCGTGCGCCCATATCCATTCTCCTTTGCTACACGATATGTGTTCAAAGGAGCGGCACAATCCCGAAACACGTCAAG
>CALKIZ010000099.1 GCA_937995735.1 uncultured Neomegalonema sp. | reverse complement strand
GCTCCGTCTTCCTCGAACGCGCCAGACCTTCCAGTTCAACGCGCTCCAACTCCGTCAGATGTATCGGAGTGGCTTCAGAAATGCTTTTTGACATCCCAACACTGAATCACGACTCAACATCCAGCGATAGTGGGTACTAGTGACCGAACATCTCCATTCACAATCAAATGCACCACCGCCCATATCTTAAATCCGGTAAGTTGCGGATGCCGAACACGCGCCCGCATTGCGCTGCCGGGGTAACTTCCCGCGTAAAATATAAAGGCCACAACCATCGCAGCAAATCCGATATACCTTACACCATGAGGCACAGACCAAAGAGTATCTGTTGAGGCCAAAGGATAACCTTTGATCATAAGCCAAACGCTCAAGAATAAGATCAAAGCAATCGTAATTTTTCGCGGAATGGCCGGAATAATTCCCACAAAACCTGCTGCAACCCTGTGCGCCAAATGTGCGAATGCAAACAGGCCCACGCCCAAAGTAAGGTATGTCATTCAGGCCCCTTCGCAGCTTTTTTTATCTCGCCCCGTTCATGATCAAGCCACCGCTCCATAACGACAGTTTCAGCGTCACAATATCCTAGCCGTTCGTAGAACGCGACTGTGGGAGCATTCGTTTGCCGCACCATCAAATGTATTTTGGGCATGTTCTGCGCCCGCCCCCAGTCTTCTGCGGCGGCCATAGCCCTTCTTCCCCATCCTTTACGCCGGTGCTCAGGGTGAACCGCCAGATAATATACCCAAGCTCGATGACCGTCATGGCCAATCATGAAAGCCGCAATAATGTCGTTATCAGGTGCAGCAACAAGTATTTCTGCATTTGGATTATGTCGCGCCAAAGCAATATCTGCTTCGGGAGGGTTCCAAGGTCGCGTCAAATCGCACGCCGCCCATAGCGCGATAACCGCGCCAGATTCATGGTCACACATCGAACGAAAATTTATCATAATATTCTAGCAGCTTGTAACTCGTGTATCGTCGTTGATTTAATGAATCGCTGCAATCCTTATTAGACTCAGGAAAGTATGGACTTATCATACACGACAAACGGCCCGGCAATTTTGAGATGAAAAAGCGTCGTAGGATTACGATCTCTCACCAGGTTTCTATGCGTGTAGCTATCGCTAAAGGCATTGTTCTCTGGACAGCATATATCAACCTGTGTCAAAAACTCTCAGTAACACATGGTGTTACAAAACATTCGAAAGTAATAATAACAGTCAGCAATGTTGCGAACGTATCTCGGTTTTAATGCCGATTAAAAATGACAAGTATTGAAGCTTTTTCTAAATCCTAACCAGAACCGATTCATCCATTCTAATATTTTTTATGAGTCATGGAAAAAAATAAACCGCTTCGCATCCTTCAGCTGATGCTCTCCACGCAAGAAGGGGGTGCGGAAAATTTCTGCGAAAAACTCATATTTGCATTTGACGAGCGCGGCATTGATCAGAAAGTTATTATTGAACCTTTTCCTATTCGAGAAGGGCGTTTGAGCCACGCAAAAAACCTTGTTGTGGACCCGATCAGGTTTGGAGGCATCAATCGGCTATTTGCAAAACAAAAACTAAGACGATCTATAGACTCTTTTGAGCCAAATATCATTGTTACGTGGATGAACCGCGCTTCGCGGCGTGTGCCCGCCGGTCTTCCCTATCCAGTCATTGGCAGGCTCGGTGGTTACTATAAGCTGCGGTATTATAAGAACTGCTCGCACCTTGTAGGGATTACACCAGATTTACTTCGCCATATCCGCGACAATGGCTGGCCTGAAGAAAGTTCTAGCTTAATTCCGAATTTTGGAGAAACGCCCCGTCCTCTTAACGATCCTGAAATCGCGCGCCACTCCATGCGTTCTGAGCATAACATTCCGATGGACGCGACCGTTATATTGGCACTTGGGCGGCTCCACGAAGTCAAAGCACATGATGTTCTTCTAAAAAGCCTCGCCAATATTGAAAAAGCGCACCTCCTACTTGCGGGAGATGGACCTCTGCGCTCATTTTTGGAAAATCTTGCCGCAGAGCTGGGTATTTCAGACAGAATCCATTTTCTTGGATGGCGAAATGACGTAGCATATCTTTTTGCAACCGCAGATATTTCTGTCTTTCCATCGCGCTACGAGCCGAACGGAACTGTCATCATGGAATCCTGGGCGCACCAAACGCCCCTCATCGCTTCTCGTTCTAAGGGAGCTGAATGGCTCGTGGACAATGAAGAAAACGGACTTCTCTTTCCTATTGATGACGTCCCGGCATTACAAAAGTCGATTGAAAGACTCATCAATGATCCGGCACTATCTGCGAGCCTCGTAAGTGGCGGCAATACCAAATTTTCCAATTCATTTTCTAAGGAAAAAGTTGTTAACGAATACCTCGCCTTATTCACATCACTGCTCAAAGACGGTTAGTTCATGTTCCCATTCAACATTAAGCGGCTTATTCGGAAAAACGAGATTAGTACCAGTCGCCGCATCGACGCTTTAGCATGGGAGCGCGAGCTGGAAAATAAAGCGCTTTACAATACTGCAAGCGGTATCTCTTACCCACGCGAAACACCCCTGATTGTTTCTCTAACGACGTTCAGCAGCCGTATTCAATGTGTCCATAAAACAATCGAATCCCTCTTTAATCAGACCGTGAAGGCTGACCGGATTCTCTTATGGGTTTGCGAACATGATTTCACACCCGAAAACATCCCTGAGCTACTGAAATTACAAGAAAAGCGCGGCTTAGAAGTTCTGTATTGCGAACGTGATCTCGGCCCATACACGAAATATCACTACACAGTGTTGGAATACCCGGACAGTCTTATTATTACCGCTGATGACGACATTCTCTATCCGGTGGATTTCATCGAACAGCTTTATAAAGCGCACTGCAACGAGCCTGACATTGTACATTGTCATCGCGCTCATAAGATCAATCTCAATGCCGCTGGAATGCCGCAGCTTTATAAACGATGGGATTTAAATACATCTGATACCGAAGCAAGCGGAACAATTTTCCCGACAGGTGTCTGCGGCGTCATTTATTTTCCGGGGTGCTTTGCCCCTGAAGTTAGTGATGTAGAAACATTTATGACACTCTGCCCAAAATCCGATGACGTGTGGCTGAAAGCCATGACCCATAAAAACGGTGTTTTGAGCAGAAAAATCCCACAACAAAGGGACCATAAGCAACGCTTTCAAGTCATTGACGGCTCGCAGCAAGTAAGCCTTAAACGGGCAAATAAAAATCCACTTACCGGAAACGATGCTAAGTTCAAAGCCGTGATCAACCACTTCAAACTTACCTTCCCATGAGCGCCCCGCTCCAGCGCATTCTGCTCGTAGGTTTTGCACAGCTACGCCGCTACGGAAAGACCCGCGTTAGCTGGTTTGTAAAACTGCATCGCGGCTTGATACGAAACGGACATTATGTCCATTTTTTCAGCGACCGTGACACTGCTGCATTTGAAGCGCCTTTCGGTCTGCGTGATTTGGGTAAGAAAAAAGCTAACAAAAGGTTGATCGAAACTGCTGCAGAGATCGAACCAACACTGATTATCATTGGCCATGCAGATATTATCACCGATGAAACAATCCATACGCTCAAAGAAGCCCATTCCTGCATCATCGTTCACTGCAACAATGACCCTCTTTTTATCCCATCAAATGTACAACGTATCCGGGATCGCCTAAACGTCTGTGACAGCGCGTTCATCTCGACAGGAAAACTTACTATAGATGAGATCTTTCCAGAACTAAGTGAGCGCACGTTCCATATGCCTAATCCCGTCGATCCGGCGATTGAAAGATTCGATGTTTCAGCTACGCCAGCCGGACAATTGCAGCGTGATCTGATCTTCTGCGGCAATGCGACAAAGTTCACCAAACGTGGAGAAACCGTACAATGGCTCAAGGATGAATTGTCGTCCTCAATCCGCTTTGATGCGTTCGGTTTTTTCGGGAAAGAGCCTGTCTGGGGGAAAGATTACGATTCTGCGCTCGCTTCGTCAGCAATGGGT
Organism: uncultured Neomegalonema sp.; assembly: GCA_937995735.1. Taxonomy (GTDB): domain Bacteria; phylum Pseudomonadota; class Alphaproteobacteria; order Rhodobacterales; family Rhodobacteraceae; genus JAHDDY01. Next base: position 4,568 of record CALKIZ010000099.1, on the reverse strand, counting down.
GTAAACCTCAATAGAGACGAGGGCCATCATTGGTATTCTTCGGCGCGCATGGCTCAGCTTGGAGGCAATGGACTGCTCGTCTTCACGCATAGCGACAATCAATTCCAAACGCTTTTTCCGGACCGTTCCCTCGTATACTATGACAGCCTGAATCAGCTCAAAGAGCGGGTCGAATATTTTGCTGAAAACGATGCTGATCGTGCTGAACATGCGTCACGAACACGTCAATTTTTCCACGATGAAATGAACAATGCGCTTTATGCCCAATACATAGTTGAGCAATCGATCAGCTTACCTTTTTCACACAGCTATGTCTGGGCCTAATCCTAAAGCCTTGACCTTGAAAGCATGATCTAGCGGTTCCGTCCGCTGGCGCACCCATCCTTTATCAACCGCGAGGCCCTTCGCACAAAGACTTTCAAAGTCCTCTAACCTTTTGTCGAACTGCTTGAGCCGCCGTTCGATTTGCTTTCGCCGTACTCCCGGAAGTAACTTTCCTAAAGGAAAAGCCTCCCCACTGCCCAACCCATCGACCACAGCTAAGCACCAGTGGTCTTTTTCTTTATTGATAACAATATTATGCAACAACAATTGGCGCGAAGGAATAGCGACATCGCGCCATTCCTTTTTGAATAAATCGACAGCTTCATTCAATTTCGCACTTATACCATTCCGAACCATCTCCATTTCAACGGTATCAGAGACATTGCCATCCGCATTCCGAAATAAAGTTAAGAGCAAGCCGGGTCCGTAAGGAGTGTGTACCCAGCTATGGCATTTCGGAAATAACCTGCCCGCCGCATTCGGTGCAAACTGCTCTAATGCCGCCAGAACCCTGCATTCTTCTTGATTTTCATCAAATGCATTAAGGTTGCGAAGTCTCTTGTAAAACGGAGCCTTCGCTTTTTTAAACGCTGGACTACGATCGACCCGATTGACTTTGACGCACAATCCCGGCTGACCCGGAACGGTAAAACAACAGCGATTTCCGCCAGCAGCAAAAAAATCATCAAGGCCAAGGTCGATTGTCAGCATGGCTTAATACCTGATTACGGTTATTATCATCAACCTTCCTTGATTATCGCCGCCAAAATGCCGGTGCGAGCATCACAAAAACACTCAGCAATTCTAACCGGCCAATGATCATCGCAACAATGCATGTCCATTTTGCCGAAACGGGCAGGCTCGCATAGTTCCCATTAGGACCGATAACATCCCCGAGGCCCGGCCCCACATTGCCCAGCGTTGCAACAGCGCCGGATAAAGAGGTCACGAGGTCCAACCCTATGAAACTCAACGTCATTGTAACGACAGCGAGCGACAGGAAAAACATCATAAAAAATGCCATCACCGATGACAGCACTTGCTCGGAAATGGGACGGCCATCATATCGCGCTTTGATCACTGAGGACGGATTATGGATCGCGCGCACCTGAGCACGGATCGCCGCTGCCAACACTTGATACCGGAAGATCTTGACCGAACAGCTTGTTGATCCGGCGCATCCACCGCTTAAGGCAATGAGGAAGAATACCATCATCGCAAATGGTCCCCAAAGCTGAAAATCTTCGGTGGCATACCCCGTGCCGGTAATGATCGAGACTGTATTAAACAGCGCGTTCCTAAAGCTGCCCTCGATTTCTCCGGTTTGAGACCATCTTACATAGGCAAGCACAACCACGACCAACGCCACCAACATAAAAAATGTACGGACTTGTGGATCACGCATGAGAGGCTTCGCCGAGCCGTTCAACAACTGAACAAACCGGACGTAAGGTAATGCAGATAACAGCATAAACATCGCAGCAAAGTAGTGAATTGAAGGGGTATCGTAATGCCCCAGAGACGCATCATAATTTGCTAGTCCTCCGGTCGCGATGGTCGTCATGGCATGAACCAAAGCATCAAAGGGCAGCATCCCGCACGCCGTGTAAACAAGAACAGCCGCCAAGGTCAGACCTAGATAAATATACCCTAGTTGAGCGGCAATTGCGGCGGCACGGGGTAAAATTTTTCCAAATGTATCAAAGGCTTCCGAGCGGAATAGTTGCATTCCACCTACTTGAAGTTGTGGCAAAACCGCGATGGCAACGACAACGATACCGATTCCGCCAATCCATTGCAGCAGTCCCCGCCACAACAACACGCCTGCTGAGGTGTTATCCAACCCGACCAGTACGGTAGCCCCTGTAGTCGTAATGCCCGACACGGCCTCGAAGAACGCATCGACAAAGCTCAGATTGACGCTACTGAAGATAAACGGCAATGCGCCTAGCAACGGCAGGACAATCCACGCGGCAGCGGTCAGAATAAAGGTCTGCTGAATAGACATCCCTCCCGTGCTCTCTCCCCGGCAGGTAATGATGAGAGCGAAACTCACGACCAATGTAATAATCGCGGACAGCAAAAACGCGCGCCAATCCGCATCCGAAGACAAAGCATCGGCAATTGCCACCAAGATCATCGCCCCTCCGAGAAAGGCGATAAACAGGCCGATAATGTAGCCGATGGGCCGTAAGTCGAACATAAGGTGCAGCTATTACGGGACAGCGAGCGCTGTCAACGCGATTGGATGCGCAAAAATCGAGTAATAGGTGGCATGTTAACGCTTAGAGCCTTATCTTAGGTGTCGGCGGATACTGGGCTGCGCGTATAGGAGTCTGAATCCCTCTTGCCTTAAGCATCTCTGCGGGTGCTGTCCCTGCTCTGGATCGTGGTCCTAGGCACATGGCGCCCACCTGGTTAACCAGGCCTAGCGGGGATCAATAACTCCAACGGTTGTCTCGGGTCCGCCACTTCCCTAACAAGGCTGCATGACAGAGCTTCATGAAATCAAAGCGCAAGCGCGGCGCGATGCGCGAAAGCGTAGGAAAACTGCGGCGTCTGAGCAAACCGGGGCTGCGGATGTTGCGCTGGCAGTATTTGATGCAACCATTGAGGTAGCTCAAGGGGATGTGGTTGCGCTTTACCGTGCAATTCAGTCAGAGCTTGACCCCGCACCGCTTGCCGATTCGCTTTGGGAGAGAGGCATAACCACCTGTTATCCTGTGGTAATTGCGCCTGACACGCCTCTGCAATTCCGCGCGGCAGACCGGAATACGGCCTTTATCGCCGGCGCTTTCGGGGCGGCGATCCCGGACGAGACTGCGAAGATTGTCACGCCAAGCATTGTTATTGCTCCGTTATTAGCGTTTGACCGCGCGCTGTTCAGGCTTGGATATGGCGGTGGATTCTACGACCGCACGCTCGAGCTGCTCAGGGCGGCGGCTCCAACGCGCGCTTACGGGTATGCGTATGCGGCGCAGGAAGTCGGGGCTGTGCCGATAGAGCCGACGGATCAGTGGCTTGACGGGGTGATTACCGAGGCGGGTTTTATAGAGCGCGCTTAGGCGGTAAAGCTCAATCTTTACGGGGCGTTGGCCGCCAATCGGGGGGAGCCATTTCAAACGTCTCAAAGTCGAATCCCGGCGAGACGGTACAGCCTACCAAAGTCCAACCACCGAGCGAAGTCGCGGTTTGCCACCAGTTTGGCGGGACGATGCGTTGGGGCAGTTGACCGGCCATAATTTCCGGCCCGAGCACCCATGCTTGGGCGTCATGGCCATCGGGAGAGACGGTAAGAGACAGCGGCGCACCGGCGTAGAAATGCCAGATTTCTGCGGCATCGACGCGGTGCCAGTGCGAGAAATCACCGACATCGAGCAGGTAGTAAATCGAGGTTCCGACCGCGCGCTCGCCGTCGGCGGCATCGGCGCGCCACGTCTCCCGATACCATCCGCCCTCGGGGTGCGGCTGCAAGGACAGGTGCTTGATGATGTCGTTCGCTGTGGTCATGGAAGGCACTTTTTAAGGGTCAGAGAAAACCCTGAGATAATCGGGTAAAACTCTTAAACGGTAAGGGAAAACCCTGAAATAATGATGCAAAACCCGTGAAGCATCGCCGCTATGACGGCAAAACCCTGAAAATTCATGGACAGCCCCCGCGAACAGCCCCCGCCCCGGCTGCAAAAGCCGGGGCCTCGAAAATTCACGCGAAAATTTTCCATCAAGAAGTCACGTGTTTTTGCGGAAGAAAACACACCCATAGATTTAATCACCCTGAATGGTGCATTCTACATCGGTTTCGGGAAAATCCCAAACTGACGCACCATTTTCAACGGCCCATTGCTTCCAACATGCAACCCGCTGCTCAACAGGAATTTCAATCTCCGGCCAATGATCCGGTGGACCCAACCCAGTCTCCGACAGGTCAGTCGTTACATCGCCGTACATCTGATCTAATTGTGCTTGCGTCAAATTACGGACTTGACTTAGGGTCTCTCCAATGACGGACGCATACTTGACGACTGCGTCTGTCATTTCAACCCGCGTGAGGTCCGCCCCCTCGAGTCGCGCCTCGCTAAGGTTCGCCCTCTCGAGACGCGCCAAGCTGAGGTTCGCCCCCTCGAGTCGCGCCCCACTCAGGTCCGCCTCCTCGAGTCTCGCCCCCGTGAGGTCCGCCCCCTCGAGTCGCGCGAATCTTAGGTTCGCCCCCTCGAGACGCGCCTCGCTAAGGTTCGCCCTCTCGA
>CALKIZ010000098.1 GCA_937995735.1 uncultured Neomegalonema sp. | reverse complement strand
GCGAAAACAGCTCATCGCCCATATCGACGATTTCATCAAAATCTACAACGAAGACGCCGCGCCCTTCGTCTGGACAAAATCAGAAGTCCATCAGAAACGACTCAAACCATGTTTCGCTGAACAATGATTCCGGGTACTAGTGCTGATCGAAACAATCACAAGGTTCTATTCTCGCAGTTATTGGTTGCGGAATAGAGAAGGCATTTATAGTTCAATTTACCGGATAAGGATCAGCATTACGCCAGCCTATTACACGGCGTTATCACGTTTATTTCATCATTTTTTTATCAAAAACTGTAAAACACTATAGTATTAATATTAATATTTTAATTAAAAAATCAATATGTTGAAAATTCAAATCCTTAAGGAAAATTTATAGCAAAATATGGCATAGATTTCACAATGTGTTTTGATTCTAGTTACTTTATAATTACTTAAAGATCGAGATTTTTATTTGGAACACATGACCGTCATTGACGTTTTCCACTCACAACCAGGGCGACAGTCTGACCGGTTGCTTATAAGGAGAATACAAATGACACGTACGATTATTCCAGCAGCAATCCTTTCCCTCTTCGTGACAGCGGCCTTCGCCGCAACGCCGACCTTTCAAGAGGCGGACACCAATGCCGACGGATGGGTGACGCCGGAAGAGTTTGCCGTGGCACTCCCCGATGCCACCGACGTTGATTTCGTCACCATCGATACCAACGGCGATGGTGCAATTTCTGAAGCTGAGATGATTACATACACATCAACGCTGCCAGATAACGGTTAGGCTTTTACGGGCTTTCCGGGCGGCTCCGGCTTCTGCTGGGGTCGCAATTTACGCGAAGTTTGCCCGCCTTCGCGCTCTCTACGGAAAGAAAGCAAGGTGATTGCAGAGGGAAAGAAGAGCTAATTGCGCTCCAAATCCTTGACATAACCGCACAAAACAAGTGTATCCGACCCAATAAGGGCGCGCAGTATCGCGTGCCTTTTTTCGTGTCTTTTCGAGGTCCGCCATGCACGCTTACCGTACTCACCGTTGCGACGAACTCCGTAAGGAAAATGTCGGCGAGACTATCCGGCTGTCTGGGTGGGTTCACCGTGTACGCGACCATGGCGGCGTGTTGTTCATCGACTTGCGTGATCACTACGGCATGACGCAAGTTTTGGCGGATTCCGACAGTCCTGCATTTAAGGATGTGGAAGCCTGCCGCTCTGAATGGGTGATCCGCATTGACGGCGAAGTAAAAGCCCGCGACCCCGAACTGGTGAATGACAAAATCCCAACCGGCGAGGTCGAAGTTTTCGTGCGTGATCTTGAGGTTCTCGGCAAAGCAGATGAATTGCCCCTACCTGTCTTCGGCGACCAAGACTACCCCGAAGAAACCCGCCTAAAATATCGCTTCCTCGATCTGCGCCGTGACGGTTTGCATGAAAATATCAAGCTGCGCTCGAAAGTCTTTACCCATGCGCGCAATGCGATGAGCGAGGTTGGATTCACCGAATACCAAACGCCGATTCTGACGGCTTCATCACCAGAAGGTGCGCGTGATTTTCTTGTGCCGTCCCGTTTACATCAAGGCAAGTTCTACGCTCTGCCCCAAGCACCGCAACAGTTTAAGCAACTCATCATGGTTGCGGGTTTTGACCGGTACTTCCAGATTGCACCTTGTTTTCGCGATGAAGACCCCCGCGCGGATCGTTCTCCCGGTGAGTTCTATCAGCTCGACTTGGAAATGAGCTTTGTCGAACAACAAGATGTTCTCGGCACGATGGAGCCTGTCATTCGCGGCATCTTTGAAAAGTTCGGCGGCGGACGCCCTGTTACGCAGGAATTCCGACAAATCCCTTATGCCGAGGCGATGGCAAAATACGGCTCGGACAAGCCTGATCTGCGCAACCCGATTGAGATGCAGGTTGTCAGCGAACATTTCGCCGGGTCCGGCTTCAAAATCTTCTCATCGATTCTCGAAAAAAGCGGCACGGAAATTCGTGCGATCCCCGCCCCGACGGGTGGCAGTCGCAAATTCTGTGACCGTATGAACAAGTTCGCTATTGATCAGGGCTTGCCCGGCATGGGTTATATTCTCTGGCGCAAAGCCGAAGATGGTAGCGGAATAGAGGGCGCGGGACCACTTGCGAAAAACATTGGCCCCGAGCGCACCGAAGCTGTGCGCGCGCAACTTGGCCTCGGCGCAGGCGATGCTGCGTTCTTCCTTGGCGGTGAGCCGAAGTCTTTTGTCGATGTTGCCGGTCGCGCCCGCGACGTAATTGCCGACGAGTTGGAACTAGCGGACAAAAACCGGTTTGAGCTGTGTTGGATTGTCGATTTCCCGATGTACGAATGGGACGACGAAAACAAGAAAGTCGATTTCTCCCACAACCCGTTCTCGATGCCTAAAGGTGGGATGGATGGTCTGGACGCTGAAGACCCGACAACCCTAACGGCATATCAATATGATGTGGTCTGCAACGGGTATGAGCTGGGATCGGGTGCAATCCGAAATCACAAACCCGAAGTCATGATCAAAGCGTTTGGCATTGCGGGCTATCCGGCGGAAACCGTCGAAGAGCAGTTCGGCGGGATGCTCAACGCTTTCAAATATGGCGCACCGCCCCACGGCGGCATGGCTCTGGGGATGGAGCGTATCGTTATGCTGCTCGCCGACGAAACCGCCATCCGTGAAGTCATCATGTTCCCGATGAACCAGCGCGCCGAAGACCTGATGATGCAAGCCCCATCCGAAGTAGAAATCGCGCAACTGCGTGAATTGGGTTTGCGGCTCATACCGAAGGATTAACGATCAAAAAAAGAGAGGCACATCACTGCGCCTCCCATCATACTCTCATCGAAAGGTCGGGCCGCGACGCAGCCCGACTTTTTTATTATTTGAGATCAAAGCGATCCAGTTCCATCACTTTGCTCCACGCTGCGACGAAATCATTGACGAATTTCTCGCCTGCATCATCGCATCCGTAGACCTCAGCCAAGGCGCGAAGTTGCGAGTTTGAACCAAAGATCAGATCAACGCGCGTGCCGGTCCATTTCACTTCGCCGGTGTTGCGGTCACGGCCTTCAAAGACATCTTCGGAGTCCGAAGACGCACGCCATGTCGTGCCCATATCGAGCAAGTTGACGAAGTAATCATTCGTCAGGGCTTCAGGACGGTCCGTAAAAATACCATGCTGAGAGTCGCCGACATTGGTATTCAACGCGCGCATTCCACCAACAAGCACAGTCATTTCCGGCGCAGTCAGCGTCATAAGCTGTGCTTTATCAACCAACAGCTCCTCGGGTGAAATCGCATAGTCACCTTTGAGATAATTGCGGAAGCCGTCCGCTGCCGGTTCCATCGGATCGAAGGATTCAGCATCGGTATGCTTTTTCGTGGCGTCCATCCGGCCCGGCGTAAACGGCACTTCAGCCTTGTGACCGGCTTTCTTTGCTGCCGCTTCTACCGCTGCACAGCCGCCAAGAACGATCATGTCCGCGAGGGACACTTTCTTACCGCCGGACTGTTCAGCGTTGAACGCCTTTTGCACTTTCGTCAGCTTTTTGATCACTTTATCTAGCTGCGCAGGTTGATTGACTTCCCAATCTTTCTGAGGGGTAAGACGAACGCGCGCACCATTTGCGCCGCCGCGTTTATCCGAACCACGGAAAGTCGAAGCCGACGCCCACGCCGCCGAAGCCAGTTCCGAAATCGACAGGCCGGTTGCGAGGATCTTTTTCTTCAAAGATTTCGCATCCGCCTTACCGATCAGCTTGTGATCGACGTCTGGGATCGGGTCTTGCCAGATCAGCGTTTGCGATGGCACTTCTTTACCGAGATAAAGAGACTTCGGCCCCATATCGCGGTGAGTCAGCTTGAACCAAGCCCGTGCAAAAGCATCTGCGAATTTCTTCGGGTTCTTGTGGAAGCTGCGCGAGATTTTCTCATAAGCCGGGTCCATCCGCATCGCCATATCAGCGGTGGTCATCATGATCGGTACTTTTTTACCAGACCCGTCAACTTCTGGCGCATGATCTTTATCGGCAAGGGCCTTAGCGTGCCATTGATTTGCACCCGCCGGACTTTTGCCGAGTTCCCATTCATACCCGAACAGAACATCGAAATAGCTCATGTCCCATTGCGTCGGGGTTGGAGTCCAAGCACCCTCGATACCGCTGGTGATGGCATCAACGCCTTTACCGGATTTATGCGTGCTAAGCCAACCAAGACCTTGCGCTTCGATGGCGCCGCCTTCCGGTTCAACACCAACATGCGATGGATCGCCCGCGCCGTGCGCTTTACCGAAAGTATGACCGCCCGCTGTCAACGCGACAGTTTCTTCGTCATTCATTGCCATCCGGCCAAATGTCTCGCGAATGTCCCGCGCCGAAGCCAGCGGATCAGGATTGCCGTCTGGTCCTTCCGGATTGACATAGATCAGACCCATCTGAACTGCTGCCAGAGGGTTGGCAAGATCACGGTCGCCAGAGTAACGGCTGTTCGGCTTATCGCTGGAGGCAAGCCATTCGTTCTCGGAGCCCCAATAAATATCTTCTTCAGGCTCCCATATATCAACGCGGCCTCCACCGAAGCCGAATGTTTTGAAGCCCATCGATTCCAATGCGCAGTTGCCGGTCAAGATCATCAGATCCGCCCAGGAAATGCTTCTGCCGTATTTCTGTTTAATCGGCCAAAGCAACATGCGGGCTTTGTCGAGGTTGCCGTTATCCGGCCAACTGTTCAGTGGCGCAAACCGCTGATTGCCCGTGCCGGAACCACCGCGACCATCGCCCGTGCGATACGTGCCAGCGCTGTGCCACGCCATACGAATGAACAAAGGACCATAGTGACCATAGTCGGCTGGCCACCAATCCTGAGAGTCTTCCATCAACGCAAAAATATCTTCTTTCAGCGCATCAAGGTCGAGGGCTTTGAATGCCTTGGCATAATCAAAGTCTTCGCCCATCGGATCACCAGCCGGTGCATTCTGGTGCAAGACTTTCAGGTTTAACTGGTTCGGCCACCAATCGCGGTTGCTAACGTGAATTCTGCCCGAGAAGGGACATCCAGTATTTCCGTCCATTTGCTCTCCAATCGTGGTAAAAATAATCCGGTGCGAATTTTCTTGTGAGACAATATGTGCCAAAGGGTCGAAAGGTAAAATCGAAAATCGTTTATGTGGTGATAGATTTTGACTATCATCATTGTGCCTATGTCGTTTGTGCGCAATGCGATTTATTTCTTTGCCAAAGCAGCTTTAGGAATAGCGGCCTTCAATGCCCCGGTTAACAATGTGACTTCATCTCTGCGGGGATCTGCGCGGCGCGAAATAAAGCGGACAGTACGACTCGCCGCTGGTGTCAACGGCCTCAACGCAATCGTAGATTCTTCCTTTCGCCGTGCGAGCGCCGGAAGCAAAGTCACTCCTTGTCCCGCAGCAACCAATCCCCGCAGTGTTTCAAGACTGGTTGCCTGAATATCATCTCCCAACCCCGATGATCCTGAACCACATAAAGCCTGCGTTTGATCTCGCAAACAATGACCTTCACCGAGAACGAGAATTTTTTCATGACATAAAGACGCCTGAGAAATTTGTTTGCGCGCCGTTAAAGGATGACTGGTCGGCAGGGCCGCAAAGAATGGTTCATCAAATAAAATATGACTGTTCAAGCCGGGATCGTTTGGATCATCCGCGATCAATCCCCAATCCAATTCACGCGATTTTACCGCAGCAATCACTGCGCCTGTCATTACTTCGCGACAAATCAAATTCAATCTTGGAAAACCTTGATTGAGCGCGGGCAATGCCCATGGGAGAAGATACGGGCATAATGTTGGGATAATACCAATGCGACGCGGCCCGGTCAGTGGTTCTTCACCGCGCCGCGCGATGCTGGCAATCTCATCTGCTTCTGACAGAATTCCCCGCGCCCTTGTGACAACTGCATTTCCCAACGGCGTCATCGTCACCGTGTTACCACGCTCGATCAGATCAGCTTGCAATTCAGCTTCGAGTTTTCGCAATTGCGCGGAAAGCGTAGGCTGTGAGATCGCGCAAGCATTTGCAGCGCGACCGAAATGCCGATGATCAGCAAGAGCAACCAGATAGCGGAGCTGTGTCAAAGTCATTATGACTTATGAACCCATCCCGCTGAAAATGAAAACATTTGATCAGGCAGACTCTAATTCCGTCTCTCTTAAACTGTATTGCAAGTTGCGCTCGACCGGATCGCGGAATTTTTTTGGCAGCATATCTGAAGTCAGCAATTTTTTATTCAGTGAAATTGCTTCATCGTGGCGGCCTGTCCAATACGCGGCAACCGCAGCCTCTAACTTCGCACGCCAATTATAAATATCGCTCTCTACAAAAAGCCGCTCAGGACCCACGGGTTGTGATTTTGCAGCTTTTTCCAAAAATAACCATGCAAGCTCCCATTCTTTACGTTGGGAGTAAAACATGCCGATCATAAACAGCGGCTCTATCCGTTCCGGTGTATGGGATTGCGCCTTTAGCAGAGCCTCCAGACACTCGGGCCAAGGATCGCCCCTAACCAATTTGACAGCACCAATTTGATAGAGTGCAATGTATTTTTCATCGCGCCAACCTCCCATTCCCAGACGCCGTGTATAACACCGTATCGCATTGTCATAATCTTCAGCATCACGATAAGATTGCGCGAGATAGAACATCGTACGCGGATTATCAGGTTCTTCAATGAGTGCCGCTTCTAACATCAAGGCATCGCGTCGATAGATGTTTGGGTCGTGTGCCCGTGCCCCATCCGGTGGAGACACAATCACCAAATCAGTGATCGCTTGTGGTATTGATGCGGTATCACTAACAGGTTGTTCGTGAATCACACCTTTCCACCGCCATTCGCAGGAGGTTTTCAGCAATGAAGGAACAATATACTCACTCGTCCCGCGACGTTTTACGAGAGTACACCAATCACCATGAAGCCCATCGAACGAAAAGTCTTCTTCAAATTCAAAGAACTCATCCGCATCAATCGTGAGAACATAATCTGCAATGCCTTTACACAAATCGAGTGCTTCAGATCGGTTATGTCCAAAATTCTTCCACGGGCGTTCGTAAAGACTGCCGGGAACATCGGCATAGGTGTCTAAAATGATTTCTTTGGTCGAATCGCTACTGCCGGTGTCGACGATAACCCAATGGTCAATTAAAGCGCGCACACTCTCGAGGCATCGTTTAATCACGTGCGCTTCGTTTTTTACAATCATATTTAAACATATACTAGGCCGTACGGTGCTCAAGGGAACCTCCTGTCAATCTGAGCTATCGCCACTAAAAAAATGAATTGAAAACTATACGTCAATCCGAAAAATGATTCATTCAAAAATGCTTGAAGAGAAAAGAAAGGCGCGGCTTAGTAATGCCCTTCTTTTCCTTCCCCTAATTCTACAATTGCGACAAACAATCGACGTTTGCAACGAATCATAGCAAAACTATACTACAATCAGATGTTCTTCGCTGACATCTGTTCTGCAATATAATCGGCCTGACGGATAGCCAGACTAACGATGGTTAGGGTCGGATTCTCCGCTGCTCCTGTCGTGAATTGCGACCCGTCCGAAACGAACAGATTCGCAACGTCATGGGTTTGTCCCCATTTGTTCACCACGCCATCTCTCGCATTCGCGGACATCCGGTTTGTGCCAAGGTTATGAGTCGAAGGATAGGGCGGGGTCGGATACGTGACCGTCGCGCCAACAGCATCATAAATCGCCATGCCCTGAGCATAAGCATGTTTGCGCATGGCAAGGTCATTCTCGTGATCATCAAAGTGGACGTTGGGAACCGCCATCCCGTACTGATCTTTTTCATCAGACAGCGTGATCGCGTTGCTCTCCTGCGGCATGTCTTCACCGACCAGCCACATGCCCGCCATGTGATCATACATATCCAGAGCACCGGCAAATTCACGGCCCCATGCACCGGGATTGAGAAAGGCTGCCATAAACGGCAATCCAAGGCCAAGCGTCTCCATCTCGTACCCACCAACAAAGCCGCGCGAGGTATCGTGCTTACTTTCGTCGGTGACAATCCCGGCCATTGTCGTACCGCGATACATATTCACCGGCTTATCAAACACGGCATAAACCGAGCCAGTCATATGGCGCATGTAGTTTTTGCCGACCTGACCAGAGCTGTTCGCCAGCCCATCCGGGAACATGCTTGATGCTGAATTCAGCAACAGGCGGGGGCTTTCAATCGAGTTACCCGCGACCGCAACAATGCGCGCTTTTTGCAAATGCTGATTGCCGTCTTTATCCGCGTAGAGAACGCCGGTGATTTTGCCACTGTCGTCATGTTCGATTTTCAGCACATGCGCGTTGGCACGAACTTCCATCCTGCCAGTCTCTTCACCTTTTGGAATTTCAGTGTAGAGCGTCGACCACTTCGCGGCGAACTTACAGCCTTGGAAGCAAAACCCCGATTGCTGACAGGACGTGCGACCATCGCGGTCTTGCGAATTGATCGCCATGCGTCCGGTATGAACGTTTTTATAGCCGAGTTTTTTCGCACCGGCTTCAAGCACCTTGTAGTTATTGTTGCCGGGTAAGCCGGGAATGCCATTGGTGCGCGTCACGCCCATTTTGTCTTCAGCTTTGGCATAGTAAGGTGCCATGTCTTCCGCCGTGATCGGCCAGTCGAGCAAGTTCGCCCCGTCAATATCGCCATAATGCGTTTTCGCCTGCCATTCATGGTCCTGAAAACGCAGGCTCGCGCCCGCCCAGTGCGTGGTAGACCCGCCCACCGCTTTCACGATCCATGCTGGCAAACCCGCAAAGTCTTTCGCAACGCGCCAACTGCCGGACGTGGTGCGCTTATCCAACCAAGCGAGCTGGCCAAAGCTGCCCCATTCGTCATTGATGAAATCATCCGCTTCGTGGCGGCCACCCGCCTCCAGCACAACAGTGTCGATGCCCTTTTGAGCCAGTTCATTTCCGAGCGTTCCACCGCCCGCACCGGAACCGATAATAACAACGACCGAGTCGTCGTTCAGATCATATGGTGCACTCATCGTGTGATCCTCCCTTATACCCAATCAATGTCGTCAAAGCCGCGATCGATATAACCGCCCTTATGAGCCGACGCGCCTTCGTAGCCAAACAGCGGCCAAACCGCTTTTTGGTTGTAAAGACCAACGACCAGCGAGCCTCGAATGGCTTGGAAAAACCCATCGCTTTCGATGTCGCGCAGAATTGCAACGCGGTCTTTTTCCCAGCCCATGCCGAGATAACCGCCGTCGCCCGCGCGCTCGTTCAGATCGGCAACACCGTCTTCGAGCATTTTCAGCGTATCCGCATCGCCCGCCGCCGCTTCATCATGCTGTTTCATGGCCTTGGCGTAGTATTTATCCGCCACACGGTCATGAGGATAAATATCGCGTGCCATCTGGATCAGGGTTGCCATCGTCTCAGGCTTGAGCGCGGTGACTTCCATGCCCCAACCTTGGTTCGTGGATACAAGCGTGCTGGCCCCGAAGACCAGCGAGGCCCCCAGCGCAGTCGTGCCAGATGCGGCGAGAAAATCCCGCCGACTGACTGTTTCTCTTTTGTCGATGACTCTCATCAGACATTCCTCCCGTTGTTATCAATTACGCCACCCTCTTTTGGGGTTTAAGCGCTTGGTTTCGTTCGTATGTTATTCTCAAAATAAAAGGCCGTTGCGGTTTCCCTTCCGGCCTTTATTTAAAGCGGCCTCCGCGTCTGAGAACTTCGATCTCATATCCGTCCGGGTCTTTGATAAAGAAGAACCGCGCGATCACCTCACCAGCCGGTGCGAAATCAACCAACTTGCGCGGCTCGTAACCGGCCTCTGTCAGCTTGGCATGAAGCGCATCGACATCCTCGACACTCACCGCCAAATGCCCATACCCATTGCCGAGATCATAAGGTTCCGTCGTGCCTTTATTGACGGTCAATTCCAGCTCGAATTCGGTTTCAGGATTTGACAGATAGACAAGCGTGAAATTCTCGAAATCCAAGCGATCCGCGACTTCCAACCCAAAGGCCGTGCGGTAGAACTCGAGAGAGCGCGCTTCATCCAAAACGCGGATCATCGAGTGGATCATTTTAGCCATGTGACCTCCCCATATTCTATCCCGCCATCCGGGGCCTTAACCGGCAAAGCGGAGTCACGACACTATGAGCGCATATCTGCGGGAACCAAGCAAGTCCTTCTGTAGGAGTGATTTCGGGATATTCCAGAGAGATACACGCCGGAATTCGCGACGCGAGGCATCAAACTCCAGAGCCTATCGCTGTTCGAACAATATCTTTTTTGCCTCTTCGCTATGCTGTTGTTTCGGACGATCCTGCTTGGCGAGGTTAACGCCGCGCTGCACTGCGGGGCGTAGCTTAATACGTTCGCGCCAATCGGAAACGCGGGGATATGGGTCCAAACTCAAAGCCATCGCTTTTGCAATCAGCACCCAAGGCCAACATTGCATATCCGCGATGCTATAGTCTTCACCAACCAGCCATTCGCGCCCTTCCAAGCGGCGCTCCAAAACCCCGATGCACCGTTCAGTCTCGCCTTTATAACGCTCAAAAGCATAGCCTTGTTTGCGCACATCATCGGGCGCGTAGTTGAAGAAATGCGAGTGCTGACCGGCCATCGGCCCTTGGTTGCCGGTTTGCCAGAACAGCCATTCCAGCACTTCTTTGCGGCCCAAAGGATCGCTCGGCAGAAACCGCCCGGTTTTCTCGGCGAGATACCAAAGAATTGCCCCGCTCTCGAACACAGAGACCGGCTCGCCCTCGACATCATGATCAACGATAGCAGGCATTCGATTATTGGGACTGATTGCCAGAAACTCCGGCGCGAACTGATCTCCTTTGCCGATGTTCACGAGCTTCATCTCATAAGGCAGACCGAATTCTTCGAGCGCGATGGAGACTTTCCAACCGTTCGGCGTCGGCCAGTAATAAAAATCAATCATCTCTGGTGATGCCTTGTTCGATCAGCGTTTTGATTTCCTCATCGCTCAGACCGGCCTCGCGCAACACCTCAACCGAGTTCTCGCCCAGCTTTGGCGCATGATGGCGCAAGCCGGTTGGGGTGCGCGAAAAGCGAGGCGCAGGGCGCGCTTGGCGCAGCGTGCCAATCAGCGGATGCTCAATCTCCATCACTGAGTCATTGGCCTCGATTTGCGGGTGCTGCCGCGCTTCACGGCGGGTCAGGACCGGCGCGCACGGCACGTCTTCCGCTTCGAGTCGCCGCAGCCAATTCTCGGCAGTATCGGTGAGCAACACTTCTTGTGTCATCCCGAGCCGCACATCAATATTAACCCCGCGATCAGCGGAAGTTTTGAAGCGCGGATCGTCCAGCCATTCCGGTTTGCCGAAGGCCCGGCACAGTCCTGACCATTCTTTATTCGATTGCACGGCAACCGAGATAAATCCTTCCTGCGTCTCATAAATCAGGTCGATAAAGCTCTGCGCGCGCTCGGCTTTTGCTTCGTGCCCGACAAAGGTATGCCCTCCCATATCCGACCCCCACAGAAACGCCAAAACCGTATCAAGCATCGAGAGCCGGATATGCTGGCCCTCGCCCGTGCGCTCACGGTGAAACAGCGCGGCGGTAATGGCTTGTGCTGCGGCAAATCCTGTCAGCTTATCGGGCAAGATTGTACGCACCAGCGCCGGACGCCCCTCATCAGACCCGGCCTGCACAGTCGCCAACCCGCTCAAGGCTTGCACCAGCGGATCATAAACCGGCTTTTGCGCATAAGGTCCGGTTTCGCCGAACCCGCTGATCGAGACATAGATCATGTCGGGACGCATCTCGCGCAGCGCGTCTTCGCCAATGCCAATACGATCCGCCACACCGGGGCGAAAATTCTGCACGGCAACATCGCACGTCTTCGCCAAGGCTTTCAGCGCCGCTAAACCGCCTTCGGTTTTCAGATCGAGAACGATGGATCGCTTGTTGCGGTTGTTATTGACAAAAGACGCCGAAAAACCGTTGCGCCGGGTCGAAACCGCACGGGTATGATCCCCGCTTGGTGCTTCGACTTTGATGACATCGGCTCCTTGATCCGCGAGAATTAACGTCGTCGTCGGACCGGAAATCATCGATGTTAAGTCGAGAACGCGAATACCGGCGAGCGGGCCTGGTTGGGTCATGGGTTTTGCTGTGCTTGTGCCAAAAACCCAAGAGTAGCTTTTTTCTTTAGCTGAACAAGGGAGACGTCATTTTGTGGATAATAGATATATCAGAAACTTATAGAATTATAAATTTACTGTTTTATTACAAAGATTTAATCTCACCTTGAGAAAAGTCAAATGCCCGTTTCGAAAGATGTGAAGCCTGCGCCCATGTTATGCCATGTTGTGTACCTTCAACCACCAGCGCCTCCCGACCGGCAACGGTGGGAGGTTCAAAATCCGAAATGTCAGGATTTATCCGGCGGGCGGGGGTCTTGCCGCGCCAGAATATCGCAATCCTTTAAAATCACATCGACCGGATGCGTGTGGTGTTTCCGATACCCCGGCGGCCATCCCGGTCGCCTCGGTTCGATCCGTCTGAGCGGTTCACCCAATGCGCGCCGCCGTGCTTGCAACCGAGCCAGCCGTTTTGCCTGCGCCGGTATGGTTTCCAATGCTTTTTGCAAAGCCTGCAACCGTCTGCATAGGCTGGCTGGATTGACCTCAGCAGAGCGCGGCGCGGGCGTGTCAAAACGCTGTTCATCAAAACCGCTAATGCGCGGACCAGCCCCGCGCAGAGGCCGGTGCGGTTTTGCCAATTCACGAAACCATTTGCGCGGGTCGAACAACACAAAAGCCGGAATACGATCTCCCGCACCTTTCCCCTTTGGAAGAGCACCTTTAGGAGCAGGGCGTTTTGGCCCGAGCGAAACCACCAGTCCTCGCGCTTTGACGAGGATCACCCGCCGCAGAGCCGATTCAGCCGGTTGCAAAACCCGTAAAACCTGACGACGTACTTCCGTAGGAATCGACACAACCGCCGTGCCGCCCGGAACCAACCCGACGAGCGCAAACATCGACGCAACCAAACGCATCAGCGCCGCCACTTGATATTTGATGATCACCGCGTCGTTCATGCCGTCCTTTCAGGAAAAAATCTAAAAGAACGTATATTGAACATTCAGGCATTTGCAAGAGCAAATGCGTCCAGCCTCACCACAAGCACAAACAGCGCAGCGGCAAGTGCATCGGCGAAGCCGATCACTGAGAGCTGAAAAGTTCGAAAACACAAGCAAGGTTTGCGGACGCAAGCGCAAATGCGTCCGTTCTCACCACAAACACATACGGCACAGCTTTCTAACCGCATTCACGGTCATACCCGCGAACGCGGGTATCTGTTGAAACTGATAGTGATTCCCGCCTGCGCGGGAATCACAGACGATAAATCACCGGGAGCCGAAAAGCTCAGCGCACACCCCTGTCCCAATATCAGGGGGTAGCCCAAAACACCGATAATCCTGATTCGTGACCCTCGGGTACGGGTGGCGAAAGGGATAGAGGGAAGCGATTCATCAGCATTTGTTTGTTCGTTTGGTTTGTTGTAGTTGTGGCGCGTCGCGAGGACCTGCGGCACAAACATCTATGGAAATCTTGGGAGGATTACCAATGCGCATTACGAAGCACATCATGGCAGCCGCTACTCTATCACTGGTATTCGGAGCGGGCGCAGCCCACGCAGCCTGCGATCCGGGCGAAACTGTTGTCAAATTTGCTCATGTCACGAACACGGATAAGCACCCAAAAGGTATTGCTGCGACACTCCTCGCGAAACGTGTCAATGAAGAAATGAATGGTACGATGTGCATGGAGGTGTTCCCGAACTCCTCCCTTTACGATGACAATAAAGTGCTGGAAGCCATGCTCTCCGGCGACGTGCAGCTTGCAGCACCATCCCTTTCGAAGTTTGAAAAATTCACCAAACAGTTCCGCATCTTCGATCTGCCGTTCATGTTTACGGACATCAACGCCGTGGATCGTTTTCAGTCGGGTCCTGCGGGACGCAAAATGCTCGATTCCATGAAGCGCCGTGGCCTCCAGGGTCTCGCGTATTGGCACAATGGCATGAAGCAAATGTCGGCAAGCGTGCCTCTGATCAAGCCGACCGATGCCTCCGGCTTGAAATTCCGCACGCAACCGTCTGACGTTCTCATTGCACAGTTTGAGGCGCTCGGCGCGAACCCACAAAAAATGGCCTTTAAAGAGGTTTACGGCGCGTTGCAGACCAAAGTTGTCGATGGACAAGAAAACACATGGTCAAACATCTACGGTAAGAAATTCTTCGAAGTACAGGATGGCGTAACCGAAACAAACCACGGCATTATTGACTACCTGCTGGTTACCTCTACCGATTTCTGGGAAGGCCTGCCAGACGATCAGCGCGAGCAGTTCGGTAAAATCATCGAAGAAGTAACCGCCGAACGAAACGCGGCATCAACTGCCGTGAATGAAGAGAACAAAGAACTTGTCATCAAAGCCGGTGGCACAGTGCGCAGCCTGACCGCTGAACAACGTGCAGAATGGGTTTCGGCACTGAAGCCAGTTTGGAAAAAATTCGAAGGCGACGTTCCTGCTGATCTCGTCGAAGCCGCTCAGGATGCAAATGCAGGGTCCTGATTAGCTTGATATGATAAGAAAACGTCGTCCGTTTTTGCGGGCGGCGTTTTTTTGATCCTCTCCTCAATGGGGAGGATGCACACCAATGGATGTGCGAAGCCTTGGGGGGAGAGATCTTCGATGAATGTGACTCGGCGCGGATTTACCGATGAAATCGAGGAAACCCTCCTCGCACTCCTCATGGGTGCGATGACAGTCATTACCTTTGCTAATGTTATCGCCCGGTATGTTTTTAATTCGAATATCTTATGGGCGCTTGAGGCGACAGTTTATCTGTTTGCCTGGATGGTTCTGCTCGGGGCGAGTTATTGCGTGAAGATCAATGCGCATATGGGCGTCGATATCGTTGCGAACCTGTTCGGCCCTGTCGCGCGGAAGCTACTGACATTGATTGCCGCCCTGTGTTGCCTGATCTTTACAGGCTTACTGTTTGTCGGCACATGGAATTATTGGGGACCGTTTGCGAACCTACCCCCCGTGCCAAATATTTATAACGATTGGGTTGCCGGACCTTTGGGCTTGGGTGAGATCGAGAGCAGGTGGCGGGATCAAGCCTGGTATGAGGTCGACTCGGTTCCCATGGGAGACTGGCTGAGATTTCTGGAACCGATCTTCAACGAGGGCGAGCGCTACACGTATATTCCGAAGTTCATTCCTTACGCGGTACTGCCGCTTTCAATGGCGCTGCTGCTCTTTCGGTTTATTCAAGCCACGGTGCGCGTGGCGCGCGGCGAGCAGACCTTGTTAATCGCCAGCCATGAAGCAGAAGACGATATCGACGATGCTGCTGCGCGGGCCGCAGGGGAGAAAGCCTGATGGAAGTCGCTCTCCTCTTTGCCATGGTGATTGGCTTGCTGTTGATCGGGGTTCCGATTGCCGTTTCGCTGGGCTTGTCATCGATTATATTTTTGCTGATTTACTCTGACGGTTCGCTCGCGAGTATCGCACAGACTTTGTTTTCCGCTTTTGACGGACACGCGACCTTATTGGCGATTCCGTTCTTTATTCTCGCCAGTGCTTTTATGTCTACAGGCGGCGTGGCGAAGCGAATTATTAACTTCGCTATTGCCTCGGTTGGCCATTTTCGAGGCGGGTTAGCGATTGCCGGTGTGTTCGCCTGTATGCTTTTCGCGGCATTATCGGGGTCGTCTCCGGCGACAGTTGTCGCGGTTGGCTCCATCGTCATCGCCGGTATGAAGCAAGTCGGCTATAGCAAGGAATTTGCTGCAGGCGTGATCTGCAATGCCGGAACACTTGGTATTCTAATCCCGCCATCAATCGTGATGGTGGTCTATGCCGCTGCGACGGATGTATCGGTAGGGCGCATGTTCCTTGCCGGAGTTATTCCCGGATTGATCGCCGGTTTAATGCTGATGATCGGCATCTACATTGCCGCGACCATCAAAGACATGCCGCGCGAGCCAAAAGCAAGCTGGGGCGAATGGGGTCGGTCGTTCTTCTATGCAGTTTGGGGCCTGTTTCTGATCGTCATTATTCTGGGCGGTATCTGGGGCGGCATCTTTACGCCGACCGAAGCAGCAGCCGTTGCAGCGGTCTATGCGTTTTTCATCGCGAATTTTGTGTACCGCGATATGGGACCGCTCCATGCGGCGGATGCCGAGCATAATTATAATCTGGCTCAACGGCCTTGGGCGATTGTAACGGCGTTCTTTCACCCGGACACGCGCAGAGTGCTGTTCGATGCTGCCAAGCTGACCACGACATTAATGTTCATCATCGCCAACGCGCTGATCCTCAAGCACGTCCTTACGGAAGAGCAAATTCCACAGCATATCGCCGAGATCATGCTGGAAGCAGGTTACGGGCCGATTATGTTCCTCGTGATCGTGAATGTGATGTTGTTAATCGGCGGTCAGTTTATGGAGCCTTCGGGCCTCCTGATCATCGTCGCACCGCTCGTATTCCCTATTGCGGTACAGTTGGGAATTGATCCAATCCACCTTGGCATCATCATGGTGGTCAATATGGAGATCGGGATGATTACCCCGCCGGTGGGCCTGAATTTATTCGTCACCGCCGGTGTCGCGCGAATGTCTGTCATGGGCGTCGTGAAGGCCGCCTTGCCCTTCGTCGCAATCCTGTTTGTCTTCCTGATCCTCGTTACCTACGTTCCGATCCTCTCAACATGGTTGCCTACTTTGTTAATGGGACCTGAAATTGTAGACCTGAGATAAGAACCAATCGGGTAGCGTCAACTCGCAAGCCTCGCTGGGTAAGCGCGCCCAGCCAAAGCGAGCGCCGCATCATCGTTTTTGCGCATTCGTCATCCACGCGCCCGCAACATCTGTGCGGGCATCACCGCCACCATTCGCCGCGCAAAGAACCCGCAGGTAAAGAGTGTCGCCAATACCCCAAGCACCCCGACGATAAGCGCCGATCCTG
The DNA here is from genome assembly GCA_937995735.1 of uncultured Neomegalonema sp. Classification (GTDB taxonomy): domain Bacteria; phylum Pseudomonadota; class Alphaproteobacteria; order Rhodobacterales; family Rhodobacteraceae; genus JAHDDY01. The sequence goes on along the minus strand of CALKIZ010000098.1, from coordinate 9,323 downwards.
CTGCGAAAGCAAACTCCGCTTCGAATACTTTGGTCATCACCGCCCATGCCGCTAACGCGCCAATTCCGATAGCCAGCGCCGCCGCTGCCGAGCCGAGAAATAAGTAACGCAACACGGCGGCCCGCATCAGCGTGCCTTGCTCTGCGCCCAATGTCTTCAATACCGCCGCCTCAAATAAATGTCGCCGCTGCGCCGCTGCTGTTACGCCAATCAACACGATAAACCCAGACAGAATCGTCGCCAGCGAGGCCCCGCGCACGGCGTCCGCCAACTGTCCGATAAGAGTCTTCGTCCGCTCGATCACATCGCGCACAGGAATTGCGACTGCCGATGGAAAGTCTTCGGCAAACATGCGCGTCAAACGTCCTTCCTCGCCTTCCGCTGCATAGACCGTCGCGATATGCGAGTGCGGCGCGCCTTGCAGCGCGGCGGGGTTCACGACCAGTGTAAAGTTGATCCCCATGCGTCGCCACTCGACCTCGCGAAAGTTTGCAATCTGCGCGGACAGATCCCGGCCCAACACATTAACGGTCAGTGTGTCGCCAATCTTGAGGCCCATCTGACGACCCTCTTCTTCTATGAATGATAGTAACGGTTTACCTGTATAATCTTCCGGCCACCAAGCGCCTTCGGTCAGTGTTGTGCCCTCGGGCGGCGTTGACGAATAGGTCAAACCGCGATCTCCACGCAGCATCCACCGTGCCTCGGGAGCGATCTTCTCAGGGTCAGCCACCTCACCGTTTATCTTGACGATCCGGCCCCGTAGCATCGGCGCGGTTTCAACCCGATCAATGGCACTATCCTTCTTTGCCGCCATTACAAACGCCTCTTTCTGAGGGGAAGGAATATCGAGATAAAAGAACGCAGGCGCGCTCTCTGAAATATCCCCAGCGATCAATCCGCGTAGATTTGCATCAATCTGACCAATTGTGGACAGCAGCGTCAGGCCAAGTCCCAGAGACAACATCACACCCGACGTCTCGCTTCCCGGTCCGCCAATTGAAGACAGCGCCAACCGTAAAGCCGGACGCCCGCGCGTAATCTTCTGACGTCGCCCCAGTCCCCGCGCGAACCAGCGTATGATCCGCGCGACGAGGGCAAAAGCCAAAAGCGCTGCAACCAGTCCGCCGATGAAAAAACCACCGAGCATTACATTACCTGAAAACACGACGGTCACGCCAACCAGCGCAGCAAACAAAGCAAACAACCCGAGCAAATAAATCGGCCTCGGGAACCGGCGCCCGCTCTCGACAACATCGCGGAATAATACCGCGACCGGCGTTTCCCGCGCCATCGCCAAAGGCCAAAGGCCAAACAACAGCGCCGTCATCAGGCCATAGGCAGCCGCCTCGAACAGTGCCACAGGATAGACGCCAAAATCTGCCGGAACCGGCAAAGCATCCCGCAAGGTCGGGGCCAACAACAACGGCACTCCGGCTCCGATCGCCAGTCCGATCACTATGCCCATTAACGTTAGTAGCATGATCTGGATCAGGTAGATCGCAACCGTCAGCCCCCCGCTTGCGCCTAGCGCTTTTAACGTCCCAATGGTCTCTGTCTTGCGCTCCAGATAGCCACGGGTTGCCGCCGACACACCAACACCGCCAACCGCCAGCGACGCCAGCCCGACCAGTACAAGAAACGTCCCGATCCGTTCGACAATACGGCTTGTTCCCGGTGACGGATCACTCAGGTCGCGCCAACGCCATCCCGCATCAGGGAATGCCTCATCCAGCCGGGCGCGCAATCTCTCCGCCGTGTCGCCTTCAGCCAACACCAACCGGTATGCCACACGATATAGGCTACCCGGTTGCAACAGCCCCGCGCCTTCCAACGCCTCCTGCGATACCATCACCCGAGGGCCAAGGCCGATCCCGGAGGCCTGCCGATCCGGTTCTCCCGTAATCACGCCGCGCAGTTCAACATCGTTGGTTCCGAGTCGCAGGGCGTCGCCAATTGACAGCTCAAGCCGATCCATCATCGTCTGTTCGACTACGGCTCCGAACACGCCATCGCGCACTGCCAGTGCCTCTGCAACATCGCCGTCCGCAAGTTCGATTGTACCAATCAGAGGATACGGCCCGTCAACCCCTTTGATCTGGGCCAAGGCCCGCTCGCCCGATGGCGCGCCGATCATGCCGCGAAAACTCACAACCTCCGAGATCGCACCCACCTCGGCATCCAGCCATGCGCGCTCTTCAGCCCCGGCAAACCGATGTGTCAGCCGCAACTCAACATCACCGCCGAGCAACGCCCGTCCGTTCGCCGCCAGCCCCGCATTGATCGCGCTCGTAATCGACCCGACCGCTGCAATCGTCGCCACGCCAATGGCAAGACAGGTGAGGAACACCCGGAAACTTGCCAAGCTGCCCCGCAGCTCGCGCCGCGCCAGCTTCCACGCCAACATCAGGCTGAACCCCGCTCATCTGACATAATCCGCCCATCGGCCATTCGAACCACCCGCGAACACCGCGCTGCCAACGCTTCATCATGCGTGACCAGCAAGAGTGTCGCCTTGCTCGATCCTTGCAGCCCGAACAGCAAGTCAATGATCAACGCTCCGGTCGAACCGTCCAAATTTCCCGTTGGCTCATCCGCAAGCAAAATCGCCGGTCCGGGTACAGTCGCCCGCGCAAGTGCAACGCGCTGCTGCTCGCCTCCTGATAATTGTGATGGATAGTGATCAAGTCGCCCTGACAACCCAACTTGACCCAGCGCCTCCGTCGCGGCATCAAACGCATCGGCCCGTCCCGCCAACTCCAACGGTACAGCGACATTTTCGAGCGCCGTCATCGTTGGAATTAGATGGAAAGATTGGAACACAATCCCCATATTCTCACGACGGAACTTCGCCAGCCCATCTTCATTCAGGTTGCCATAGTCCTGACCAAACGCCGATATACGACCAGACGTTACCCGTTCTAACGCGCCCATCAGCATCAGGAGGCTTGATTTGCCAGACCCCGAAGGCCCCACAATCCCGACCGTCTCCCCGGCACTGACCTCCAGCGAGACATCGTGCAGAATATTAACCGGCCCTGCTTTGCTTTGCAGGGTCAGGGAAACTGTATCGAGGATAATCGCAGGGTTCGTCACGTCGGGGCGCTCCGTGAAAAGATCAGTTAACGGGAGACATGCCGCTTTCCAAGGCATCTTCAAGGCCATTGCACTGATTCCGCTCGCCTTCATCTTTGCTGTTGCTCCAATTCAAGCCGCTGACAGCCCCGTCAGGATCGTTGTTTTCGGTGACAGCCTCGCCGCCGGATATGGCTTGCTGCCCGCCGATGGTTTCGCCGTTCAATTGCAAAAATGGGCAGATAAAGAGGTTGAAATAGATGTAACCATTGAAAACGCTGGTGTTTCTGGAGACACGACCGCTGGCGGCCTTGCGCGGCTGTCTTGGACTTTGGGGGATTATCCACCGGATGCCGTGATCGTAGAGCTTGGCGGGAATGATGCATTGCGCGGTATCGACCCCAAGGAGACGCAGGAAAACTTAACCAAAATTCTATCAATACTCAAAGCAGCTGACATCGAGATTTTGCTTGCCGGTATGCTTGCGCCCCGAAATATGGGCGCGGACTACATCTCCGAATTCGAGGCGGTCTATCCGACCCTCGCCGAAGAATTTGATGTCGTCTATTTACCATTTTTCTTGGAAGGCGTTGCCGGAGAGCGCGATTTGAATCAAGCCGACGGCATTCACCCGAATCCCGAAGGCGTCAAAAAAATCGTTACTCATATGGCTCCACAAATGCGCGAACTGATCGAGCGGGCGGAAAACTAAAACACGTTGCGTTAATTTTGAATCCTAAGCCGGGCAAAGAGTACACGCCTTTCGACGCTTTTTCGGATGTTTACCAATTAAGCACATGGTTCACTGGTAGGGGGGGCAGGCTCAATTTGAGGTTCGTAATTTGATGAAATCTACCCGGACAACAGCGCCGGGAGCGTTAGCGAGATCGCGGGAATGAAGGTGATCAACATCAATGCGACGAAGATTGCCATGTAAAATGGCCAGATCGTACGCACCGCCTTTTCAATGGGAAGCTTCCCGACTGCGCATCCGACAAAGAGGCATGTGCCAACCGGCGGTGTACAAAGCCCCAAACCCAAATTGACCAACATCATAATCCCGAACTGAAGCGGGTCCATACCCAAGCTATAGGCCACAGGCAGAAAGATCGGCGTGCAGATCAGGATTAGCGCTGCCATATCCATGATCATCCCGAGCAAAAGCAGCACGGCATTAATCATCAAAAGGATCAGTATCGGATTCTCTGTGATTCCGGTTAGTAGTTCGATTGTTCTGCTTGGGACGCGGTAAAATGTCAGCATGTAGGCAAACGCACTTGCGCAGGCGATCAAGATCATCACCATTGAAGTCGTCCGCACTGAACTCACTACGGCTATCTTAAAGTTTGTCCAAGTAATGCTGCGATACACCAAACACGTAACCACAAAGGCGTAAGCCGCGCCGAAAGCACCAGACTCCGTGACGGTGAAGACGCCAGAAAGAACGCCGCCAACAATGATCACAGCCGTCAGCAAACCTGGAATGGCACTCGCAAAATGGATCGCAAGCACCGTCCAGCCCGGAAATTTCTCAGCCTGATAACCTCGTTTGATTGCGATAATATAAGCCGTGATTGCCAGGCAAAGACACATGAGTACGCCCGGCACGACACCCGCGAGGAATAGCTTAGAAATCGAAACGGTTCCAGCAACCCCTGCACCCGCCGCGAGGGAGTAAATGATCATGTTGTGACTGGGTGGAATGATGATGCCCGCGATAGAAGATGTGACTGTTACGTTCACTGCATAATCGGCGTCGTATCCCTTTTCTTTCATGACCGGGACAAGGATCGACCCGAGGGCGGAAATATCGGCAATCGCCGATCCCGATATTCCTCCGAACAACATTGACGAGAAGACATTCACGACACCAAGACCGCCGCGCACGGCACCAACGGCGGATTGTGCGAAGCGGACCAATCGCATCGCAATACCGCCGTGGAACATCAGATCACCAGCGAAAATAAAGAACGGAATCGCCATGAGCGGAAAAACGTTTACACCCGCTATGATACGCTGAAACGGAAGCAGCAGCGGTAAGCCCTCGTAGAAGACTGCAGAGAATGCAGCGATCCCAAGCGCAAATGCAACGGGCATTCCGACAACGACACAAAGGGCAAAAACGCCCAAGAGAAGCATGAGACCCATTTTTATCCTTGGTCGATATTGTCTAAGCGTCTGTCATACCCGAGGAAGACGCGAATAAGGTGGCCTGTCGAGAAAAGAAAGATCAGCGCACCGGCAATCGTTAGCGGGAGTGAACGGAGGCCCTCTGTCACATCAATGAGTGGGATCATTCTCCCCCATTTGATGATCGTCAACTCGGCCCCATACCAGCACATCAATCCACCAAAAGCCGCCATCAGAAGGTCAGTCACGATCACAAAAAATGTACGGAGCCAAGACGGAACAATATTGCGGAATACGACGACAGACAGGTGGGTGTGTTGATGCACACCAACCGATGCGCCTAAAAAAGAAATGACCATAATGAGCAATAGCGAAACCTGCTCAACCCATGTTGGCGTGTCATTCAAGACATAGCGCCCGTAAACCAGCCACGCAAAAATTATCGTCATTACGACAAGAGATAAGCCAGCCAAAAACAGGCAGACCTTTGAGATCAAATCGTATGCGCTATCTATGCGTTTTAGAAATTCAGGTCGCGTCTCATGATCTTTCATCGGGTTCCCCGCGAAGAAAACGCCCGGCATCCACAGATGGAGCCGAGCGCTCTCGGGTGCTTACTGACGAGAAGCTTACTTCGTGGATTTTGCGAGGTCCACGAGCTTCTTCATGTCAGGATTGGCTTTGAGATAATCGGCGTACACCGAATCCATCGCGTCTTGGAATGGACTCTTGTCTTCGATTTCATTGACCTTGATGCCAGCCGCTTCGACCTCTGTACGTGCTTGGCCCGACTGAACTTCCCAAAGTGCACGTTGGTATAGCGCAGCGCCCTTTGCAGCAGCACGGACTTGGCTTTGAAGTTCTGGTGAAAGTGCTTCAAACTTTTTGGTGTTCACGCAGATACACTCTGGAATGATCAGGTGTTCACTAAGCGAATAGTGCGTGGTCACTTCATAATGGCCGACGTTCTTGAACGACGGAAAGTTGTTTTCAGCACCATCTACGACGCCGGTTTTAAGCGCTTGTTGAACTTCGGCAAACGCCATTGGAGACGGGTTGCCGCCCATAGCTGAGATCATTGCCGTATAGAGGTTGTTGTTCATGACCCGAATTTTCAGGCCTTTAACATCATCGGGCGTTTCGATTGGTTTTTGGCTGTAGAAGGACCGCGCGCCCGCATCAAACCAAGCGATTGGCATCACACCAGCTTCGGCCATTCCCTTAGCCATAATCTCTCCCGCCTCACCGTCGAGCACACGGAACATGTGCGGGACACTTTTGAAGATGAAGGGAAGTGACACAAGGTTGGCTTCTTTCACCATCGGACCAATTGGACCAAGGTTGAAGTTACCCAGTTCAATAGCACCAATGCTGACTTGTTCTAGGGCGTCCGGTTGAGAACCGAGAACGCCGCCGTGGAACACATCCACTTTGACTTCGCCATTGGTCGTCGCATCAACCATCTCTGCAAAGAGATCCATCGCCGCCGTGTTGGGATGACCGTCTGAGTGGATGTTCCATGCGCGCCAAGTTTCGGCAGAAACTGCGCTCGCCATCATCGTTGTGGCTGCGACAGCGGCGATAAGTGAGGTTTTAAGAGTCCGTTTCATGATTTCCTCCCAAGGATTGTCGAACGTGTTGTATTTGAGCGGCGGCTACGAGAACAGCAGGCCTCCGTTGATGTCGATATTGGCACCGGTAATGAACGCGGCCTCATCCGATGCCAGATAGGTGACGAGATTCGCCACATCCTCCGAGCTTCCTTCACGCTTAAGCGGCGTGATGTTTGCGACATGAGCCCGCACTTCAGGCTTGGAAAAGGTATTGTGGAAATCAGTGTCGATCATGCCAGGACAGACCGAATTGACCCGAATGTCGGGGCCCAATTCCTTCGCAAGTCCGCGAGTCATTGTCATCACCGCACCTTTTGACGCGGCATAGGCGAGCGAGCCGGGGCCGCCGCCGTCGCGTCCGGCTTGACTGGCTAGTCCCACTATTGAACCGCCACTGCCCATATACGGAAGGGCGGCTTTAATCATATGTACAAACGACGTGGCGTTTAAGTTCATCACCTTGTGCCAGTGTTCGATATCCATTTCGGCAATGGTCTTGCGCGCGACCAGACCTCCGGTGACATGGACGAGGATGTCTATCTTGTCGCCCAATTTGGCGCGGCTTGCATCGACGAGTGCAGAGGCGTCTTCAGCAGATGTCATGTCGCCTTGCATTGCGAAAGCCTGACCGCCTGCTGCTGTAATTTCGTCTACCGCACTGTCAGCGCCCGCTGCGGAGCTATGATAATTGATGGCAACCGAAGCACCAGAAGCAGCCAACCGCATGGCGCAAGCCCGACCAATGTCACGCCCGCCACCGGCCACGATTGCGACCTTTCCGGCTAACGCATTCCCGGTCGCACCCTTTCGAACGGCTGCTTCAACCATCTTATTTCCTTTTAGTTTGTTCAGGCGGCAGATGCCGTCTCAGCAATTTCGACGGATACCGTCCTCATCATTCAACTTGAAAAGAAGACTAGTATGTTAGTATTGTCAACTGAAGATCACACGAAACATTTTGAGTGTGGAACGGCTGCGGGAGTCTATAAGTCATGGCATCGAACTTGCGATATGCATGGCTGAACAATGAAGGCGCGAAATGCTGGAAACCATAGATTTGCTGGAACGACGCACGACAACAGATTTGGTTTTCGACTCGTTGCACGAAGATATTGTGACGCTGAAATTACTGCCTGGTTCTAAACTGTCGGAAGCCGAGGTTTCGCGGAATTTTGGTGTTTCCCGTCAACCGGTTCGCGATGCTTTCAATCGCCTTGCCAATTTGGACTTAATGTTGATTCGTCCGCAAAAGGCTACCGAAGTGCGCGGGTTTTCGATGGAACGTATCGCCCATGCGCGGTTTGTACGACTGGCCGTCGAGTTGGAAGTCATCTGGCACGCTTGCTCGGTATGGGATGATCGTAAGGCTGCGATAGTTGACCGCAATCTGGAACGACAACAGCAAGCGATTGAAACGGACCAGCTCGAAACCTTCCATGCGCTGGACCGGGAATTTCACAAGCAGATTTGTGAGTTAGGCGGCTGTCCACTGGCCGTGAAAACAATCGAGGAATGTAAGCAAAAAGTTGATCGTCTTTGTATGCTCAGCCTTGGTCGGGGCCGTGAAGCTGCGACACTATTAAAAGATCACCGTGACCTCGCGCACGCACTGAAGGAAGGTTCCGTCGCAAACAGCACGGCGACTGCCCGTCGGCATATGGGGCGTCTTGACAACACCATCGCCGAGGTAAGACGTACACATGCGGAATATTTCGAATAGCGCACAGTCACGCAAACAACCAAAGTGCAGCAGGTTTTGGCAGGTCCGGAGGGGCTAAACTTTCATCAGCGACCTCGCAAATTTTGGACAGGATTCGGCTTAAATTAAGCTAGTCTCTGCTCCTGCTTTCCGTGTTGCAAAAACCCGTAAAATCTGACGGGGAATGTCAGCAGGGATCGAAGCAACCAAGCGCATCAGCGCTGTCACTTGATATTTGATGATTACCTCGTCGTTCATGCCGTCCTTTCAGAAAAAACTAAAAAGAACATATATTGAACATACAGGCATTTGCAAGAGCAAATGCGTCCGCCCTAAACGCCAGCACAAACAGCTCAGCGGCAGATGCATTTTTGCAAAGCAAAAATCATCGAGAGCCGAAAAGTTCGAAAACAAAGGCAAGGTTTGCAAGAGCAAATGCGTCCAGCCTCACCACAAGCGCAAACAGCTCAGCTTTCCAACCACATTCACTGTCATACCTGCGACAGCGGGTATCTTTTGAAATTGAAGGAGTTTCCCGCATTCGCGGGAATGACAGACGGATAATCATCGGGAGCAAGAAAACCAACGCCTCTGTCATACTCCGCGCAGGCGGAGTACCCACGCCACCATTAGATCAGCCTTGTCAATTCAAAGCGTGGATTGTCCTAGGGCAAAATCATAAATTGTTAACGGTCGATAATGCTGGCGCGGAACTGTGGGTTAATGAGTGCCTTGAGACGTTTTCTCTTTATGGATAGCTTTTCAGGGTTTTTGCGCAGCATGTTGAGAGCGGCGCGTCGGATTGA
>CALKIZ010000097.1 GCA_937995735.1 uncultured Neomegalonema sp. | reverse complement strand
GGTGAGACTGGACGCATTTGCTCTTGCAAATGCTTGTGTATTCAGTATATGTTCTTTTTGATTTTCTTCTGAAAGGACGGCATGAACGACGCGGTGATCATTAAATATCAAGTGACAGCGCTGATGCGTCTGGTTGCTTCGATGTTTGCGCTCGCCGGGTTGGTTCCGGGTGGGGCTGTGGTTGTGTCTATCCCTGCGGAAGTGCGTCGTCAGGTTTTACGGGTTTTGCAACCGGCTGAGTCTGCGTTGCGGCGGGTGATCCTTGTGAAAGCGCGGGGGCTTGTGGTTTCGCTCGGGCCAAAGCGTGCGGCTCTCAAGGGCGTTATCCCGAAGGGGAAAGGCGCGGGGGATCGTATTCCGGCGTTTGTGTTGTTCGATCCGCGAAAATGGTTTCGTGAGCTGGCAAAACCGCACCGGCCCGTGCGCGGGGCTGGTCCGCGTATCAGTGGTTTTGATGAAGAGCGCCCTGCCTATGAGCCGCCCGCGTCTCACTCGGCTGAGGTCAATCCGGCCAGTCTGTGCCGGCGGTTACAGGCTTTGCAAAAAGCATTGGAAACGATACCGGCACAGGCAAAACGGCTGGCACGGTTGCAAGCAAAGCGGCGCGCAGCGGGTGAGCCGCTCAGACGCACTGAGCCAAGGCGACCGGGATGGCCGCCGGGCTATCGAAAGCGTCACTCTCATCCGGTCGATGTGATCCTGCATGATTGCGATATTCTGGCGCGGCAAGACCCCCGCCCGCCGGATAAATCCTGACATTTCAGATTTTGAACCTCCCATCGTTGCCGGTCGGGAGGTACTGGCGGTTGGCCTAAAGCATTCCTTCTTCTTCCAGCACGCGGCGCGCGATGCGGAAGCATTCCAGAGACAGCGGAACGCCCGCGTAAATGCCGACGACATGAATAATCGCGCGGATTTCTTCTTTGGTCACACCATTCGTGATCGCACCGCGCAGGTGAATTTCCCACTCATGGGGGCGGCTGAGCGCGCCGAGCATGGCGAGATTCATCATCGAGCGTGTCTTTGGCGGGATAACCTCATCGCCCCAACCAAATCCCCAACACCATTCCGTCATTGCTTCTTGAAAAGGGAGGGTGAAATCATCCGCAGCGGCGAGATTTTTCTCAACATATTCAGCGCCTAAGGTATTTTTGCGCTGCTGCAGCCCTTTATCAAACATTCCGTCCGCCATTGAAAGTCTCCGTAAAACTCATATTTCATCGCTCTGACCATGCGCGGTTTTACGCCGCGTGTCACCGTGATAGAACGGGGTCGTGCAACAAACTGATGGAAGCCGGTATGAGTAATGCGGACCAGAAAACCCTGCCCGAAGGCACTGCACCGTCCGTGAACTTGCTCGGTGAAAAACTGGAGCCGTGTTCGATGGACCCGGTGACCGGATTTCTTCGCAACGGGTGCTGCGAAGCGCATGTCACAGATGCCGGGGCGCATACGGTTTGCGCGCTCATGACCGCAGAATTTCTGGAGTTCTCAAAGTCTCGCGGCAACGATCTGTCAACGCCCAGACCGGAATTCGGATTTGCCGGATTGAAACCCGGTGACCGCTGGTGCTTATGCGCGGCGCGATGGCGTGAGGCTCATGATGCCGGCAAAGCCCCGAAAGTTGTTCTCAAATCCACCCACCGCGAAGCCGCAACAATCGCACCTTATGCGGCTTTGCTCGCCAAAGCGGTTGATTCTCATTGAGGGTCAGGTTTTGGCGGTTGCGAGGTTGAGGATTTTATCCACGGGTGCGGCCTCGTCCAAATCGTGGAATTTTCCGGCTGTGCTGATGGCTTTGCCGAGCAGAGCTTTGTAGTCTTTACGTGGGATTTCAACCGCCCCGAGGCTGTCCAAATGGTCGGTCGTAAATTGTGTATCCAGCAGGCGATAGCCTCCCGCCCGCAACCGGGCAACGAGCCAAACAAGCGCAATTTTGCTGGCATCCGTGGCGCGGCTGAACATGCTTTCGCCGAAAAAACCCGCCCCGAGGCTGACGCCGTAAAGCCCGCCAACTCTTTCGCCATTGATCCAGGTTTCTACGCTATGGGCAAAGCCGCGCCGGTGCAGATCGGTATAGGCATCCAGAATAATGTCGTTGATCCAAGTCTCTGAACGATCAGCACAATCGCGCATCGTGCCGATGAAGTCTTCGTTGACTTTGACCTCAAACTCGCCGTGCTTAATCCGCTTTCGCAATGATCTCGACACATGCAAGCCATCAAGCGGCAGGATACCGCGCATCGGCGGGTCAACCCAATAGAGCGTGTCCGGGTCGCTATCGCTGCCCATCGGAAAAATCCCGGCGGCGTAGGCGCTGAGAAGCAGTTCCGCAGAAAGGTCAATTGCTTCGGTCATTCGCCCGGTAGTTTGGCACTCAACCAGTGTTCCAGCCAGTGAATATCGTAGTCTCCGCTGACCACATCCGGCGAATCGAGCAGCGCATGGAAAAGCGGCGCGGTTGTCTCTACCCCATCAATGATTGTCTCGGCCAGTGCGCGGCGCAATCTGGCGACACATTCTGGGCGATCCCGGCCATGGACAATCAGCTTTCCAATCAAGCTGTCGTAATAGGGCGGGATTTTATACCCGGCATAAATGCCCGAATCCATCCGAACCCCAAGCCCGCCCGGAGGGTGATAGCGCTGAATCGTTCCGGGGGAGGGTGCGAAAGTATGAGGGTCTTCGGCATTGATCCGGCACTCAATCGCATGACCGTTCGGAACGAGGTCTTCTTGTTTGAAGGAAAGTTCCTCGCCATAGGCGACCCGGATCTGCTCACGCACCAAATCGACACCATAGACCATTTCGGTGACGGGATGTTCCACCTGCAGGCGGGTGTTCATCTCAATGAAATGGAACTCGCCATTCTCGTAAAGGAACTCGATCGTGCCTGCGCCAAGGTATCCGATCTCTTTCAAAGCATTCGCACAGCGCGCGCCGATTTCAGCGCGTTCCGCATCGGTGATGCAAGGGCCGGGCGCTTCTTCGAGGACTTTTTGGTGGCGGCGTTGCAGCGAGCAATCGCGCTCTCCCAAGTGAACAACATTGCCGTGGCTGTCCGCCATTATCTGTATTTCGATGTGGCGCGGTTTGCCGAGGTATTTTTCCAGATAAACAGTCTCATCGCCAAATCCGGCTTTCGCCTCTGTTCTGGCCGTCGAGAGCGCATTGGAAAGATCGGCTTCGGTGTCCGCGACTTTCATCCCCCGCCCACCGCCGCCGGACGCAGCCTTGACCAGAACGGGATAGCCGATTTCAGCGGCAACGCGCTTTGCTTCGTCGTCCTCGCGAATTGCGCCGTCAGAACCCGGAACAACAGGAACGCCCAAGCGTTTCATGGTGTCTTTGGCCGTAATCTTGTCGCCCATCATCGTGATGTGCTCGGCAGTTGGGCCGATAAACGCAATGTTATGTTCGCTCACGATCCGGGAAAAATTGGCGTTCTCCGACAAAAAACCATAACCGGGATGAACCGCCTGAGCGCCGGTTAACTCGCAAGCCGTAATCAGAGCAGGAATGTTGAGGTAACTATCCGCAGCCTTCGGCGGGCCGATGCAAACGCTCTCTTCGGCAAGGCGGACATGCATGGCATCAACATCCGCAGAAGAATGCGCGGCAACCGCTTTGATGCCCATTTCTCGGCAAGCACGCTGAATTCGCAGGGCGATCTCACCCCGGTTTGCGATGAGGATTTTGTCGAACATTAGCTAATCAACATCAGTGGTGAGTTAAATTCGACCGGCTCGCCATCTTCGACAAGAATGTTGGTCACAGTCCCTGAACGCGGGGCCGGAATTTGGTTCATCGTTTTCATGGCTTCGACAATGAGGATTGTCTGGCCTTGAGTGACTGTATCGCCGACTTTGACGAAGTTTTCGGCATCGGGTTCCGGCGCCAAATACACAGTACCGACCATGGGCGACGGAACGGCGGCAGCATCAACGGCTGGTGCGGCGTCGGGTTCTACAGGTACAGAAGGTGAGGGCGTAACTGCCGCTGGCGCAGATACAACCGGTGAAGGTGCTGCGGTCTGCACTGCAGCCGGGGCGGACCGGGATAAGCGGACTTTTAGTTCGTCATCTTCGCCAAATTCGCGTTCTACTTCAATTTCACCAAGGTTATTTTCATTCAAAATCTGCGCGAGCGCGCGAACGAACGCGATATCGGCATCTGTTTTATTATTGTTCATGTTGGCACGCGCCTCGAAAACTTTTCTTACCGCAGTATTAACGGAATTCGATCCAAGAGGAAACAGCCGTTGCAGATGTTGGTGAAGCTATTCGCAAAACAAATTTATCCGTGTACCCGACGCCACGCATTGCGCCGCATCGGTGAGGACGAATATAAAGTTTATAGCACCCGGAACTCAGCTGGAGCGCGCGACATCGGCAAGGCGCTGAAGTTCTTCAGCAGGAACAAAACCGCGGACAACCTGATTTCCAATGATGAATGCCGGGGTTCCGTTGATTGACAGCTTGTCCGCCAACTCAAATGTACGCTTCATCATCTGATCTATGTCAGGAGAATTCATATCGACTGCGAGTTGTTCAATGTCGAGGCCAACATCTGCAGCGATCTTCATAACCGATTCTTCGCTGTGAGAGCCGTTATGACGCATGAGAGCATCGTTGAAAGGTTCATACTTCTCGGAGTCGCTTTGCATGGCTGAGGCGAGAGCCGCGCGACCTGCTATGGTCGACCCCGGCCCGAGAATAGGGAACTCCTTGACAACAAGACGGATATTGCCGTCCGACTCAATAAATTCAGTTACCGCCGTATGTGCGCGTTTGCAGAAACCGCAGTTATAATCGCTGAATTCTACAACAGTGATGTCACCGTCGGGATTGCCGCCGACAAATGAATAGCCGTCTTCAAAGATTTCTTTCTTATTGCTCGCTACGAGCGTGACATCGGCTTGCGCTTGTTGGCGCTGTTGCACTTCGCGTTGCTGAAGCTGATATCTCTCGAGTGACGCGATAACGACCTCAGGATGTTCTCTCAGGTAAGAGGCAATCATTTGTTCGGAGATCGGATTTTCAGCCATGTATTTTTCAATAGCTGCCGCGTCAACAATTGCTGTCTGTCCCGGCGTTGCACCCGCCGATATTGCAGCAGCAGTTTGAGACACAGTCCCGGCCATCTTTCCGGTTTGAAAAACGGCGTAGCCCGCTGCGCCGAGTGCTACGACGCTAAAGGCGGCGGCGACTTTATCAAACATAATCTCTACCTCATTTTCATGCGGTGCTTTTTGCCCGCATTTCAGAATTTATTCGCTAATCTAGCGGTTTTTTTGGCCGCGTTCCACTGCATCGATGATATCTCCCGCCCTGATCCAGGCAGGAGATCCGACAGAAGCAAGTTCTTGAACTTGCAGTGCATTTCGTTTTGCAGCGCGTAAAGACCCCCGGAGAGCCTGAAATTCTGCGGTTGCCAGCGTCGCCCCAAGGTCATTTCCGAGGCGCGATTCTGCGGTCGCAAGATTACGCCAGGCACTGCTGTTAAGTCGATCCGAACGGGTTGCTGCAAGCAAAGCCTGGTACGCTGCGCGATCCGAATTGCTATCACCACGTGCGAGCAAGGCACGGCCATAGGCGACTTGGAGTAACGGCTCATCAGGTGCGAGGGATACGGCGCGCTCATAAGACGATACAGCTTCATGGACTGCGCCGCTTTCAAACAAAAATTGTCCTTTAAGTTCATGATAGTAAGGATCATTCGGGCGAATTTTGATCAACTTGTCAGCTTCGCGTATTGCCGAGCGGAGATCTGCGCTGCGGTGATATGCAACAGCGCGGATTTGAATTGCGCTCTCTGATTGATCCGACGGGTCGATCTGAGAAAGAACCCGTATCGGGTTTTCAGTGAAACCTTTGAGTTTTGCCCGCATCCGTTGATGCCAGTATCGAATATCGGGTTGAACAGAATTTGGTGTTCCGCGCGCGCGGGCAACGCGCTGTTCCAGAAGTCTTATTCTTTGACTGGTTAGGGGGTGGGTCAGTGTATACGGATCACGGTTCCCAATTGAGACAATCTCGACTGCTTTCAAACGTTCCAATGTGCGCAGCATTCCGGACGGATCAATTTTTAACCGTTCCAGATAACTAACAGCTGCTTGATCGGCAGAACTTTCTTGCCCACGTGTGTAACTAAGAAAACTTCTCTGAGCCACGGTTTGGCTGCCAGCAATCACGGCTGAACCGACATCACCTTGGCCCGCCGCCGCCGCCGCGATGCCCAAAATTGTCGCGAGCAGAAGAGGCCCGGTCGATGCACGGGCCGCGTTAGCACGTTGGATGGTGTGTCCGCCGGCGATATGGCCTGTTTCGTGAGCAATCACGCCGTAAAGCTCTTCAATTGACTCCAGCTGTTCCAATAATCCGGTGTGGAAAACCATATTCCGCCCGACAACGAAGGCATTCAATGACCGATCTTGGACGACAAATATCTTGATGCTGTCCGGGTCAACCCCGGCGGCTTGAAAGATCGGAACGCTCATCCGTTTCAGCGTGGCTTCAATCTCAGCATCGCGAATAAACGACAGAGATTGCGCGTGTGTCGCAACCGGTGTGAGCATCAGCAGAAAGGCTGGTAAAATCAAGCACAGCCGGCGGGCTGTCCTGAAAATATCAGGAAAAATACAGGAAAGTCGGGTTAATCGTTCCATATGCCTCTCGCACAACCGCGCTATGGCGGTGAAAAAATTGTCGCAAGGATGGTCTGGTCCACTATTGTGCCCCGACACTGCTTTGCGCAACCCGTGCAAACGAAGATCACCGATTAGTTAGCAAAAATTCTACAACGCCTCAATCAATCGCTTTGTTCTATCATTAAGGAATTGCCGTGCCGTTTATTCCATCTTCCCGCAGTCAGGTTGACGCTTTCATCGCGATGGACATCATGGCCGCTGCTGTCGCAGAAGAACGGGCGGGACGAGACATCGCACATCTCGAAGTTGGACAACCGGGGATGCCGGCACCGACAAAAGCGCGCAAAGCAGTCATGACGGCGCTTCATGGCGGAAATACGATTGGATATACCGAGGCCCTGGGATTGAGGGCGTTGCGGGAACGTATCGCCCGGATGTATGCAGACGTTCATGGTGTTGCGGTTTCGGCAGATCGCGTGATCGTGACAACCGGATCATCCGCCGCGTTCTTGCTGACATTCCTGTCGGTTCTCAATCAAGGCGAACGCCTTGCGCTTGCCGACCCCGGATACCCCAGCTACCGCAATATCCTGAGGTCCATCAATATTGAGCCAGTGGTATTGGAAGGCACTCTTGCCGGAGGGTATCAACCAACGCCGGATCTTTTGACCAAAGCGAGAAAGAGCGGTCCGATAAAAGCGCTTCTTGCCGCAAGCCCTGCAAACCCCACAGGCACGATGCTCACGCGATCTCAGATGCAAGCGTTGATCGACGATTGTACAGCGCATGGCGCGACGTTTATCTCGGATGAGATTTACGACCGGCTTTCCTATGGGACACAGCCGACAACCGCCCTCGCACTGAGCGAAGGTGCCATCGTTATCAATAGTTTCTCGAAATATTATTGCATGACCGGGTGGCGCATCGGCTGGATGGTTGTCCCCGAAACGATGATCCGCACCGTTGAACGTCTGGCGCAAAATCATTTCATCTGCCCACCGCATATCAGCCAAATTGCTGCATTGGCGGCGATGGATTGCGAGGATGAACTGGCCGCTAATCTGGAGACTTACACTGCAAATCGTGCGCTGCTTTTGGAGGCTTTGCCAAAACTGGGCTTTAAAGATTTCGCCCCTGCAGATGGGGCGTTTTATCTTTATGGTGATGTCTCAAGTTTGACAAATGACAGCGTAGACTTCGCCGGAAGAATGCTGCGCGAAGCGGGAGTTGCTGCCGTTCCCGGCCTAGATTTCGATCCCGTCAGAGGCCATCAAACCGTGCGGTTCAGCTTTGCGGGATCACGGGAGACAGTGGAAAAAGCGGTTGAGCGATTGGACAATTGGCTGAGGTAAGGTCATGGCGCTCTTTGCAAAGTGCCATGTTTTCTCTTTTCCAGAACGTAAACTATAATTCAGGATTGGTTTTTATTGGATTTGGTTAACGAATTGCCGGAAGGCCGGCTCTAATACCGAGCGGTCTTGCGGACCACGCATAATCTCATGTCGCTTGCCTTTGCCGTCAAACAATAACAGCGTGATATGCGGTACGCCATTATCTGCGGCCAGCTTGCTTCCTCTCGCATCTTTGATATTAGCGACAAGGAATTGAAGTTCATCTTCGTCAAATGCTTTAATCGCGGCGCGGGCTTCTTTTTGCAAGGCTGCACAAACAGAGCAGCTTGGATCATGTATTTGCACAACAGCAGGAACGCCATTGCCGATACGGGTTAAATCATGCTCTCGAGCCGTTGCCTGAACATCCTGAACAATAAACCATCCGCCGACAGTAACCACCGCGACGGCGGCAGCGCGATACCCGTAGCGTCGAAATAGATCCCGGCGTGTTACAGGCTTTGCTTCTTCCGCCTTGTTCGTTGGCGCTGATGAAGTGGTATTATACCCTTTGTTGCGCTTTTTTTGTTTTTTCATTTTCGTTCCCGCTCTTCCGGCAAAGCTGTCTTAATTCTAAAGACGTATCAGAAAATATAAAGTTCGCAGATTTCCTTACAGAACTCTTAATAAGATTAACCGGAAGTCACGTTTATTCAAAATACTTGTATTTTTCCGTCCCTGCCAACTCATCTGGCGATACCTAAGATGCCTTAGCGCTTTTTGCTGCCCACTCCGGAGTCCGTACCGCGCATAGTGTTTTAATCGAATTCAAAGCGCATATGGCTCGGGCGGTAAGGCGGGGGCAGTGGCGGCTCGGCATCCTCTTCAGAAAGTGCGGCGGCCTCAGTCTCGGGGTCCGCTTCTTCTTCGGTATCAGTAAGTTCGGCTTGTTCTTTTTCAGCATCCTCGCTTGTTAAAGCGATTTCTTCATCCGGTTCACCGTTATGGGCGCGGCGTTCCTCGGCTTCGGCCTCTTCAGCGGCTTTGGCCTCGGCGATACGAACTTGTTCTTCTTTGAATTTCCATGCGGCCCCTTTCCCGACTTTATAAACCGTCTGCATATTTTCAATGACCGTAGCGGCATCAGTGAAATCTTCGCCGTAATCGACCAATTCATCAAGATTGGCCAGTACCGGATTGCTTCCCCACAAAACGCGCAAGGCGCGGTGGCGCAGACGATCCGGAACGGCCTCATTCATGAAAGCGCTGAAATTATCACCTGATTTCATGGTATCAGGATCGGGCAGAGCGTATTTTTCCAGCAATTCTGTATCCGACAAATCATCGTCAGAAATCTCGGCCACACCCTGTTTTTCTTCGTCCGCCGCCTTAAGCGCCTCAGCGGTATCCATGATGGCGGGCATCTCTTCCGGTTCGCTTTTTAGGCGCGACCAACGTGAAAGAAAATCTTCTGGGGGCTGTTTCGGCATCAGTGGATTGATTTCGGCTTGAGCGCGCCTGGGGCGCGATAAACATCGGCGTCTTGTCTGACGCGCGCATCTCCGCGCCCGTCTTCGGCTTCTTCAGACCAGTCGCGCCGTCTGCGTTTCTTGAATTCTTCTTCAACGTGATGGGTATCAGTGAATTCCCGAATCCATGCCACGAGGCCGGGAGGTGCAATCACCGGCTCGACAATTTCCTCACCGGAATCGAGATAATCCTGCGCCTCAAAAGCGGAAGCCGTCACAGCATAAGGTTCCACTTCGTGAGGATGGTCCGCATCTTCTGCAGGTCGTAAAATCACATAGACGCTTGGTGGATTCATTGTGAGCGTCGTTAGATAAGCCTCTGTTTCTTTACGGTGAAGTTCTAACGTCAAGGTTGCGGCGTGGAACTCTGTCACTCCGTTTTCTTCCCGTAAAATCCGCCAATCTGCTGGAGCCGCACCGGGCAGCACCCCTGTTGGCTTCCAATGCCACGCGGCCCATTTTGTCACGCCTTTCGTTCGGCGGAGAACCACCCCAACGGGCATTGAGATCATACGTTCCAGCACTTTTGTCATGCTTTAGGTCAAACTTTCATATCGTCTTCTCATCGGTATTATGTCTAAGGTTGCCCAAAGCTCGGGAAAACCCAAGTAAAATTGTCGACGGGGGAATGCGCGCGTGACGCAGACAAAACCAAAATTGCTTTTGTGCGATTGCGAAGCGTCGGTGGATACCGATAAAGAGGCGATCTGCCGTGCATGTTCGTCAATGGATTCTCCGTCGTTTCATACATCGCTTTGCAATTCCGAAATGGGTGTTGTCGCTGAGGCTCTGGCGCGCGGTGATGTGATGGTTGCTTGCGCGCAGGAAACGGCGCGCTTTGAGGAAATCGCTGAAGAAATTGAAGGTGCGGGTGCTTTGTCGACTCTCGACATCCGCGATCGCGCCTTATGGTCAGATCAAGGAACGAACACGGGTCCAAAAGTGGCGGCTTTACTGGCCGAACATAGCTGGACGGGGCAAGCCGCCGGCTCGATTGACCTCGAAAGCGAGGGCGTGTGTCTCGTTTATGGGTCGGGAGAGGTCGCCATGGCTGCTGCCGATGCCTTGGCCGAAAATTTAACTGTCACGGTGATGTTGAGCGAAGAGGGCGATGCGCTGCCCCGTTGGGATAATCCTTTTCCTGTTGTTTCCGGCCAAATTCGCCAGTTAACCGGCCATTTAGGGGCTTTTGAGATCGTTGCAGATGGCGTCGCCGAAGCCATCTCCGGCGGTCGAGGTGGACTGAGATTTGCCCCCCCGCGCGATGGCGGACGCTCGCGCTGTGACATCATAGTCGATCTTTCGGGCAATCCGCCTCTTGTTCCTGCGCATGGCAAACGGGACGGGTATTTCCGCGCTGATCCAAGCGATTCCGCCGCAGTGGAAAAAGTCCTGCGCCTCGCAAGCGGGATGATCGGGGTCTACGAGAAACCACTTTATATTGATTTCCACGCAGAGCTTTGCGCGCATTCCCGATCCGGAAAAACGGGGTGTACCCGGTGTTTGGATGTCTGTCCGACCGGTGCGATTTCTCCTGATGGAGAGACGGTTAAGATTGACCCGATGGTATGTGCCGGATGCGGAGGGTGTTCAGCTGTTTGTCCTTCAGGAGCCGCTGAATATGCCCTACCGCGTCCGTCGGATTCAAGAATGCGCCTTGGCGCAATGCTTGATGCCTTTGCGGAGGCGGGGGGAGAGAATCCCGAAGTCCTGATTCATGACGAACGCGATGGACGTGCCTTAATCGCAATGGCGGCTCGGTTCGGTCGCGGACTGCCTGCATCGGTTATCCCTCTGGCTGTTAATGAAGTCACTCAAGTTGGGCATGATTTGCTGCTCGGTGCGTTGGCGATGGGTGCGCAGCGCGTGTTTATCCACCTTCCCGAGCGGGTGCGGCGCGAAGGCGAAGCGGAACCGCTTGATTTTCAGGCAACACTTGTCGGTGCGATGCTGGAGGGAATGGGGCGCGAAGCAGACCGTGTTCACCTCATCGAAACTGATGATCCAGACCAGCTTTGCGAAGCCCTTTATATGCCATCGCGAGAGGCGCTTACGATTGAACCGGTTTCTCCTGTTGGAGACAAACGCGCGGCAACGAGATTGTCCGTCAGCGCCTTAACATCAAGCACCGAACCCTTCGACCTCCCTGCCGGAGCGCCCTATGGTCAGGTCGTTTTAAATACTGAGAGCTGCACTTTATGCCTTGCTTGTGTTTCGCAATGTCCCGTCGGTGCTTTGCAGGATAATCAAAACAAACCCCAGGTCGGTTTTCGGGAAGACGCTTGCTTGCAATGTGGAATTTGCGTCAACACCTGTCCTGAAAATGCGCTGAAACTTGAATCGCGCTATAATCCTGACGAAGCCGCACGGCGTGTAGCGGTGCTGCATGAAGAAGAGCCGTTTCCTTGTGTTGAATGTGGGCGCCCGTTCGGCTCGGGCAGCGCGGTGAAGCGCATTCTGGAGAAGCTGGGCGGCAAGCATTGGATGTTTGATAACCCCGACCGCGCCCGTCTTATCCAGATGTGCGACGATTGCCGAGTTGGTGCCGCGTTTAAGATTTCCGATAATCCGTTTCAGGGAGGAGAGAAACCAAAGGTCCGTACCACTGATGATTATCTTGCGGAACGGGGAAACGGCTTTACCGGAAAGCCTTCCTGAGTTTCGGGCGAAATAATATTTTATTACCCGGTCTCATCAAACCGGTTGGATAATTAGATGCTAAAACTTTTAGTTAAATGTTTATAGTATTTATAATAATTTTTTTCATGCTTCGTTATTATTTACTATTTTGAACTTGTCGGTGGCCTGCCAGATTACATCAAATTTTTTTGAAGTCTGTTTCGGTAAGTGACGGTAATTATAAGGCAAATTAATTTCTAGGGTCAATTTTTTGTGATGCCGCCCGATGGTTTCCTTAACGGATATTAATCATCGGCGGGTCACCCAGCAGGTTTCTCGTGCGCCGTATTTATTAAGCTTATATAAAATTTTGATTTAAAGTTCAGTAGTTTGACAAGAGTTGTGTTTACAACTTGGAAATGCGTACAGCGCTAAGGATTGCACCATCTTTATTTCATGGTGAGTGTTCTCATGAACTTTCTTAGCTTTGTCGTTACTTTGCTTTTCGGTCTGTTCAGATTTTTCAAAACACCTTTGATCTGGCGTTGTCTCGATAAACCTCCAATGCATGAGAGAGCGACGGTTAAAGAGGATGCGACTGATCCGGCAATGCTAAAGCCGGGAATGCGGCGAAGGCTCGGTGTTGAAAGTTGGATGAAGCGATTGGCGGCCAGCATTGTGCCGCTTTGCTCCGTTTCACGCTCTTCTGAAGATGATGTTTCCGCAAGGAATGCTCATTCCGGAAGAGCCGGACTTAGTTCTGTCAAATCTGTGAAAGTGCGATTTGACGAGTGTGAAGGTCTGAAAGCGATAAGGCCGACAGCGCGGGAAATTGTTTCCTGTTTAACCTTGAAAAGCGGTCCGCAAAAATTCAAAAACCGTGTTGCGCTGCTCACTTCAGGGGCTGTTTTGCAAAGCAGCCTCGCGGGATCGATCATTCTTGGAGCTGGCATTGTCGCATCACCGCATCACGCGAATGCGCAGTCAACGTTGCCGACTTTCGGCTGTGGTCCAATATTTTACGAGGTGATTGGCTCACAACTCTCACGGTTGGATATTTCCACTGGAGCAGGTGGTCTGTCCGGTGTCTATACTGACGTTGGCCCGGATGGAGGGGAGCGATACAACGCTACCGCTCATAATATTAACGACGGTTACGTTTACGGATTGGGCCAGGCAGGTTCAATTGAAAATCAGCTCATTAGAATTGGTAGTGATGGTAATATTGAAGCCCTAGGCGATGTTGGCGTTAGCTCTCCCAGAGGTGCGATAGACCGAAATGATCGCTTGTTTTACCAAGGAAGCAGCACGCAACTTAATTTTATTAATATAAACACTCTCACCGCAGGTAGTGTCAGTTTTACACTCGCGCCCGGTTCAGCAGGCCTTGCGTCCGTACTGGATTTCGCTTACGTCGAAAATGCAGGGGATGAACTCATCATCGGTGCCAGAGATGGCGATCTGATGATCTACAATTTAACAACCGGCATCTCCAGTAGGGTCAACGTGCCCAACTTACCAAGTGGTGGTTACGGCGCTGCATGGGCAGCGAATAATGGCAGTCTTTATGTCAGCCAAAACAGCACCGGAACCATTTATGAAATTGAGAATGTGGCGACGAACCCAAGATTGGGCGCTGCATTACAAGCCGCGCAGTCAACTTCTCACGATGGTATGTCGTGTATCGATGCACCGCCTCCATTTACCGGCTTTACCGATCTTGCTTTGGTAAAGACGGCGGTGATTAATGACGGCGGTGACGGGTCTGCGGATGCAGGTGACACAGTCACTTATACTTACGAAGTCTTCAATACCGGCACGCTGCCCCTGTTTGACGTTGCGGTCGGCGAAACTTCCGCAAGTTTCAGCGGTACAGGCCCGCTTCCGGTTCCTGTTTACGTCTCCGGTGGTGTAGACTTGGATGCCGAAGGTGATGCGCTTGATGTTCCGGTCAATCCGGCCCCGATCGTTTTCGAGGCGGTCTACACGTTGACACAGGCGGATGCTGACGCGGGGGTTCTGGTCAATCAGGCTGATGCCACAGCCAATGACCGCGATGGCGCTCCGCTCGATGATTTATCTGATGAGAGCGGTACGGCTCCTACCGATAACGATCCAACTTCGACTACCGTCTTCGGAAGTCCCGAATTAAACACGGGCAAAGGTGCTGTCGTTGGCGCGCTGCAATCTGATGGTACATTCGATGTAACCTATACGATTACGGTTGAGAATAGCGGTAGTGTGACGCTTGATACATTGACGCTTGTTGACGATTTGACAGCGGCAGATCAACTCGGCAGCGCGTTTAACGGTGTTGTCAGCCAACCTGTTGTCAGCGGAGCAACAGCGACTGGCTCAACTGCGCCCGCTCAAACGACATCATATGACGGGACGAATGCTTTGATCGGCACCGGCGGTGTGCTGGCTGTTGGTGACAGCTACACCGTTGTTTTCACGGTCAATGTTGATCCGAATGCGACAGGTGCGCCGGCAACGCTGGACAACACGGCAACGGCGGGTGGTACCAGCCTTGCTGGGACGCCTGTAACGGATGCGTCTGACACAGATACGGCTCCTGACGGCACGGCTGATGGCACAGCGAATGTAGGCGGTGAAGGCACGGGCGTGCCGACAACAATCACGCCTCCTCCTAATCCGGAGCTTACCCTTACGAAAGTGGCTGATGACGACACGAATGTCGCACCCGGCGAGACGATCACTTATACCTACACTGTCGTAAACACCGGGAACGTCAATATCGATAATGTTACCGTTTCCGATAGTCATAGCGGTTTCGCACCGCTCAGCCCGATCTCAATTAATGCGCTGACGAATACCAGTGGCAACAGTGCGGATGACTCCGCCGACAATGGCATTGACGTTCTGGCTCCGGGTGACAGCGTAACCTTTACGGCGACTTATGTCGTGACAGCGACAGACCTTCTTGCCGGTGGCCCGATTACGAATACCGCAACGGCTACGGGTAATCCAGCCGGCGGCACGTTAACCGATCCGACCGCAAGCGAGAGTGTTACGCTGGCGGGTTCGCCGCGTCCGCAGCTAACTGTTCCCGGCACATGTGCTGGTTTCATTCGTGAAGGCTTTCTGATTAACCCGGGTGCGCAGGCTACTGAGGAGTTTGCAGACTTTGGCTCTGGTCTGCCGGGTTTCCCCGTATTTGATCCCTATGTAGTGGACCCGCTGCTCGCACGGAATTCTTCGACCGGGGTAGTGGAATTCTTCCATGCGTCCCCCACCGCTTCGTCGACCGGTACGTTCTCGTCCAATGGTGTTATACTGTCAAATCCGGTCAATGGACTCACCTCAACCTTAGCAAATGACCCCAACCCGATGTCAGAGGTTTGGCGTGTTGCAGCGCGCGTTGAAGGAGCGCCTGGCACGACCGAAACGATTACCATCGAGAACTTTGGAGCGCAGGAGTTTTCTGCCTTCTGGCAAACTGATGTAAACGGCGCGATTATCAACACCAATTCAGGTGCTGTTACCGGCAATGATGATGGCTGGCTTTTCGGAACGATTCCAACAATTGCTGGTTCTGACGGCACATCATATACGATTGATGTCACGTATCCTGCTGATGGTATCGCGATCCTGCAATTTGCTCTCTACGATCCGACAGGAGGCTTTGGCGGCTTAGCATTCGATGGATATGAATGCCCAGACCCTGAACTGAATACTGGTAAGAGTGCGGTTGTTGCACCGATACAGGCTGATGGCACGTTTGACGTCACCTATACAATTACGGTTGAGAATACAGGTAATATTGCCCTTGATACGTTGACGCTGGTTGATGACCTGACGGCCACGAACCAGCTTGGTTCGGCATTCAATGGTGTTGTCACAGCCCCTGTTGTTGCTGCAGGTACGCCATTCACGGCGGCCTCGACTCTGCCGACGAGTGCGGGTGCAGCTTATGACGGTACAAACGGTCTGATCACGGGCAGTGACGGTGACCTTGCGCCGGGTGATGTTTATGAGGTGACATTCACGATCAATGTCGATCCGAATGCGGCGAGTGCTCCAGCGACATTGCAGAACTCAGCAACCGCTGGCGGCGAAGATCCTCTAGGCACGACCGTCACGGATGCGTCTGACACAGATACGGCTCCTGACGGCACGGCTGATGGCACAGCGAATGTAGGCGGTGAAGGCACGGGCGTGCCGACAACAATCACGCCTCCGGCTCCACCACTTGCAGTCGATAATACCGCGTCCGGTTTCGTTGCCGGAACGGTGCAGACGATTGACCCGCTTGCTAATGACAGTTCTACAAATAGTACACTCGACCCGACATCTGTTGTCCTTACAGGGACTGGTGCGCCCGCCGGTTCAGTGTTGAGTCCGGATGGAAAAACATTAACGGTTCCGGGAGAAGGTGTTTGGAGCGTTGATCCTGCTACCGGCGAGATGACGTTCACTCCTGACTTCGATTTTCTCGGAGACCCTACACCGGTTGCATACACGGTTTCCGAGTTAACCGGAGGCGTCTCAAACGAAGCAACGGTGACTTTTGATTATGAGCGTCTTCCAAGGCTGACTCCGGTTCCGCCAACAACCGGACCGCAGGTCTGTAGCGCTCCTGCTCTGCCGGGTGCTGTGACATCCGCGCCCATCAGCTGGACCGGATTGAGTAACTCCGGTGGTGCATTTGGCACCAATACGGCTGGCGAAGATATTGTCCCGGTTACGGTTGGAGATCTTTCAAGAGTTGCTCCCGGTACTGCAGATACTATCATTCAGGCGAATGGAGCAAGCGGAGAAGCATTTCAGTTCCAAAAACCAGCCCCATCCGAGGCTTTCACCGTTGCTGCAACCCATTGGACCTTTGACCATGCTGTAAACCTGCGTCTTTTCTCGGGTTCGACATTTGGTGGCCCGACGTCGGCAATGGATCGGAACCATGATCGCCTGGTCTTCGATGCGGTTCAGGCGACACCGGGATTTACTTGGGTTGTTAATGGTCTTGATATAGCTTCTACCGGTGCGATTATCTCCAATGGTGGCCGTACCCTGACGATTACGTCTCCGGTTGATACTGATCCGAGAGATTTTGCTGAATTTGATATCTCCACGAACGGACAGGTCACGGAGTTGGTTGTCCAAAATGGTGCGGGTGTTGATTCCAACACCAATAATGCGCGGTTTAGCGTTGCGGTGCCGCTCTGCCTGAATGCTGAGTTGAATGTTGGTAAAAGTGCTGTCGTTTCGCCTGTACAGCCGGATGGCACATTCGACGTCACCTACACGGTCGCGGTGGAAAATACCGGCGGCGTGATGTTGGATACCCTCACTTTGGTTGATGACCTTACGGCTGCAGATCAACTGGGTTCTGCGTTCAGCTCGGTTGTAACGGCTCCGACCGTGACGCTGACCAATACCTCCGGCAGTTCGACAGCGCCGGGTGTAAACAGCGGCTATAATGGTACGAACAATTTATTGACCGGTACTGATGGTGTACTCGCACCGGGTGATATTTATGAGGTGACCTTCACGGTCAATGTCGATCCTAACGACCCAAGCGCGCCGGCGACGTTGAATAATATGGCAACAGCGGGTGGTGATGATTCGAGCGGTGTGACAGTAAGCGATGCTTCCGACACTGACACTGCTCCTGATGGTTCGGCTGACGGCACGGCGAATGTGGGCGGTGAAGGCACAGGTGTGCCAACAGTGATCACGCCTCCTCCAAGTAATCCGGCACTGGCGCTTGTGAAGACATCCCTGGTTGATGACGGCGGTGACGGGTCTGTGGATGCGGGTGATACGATCACCTACAGCTATGCGGTCTCGAACACGGGCAACGTGACTTTGAGCGATGTTGCGGTAACCGAGAATGCGGCGGACTTCACGGGTACGGGCACGCTGCCGGTCCCGGCCTATGTCTCGGGCGGTGCTGACTTGGATGGTGAAGGCGATGCGGCCGATCTTGCGGTCGGCACGGGCACGATTACGTTCACGGCGACCTATACGCTGACCCAGGCGGATGTTGATGCGGGTCTGGTGGAGAACCAGGCGACGGCCTCGGGTGATGACCCTGCAGGCAACCCTGTGACCGATGCCTCCGATGAGAGCGGCACGGGTGCGGGTGATAATGATCCGACGAGCACGCCTCTGACAGGAGTACCAAGTTTTGCTCTTGTAAAGTCTGATCCAACAAACTCAGATGAAGATGGGTCCGGTTCGGTCTCGTTTGGCGATACGCTGAGCTATACGGTGACGGCGACGAATACGGGCAATGTGACGCAGACGGATGTTGTCGTCAGTGATGCATTGCTGACACCGGCAAGCCAGACCTGTGCCTCGGTTGCTCCGGGCGGGACCTGTGTTCTAACAGGAACACTGAGTGTCTCGGTGGCGCAAACTCAGGCGGGCGAGGTCGTGAACACGGCGTCCGTTGTCTCTGATGAAGTGACGACGCCTGTTGAAGATACAGTGACAACACCTGTAGCCAATGACAGAGCCTTGACGCTGGTTAAATCCGATCCGGTGAATGCGGATGAGGATGGCTCGGGGACAGTGACCTTGGGCGATACCCTGACTTATACGGTCACCGCGACCAATAGCGGGTTGGGCGTAGAGACGGGTGTGACGGTCTTTGACCTGATGCTGACACCGGGTAACGAGGTCTGTGCTCAGGTTGTCCCCGGTGGAACCTGTGTTCTGACCGGCACGTACACTGTTGATCAAACGGATGTTGATGCAGGCGGGATCGTCAATACAGCCTCTGTTATCTCTGATGAAATCACGGACCCGATCAGAGATACTGTGACAACGCCGGTCGAGCGTATGCCATTACTGGCGATAGAGAAGTTCGTCACGGCACAGACGAAACTCTTCCCGCAAATCTCTGAAGTGACCTTCCGGATCACGATGGAGAACAGAGGAACGATCACGCTAAACAATGTGCAGCTTGAGGATGATATCGCGGGGGCGATGGCCCCGGCGCAGATTATCGGCACGCCTGTGGTCGCAGTCTCCGGCTTTACCGCCGATAACACGGTCAATGCAGGCTATAACGGCACGAGTGTCTTCGATACGCTCAGTGGTGCGGGATCACTGGTCCCCGGCCAGACCGGAACCGTGGATATCACGGTGCGGCTGGATTATTCGAACGGCTTCCCCGGCTCGCCGAACACAGCTTTCGGTACAGCGGATGAGCTGAGCGAGCCTGTCGTATCCGACTTCCCGGTCATGACACCGGATAATCCGGGCGATGTGAACCCGACCCCGGTCGTGGTTGCGGATGCTGACCTTGATGGTGCTGAGGATGGTTTGGAATCGTCCACGGAAGACCGCGACGGGGATGGTATTGCCGATAGCGAGGACTTTGATCCGACGGGTTACTTCTATTGCGAAGATGACGGGCGGATTCTGTCCGGCGGCCTGATCTCGGTTGTTGGTCCTGCGGGAACACAAACCGGTATCGGCTTCAGCAATAACATCAGAATTGTGCAGGACGGCTCGAACGGGTTCTACCAGTTCTTTGTCACCGCACCGGGAACATACCGTCTTGTTCCGACCTACCCGACCTCGGGTGAGATCAGCACAAGCCGTATTCCGCTGACAACCCCACTGGATGTGACAAGCCTCCTGCCCAGCAATCCCGGTATTTTGGGAGCAAGTGAGATGGGCAATACGGGCGTGTTGTCAGATTTTAGCGAAGCTGCGAATGCCCCGTTCTATCTCGAGTTCGATATCGAGGCGGGCGATCCGTCGGTGTTCAACAACAACCTGCCGCTCCAGCATTGCGGAACCCCAACCATTGCTGCAAGCAAGACAGTGGTGGGTGAGCCGGTGCTTCAGGCTGACGGAACCTCGCGTGTCGTCTATCTGATCGGCGGCGAGAGCACGGGCACGGCGATTGTCGAGAATGTCAATCTGACAGATAATCTGGCAACAGCCTTCCCGAACGGCACGGTCCGTGTGGTCTCGAACACGGTTGAGACGGCACCTCCGGGCTTTGGCGGGGCGGCAAACCCTGCCTATGACGGTGTTGCTCAGACAGCGCTGATGACAGCGGGCGGCGATCTTGCTCCCGGGGAATCGGTCACGCTCAGAGTGGTTGTTGATGTTCTGACCGAGACAGGTGGAACGTATAACAACACCGTTGTCGCCGGTGGCTCTTCGCCTCTGACCGGTGCGGGTCCGGTTGCACCGAGCACGGCGGTTGCGCCGGTGGCTCTGGTTGCCGCGCCGGCCTTCCAGCCTCTGGTGGTCACCAAAGTCTCGGATCGCCCGACGATCAAGATCGGTGAGGCCATGCGTTATACGGTGACGGTGACCAACCCGGTTGACCGTACGCGGACGGGCCTTGATATCGTCGACCGGTTACCTGTTGGCTTCGGCTATGTGCCGGGGACAGCGACCTTTGGCGGTGTTCAGGATGAGCCGGCGTTGGTAGGCCGTGATCTGATCTGGGAGAACCGCACGCTTGCTCCGCAAGAGAGTGTGACCCTGACGCTGATCGCGCGGGCCGGTGCCGGTTCGGTCGGAGCAGAGCGCTTTATCAACCGGGCCTTTGTCTCTGATCCTGCTGCAGGAACGGTAATCTCGAATGTTGCGCAAGCGAGTGTCGAGTTCACCCCGGAGCCGGTCTTCGATTGCGGGGATATTATCGGTAAGGTCTTCGATGATAAGAACCGCAACGGCTATCAGGATGACGGCGAGCCGGGTCTGGCGGGTGTGCGTTTGGCGACCGTTCGCGGTTTGCTGATCACCACGGATGATTATGGCCGCTATCACGTCACCTGTGCGGATATCCCGAACGCGGCTTACGGGTCTAACTTTGTCCTGAAGCTGGATGACCGGACCTTGCCAAGCGGATACCGGATCACAACGGAGAACCCGCGTTCCGTGCGTCTGACACGGGGTAAGGTGACCAAGCTGAACTTCGGTGCTTCGGTGGGCCGTGTGGTGCGTCTGGATCTGACCGACGAGGCGTTTGCCTCGAACGGGGCGGGCCTGAACCCGCAATGGGATGCCGGTGTGGATCAGCTCCTGGTGGTGTTGAGCAAAGAGCCTTCGGTTCTGCGCGTGACATATCACAGAGCCGGCGAAACCCGGGCACTGGTTAATGAGCGCATGAGGGCTGTCTCGAGATTGGTAGAGGAGCGTTGGCAACAACGGGACGGGCGATATCGCCTTGAGATCGAACAGCGATTGGTGGGTGGACAATGAGACAGTTCATCACCCCCCGTTCGCCCCGTTCTGCCATGACTGAAAAAGGGATTAATCCCATGCCTGTATCTTTTAACGAAGTCTCGATGCGTCGCTCTCTCCTGCTGGCCAGCACGATCCTTTGTGCTGTGATCGTGATGCCGGTCACAAACACTCATGCGACGACAGAGGAGTTTTGTGATCAAACCACGCAAGATTGCTCCTATGCTCTGCGCGGGGCGGTGCTGGATAACAGCGTCCTTGATCCTGCAACCGGGTTTGGCAGCAACACCGAAGCCGCGCCCCATAGCGCACAGGAAACAGCGATCCCGTTCCGGATCTCTGTGGATGGTGAGCCGGTTGCAGTCTCGGGCGCTCCGGCAGGGGCAAAGCCTTTGCCGCGCGGGGCGGAAGACACCCAGCGCGTCGAAGACCTGCGCCTTGAAGAAGTGGACATTCAGGTCAAGTTTGACGGCCTGAGTGCCGTCCCGATCCTGAATGTGTCCACCAAGCCGATTGAACGGTTGGTGGGGCAGGCTGAAGAGGTCGTGTTCTTTGGCAGCTGGAACTATCCGGGCTGGATTGCCCGCAGCGAGGTGCGTATCCTCAATGCCGAGGGTAAGCTGGTGGAAGCCGTGCCGATGTCTGCAGCGGGCGAAGCGCGCTGGCAGACCCCTGCCTCGGTCTTGGACCGGGTAGAGAATGGCGCGTTTGGTGAGAGCCTTTCTTATACCTTGCGGGTCTACGATTCCAAAGGCCGCTTTGATGAGACGGTTCCATTGCCGCTGAAGATCACGGAAGCCCCGGAAGGGGTTTATACAAACCGGGACGGGCGCAATGACGGCGATGCGGAAAGCGCCTTTGCCTCGGACGTGCCGGGATATGGTGAAGACCGCACGGCTGTGCGCAATATCCCCGTTCATGGCGGGGTGGTCACGGTCTATGGCCGCCATGTTCCTGAAGGTCATACGGTCAGTGCCTTTGGCCGGGAGATCCCGCTGGGCCGGGATCGGGACTTTGTGGCACAGCAGATTGTGGAGCCGGGAACCGAGACCGTCCAGATATCGGTTCTGGATCAGGGCGGCGAAGGCTTGCACTTTTCCAGAGACATCCTGATCCCCGAGAATGACTGGTTCTATGTTGGTCTGGCTGATTTGGCTGTGGGGCGGACATTTGACATCAGTAAACGGGTTGAGGCCCTCGATGAAGATGACCGCAACCGCTTTTACACAAGCGGGCGGTTGGCCGGGTATGTCAAAGGCAAGATACAAGGCAAGTATCTGCTGACAGCGGCGGTGGATACCGGGGATGAGGAATTCGGGGACCTCTTTGATAATCTTGATGAGAAAGACCCGCGTCAATTGCTGCGCCGGCTTGATCCGGATGATTTTTATCCGGTCTACGGCGACGATTCGACCACCTATGAAGACGCGCCGACACGAGGCAAGTTCTATGTCCGCTTAGAGCGCGGGGATAGTCATATCCTTTGGGGGAACTTCAAAACCCGGATTACCGGAACGGAGTTCGCCCGCCACGAGCGCGGCCTTTATGGTGCGAATGCCTATTACCGCTCTGAAGAAGCCACCAGCTTTGGCGAGCGCCGGGTGACGGTGCATGGCTTTGCCGCCGAGCCGGGAACCTTGCCGCAGCGCGACGAGTTCCGCGGCACGGGAGGCTCAGCGTACTTTCTGCGCCGCCAGGATCTGACGGTCGGCTCTGAGCAAATCACCATTGATATCCGCGACCGTGTGACGGGCTTGTCTAAATCACGCCGGGTGCTGCGTCCCGAGGAAGACTATACCATTGATTATGTTCAGGGTGTTGTGATCCTGCGCCGTCCGGTCAGCTCGACGGCAGCGGCGGGCGAGATTGTACGCGATGGTCAGCTTGGCGGGGATGATGTCTTTGTATTGGCTCAGTACGAGTTCAGCCCGACCATTGGTGATTTTAACGATTACAGCTATGGCACGCGCACCGAGGCCTGGGTCACGGATAATATCCGCCTTGGCGGGAGTGCGTATCGCGACAGTGAAGACATTGTGGAATCCACATTGGTGGAAGGCGATGTCACGCTGCGCCTGACCGATAGAACCTATCTCGAAGCAGAGGTGGCGGTTTCTGAAGGACCGGGACAAGGCGTGACCTCTTCGGTCGATGGCGGCTTCCGCTTTGTTGATCAGGCCGGGATTGGCACGGATGACGAGCGGGCAACGGGTGTGCGGGTTAAAGGCGCGCTTGATCTGCAGGATGTGGGTGCGTCCATTGATGGGCAGATCGGCTTTAACTATGAGGACCGCGAGGCGGGCTTTAATGCGCTGGACCGTGTGACCACGGAAGACACGCGAATCATTGGCGGCTTTGCCACGGTCAACCCGAACAGCTGGTCCACGGTGACGGTTCGGGCGGATGACATTCAACGCGATGTCAGCGGTGATGAGGTCGAGGTCGCAGTGCAAGCTGAAGCGCGGATCAATGATCATTGGACCATTGGTGGAGGCGTGACCTATTCAGACCGCGATTCCGGCATCGGCTCGGATAATGATGGTCGGCGCACGGATGTCGGCGGTAAGCTGAGTTACGAGCAACCGGGCTATAAGCTGCATGGCTTTGGTCAGGTCACCGCCGACCGTGATGGAGGCCGCGATGCCAATCACCGCGTTGGTGTGGGGGCTGAGGTTGATATCACCGACCGTCTTTCCGCCAATGCGGAGGTCTCCACCGGATCGCGGGGCTTTGGGGCTTTGGCGGGCTTAAGTTATGAGCCGACAGCGGATCAGCGCTATTACTTCGGGTATCGTCTTGATGCGGACCGGACCGATGGCGATCTGGATTCCTATGATCCCTTTGGCCGTGACACCGGATCGTTTGTGTTCGGGGCCAATCGTAAGATCAACGACGAATGGTCGGTTTACGGCGAAGAGAACTTCGACCTGATCGGCGGGCGCCAGTCCCTGACCCATACTTACGGTGTGACCTATACACCGGATGATCGCTGGAAGGTGCATGGCTCGGTAGAGAACGGCACATTCGATGATGATCAGGGCGATGACTTTGACCGCACTGCACTCTCTGCGGGGGCTGACTTCTCCGATGAGGGGGTTCGCTTTGGTATCCGGGGTGAAGTGCGGATCGAAGACAGCGAAGGCAGTCAGCGCCAGGACCGTGAGACCTATCTCTTCAGTGCCAGCTCGGGTGTGAACTACAATCCTGACTGGCGGGCGCTGGTGCATCTTGATGCCGTCATCAGTAACTCCGATGAAAGCGCTGTGTTGGATGGCGATTATGTCGAAGGCAGCCTCGGTCTTGCCTACCGCCCGGTCGATAATGACCGCTTCAACGGATTGGCGCGCTATACCTTCCTGTATGATCTGCCCGGACCGGAGCAGGTTAATGCCTCAGGCAATGTGGGCGGGCCGCGTCAGCGCAGTCATATCATCTCGCTCGACGGAACCTATGATGTGAACCCGATTGTCTCGGTCGGGGCTAAATACGGGTATCGCATCGGACAGATCTCCGAGAGCCGGATCGGTAATGACTTTGTTGACAGCCAGGCCCATCTCGGAGTGCTGCGCGCGGATCTGCACATCGTCAAAAACTGGGATGCCGTCGTGGAAGGCCGCGTGCTCTATCTGCCCGAAGCCGAAAGCACCCGCTATGGCGCTTTCGCCGCCGTCTACAGACACTTCGGCGATAACCTCAAACTCGGCGTCGG
Source organism: uncultured Neomegalonema sp. (assembly GCA_937995735.1). GTDB lineage: Bacteria > Pseudomonadota > Alphaproteobacteria > Rhodobacterales > Rhodobacteraceae > JAHDDY01. The sequence goes on along the minus strand of CALKIZ010000097.1, from coordinate 315 downwards.
ATACAACTTCGCCGACTTCTCCGACGACCTCAGCGACGTCACCTTCAACGACGAAGGCGTCTTCATCAATGTCATCGGGAAATTCTAAGCACGTCATTCCCCTTACCGCAGGGTAAGGGGAATGATCCTCCGTAAGAATACCCGGAAGATGCGAACGCTAGCGTTCCGCATCCAGGGCAAACGCCTCAATAATATGAGCGGCGGCGGTTTGAGCCGCATCAAAAGCCCCTTCGATTAAGCCGGGACTGTTTGTTCCGATCTCTGCCACCGAGAAAACCATGCGCCCCTCGAAATGCGGCTCGCGCAGAATATCCG
>CALKIZ010000096.1 GCA_937995735.1 uncultured Neomegalonema sp. | reverse complement strand
TGATCGAAAACTTCTTCGGGAAGATCAAGGAAAACAGAGGTATCGCCATGCGCTCCTGTAAAACCGATACCAGTTACACTGCCTTCGTTGCTTATGCAGCAACCCTGATTCTTCTCGCTTGAACGTCAACAGACCCTAGTTCCGCTGCCGATGATTTTTGCTCTGCAAAAATACATCTGCCGCTGCGTCGTTCGTTCTTACGTTGACAGTGGACGCATTCGCTTCGCGAATGCTTTTTGCTTGACACTTTCCAAAATCCGGGCTTACGTGTTCATATATTGTTCTTTTAAACAGAGGTACGTATTAAAGTGGATTTGGAGCGGGCATTGGAAACACAGCAGGTTAAGCTGCTTCGTCTATTGACGGGGTGGTTTGCGCTTGTTGTGTTGATCTCCGGTGGCCCGTTGACGTTGGCTTTGCCGCGATGGGCGCGATCCTTCCTCCATGACATGCTGATCCGTGCTGAAAATGCGGCGCAGTGTTTGGTGCTGGTTTCGGCGCGTCTGCAAACCAAAGACGCATGGGCTTTAACGGGTGGTTTGCCGTCTGCTTTTGTCCCTGTGCATCCATGCGATACCGCCAATAATATTCCATCCGCGCCGGAGTTGATCCGACGGATGAAAACGCTGCGCCGCTTGCTGCAAGACCTGCCGCGCCGGGGACGGCGGTTGCTGCGTAAAATCAAAGCCTGTGATGATGGACTTCAAGCCCCCTTGTCAGAACAGCTGAAGCGGGATGTGCGCAAGGTTTCCGGTTATTCGCAATGGGATGCGCCCCCGGCAAAGCGTCCACCCGATAAAAAGGCAAACGCCTTTATCAATCATTCTTGAGCACATTGCTTTAATGACCCTCAGACTTGTTCCGAGGGACTAAAATGGCTGCGCGCTTTTTAAACTCTAAGTATGCGTGGTTTTTGAGAAAGCGTCTTTTTGAGCTTCCGTTGCCTCGGTTTGATATTTCGCTTTCCATTCATCAAACGGCATTCCGTAAACGATCTCGCGCGCTTGCATCTTACCGATTTCAATCCCGCGTTCCGCTGCCGCTTCATCATACCAGCGGCTCAGACAATTCCGGCAAAAGCCCGTGTCGTTCATCATGTCGATATTCTGAACATCGGTGCGCGTGCGCAGATGATCACGCAGACGGCGAAAGGCAGCAGCTTCAAGTTCAATACGGGTGGCATCATCCATGACAGAGTCTCCGATTCCAGTTTTGCCTTATGTAGGATTGTTTGCAGCCAGTTGCGAGGGTTTGGCCATTTCGACAACCTTGTTCCAACGCTCGTTTTTCAGAGGCGTCGGCGGCGCGGCATCGCCCTTCACGAGCGTCATCCGTGTTTTTGAGGTTTCCGATTGATACGTACCAGACATTTCAACGACCTGTCCGGCTTTCAACGTGCGCTTCGGGCGGTTTGCAGTTTTGGGTTTCGCCTTCGATTTGGTGGCCTTTTTGGGCATATCCGGTTCTCTTGCTGCTTGTTTACGCTCCTGCCTATCCTAAGGAGGCAGTTTCGCCACCATAAGATCGTCATCGGTTCACAATTTCCGGAGCCGATTTACGATCCTGGCGCGAGCTTTTCGCTGAGCTTTTGGAATTCCTGCCGCAATTGTTCATTACGGAAAATACGTTCGATGCCGGGACTTTCGAGATTTTGCAAGGCTTCGAAAGACAAAGTGGCGCTCTCCATCATCGCGCGCAGTTGGAAACTGGCATCCACAGTCCGGAGAGTGTTATCGGCAATACGCAATTCGCGTACGGTCTTTTGGCGCGCAGTGACAATCTCGTTTCGCTGGTCAATCAGATGACTGCGATAAAAATCCGATGCCTCAAGCGCGATGGCTTGCGAGTCGATATTCGCATTCAGCGCCTCGATTTGACGCGGGGTATTTTGTTCCGAGAGCAGCCTTTCGGTGTCGCGGCGGGTTTCCAGAACGTCTTTCTGGATCGCGTTGATTTTAGGCAGGTATTCGCCGTCAACTTTTTCGATAAAAGACGTTTGTGCATGGACCAACAAAGCCAACAAAGTCGTATGCATCGCATAATACCGCTTGGCGCGTTTCAGGTCTTCACCGGATTGATCCATCAGCTCCATCAGTTGCGTGCTGACACCGCGCGCCGCTTCGTAAGCCGCTGCAATGCGAATGAGGTCATTGCCGGTCACACTGTCGAGCAACAAATCCGCTTCTTCAGGCGATATGGTCGCACCGGCCTCTGCCATCGCGCGCCGGAAGCGGTCTTTGGCGTCGCGGATCGATTTTTCGTTGCCAGCAATCCTCTCCGCCGCGTCGTCAATCGCGTCGTCAATATCCGCTTTGGTTTTCGTCAAGCCAATTGTGGAGGTTATCTTGCCCGTCACGCCGTCCGGCTCTACCGGTGCAGAAATCCGGTCTTCGCGCAACCGGGATACGCGGTCTTTCAGTTTCGTGATTGTCTTGCGGCGTTCGGCAATTTCTTCCTGAATCTGCGTGACTGGCGCATCCGATACTACAGAGAAAGCATCGGCAAGCAGGTCATTGGCGCGGCTCTGCGCATCCAAACCGAAAGGCCGGGACAATATAGTACCCACGCCGGGGTCTTCCCGGGCATCCGTCCGTGCTTGTGCTGCATCTTCAAGCACATCGCGGATCGAGCCGAACAGCCGCTGGCTGCGTTGATACGCCGGATCATTGGCACGAGGATCAGTTTGTGCCGTTGTGTCCTGAGCAAACGCAGTCGACAAACCCACGGGAGAGGCGATCAGCAATGGCAGTAGCAAGGCCATCTTGAAAGCGGATTTCATCAACATCTCCATATTGCGGTATCATTCATATGATGTGGGAACGCGGCAGGCTTATGTCGAGAGCATGTAATGTGATTAGATATATTTCATCTTAATACGGATCATAAAGTAAACCTTTATTAACCATTACAAGACATACTATGAGTTGTATATGTCGGGCCGGGTATCATATCCTCCCGATTGTATCCTCCCTGACTTTCCGTCCCACAATTGGGGCGGATTTTTTCTTTTAGGCTTCCAATAAAAATTCAAACAGAATGAAGCCATTGTTCTTATTCAATTAATCCCAGGATATGAGGCGCGAGACGTGAGGCCCATGCCTCTTGATTTTCTTGTGTTTCGATCAGGTCATTTCTGACCTCAAGCAAAGCATGAGGCAGCCGCCGCTGCGTTGCATGTCGCCACATACAATCTCCTTTCAGCTTGCCCGTATAAGGCTCGTTATCGCCAACACAGAGATCACTTTCAGAACGAAATTGAGCTAGCAGCGTGTTTGCTGTCTCTAAATCCCAATCATACAAAACACCCAAATGCCAAGGCCGAGGCGACCGTCCTTGGAGTTGCGGTGTAAAACTGTGGATCGAGATCACAATAGGCCCACGCCCGATCTCCGCTTCACTACGCTTAATCGCACTGTCGATCGCATCGTGGTAAGGGCGATGGCACAGGTTCAAGCGCTTTTCAGTTTCAGTGTCGTCGACTTGTCGGTTGCCGGGTATGATGGCCCCATCCGAGAGCTTCATGATCAGCGTTGGATCATCCTCACCCCGGTTTGGATCAATAATCAGTCTCGAAAAACAGGATAGAATGGCAGGACAATCAAGGCGCTTTGCCAGCGCGCGGACCAGTCCGTCCACACCGATGTCATAGGCAATATGCCGTTCGAATTCTTCTGCCGGAAGACCGAGCGTGCCGTAGCCGGGGGGAGAGGCGTTTGACGCATGATCGCACACGATAAGAAAGCGGGGGTCAGCGCCAGTATTAACCGCATCAAATGCTTTGAAATTCTGATCCATCCCTTTCGTCTATCGCGTGTCGATAGATAAAAAAAGAGGCGGTGCAAATGCACCGCCAGTCATAGGGAGGACGTAAATAACCAGTCAGAATTAACGTGTCGTGCGTTTCGCCATCGCGTAAGCAACGGAGTCGATATTCGTGCCGTCAAGACCGATATCTTCAAGCTGACGATGCGACAGTGCGCTAAGTGTGTTCAATGTCTGACGATAACAAATATAAACACGGATGCTTCGCAGAGCGTTCTGAACCGAACCTGCGAAACCAGCGAAAGGAGAAGCGGGGGCATATGCCGAATGATCGATTGCAGCCATTGTCATGGTCCTGAAGAATGTGCGCGAAATGCGCTGTTGCGATGACTGAGTATTTAGGGGTTATGTTGCGGTGCAACAATTGTTCGATTGGCATTTCCGCTATGCGTTTTAGGAATGGTTTATGGAGCGTTAATGAGCACATGCCTTTTCATGCGAAGAGTGTGCTTTATAAAAAGCCTCGCACTTGTTCTTGCTTCGTGCTAGCGAAAGAGTCATGAAAACAAACCTGCGCGTAATCGGAATTGATCCCGGCCTGAGGCATACCGGCTGGGGCATAGTCGATGCCGCCGGTTCACGCTTATCGCATGTGGCGCATGGCGTGATTTCCGCAAAAGGAGAAGACCTTGCCACCCGACTACATGATTTGCGGCAACAGCTTTCAGCCGTGGTTATCAGGTGGGCGCCGCATTGTGCCTCTGTCGAGCATACCTTTGTCAACAAAGATGCGGTCGGGACCCTGAAACTCGCCCATGCCCGTGCGATTGCCTTATTGGTCCCGGCGGAAAATGATTTGCCCGTTGCGGAATATGCGCCAAACGCAATCAAAAAAGCAGTGGTTGGCGTTGGTCATGCTGATAAATCTCAGGTCGCTCATATGATCGCGATGTTATTGCCGGGTTCAAAGGTTGAAAAAGCGGATGCGATTGATGCCTTGGCCGCAGCAATTTGCCATGCGCATCGCGCACCGGCACTGGCAAGAATGACGGCGGTGGCGAAATGATCGGACGGCTTACCGGGGAAGTTGCGCATATTGCAGATGATCATGTGCTGCTGGATGTCGGCGGCGTGGGCTACGTTGTCTATTGTTCGTCGCGGACTTTGAGCGGATTACCTCCCATCGGCGAAGGCACACGTCTTTATACCGAAATGCTGGTGCGCGAAGATCTGATGCAGTTATTCGGATTTCCGAGTATGGCCGAACGCGAATGGCATCGGCTTTTGACAACCGTTCAAGGCGTCGGCGCAAAAGTCTCGCTAGGCATCCTTGGCACGTTAGGCATCGACGGGATCAGCCGCGCGATTTCACTCGCCGATGCAACGACCGTCCGGCGCGCCCCCGGTGTCGGGCCAAAGCTCGCAACGCGCATTGTCAACGAGTTGAAGAATAAAGCACCGGCCATGATGAAGTCAGCAGGAGCCGAAGCTGCAACAACCCCGCGTAAAGCGCCGGTAGACGGAGAGGTTGCCGCAAGCGATCCCATTGCAAGCTCTGATGCTCTGTCCGCTTTGATGAATCTCGGATACGATAGCGCAGAAGCCGCAGAAGCCATCGCCAGAGCCGCAACGGATATGCCCGATGCAGATGCCGGTACGCTCATCAAGGCCGCGCTCAAAGCGCTGGCTCCGGCGGGATAAAATATGACCGAAGAAAACCGCATCATCGAAGCCGACGCGCAAGAAGAGGATGCGCCTGATGCTGCGCTGCGTCCGAAATCACTGACGAATTTTATCGGCCAAGAAGCCGTGCGCGCGAATTTGCGGGTATTTGTTGAAGCGGCAAAGACGCGCAGCGAAGCGATGGACCATGTGTTGCTGCATGGTCCGCCAGGTCTAGGTAAGACGACATTGGCGCAAATCGTTTCGCGCGAACTCGGCGTAAATTTTCGCATGACCTCCGGTCCTGTGATCGCGCGCGCCGGAGACTTGGCGGCGGTTCTAACCAACCTCGATGCGCGGGATGTTTTGTTTATTGATGAAATTCACAGACTCAATCCTGCTGTCGAAGAAATCCTCTATCCTGCGATGGAAGATTTTGAACTTGATTTGGTTATCGGCGAGGGACCGGCGGCGCGGACGGTTCGCATTGACTTACAACCCTTCACGCTCGTCGGCGCAACGACGCGGCTCGGTTTGTTGACAACGCCGCTTCGAGATCGTTTCGGTATTCCACTGCGATTGAACTTTTATAATGTAGAAGATTTGCAGACCATTATCACCCGTAATGCCGAATTATTGGGTGTTGGTATCACTAAAGATGGGGCATTGGAGATTGCTAAGCGGTCCAGGGGGACACCACGTATTGCCGGTCGCTTGCTGCGTAGGGTTCGGGATTTCGCCATCGTTGAAAGCGATGGAACAATAACGCGGGACCAAGCCGATGGCGCACTTGGACGTCTCGAAGTCGATGCCGTCGGTTTGGATCAACTCGACCGACGTTACCTAATGTGCATCGCGGAAAATTATGGCGGCGGGCCGGTGGGTGTGGAAACTCTCGCAGCAGCATTATCCGAAGCCCGTGATGCGATTGAGGATGTGATCGAGCCGTATTTATTACAACAGGGCCTTATCCAGCGAACCCCGCGTGGTAGGATGCTCGCACAAAAGGCTTGGGCGCATTTAGGATTAAACGCACCGAGAAAGCGCGATCTCTTCGAAGATTAACGTGACGAAATAAGCTACCCCGAACTCGGGTGAAATCTACTATGCTTTGATTATCAAGTATCGATCAGAACGCTCAAAATTGAAGGAACCAGAATGACTGCGTTTTGTGCGGCTGTTGATTGGGGAACGACATCCTTTCGACTTTGTTTACTGAATCGCGACGGAACAGTCTTGGAAGAACGCCGATCAGACGAAGGTTTGCTCTCCGCAAAAGGCCGCTTCGCTGAAATATTAGAGACTCATCTTTTAAACCTCGGCGCGTCGGATGATCTGCCTGTGATTATATGCGGGATGGCCGGATCACAGAGCGGGTGGCATGAGGCGGCTTATCTCGAAATTCCTTGCGTATTGAGTGATGTGCCAATGTCAGCGGTCCGCGTTCCGGGGGTAAAACGCGATGTGCGTATTTTGCCCGGACTGTCGCAATCCAACCCAGCCGACGTAATGCGCGGTGAGGAAACGCAGCTTTTAGGTTTGAGTCATGACGGAATTATTTGCCTGCCGGGAACACATTCCAAATGGGCAAAGGTTGAGAATGGTCGTGTTACTGATTTTTCGACATGGATGACAGGTGAGCTTTTTGCTCTGTTGTCTCAACATTCTATGCTGTCGGATATGACCAAAGGAGTTGCGGCGAATGACGAGACATTCCGGGCGGCATTGAATGCCACTCTTGATATGCCTGAACACATCACTAATTCATTATTCGGGTTGCGCGCCCGTGTATTGCTTGGGCAAGCCGGCGGCGGAGCATCAGCGTTGTCGGGGATACTCATCGGGCTGGAACTTGTGGGTGTCGGTGTGGCCAGCGAAGTAACTTTAGTTGCCGATAAAAGCCTTGGTGATCTTTATACTTCGGGACTGAATGAAATCGGTGCAAGTGTAGTACGTGTCGATGCTGCAATAGCGACTCAAGCGGGATTGCTCAAAGCGGCCTCGAAAATCTGGGCGACGGAAAACACATGAGCGCTATTGCATGGCCAAAACTTCATCACTCCCTGATCGCGATTTTACGCGGCGTCAAACCTGATGAGATTGAAGCGATTGCCACGGCATTGATCGACGAAGGGTTTGAGGCGATTGAGATTCCGCTTAATTCTCCTGACCCTTTTACGTCGATTGAAAGACTTGCCAATATTGCGCCATCTAATGTGTGGGTCGGTGCCGGTACGGTGCTGACAGAAGCCGATGTTGATAGATTAAAAAATGCGGGCGGGCGGCTCTTTGTCTCGCCAAATGTTAATCCGCCAATCATCAAGCTGGCCGTCGCTCATAGCATGATTACGATGCCCGGCGTTTTCACTGCGAGTGAAGCCTTGGCCGCGATTGCAGCAGGCGCTTCGGGGTTGAAGTTTTTTCCTGCAAGCGTTCTTGGACCGGCAGGGATCAAAGCAATTTGTGCCGTGCTGCCGCCGGATATAGAAGTAGCAGCTGTCGGAGGCGTGTCTGAAAAAGATTTTGCCGGTTATGCTGCGTCTGGAGTCCGGAGTTTTGGTATGGGGTCCAGCCTTTACGCGCCGGGCCTTGATGCGGATGATGTGCGAAAACGCGCGCGCATGGTGATAGCGGCCTATAATAAAGTCTTCACTACATAATAGGTCGGGTTTCATGTACGCTAGGATATGAAACCCCATTCAGTGAATTTTGATCGCACTGCCGCGATAATGTGGGCGGTTTATGACGCAAAGTTCTGGGTTGCGACGATATCTCCACATATTTCAGGATTTGGTTGCACGCCGCCGCCACTACCAAGTCTTGTAAATTGAGGGTTAAACAAATTCTCTCTGTGGCCCGGAGAATTTTCCCACTGTGTGACAAAACTTTCGGCGAGCGAATTATATGTATGGGGTTCAACAGGCTTACCTTGGGACGTGAAGCTGCAATTCCGGCTATCCACGACAAAAAAGGGCTGGCCTCCTGCAATCTGCAAGCGGGGGCGTGTCGCGATATTTTCTGCGGCGCTGCGGATTTGTACGCCTCCGCCTCTAAGACGGTCTCGCAGAGTTTCGCGGCCCGGAACCGGCGAGGTATGGCTAAAGAAACGTCGCGTCGCCATATCTTCAGAATGAATCCCTGCAACCTGTTGTAACCTTTGGTCCCCGGCAAGAGGCGGGACTCCATTCGCACATCGCCGCTCATTCGTATAATGAAGGACAGCTGCATCGAAAAGTTGATTATCGAAACCATTCTGTAATACGGGGCGATCAAAACGCGCGTCTAAAGGTTGCCCATTGCAGGATGCACTATCATTATTCGTAAATGCTGCAGCTTCTACATTGACGATGTTCGATTGAGATCGTGAACTTTGTGCGCATCCTGCCAAAAGAAAGCCGGATACGATCATTAACAAAGTATTGAATTTTCTGTTGGTCATTTTGCCCGCCTTTATGTTTTTGGCGAAACTTAACCGGATATCGTATATACGTACAGCATATTACATTCTTTTTACGATTTAATGCGATTGGCTTAACCGACCGTCAAGTGCCTATAGTGCATACTCCACGCAACTTGTGACGTATGCCAATCAAAAAAGGCGGAAAACTTATGGTCCGATATGCTCGTCTAGCCATCTTTGCAACCGCAGCGGTTGCTTTCACGACTTCTGCTTCAATGGCGGGGTCGTTGAATTCTTATAACACTTCCAACACGCCTGTAATCTCGCAAAGTCCGAAACAAGCACCGGTTTTGCTGGAGCCTATTTATGCGCCGGCCCCAACCCTTCAGGCGGCTCCGGTTGTTTCTTCTTCGAGTGATGGCCGTTACGATCCATCGAAGGGTGACAATGACAGTTTCGGTTACAAGCAAAGCCATGCCTGTGGCGGTGCGCTGGATGGCGCGACCTGCCTTGTAATCCTTCATGATCACATGCGCCGCGTGCGCCTTGAGCGGGAAGCCGGTACAATTTTGGTCGGTAACCCGGCGATTGCTGATGTGACGGTGTTAGGCAAAGATACAATCTTTGTTTCGGCGCGCTCAATCGGTGCGACAAACATTATCGTGCTTGACGAAAACCACGATGAAATTCGCACTTTTGAGGTTTTTGTCCGCGAACCAACAACCAAACGCGTTGTTCTTCGTAATGCTGGTCTTGCTGAGAACTATCAGTGTGCGCCGAATTGCTTGCGTGCGTTGGCACAATCGGATGCTCCGGGTCCTCACAGCAGTGCTTTAGGCGTAATATCGGCAGATATTGGATTTGATCAGACGGCCATCGGCCTTCAGTCGGGCCAAAACCCTAATCAAAATCCAGATGCTATTCCGACGCCTCCTCCACCGGGCGGTGCTCCACAAGTCGGAGCAGCGGCGGCGGCTCCCGGCGGCGAAGCTGCTGCAGAGTAGTCACTGCACTTTGAACAGTCGCAAGATAATCCTTTTGCGAGATCAAATATTTATGCGCCGCCGGGTAAGAGGCGGCGCATAAAGTCCCATCTCAGTGCTTCAATGTCACCTCAAAGAGAGACATTTGATCATACGACGCAACGACGATATCCGTATTGAAAGCGTCCTACATAATCCCAGACATCAGATCATAGCGCATAATTTGGACGCTAAGGATGATGAATAATCCGGGCCAGATTTTAAAAATACGCTACAAGCATCCTTATCTGTCATCAAACTGACGTTAGGAATGTTCTTTGCCGCCGGTAAATCCTTCTCTTAATGCTCCATCTGAGTTGAGTTTTTTTGAAAAGCGCGTCGCTGGAATAATGAAGCGCGCTGTTTTGAAAGGCAGCCTAACCGTCCAATACCCTAGCGGCGTTGAAGCCACTTACGGCAATGGCGAAGACCCTAAAGCCACGGTATCTTTGAAAGATACGGCAGCAGCGCGCAGCATCTATTGCGACCCAGCCTTGAAATTTGCAGAGATGTATATGGATGGTCGCATGACCATCGAACCAGAGGAGCTGGATGCGTTCATTTCTATTGCCAAAATAAATGGCACGAAGAATTTTGCGACCGTGCCTTCTGTCGCGGTCACTTTATGGCGTATCGCGGGGCGCTTATGGCGCCGGTATATTGCGCGTGAGAAAGCTCAACGTAATGTCGTCCACCATTATGATCTGGACGAAAAGTTATTCCGTCTCTTTCTCGATGATGATTTGCAGTATTCTTGCGCTTATTTCGAAGAACCTGATGTGACACTTGAAGAGGCACAGCTTGCCAAAAAACGCCACATCGCCGCGAAAATGATGTTGGAACCGGATCAACGTGTCCTTGATATTGGGTGCGGGTGGGGCGGCACAGGTTTGTATCTTGCCAAACAGTGCAAAGTCGATGTTACAGGCGTTACGCTTTCTATCGAACAACAACGTGTGGCACAGCAACGCGCACAAGATATGAGCTTAGAGGATCAAGCTCGTTTTCTGCTCAAAGATTATAGAGACGTCGAAGGAAGTTTTGACCGCATCGTGTCGATTGGAATGTTCGAACATGTGGGTCCGCAAAACTTCAAATCATATTTTTCAACAGCAAAGCGTCTGATGAAAGATGATGGCGTTTTTGTTTTGCATTCCATAGGGCGGGCTAAACCAAATCTTTCCGATCCGCCTTTTGTTGAAAAATATATCTTCCCGAATGGTCATATCCCAGCACTCTCCGAAGCCCTTCGCGACATTGAGCGATGCGGTCTTTTGGTGAAAGATATTGAAATTCTGACCTTTCATTATGCTGATACGCTCAAATTGTGGCGGGAGCGTTTCAATGCTAACCGGGATAAGATTCTTGAGCTTTACGATGAGCGATTTTTCAGAATGTGGGATCTCTATTTGGCTACATCGGAAGTGAGCTTTCGGCATGGAAAGCTATTCAATTTCCAAATCCAGATTGTTAAAAAGCAAACAACATCAAAACCGACGCGCAATTATATCTATGAAGCCGAGGAAAAGTTACGAAGGCTTGGGGTGAATACAAATTCATAGAAGGTTGTACCGGTCTTAGGGCTGGTCGGCCCTATGGTCTCCTTTGTCGTGCCGCGTGATTGCGATTTGGATGAATCTTTGCGACAAGCCTTGTCGCCACCCCTCAGCAATAAGTAAGAGAGAGTCACTTGAGCAGTTCCAATCCCACCGCTTTCATCATTGGCGATTCCATCCAGCGTGCATTTGGATTATCCGGGCGAGATCGGCTGATTAAACAGCTTGGAAAACTCGACATCTCTATAAGCGGGATACCAGAAAAGGCTGATCTGCTTTTCTCTGGAAACTGCGCTTATGGTGCATCAACGCTTTCTGCTCTGGCGACAGCAGAACCCGGGACTGTTCTATTAGATAATAAGGGTCGCCCGGCCGCAATACGAACCATTCCCGATGACACAATGGCGGCGCATGAACATCTCGTCCAAGGAACAATACCGCCTGACGGAAAAGGACAGAGCGGACTTGAATTGGCGGGTTCATACGATCAAACTTTACGCAAGCGTGCCGATCCACTTGTTATGAGCATGGATGAAACCGATGCCGTCGAGCGCGCCTTGTTCAAAGCATCCTACAAAGGCGTCACAGATCTGGTGACAAAATTTGCATGGCCTGTGCCTGCATTGGCGGCTACGCGGTGGTGCGCGCAAAAAGGTCTGACACCGAACCAGATTACCTCTGTCGGTGCGGTTTTAGTGTTGGCCGCGTTCTGGTGTTTTTGGAGTGGATATTTTCTTCCCGGGCTTTTGCTCGGGTGGATCATGACCTTCCTCGATACCGTCGACGGGAAGTTAGCGCGGGTTACACTGAACAGTTCGCCCTTTGGTAATATCTACGACCACGGGATTGATCTTATTCATCCACCCTTTTGGTGGTGGGCGTGGATTGTAGGCTGTGCCGCAACAGGTCAAGCCCTTAATGATGGCGGATTGGCATTATCCGTGATCGTAATCGGATATGTTCTGCAAAGACTTGAAGAGGCCGTCTTTGTGCGACGTTTCGGGATGCATATCCATGTATGGAAACGCTTTGACAGTCAGTTCCGCCTTATTACCGCGCGGAGGAATCCGAACATGGTGATCCTGACAATCTTTGCATTGGTCGGCGCGCCCCGCGAAGGCATTATCGCCGTGGCAATTTGGGTGGCGATTTGCCTGCTAATTCATCTGGTGCGTCTGATCCAAGGCTTTGCTGCCAATCGGGAAGCAAAGCTCGTAAGCTGGCTTGCGGAGACCTGATGCGGATAGGCGTTTTACGCAATCCTCTGAGCACGAAAAATCTCAAGCATCCGCGTTGGGATTTTCCGAGTGATATTTTTCTTGTCGAAACCAGCGCAGACAAATCAATAAGTGAGGCAGCTACGGAGCTTGCGAGAAAGAATCTTGATCTGCTTGTCATTGACGGTGGTGATGGGACGATCACGGCGACACTTTCCACATTCGCCGCTAAGGGTATTCCACTTCCGCCCATTGGGTTCATTGCCAATGGAAACACGAATTTGATCGCTCATAAAACCGGAACACCGCTCACTCTTGAGGCTATCGTAAGCCTCACCGAGATGTCCGTTGAAGCACTACGGAATAAGCTGCATCGAACCCCGATTCTAACGATTGCTATTGCCGGTCAAGAAATTAGATCTGGGTTTATCGCGGGTTGGGGGGCCTATGCAACGGCCACGCGGATGGCCATTGATGAAATACGTTCACGGCATGATCTGCAAATCGCAGCAGCCATCTTTGTAACACTGCGCCGTAGTTTGTTCGGTGCAGAAGCAAGGGCATTGCGCGATGGTATTGTCTGCCACTTTCAGGCAGATGATGGTAAGCCCATGCACGGTACAAGACGGTTTGTTGGTGTCGCGACTTCTTTCAAGGGACGACTCGCGGCTGGCGTCAAACCCTTTTGGGGAACCGGAAGCGGTTCAATTCGTTGGCTCGATGTTATTGCTCCACCCAGGTATCATATCTTTCTGGCCCCGTTTGTTTTGTTCGGTTGGGCGCTTCCTATATTCGAAGGTCTTGGGTATCGTTCTGGGTGCGCATCACGACTTTCCGTGACTCTTTCCGAAGACATCATTATCGATGGGGAGATAGTTTCGCTGCCACCAAATACGAAAATAGATATCGACGCGGACCGACAAATCGATATTCTCCATATATGACTTATGACGGACCCGAATGACCGTAACGCCAGACCAATCAAAGTCGACACGCCCGGATCGCCTCAAGCATCCAATCCGTAAGCGTATCAAGAAACTGGGTAAACGATTCACACGCTGGAGCGCCCGTCATCAGGCGCGGGTCAGTCTCGTGCCGGACACACCCTTTCTTGATCCCGGCTTATTTCCTTATCTGAAGGAGTTTGAAGATCGTTGGGAAGAGATTGCCGCTGAAACCCGAGAGGTGTTGAAGTTTCGCGAAACAATCCCGGCCTTTCAGGAAATCTCACCGGATCAATACCGAATAGCGACAGCAAAGAACTGGCGGACTTTTATTCTGTTTGGCTTTGGTCAACGGCTTGAGACGAATTGCGCTCAAATGCCTGTAACAACAGAACTTCTTGAACGGGTTCCTAATCTCCGGATTGCTTGGCTCTCTATTCTTGCACCGGGCTATCACATTCCCGCACATACCGGCGTTACGAAGGGGCTGATCCGCAACCACCTTGGTTTGATCATTCCGAAAGAGCGCGAAAAATGCCGCATCCGGGTTGGGGATCAAATACGCCCTTGGACCGAAGGAAAATTCCTGATCCTCGACGATACTTACGAACACGAGGTTTGGAACGAGACGGATGAAGAGCGGGTCATCCTGCTATTCGACTTTGACCGGCCTATGAAACTGTCAGGACGTTTGCTCAATAAATTTTTCCTGTGGGCAATTAAGTTTTCAGCCTTCTACCGTGATCCACTGCGTAACAGCCGCGATGCCGAAAAACGCTTTGAGACAGCAATCCGCCAAGCCGATGCAACACTAGAAGACATGAGCGACCCATCCTGAGCGCTCCATCGCAAGACACAGACAGCGGATTGCTGCGCGTTGTTTCAGAAGAACTCGGTAAACCTGTTCCAAAGTTTATTGAGGACATTGGTCTGGATTTGGCATCTCATCGCGGTGTTGTTGCCGTGCTCTTTTACGGCAATGTTTTGCGTGACACAGAAGCTATTGGACTGATCGACTATTATGTCCTTACAGAGAGTGATAGCGCTTATCATGGCTATGGGTTGGGAGCGCTGATTAACCGTCTACTCCCACCAAATGTTTATCACGAGGCTTTCGACGATAGACGCGCAAAGGTCGCTGCAATGAGCTTATCCGCTTTTGCTCATCGGATGCGCCGGGACAGTTGGGATACGACTCTCTGGACTCGATTTTCTCAACCAACGCGATTGATATACGTGAAAGAGGCAGCACGCGATGTCGTTTACAGCGCGATTGCGGAAGGTTGGCGCACTGCTGCGTTTTGGGCCGACGCATTAATCGCCGCTGAACATCAAAGGGCGACGTCGCGGTGGGCGGCGCTGTTTACACAAACCTATAATGTAGAGTTGAGGCCCGAAGGAGGGCGGGATCGTGCATCGCGTATTGTCGAGACAAGCCCTGATTTGTTTAATCAAATAGATAGTGTCCTGCCAGTTGAAAGGCTATCGCCCGAGGTCATGCGAAATATTTTCCGCGGATGGCGTTGGCGACGGGCAGTCGGAAAACCGCTCAACATATTACGATTGCTCAAGGCGGCTATTACGTTCCGGGGCGGAGCCGATTACGCCTTATCCAAACTGGAACGTCACACAAATGGGCAATTGGTCTTAAAACCATGGGAAAGACGTTATCCTTGGCTTGCTGCACCTTGGATTTTGGTTCGATTGCTAAAATTTCGCCGCTGAGAGCCTTCTCATATTTTTCTTTAATGCCAAAGGTCATACGGCTCTTGGCCGAAAAGCTGTTTTAACGAAAATTCGGTTTGTTATAATGACCTCGCCAAAGAGACGCGCGCACATATGTGAGTATAGTCTGCTTATTCGGTAGCCGGAGAGGATTCATGCTGGACACTCAAACTCTCGGCACGAAAAAAGCATGGGCTTTGTGCGCGGGTTTAATCGGAACCGCATTTGTTGCGGCAAGCCTGACAAGCCAGAGTGGCTTTCTGAGTTTATCGCCACCGCCAACACCGACCAATCTCAACCCTGAACCTGATGTATCACGTGAAAATGCAGTGGTTTTGTATCAGGCCGCTTATACCGCATGGGTCGCCTTGGTCTTGACCATTCCGGCGATGGCTAAGGTTTGGACACGCAAACGCTCTATGGCAGATTGGTACATATGGCGGTTGTTCTGGACTATAGGATTTGCGGCTTTTCTAGTCCATATGATCTGGTCGATGGGGGTGTTTTTTGGCGGGGATATTGGATGGATGACAACCTCGTCCAGGGTGAGCGCCTTCTGGCCCGGTATTATTTTTCTTTTCTGGTGGGGGACGGATGTGGTGCTTGCGTGGAGATGCGCCGACACCGGACTGATCACGATCCAGCGCGGACTTCTCCACGGCGTCGCGTTTATCCTCTTTGTAGGGGGATCACTGGTAACGGGCGAAACGCTACCAGTCAAACTGCTCGGCGCGGTTTTTATCCTTGCCACGCTTTACGGCGCTTTCCGGCGGGGGGCTGTAAAGGCCCCGGCAATAACGCCGGAGCCTTGAACACATGCTCTGCTCAGAGGTGGCGGAACATATTGCGCCGCGCCTCATCATCCATTTCGGTTTTCCAGGTGAACTGATCCTTCAGCGCCACTGCCTTTTGTGCCGCAGGGCGTGCCCCGATCTCATCCGTAAGGCGCTTGAGGTTCGGCAAATCGCCCCATGCCTCCGCGCCCAGCACTATCGGCATCATCCGCGCCTAACCCCAAACGCTCATATCCGCGATGGTGTAGGCACCGCCGATCATATAAGTCCGGTCGGCCAGATGATCATTCAGAATCCCGTAATGACGCTTGGCTTCATAGACATAGCGCTTTTCGCATAAGGGATGTCCTCGGGGGCCATGTGCTGAAAATGGACTGCCTGTCACGAATACGGCCCGACACCGGTACCGACAAACATCATCCAGGACAAAAGCTCTGCGCGGTTCTTTGCGGAGTCCGCAGGCATGAACTGATCCGTCTTTTCGTCCAGATAGAGCGGATCGCATTCGAATCGAACACGGTAACATCGCCATCGGTAATCACCGGCACTTTGGCATTCGGATTTACCGCCGTAAATTCAGCCTTATGCTGATCACCGGCACGGGTATCGACAGAAACAGGTTCATAGCCAAGACCCGCCTCTTCCAGAAACAGGGCGACTTTCATCGGGTTCGGGGCACCGGAAAAATAGAATTTTATCATCGCGATAGATCTTTACGATCGGGAAAGAAACAAGGGGCGGAGCGGCAGAAAACCTGCTTCCTGATAACCTGCTGCGTGCAATAAGTATTTATAAGAAACTTTTTATAACGGCAATTTGCTCCCGTCGTGGCTGTATTATCGTTTGACATGCGTACAGCTTTTGCAGCCGAAGGCTGGCCGCGTTCTTGCTTTGCAACACTTTAGCGCATCGCGCATGGTAACGGTTTGCCCGTTCACAGCTTGCGATTGCGGAAAGGGAATACCGGAACCTCTTTGGAGAGGGACACATCGATGAAGCCGACAGTTGCCGTCATAATGCCCGCCTATAATTCGGCGCATTATATCAGCGAAGCGATTAAAAGCGTCATTGGTCAGACGATGCCGGATTTCGAACTTGTGGTTGTCGATGACGGTTCAACGGATCATACAGCGGATGTGGTCCGCCGCTACCTCGGTGACAGGCGGGTCAGATTGTTGTCACAGGAAAACGCAGGGCCGTCCATCGCCCGCAATCGCGGCATCGCCGCCACCAACAGCCGGTTTATCTCGCTGATCGATTCCGATGACAAGTACGAGCCGGAATACCTCGCGAAAATGACCGGCGCTCTCGACGCTAACCCTGAAATGGCATTTTATTGCTGTGATGCCATGCTTTTCGGGGATACGGAGACCGTGGGACTGCGCGTTTACGGCGAAAAGCGGGGGTACCCGCTGACCCTTAAAACCGTTCTCTCACGGGACTTTCAAGTCCATGGCAGCACTACCATACGGCGTAAATGGGTCGAAAAAATCGGCGGGTATAACCCCGAGCGACGCAGTGCCGAAGACCTTGACCTATGGGTGCGGATGCTCTGTGAGGGCGCGCGGGGGGATTACCTCAACAAACCGCTGATCTGGTACCGGCGCCGTGAAGGATCGCTGTCAACGGATACGAGGTTGCTCCACGATTCCGAAATTGCGCTTTACACCGATGTCCTGAGCCGCAAGCCAAGCGCGGAAATTGAGGCAATATGCCAAAGCAGTATCGCACGAAGCCGTCACCACCGCGCAATTTTTCTCGCAAAATCCGCCCTGCGTTCAAGACGTTACCGGGATTTTATCGCCGCCTCCAGCGAGGCGCGCCGCTACGGGAACAACTGGAAACTGGCCATGGCATCAGCGCTGCTCAAGCCGGTCGTCTTAATCGGCGCGCATCCCCCCGGCAAAGCGGGGCATGATTAACGTATCGCCCGTACAGGATGATACCTGCGCCAGATTGAGGCACCTTATCTGTCTCAGTATGGCACAAGGCTTAACAGCTTAATGCCACGCCGGAACATGCGCGGCCTGCCGTAAACAATTGTACAACCTGTTCACGGGAGCATTATTGGTTGCGCATACACTGTATTGCCGCATCACCACGCTTGATTTCAGCGAGCATCGGATAATGATCGGACCCGATGCTCGGCATAATGCGCACAGACGTGGCGCAGAAATCTTGCGACAATAATATATGGTCAATCGGAATCGGAACAGCAGGGATGAACGGGAGAGCTTTGACGCCAATAGTCATCCGTAAACCGGGAATGACTTTTGTATTTGAGCCTGCGGCTACTTTTTCAACTGAATGACTCCACGGAGCCGCGTTAAAATCTCCGGCGAGGATCACCGGACCGGAGAGCCGCTCAAGTCTTGATGCCCATTTATCCACTTGCGCGTGCTGAGAAAAGGGCCACGGCCAGTAAGCGTGGATCGTGAATCTACCCAAGTTTATCCGGTTTTGGTTGTTAACTTCATGTTTTGTTAACCCGCTGAAGACCGAGACAGAGTGAGACCAGGTTACTCTGCCCGTTGATCGTCCAATCGTCGCTCAGACCGAAGCCTTTACGCAGCCACAGCATCGCTTCGAACCCTTTTATCGTTCATCGCGCCGTATTGAAACTCTGAAATCTACCGGATCGGGTCATCAGTTTCTTTACCCGGAAATGATCACTCTCAATCCCCTGCTGTAGATGTTTTGTAACGTAATGCACCGGGTCTTGCGGCAGTGACCCATCCCGGACAGATGCATCAATTGCACCGGGAAACGCCCGGTCTCCATCGATGCCGATACGACCCGGAGCCGGCAAAGGCGCGTCTTTCAGCATCTTTTTGAGTGAGGAGGAGTTGAAATCGATCCGGTGGATCGATTTCCCGACGAACCTTTTAGCGGCATCACCGTTGCGTTTGGCAGATAGCATAAACTCTACCGCTTCGCCGTGTTTGTCGATTGCACGGTAGAGATAGCGCTATTTTCCGCGGATTTTT
>CALKIZ010000095.1 GCA_937995735.1 uncultured Neomegalonema sp. | reverse complement strand
GCAAGGCTTTCAACACTGCGACCGGCTCGCGCCAGCGCAACCAATTGTTCCCTGAATTCCGTCGGGTACGGGTTCCTCGTTCTCGGCATGAAAAACACTCTCCTTCATCAATGAAAAAGTGTCCATCAAACCGGGGGAACTCCATTTGAGATTTGGTCCGAACCAAAGGCGTTGCTGACACCGGATGATGAAGTCAAAGCGACAGCGGTTTGCCGCCGATTACTCGCCTTGAAACTCGCTTTGGAAGATCTGCCAAAACAGGCCAAGCGCCTTGTGCGGGAAATCTCAAAGCGAAAGCAAGCCCTGCCGGGACCAAAGAGCGTTCCGCCTTTGCGTGCCGGCTTGCCACCCGGATACCGTAAGAAGCACATTCACGAGATTGATGAAATCTTGTGGGACTGCCACTGTCTCGCGCGTCAAACACCCGCGCCGGACACGTCTTGAATTATAGCATAGTGGTTTGCCGCTTCCGTCCTATTGGGCGGGAGGCGCTTTTGCGTGTCTGCTGATCACCCGATGCTCAATAACTGATCTTATGGAAAACTTTCACCCATGGCGTATCCATCACCAAGTGTCGTGACCAAGGCAGGCCCGCATTTTGCCATGCATTTTGAGTGTTCATGCCGCGTCGATCATCGCCATCATACCCGTCAGGAATATGCCAGACATTCGTATATCCAGCCGCTGCGAGAATACGAACAGCCTCCGCCGACCGATACCCTGACCCGCATGTCAGGAAGATTACATCATCGCGGGTTTTGCCAGCCGCTTTTAATGTCGCTGTCATTTCTTTGAGAAAGTTTTTGTTCGGAACCAGCACAAACTCGTTGATCGCGGTGTCAAAGACGTCTGATTGCAAGCGGACAGGCACGATTTTATCTATCGACGCCGGATGCCCTGTAAGAGCAACCTCAACAGGATCGCGCACATCAACAAAAAGGATTTCAGGTTGGCCTGTCAGGAGTTCATGCGCTTTGGAAGATGATACATAAAAGCCCAAAGGCGTCATCTTACTGGCCTTCAACGCAGACACGCTCACATCAGACACAAGGTCGGCAGCGAAAGAGGGCGAAGCGAGAGACAAAAGTAAGATAGATGACAAGGCTCTAAAAAACTTCATGATCGTCCCAATTTGTGCGTGTTCCGGTACAGTGCCGTGTGAAAAATCGTAAACTTTTCGCGACAACACACTCTTGTTATGACATTTTGTCGCATCCACACAAGAACTTCTTGATCACAATTTTAAAGGTCTCCCATGATTTCCGATCTAGCGACCCAAGGCATAAAATGACGATTGAAACTTCAGTAGAAGAACACATCGCCCATCACGCGGCAGCCATTGACGATATCTCGAAGCAAATGGCGGATCAGTGGGATGCCATCCGGCGGCTGGATACCAAGCTCGACCGGATCATTCACCATCTCAAGGCAATGCAGGAAGAGGCTGACTCTGCTCCGCCTGCATCAACACCGCCCCCGCATTACTGACGTGAAAAAACCGACATGATTGGACCTTCATGCCGGACAAACAAAAAAGCCGTCCCAAAGGAACGGCTTTTATATCGCGAGTTCTTGAAAGATTTAGCGTTTCGAGAACTGGAAGCTCCGGCGGGCCTTTGCCTTACCGTATTTTTTACGCTCAACAACACGCGGATCGCGGGTAATGAAGCCGGCCTTTTTCAACGCAGGACGCATGACCGGATCGTAATGTGCCAATGCTTTTGAGATACCGTGGCGCACTGCACCGGCCTGACCCGACAGCCCACCACCCTTGACGGTACACATCACATCAAACTGACCCGCAACATTTGCCACCGTGAAAGGCTGATTAATGACCATACGCAGAACCGGACGGGCGAAATATTTTTCGACTTCGCGGCCATTAACGGTGATTTTGCCGGTACCCGGCTTTACCCAGACACGCGCAATCGCGTCTTTGCGCTTACCCGTGGCATATGAACGACCAAGCGCATCGCGCTTTTGTTCATACACGGGAGCGGCTTCATTATTTGCGAGCGACGGGTCAAGTGCCGGCGCTGTTGCGTCAGCCGAGGCAGGCGCGGCGGCAGCGTTTGCGGCAACGGCGTCTTTCAGGCCCTCAAGCGATTTGATTTCTTCAGCCATTTATACTCTCCGCGCGTTTTTAACATTGGCCGAAGCGAAATCGAGCGCTTCCGGTGCTTGTGCTTCATGAGGATGCTCTGCACCGGCATAGATTTTCAAATTACGCATCTGTTGGCGCGTCAAAGGTCCGCCGGGCATCATGCGCTTTA
Source organism: uncultured Neomegalonema sp. (assembly GCA_937995735.1). GTDB lineage: Bacteria > Pseudomonadota > Alphaproteobacteria > Rhodobacterales > Rhodobacteraceae > JAHDDY01. The sequence continues at coordinate 21,352 of CALKIZ010000095.1, read as the reverse complement.
CAGCCGCTTCAATGACACGCTCAGGATGCTTGCCTTCAAGAAGTTGGCGCGCTGTGCGGTCTTTGATGCCACCGGGGTAGCCGGTGTGCCAGTAGTAGATTTTGTTTTCGCGCTTGCGACCCGTCAGGAGCACTTTTTCAGCGTTAACCACAACAACATGGTCACCCATATCCATATGAGGCGTGAAAGTAGCTTTATGCTTGCCGCGCAAACGCATCGCAATCTCAGATGCGAGCCGGCCCAGCACGAGACCATCAGCATCAATAAGGGTCCAGCCCTTTTCAATGTCAGACGGTTTTGCGGTATAGGTCTTCATATTCTGTCCTATGGCGGAAGGTGCAAACCAGATGGTCGCACTCTATTCAATCTCGAAGTGCGGAACCTAAGCATGTGACACGCTAAGTCAAGCGCATATCTACCGATAAAATGCATTTAAAACAATACATTAAAATAACGGTATTTCAATACCCCAAAAATAACACAGATTCACATTCACACTTGAAAGCAAATGCAAACGAGTCTCAATGTGGCGTAGCGAAAGATAAGGCAGATAAGTGTGTTCAAAGATGATGGCGAAATAGAAATCGGCTTTTTGCTTGTGCCGAATTTCCCGTTGGTTTGCCTCAGCTCGGCACTCGACGTCATGCGCCATGCTAACCATTATGCCGGGTCGCCTCGATACAGATATCGCACTTATGCTGAAAAAAGCGGAACCGTGCGCGCGAGCAACGGGCTGGGTATCCAAGCCGGAGCTGTCATTGCCGAAACCGCCGAACCATCGCTCCTTTTTGTATGTGCCGGGAGTGCGGGCGGTTCAGAACCTTTAACAGGCGATACGCCCGAGACACGCAAATGGCTTAGGCATTTATCGCGCAACAACACGCCGCTTGGCGGCATATCCGCCGGGACGTTTATTTTAGCCCGAGCGGGCCTGATGGATGGATACCAATGCGCAGTGCATTGGGATGATGCCACCGTGTTTCGGGAAACCTTCCCCGAGATTGATCTCAGCAATCAGGTTTTTATTATCGACCGCGACCGCCTCAGTTGTTCGGGCGGTGCAGCAACCATCGACATGATGCTGCGCATTGTAGCCGAGGACCTTGGCTCTGATATTGCAGCAAAAGTTGCGGAGATGATGCTTGTTGATCGCGTTCGTTCAACCCTCGACAAGCAAGCGAGCGCTGCGCTTTATAAAGCAAAATCGCGGTCTGAGCCTTTGTCCCGTGCCATCGAAGCCATGGAGCATAATCTTGAAGCGCCACTCTCCATGATCGAATTGGCGTCTCATATCACACTGACGCGCAGGCAATTGCATCGCCTCTTTCGTCAGCATACCGGACAGACCCCCACCGATTTTTACCGCGACCTGCGCTTGAGGCACGCCCGATCTTTACTGCATGGAACGCCTGCAAAGATTATTGATGTCGCGATGGCATCGGGGTTCGGCTCGCATTCGCATTTCACGAAAGTTTACCGCGAACGGTTCGGTGTCTCGCCGCTAAAGGATCGCAGAGCAGATTTATAATTCTACCGCGTAGTTGCCGGTCCGGTTTGATCCAAGAAAAAAGCCGCTGGAGAAATCCAACGGCTTTTAATGCGACCATTCTAGTCGCTTTGTTCGAGAAGATTACTTCTTCGCTGCGCGCTTACGAGCCGCTTTTGGCGTCGCAGTCTTTTTCGCAGTTGTTTTCGCGCGAGCGGCCATTGCCGGAGCTTTCTTAGCAGCTGTTTTCTTTGCCGCTGGCTTTTTCGCTACTGCTTTTTTCGCTGGCGCTGCTTTCACTTTAGCAATCGTCGCTGCGAGTGACTTACCGGAAGCGGCGCGCTTGGTAGCTGATTTAGGTGCAGCTTTTTTAGCCGCTGGCTTTTTCGCTACTGTCTTTTTCGCGGTTGTTTTCGCAACTGCTTTTTTAGCGGCTGTTTTCTTGGCAGCGGGCTTCTTAGCAACTGTCTTCTTTGCTACCGGCTTTGCAGCAGCTTTCTTAGCAGCAGGCTTCTTCGCTACAGCTTTTTTAGGAGCAGCTTTTTTAGCAACCGTCTTCTTAGCAGCAGGCTTTTTAGCAACCGCTTTTTTCGCTGGTGCTTTTTTCGCTGGTGCTTTTTTAGCAGCTGGCTTTTTCGCGACTGCTTTTTTCGCTGGCGCTTTAGCCACAGCAACTTTAATCGTTGACTGAACAGTTCCGTCAGCCTTCATAACTTTGACAGTGCCACCGGCTGCACCGACTGCTGCACGAACGGCACTAGCGCTCGCAGCAGATTTGTTTGGAAAACGCTTCGTCGCGCGGGTCTTGCCGGATTCAATCAGAACCCAATCTTTTTTCTTAACGTCTTGAGCAAGGGTATAAGTCTTCGTTACAGCCATCAGTGATCTCCATTAAACTCGGCCAAGGGTCACACCCCGGCTAGGCCGCCGTTCTGCGGTTGTGCAAGTTTTTACATGGAATAGTTAACGAATTGAAACTGTCATCAATAAAAATTCATTCAGACTGTGATTACTTGAACACTTATTTCTGCTGACATTCCAAAAGCCTCGTTCCTGTCAAGAGCAAAACCCGAGCATTTTTCGGATGTCGTCAACCGTCGCACCATCTTCCCGAAGTGCCCTAATAGATCGGGCATCATCCCGTTTTGCCAAGCGTTTTCCAGCTTCATCCGTGATCAAACGATGATGCCGGTAAAGGGGTGTCGGCCTACCAAGCAACGCTTGTAATATTCGATGAATAGACGTCGCCGCGAACAAGTCCTGGCCACGTGTAACATGGGTTATTTGTTGGAATGCATCGTCAATTACAACTGATAGATGATAGCTGGCTGGTGTATCTTTGCGCGCCAAAATGATATCGCCGCACGAATCAATAAGATAATCAGGATTAATGTTGATCTTCTTTGCCTTACCTTTCGGGCCTTTGCCTAATTCCTTAAAAGAAAGTTTTTTTACGATCCCGCTGCCCCCCAAGCTCGCAATGGCTTTCCGCATATTCAGCCTCAAACTATAGGCATTGCGCGACATTCTTGCTTGATCCTCTGCTAACGCACGACACGTTCCAGGATAGGCGGGACCATCCGGCCCGGCTTCTGAACCATCATGATGAGGCGCACTAAAAGCGGAATTGATTTCTTTACGGGTACAAAAACACGGGTAAATCAAACCCCGCGATTTCAGATCATCTAGCACTGCCCTATATGCATCAAAACGATCAACCTGACGGAGCGTCGGTTTTTCCCACTCCAATCCTAACCAAGCGAGATCGTCATAGATTGCTTCTTCGAATTCTGGACGTGCGCGCGTGACATCGATGTCCTCAATGCGGACAAGAAACGTGCCCTCGACCTGTCGCGCCGCTTCGAACGCAGTCAGCGCGGAGAAGGCGTGCCCGAGATGTAAAAGGCCCGTGGGACTGGGTGCGAAACGCTCGACATGATTGGTCATCTATCGGCTATAAAACGACATGAAAAAATCGACAATGCGGATCATAAAAAATGACGCGGATATTGCCGAAGGCGTCTCCGCCTTGATCAAAATCGAGCCAAAATTCCGAATCGCTGTCGAATTATCCCCTCCGATTCCTCTCCGCCGGAAGCCTTCCGGCTTCGCTTCGTTGTTGCAAGCAATCGTCGGGCAGCAAATTTCTGTCGCTGCAGCAGCAGGAATTTGGACCCGGATTGAAGCCACCGGTCCGATCACGCCGAAAGCAATTCTTGCTATGTCAGACGACGCACTTCGCGAATGGGGATTGTCGAGGCCCAAAGTAAAATACGCTAAAGCCATTGCCGAAGCCGTCGATACAGGGGCGTTATCTTTCGACTATTGCAGAGACGCCCCTGTCGATGATGCGATCAAAATGTTGACTGCGATAAAAGGTGTCGGCCCTTGGACTGCTGAAATCTATTTGATGTTCAGCGTCGGGCGCGCAGATGTTTTTGCCCCCAAAGATCTAGCCTTACAAGAATCTGCAAAAATCTTATTCGGCCTTGAAACAAGACCCACCGACAAAGAACTGGCGGAGATGGCCGCTGGTTGGTCACCTTGGCGCGCGGTCGCGGCGCGCATCCTTTGGGCATATTATCGCGTGGCCATAGGACGCGAGGGCGTCGGGGTATAAACTTCAAATAATAGACAAAGTAGCGACTGCTCTTGCGTTTTGCCCGAGACTCGCCACATATACAGCGCAAAACCGCAACAGCTGTGTTGGCGGTGACGATAGGATTTTGAATGGCGAAAGAAGAAATCATCGAGATGGCTGGGACAGTTATGGAACTGCTCCCGAACGCGACGTTCCGCGTACAACTCGAAAATGAGCATGAGATTATCGCTCATACCGCTGGAAAAATGCGCAAAAACCGCATTCGTGTTCTGGCTGGCGACAAAGTATCGGTTGAGATGACACCGTACGATCTAACCAAAGGCCGCATCACGTATCGCTTCAAGTGACGTGAGCTTGCTGAATCTGATTCTCGCGAGTGCCTCACCGCGCCGCGCAGACTTGCTGGCCCAAATCGGCGTAACGCCACATGCCGTCGACCCCGCCGATATAGACGAAACCCAGCACAAAGACGAGTTGCCGCGCGTATACGCGGCTCGGCTTGCAAAGAAGAAGGCAGAAGCCGTCGCCTCTCGTCATGACAGCGGACTCATTCTTGCCGCAGATACGGTGGTTTCTGTTGGACGGCGCGTTCTCGATAAACCAAGCGATGAAACCGAGGCGCGGCACCATCTGACACTGCTGTCGGGTCGACGTCACAGAGTAACGACAGCGCTGTCGCTCATCCGCAAAGAAGATGGGCGTGTTTGGTCGCGGCTTGTTGAAACACAGGTAAAGCTCAAGCGCCTGTCTGACCCTGAGATCATTGCCTATCTAGCAAGCGGCGAATGGCGGGGAAAGGCTGGGGGGTACGCCATTCAAGGTATCGCGGCGCGCTTTGTCCCTTGGATTGGAGGCAGTTACAGTAACGTGGTTGGCTTGCCCTTAACCGAAACCGCTGGAATGTTGGAAGCCGCCGGGCTGATCTGGGAATGGCCAAAGGCATGAAGGGGCGGCTTTTCCTCCATGATCAGGCTGAGAAAATAAATCGCGCCGCTTTGATCGTAGATGGACGGTTGGAAGCCCTTGAAATTGACCGTCTTGATGATCCCGGCCCTCGGTGGGGAGCCGTGTACCGCGCTAAAGTTATTGAACGAATGACAGCAATGAATGCCGCTTTCGTCGATCTCGATGGCGCACGGGGATTTTTGCCTGATGCAGGGGACGCGCTTCCCGGTTCAATTCTAACGGTCCAAGTTCGCCGTGAACCAGAAGGCGACAAGGCCGCGCGGGTATCCACAGATATTCAAATCGAGCACCGGCTTGTCGTTCACACACCGGCAAAACCGGGGATCAATGTCTCAAAGAAAATCATCAACCCGGACGAACGCCGAATTTTGCGCGATGCTCTTGGGGAACTAGCAGGTGGCTATGTCATCCGCACCGCCGCCGAAGGAATGATCGCAGATGAGCTTCACGCCATCGCAGAATCTCTTGCCCTGCCTTACCAACGTGACACGGGGTTGCTGCGCGAAGGCCCTAATGCGCTAGAGCGCCTTCATTTGCATCATGCGCAAGCACCCATTGAGGACGATTTTGATTTCCACGATGTCGAGCCGCAGATTGATGCTTTGCTATCTCCCCGCGTTGAGCTTTCTGAGGGGGCTTGGCTCACCGTCGAACCCACCGCAGCTCTTATCGCAATCGACATAAACACCGGTAAAGCCCGTAATGGCGACGCATTGCAGCGTGTAAACTTAGAAGCCGCAGCCGAGATCCCGCGTCAGCTTCGTTTACGGCATTTGGGCGGCGCCATCGCAATTGATTTTGCTGGGAGTCCAAAAGGTAAGGCCCGCAAACGGCTCGAAGATACAATCGGAGCCTCCATCACGCCCCTTGGTTGGGGTCCTGCGGGATGGATGGAATTGCAAATCCGAAAACCGGGGCGCAGCCTGGCGGAATTGCTGGCGGGAACGCCTTAACTATCGCCGAACACGTCTTCCTTCGCGGTAAGCAACATATATCCCCGCACCGCAGATCAAAGCAATTCCAATCCACGTCCACTGATCGGGCCGCTCTGCAAACATAAAGAGACTCCAAAACACGGATAGTGGAATGGCGATATATTCAAACGGAGCCACAAGCCCCGCCTCTGAAATGCGATACCCTTGCGAGATAAGATAACCACCGAATGCATTAAAAAAGCCGATTGCGAACATAATGACCATATCGCCGGAGTTCGGCCAAACCCATGCGCGCAACAAAAACTCGATGGAGGGATTATCGCCCCCAGCAAACCGACCATCTCCGGCGATGATCCAGAATGTGCTGCTTGCCAGCAAAAACATGAGCTGAATGTAGAACGCCATCACAGAGGCTTTTTCCGCCATTCCCAGTTTTCGCGTCATCATCTGCATACAAGAATAAGCAAAGGCCGCGACAAGCGGCAGAATTGCCGCGTATTGAAAAGTTTCACCGCCGGGGCGGATAATCACCAAGGCTCCAAGCAATCCAACCAAGACCGCCGTCATTCTACGCCAGCTTATCGTCTCACCGAGCAGCAGCACGGCCAGTAATGTGATCATAAGCGGGGCCGTGAAAAAGATCGCAACCGTCTCCGCCAAAGGCAAAGATGCGAGGGCGGTAAAAAAGCACATGTTACCGACGACAATCGCAAAGCCCCGCAACATATGTAGCCGCCAGCGTTTGCTCAGCAGGTTCGTATATCCGCCTTCAAGCGGCACAAGCACTAAAAGCGTCACGCAGATCGCCACCGCCGCGCGAATAAAGACAATTTCATGCAGAGGGTATCCACCGCTCAGCCATTTAATCGCCATATCCTGCGTTGAAAAAATCGTCACGGCGCAGATAACGCATAAAATGCCCAAAAGACGCTGCGGGACGTGAGGCCATTTCATATTGGTTTAACTAACATCTAAAGTGCCTCACCTTCTCATCCCTTAAGGCAGTCAATTCGAAGAGATGCAAGCGCCGAAAAACACCTTAAACGGGTGCGCATATGCATTGTTCGGGTAACGCAAAGGCATCTTTACTTTTGGCGGTAAAAACTTCACCTTCACGTCACCATAATCCGGGAGGACGAAACATGACTTTTCGCACAACATTAACCGCAGCCCTTTTGTCTTTCGCAACGACCGCTGCATTCGCGGGCGACCCTAGCGGGCTTTGGGCGTCAGAAAAGAGTGATGATGGCAAGTGGATTGATGTGACGGTTGCTCCTTGCGGCGATCAGATGTGTGGAACGATTACCAAGGTCCATGGCGGTGATACCTCCATCGAGGGAACCGTGATGATCAAGGGTATGAATGCCTATGGTTCTGATCGTTGGGATGATGGCGAGATCTATGCAGCCGACGATAAGAAATGGTATGACGGAAAAATGAAACTCGTGTCTGACACTCAACTAGATGTCTCCGGGTGCGTGGGTTTTGGCCTCTTCTGTCGTAGCCAAAGCTGGACCCGCTTGAAGTAATCGCCACTACGTTAACCAGTAAGCAATGACTCTCTTCGTAAAATTGGGCAATTCGTTAGAGAGAAATGTCACTAAAGAACTTACGCTGAAAATTCGAGTTGTTGGAAAACCGTAGATGATGAAACTAGCCCTTGCGACAGCCATCCTCACCGCCACGGTTACGCTCGCCCATGCGGGTGATCCCGGCGGTGTCTGGCAATCTGAAAAGGATGCGGACGGGGATTGGATCGATCTTGCGATTGAGCCATGTGGCGATAACTTCTGCGGGAAAATCGCCAATGTCTATGGCGGAAATCCTAAAGTCGTTGGGATAACGATCATCAAAGGCATGACGCAGGTCAGCGATACCGCTTGGAGCGATGGCCGTATCTTCGCGGTTGATGAAAACAAGTGGTACGATTCTAAAATGGAATTGCTGTCACCCAACCATCTCAAGATATCCGGGTGCGTTGCTTATGGGCTTTTGTGTGAAGCCCAGACGCTTACCCGTCAAGAATAACCAAGCCCTATTCTGCTGCGGTATTTAACAGCGCGCTGGTTTCAATGGCATCGGCGGGTTCAACCGGATACTGACCTGTAAAGCACGCATCGCAAAACTGAGGTCGCGCTTCACTGCGGCCCGGTTCTCCGCACGCGCGGTACAGGCCATCCGTCGACACAAACGCAAGACTATCGACGCCTATATGATCGCGCATTTCGGCCTGTGTCATGCGCGAGGCCAACAGCTTGTTCCGTTCCGGCGTATCCACGCCATAGAAGCAAGGCCAAGCCGTCGGCGGTGAGGCAATACGGAAATGAACTTCCTTAGCGCCCGCATCACGAACCATTTGCATGATCTTGATTGAGGTCGTCCCGCGCACGACTGAATCATCAACCAAAACAACGCGCTTACCTTCAACAATCGAGCGATTGACGTTAAGCTTCAGCTTTACCCCGAGGTTGCGGATTTGGTCGGTCGGTTCAATAAAAGTCCGTCCGGTATATTGATTTCTGATCACTCCGAAAGCGAAGGGAATGCCGCTCTCTTGCGAAAATCCAATCGCGGCAGGCGTACCGCTATCGGGCACAGGAACAACAACATCGGCTTCAATCGGCGCTTCTCTAGCAAGTTCAACACCGATATTGTGGCGCGTGTCATAGACGCTCAGGCCACCTTGCCGACTGTCCGGGCGCGAGAAGTACACATATTCGAAAATGCAAAACCGGCTCGGCTTTTCCTCAAACGGACGAAAGCTCTCGACGCCTTTATCGGAGATCATCACCATTTCGCCGGGTTCAATATCGCGGACATACTCTGCGCCGATAATATCGAGCGCACAGGTCTCGGACGAAAGCACATGAGCCTCGCCAAACTTACCGAGAACAAGCGGACGCACCCCGCGCGGGTCGCGGACACCAATCATTTTAGTGCGTGTCATGGAGACAATAGAGAACGCGCCCTCAACGGCACGCAACGCCTCTTTCATACGCCCCATGATGCCGCGCTGCATCGACCGCGCCATCAGGTGAACAATACATTCGGTGTCGGATGAAGATTGAAAGATCGAGCCGCGCTGAACCAAATCGCGCTTTAGCACTTCTGCGTTTGTGATGTTTCCGTTATGCGCAATCGCACATCCGCCGGGTTCGAACTCTGCGAAAATCGGCTGTACATCCCGCAAAGCGGTAATGCTTTTCGCTCCGGCAGTGGAATAGCGGTTGTGGCCGATAGCGCTTTTACCGGGGAGACGCTCCAAAACCTCTTTCGAGGTAAAGCGATCACGAACCAAACCGACACGCCGCTCCGTAAAGAACTGTTTCAGGTCAGGGTCATAAGAGCAAATTCCCGCCGCTTCCTGTCCCCTGTGCTGCAAAGCGTGCAAGCCAAGAGCAACTAAAGCAGAAGCATCACCTGCCTCAGCCCCGAAGACTCCGAAAATCCCACATTCCTCGTGTAGCTTATCGTCGTCCCAAGGGGTCACAGGCTGGTCTCCTTAGCCATTCGTCGAATTTGTTTCCGGCTGCGTCGCCGGGAGCAGTTCCGGTTCAAGAATTTCATCGTCGGCCTCAACTTCTACAAAGTCTTCGTAGGCATCAATTAGGAACGATGGAATTTCCGTTGGTATCCATTGAGTAACATAGTTTGCAGAGTCCTGAACCAGTTGGCCACCTTTCGATGCGGCAACAGCCTCATGGGTGTATTCAGGTTCTACAAGTTGCTGATAGCCCAGCCATGTAACCGCCAATATCAAAATGCCGCGCGCAGCGCCGAATATAAATCCAAAACCTTTATCAATGGACCGCAACGGGGAATTTGCGATGATCCTCGCCAAGAACGAACCTATAATCGTCAGAACAATCAGAGCGACAACAAATGTAGCGGCAACAGCGGCCCACTTGGTCCATTCTCCCAAATCTCTGAAGTCTTCAATAAAAGGCACAGCCTTTGGGTAGAATTTCAATGCTGCCATAGCCGCGCCGACCCAGACGAGCAACGTAACAGACTCTCTCGTCAGCCCGCGCGCATAAGCGAAAATCGCCGACAGCAAAATCACGCCAAACACGGCCACATTCACAATGGTTGGGGTCAGTTCCATTTGCTTCGTCTCCCGCTCAACTTCAATCGAACCGCGAAACGAGCGCACTCAACTCGTCATAGGTTTCGATCTGTACATTCGTTTCGGCTTGGGTCTCTTCTGATGCTTTGGCCTTCTTTGGGCAAAACACCGTATCAAATCCCAGCTTTTGCGCCTCCCGCATCCTCGCCTCCGCTTGCGCGACGGGTCGAATGGCCCCCGAAAGGCTAATCTCTCCATACATGGCTGCGCGTGGCGGCGCAGCTTGGTCTTTGTAACTTGATATCAATGCCGCCGCCACAGCCAGATCAGCCGCCGGCTCACTGATACGCAGTCCACCTGCGACGTTCAGATAAACGTCATACGCTCCTAATGCCAGCCCGCATCTTGCCTCCAGTACGGCAAGAACCATCGCAAGGCGACCCGTGTCCCATCCGACAACCGCCCGCCGAGACGTACCGAGAGAAGATGGCGCAACAAGGGCTTGAATTTCAACAAGGACTGGCCTTGTCCCTTCGATTCCGGCAAAGACAACCGAACCGGGAGCGCGCTCGTCGCGATCTCCCAAAAACAGCGCTGAAGGGTTTGTTACCTCGCGCAAACCGGCTCCGGTCATCTCAAAAACACCGATTTCATCGGCGGGACCAAAGCGATTCTTTACTGTGCGAAGGATTCGGAACTGATGTCCGCGCTCCCCCTCAAAATAAAGCACCGTATCGACCATATGCTCGACAACGCGCGGACCGGCGATCTGACCGTCCTTCGTAACGTGTCCAACCAATAAGACCGCCACGCCCTTGCGTTTAGCAAAGCTCGTCAGCTCATGCGCACAAGCCCGGACTTGTGAGACAGAGCCGGGGGCGCTCTCCACCGCGTCGGACCACATCGTCTGGATCGAGTCGATCACCACGAGATCAGGCTTTTCACCATCAAGCGTTGTGAGAATGTCCCGCAGGCTTGTCTCCGACGCGAGCAAAACCGGCGCGTCAGCCAGCCCAAGCCTTTCAGCGCGATGCCTGATTTGACCGCGCGCTTCCTCGCCGGAAACATAAATCGCTTTGGCAGCATTCGCGGCAAACCCGGCAACCGCTTGCAAGAGCAACGTCGATTTACCAATTCCCGGATCACCGCCAACCAAAATCGCAGCACCCGGCGCAAGCCCGCCGCCCAAAACACGATCAAACTCGCCAATGCCACTGGACAAGCGTGGCGGAGCAGGTTCCGACCCTGATAAAGGCGAAAGCTCAACTTTACGGCCTCGCGCCGCGCCGAGGGACTTTGATGGTGGACCCGAGGACGTCAGGCCGGTTTCTTCAACAAGCGTATTCCAGCCACCGCAATCGCTGCATTGACCGTTCCATTTGCGATGGGCAGTTCCGCAGGATTGGCAAACATACTGAACAGTCGATTTAGCCATTATCCGCCTCCCGCTTCAAAGCTCGTTCCGTGATCCATGTCACCCATATCGAAGCTAGGACAAGGACCGTAAACAGATATAAGCCCCATTGAATTTCTATATCGCCAAACCCGATGCCCTTGATCAGCACGACATACATGGCAATCAGAAAAACATCCGCCATAGACAACTTGCCAATAGCACTCAAAACCTTCAGCCATCGCTTTGGATTGCCGAGCTGTCCGAACTGCGCCCCGACGAGCAGTATCGCTTTAACGTAAGGGATCAGGATGGCAAAAATTGAAACGATTACGCACAAAAAAATATCGCTTTTCGCGAGTTCAATAACGCCGCCAAGGATCGAAATTTCTTCTCCCCCGAATAACGGCATTGCAAAGCCCGCCTCCGCCAGTGGCGCAAGCCATGCCACCGGAAATAAGACGAGGAGTGCAATCGTCACAGCCCGCGCGAGTATCATACCTACTCAGCCACCGGACCCGAAAGCCGCGACAGCACTTGTGCAGCAACAAAAGACAACAGCGCTACGCCAAGAATAATCGCCAACAGAATATCAGTTTTACTTGGTTTTTCATGACGGCGAAAATGAGTCAGGAATGTTAAGAATAACAAGGCAAGTGCTGTCGGAACTGCAATAAAATCCAGTCCGGGTATAATTCCCAAAATCAGCATCGGAACCAACACGACCAATGCCAGCCCCGGCAAAGCCTTGAAGAACCGGCCTCTCACAATCCACGATAATGCGCTGATGATTGCACCGACAATACCGGTCAAAATGCCGATAATCATGATATGGGCTGTACCGAAGCCTACGAGAAGATCAAAGCTGCCATCAATCAGCCAGTTCATCGCAAAGCCTCAATCGGCCCGTCTGCCCGACCATGTATGAACTGATCGACATAGGCATTGCCGCAGGTATCAAGATCACCAACAGGCCCGGTCCACTGGATCACGCCTTCATGTAGCATTGCGACTTTATCGGCAATTTTGCGCACCGAAGTCATGTCGTGGGTAATCGTCATCGCAGTGCATTTCAATTCAACCACCAACTCGCGGATCAGATCATTAATCACGTCAGACATAATCGGATCGAGTCCAGTCGTCGGTTCATCGAAGAAAATAATCTCAGGCGAGGTTGCAATGGCACGGGCAAGGCCCACACGTTTTTGCATACCGCCCGATAGTTCTGCGGGGAATCTGTCCGCCGTATCAGGGCCAAGCCCCACACGGCGCAGTTTTTCTATAGCCAACTCGCGACATTCATCCGTGGATTTGCTGCGCAGCACACGAAAAGCCACGTTCTCCCAGACCCGCAGGGAGTCAAAGAGCGCACCGCCTTGAAACAGCATCCCGAACTTATCGAGCAAAGGCTCGCGTTTTTGCTTGCGAACATCTTTGCCGTCAACCAACACCATGCCTTTGTCGGGTTTAACCAAGCCAAGAACGGATTTGATCGTTACGGATTTACCCGTACCCGAGCCGCCAATGATCACCATCGATTCAGATGGAGCAATTGACAAGTTCACACCTCGCAACACGCGATTAGACCCAAAAGTCTTGTGAACATCGCGGAGTTCTATCTTTGGCGTACTCATGTCGAGAAAAACAGTTCTGTAAGGAGGTAATCAAACGCGAGGATTAATACCATCGCCGAGACAACAGCATTTGTTGTTGCCCGGCCAACGCCTTGCGCACCTCTGCCCGAATTATAGCCGTGGAAGCATCCCATCAAGGTGATGATAAAACCGAACACCGCTGCCTTCATAAGACCGGAGGCAACATCGCCAAAGGTCAAGAAATCCATCGTATTGCGCAAATAAGTCGCGCCATTGAACCCTAACCGGTTCACGCCAACCAGATAGCCGCCCATAATCCCGATAATATCTGCGACCGCCACAAGAATGGGCATCGTCAACACCCCAGCGACAAGGCGCGGAGCAACAAGATACTTGAACGGGTTTGTTGATAGCGTGGTCAGGGCATCAATCTGCTCCGTGACACGCATGGTCCCGATTTCAGCAGCAATCGCCGCTGACACGCGCCCCGCAACGACCAGCCCGCCCAAAACCGGACCAAGCTCGCGCACCATCCCGATGGCAACAATCGACGCAACAACGCTTTCGGCATTGAACCGTGATCCACCGATGAAAATTTGCAGCGCAAGCACGCCTCCGGTTGCAACCGCCGTCAAGCCCACCACCGGAAGCGAGTAAAACCCGATCTTCATGATTTGGCGAAGCAACTCTCGAAAGTACCAAGGCGGCACGAGGATCGCCAAAACACCCTTGATAGCAAACAGCGTGACAGCACCAATGGACTGGCAAAGCCCCAGTACAGCCGCACCAATCCCGGCAATAAAGCCGTGTAAGGCAGACAATGCGGCCACGTGGCCTCCTTCAGATTCGTATCAGGTTCCGTTCACCTGCGTATAACGTCTTGTGTAACGATGGCCAAGGGAAGTCAAAATCTCATAACCAATCGTCCCCGCAGCCTGCGCCAGATCATCAACACTCTGGTTCGGGCCGAGGACTTCTAAAGTATCGCCGACATTGACTTGCGGATAATCTGTGAGATCAACTGTGATCAGATCCATACTCACCCGCCCCACAAGCGGCACAGGGTTTCCCTCAAAATAAAGCATCGCCCCGTTCGAGAGCGCCCGATGCATCCCATCGGCATATCCAAGCGGCAAAGTCCCAATTCTCGACGGACGATCCGCTATCCATGACGCCCCGTACCCGACGAATTGTTCTTTCGGAATATCGCGGATTTGCACGATTGGGGTTTCTAGCCGCACTACAGGCTGTGCCGCATCGAAAGGCTGGCCTCCATAAATCCCGATCCCGCAGCGCACGAGATCAAAATGGAAGTCAGCCCCCAGTAATGTGCCCCCCGTCGCGGCCAAACTACGCTGCGCATTAAGTATTTTACTCTCTAAGCGCGTCGTGTGTTCTATAAATCTACGGCGCTGGCTCTCATTGGCCGAATGCGTTGGTTCATCTGCGCAGGCAAGATGAGACATGACGAGCCGCACATCTATGTCAGCCGGAACCTGCTCTAGCTCCGTCGGCTGCAAACCAAGCCGCGACATCCCGCTATCAAATTGCAACGCGCAAGCCCCGCCTTCACTGCGCTGCCAAGCCTCAATTTGTCCGGGATGATTTAAGCACGGGCGCAGGTCGTTCGCGATATAGGCCGCTGAGTCGCGCCGATCAGCGACGCCGTTGAGTATATAGATCGTTTCTTTAGGCAGAGCTGCGCGTAGTTCAACGCCCTCTTCCACTGTCGCAACGAAGAATGTCTCGCACCCCGAACACGCTACAGCTGTGGCAATTTCAGCAACGCCGCATCCATAACCGTTCGCCTTCACCGCCACCGCCGTTTCAGCAGTACCGGATAAGGTATCAAGCGCCCGCCAGTTCGCACTTACAGCGCCCAGATCAATCGTCAGCAGTGGCCCGGTCACTCAAATGTAGCCGGGGCGAAGCGTTGGGGATCAGCAAGATCGCTGAATCGCGTAAATTGCGGTGTAAATTGAAGCTTTTCGATACCAATCGGGCCATGGCGCTGCTTGCCAATGACGACTTCACCGACATTGTGCACCGCATCCATCGCCTGTTGCCATTCGAGATGTTCTTGTGTGCCTTCACGCGGTTCTGTGCGCGAGAGATAATATTCCTCGCGGTACACAAACATCACGACATCCGCGTCTTGCTCAATCGAGCCGGATTCGCGCAAGTCTGACAGTTGCGGACGTTTATCTTCGCGGTCTTCAACACGGCGCGAAAGCTGTGACAGTGCAACCACCGGAATATCGAGTTCTTTCGCAATAGCCTTTAATCCCCGCGTAATAGCGGAAATCTCTTGAACCCGGTTTTCATTGCCGCGCGCACCGCCATCACCGGACACAAGTTGCAGATAATCCACCACCAGCAAATCGAGGCCATGCTGACGCTTTAACCGCCGCGCCCTTGCCGCAAGTTGTCCAATCGACAAAGCAGGCGTGTCATCAATGAACAGCGGCTTAGTCTCCAACACCCGCGCAACTTCGACGAATTTCTGGAATTGTGTTTCTTCCAGCTCACCCTTGCGGATCAGCTCAGATGAGATTTCGCATTGCTCCGCAAGAATACGGGTCGCGAGTTGCTCCGCCGACATCTCGAGCGAATAAAACCCGACCGCCCCGCCATCAATCGTGCCGAAAGTGCCATCGCTCCGCTCGCCTTGCTTGTAGGCTTTGGCAACATTGAACGCGATATTGGTTGCCAGCGCGGTCTTACCCATCGATGGGCGACCCGCGAGGATCAGAAGGTCAGATTTATGCAAGCCGCCAAGCTTGGTATCGAGATCACGCAATCCAGTCGAAATACCCGCCAGCTTGCCGTCACGCTGATATGCAGCATTGGCCATCTCAACAGCCGTTTTGACCGAGCGCGCGAATGTCTGGAAACCGCCTTCAAAGCGTCCCTTCTCTGCCAGCGAATAAAGACGGGTCTCGGCTTGTGCGATTTGATCGCCCGCATCCGCTTCGTTCAGAAAATCTCCGGCGCCATCTGCAATGTCCTCGCCCAACCGGATGAGGTCGCGGCGCACGGACATATCGTAGACCTGCCGCCCATAATCGAGGACATTGAAAACCGAGATCGCCGCATCAGCGAGCCGCAACAAATAAGCCGCTCCGCCAAGAGGGGCAAACGCCTCGTCATTCTCAAAGACAGGTTTCAGTGTAATCGGCGAGGCAATTTGCCCTTTTGTGATACGCTGCCCAGCGACTTCGTAAACCTGAGCATGAACCGGATCATAGAAATGTTGCGGCAGTAAAAACGCCGCCAGCCGATCATAGACTTCATTATTGACCAATAAAGCCCCAAGCACAGCTTGCTCGGCTTCGATATTGTTGGGCAGGGCACGCACCGCTGTTTCGGTATCACCCGCAAAAGGGATCTGCTCGTTCATAGACCGATTCCCGGTTTCTTGATGACCTGAGTGTATCCTTATGACGCCCTCGTGAAAAGCACCAAGCGAACCGTGAACGGACGGATTTCAACCCAAAGTCTTTCATATCAAGGTTTTCTCGAAAGACTCTCCGGGTCGAAAATTCGAATAGATTGATTCTACACCGTCCTGTACCCGCCATTGATTTTCTTGATATTTTCGGCATTTTGATTGCATAATAAGGGCGGGTTGACCTTGACATGCGCCAAGGCTGTTATGCGCATAATGCAGGATTGATCGACGGTTCGGGAGCCGTCGACGTCGAAAATCCGCAAATGAGGACGAAATAGATGTTGATACGAACAATTGCTCTCGTGCTAGCCGCGTTTGCTTTCACTGCGAGTGTCGGACCGGCGCAAGCGAACGGTAAGCATTACAAACATCACAGCTATAAAAGCGGCTTCAAGCACAAAGGCCATAAAAGTCATAAGGGCCATTTTAAACACCGCGGGTTTAAAGGTCACCGTCGCGGATTTGGGCATCGCGGATTCAAAGGCCATCGCCGAGGTTTCGGGCGTCACGGCTTCAATGGTCATCACCGTGGCTTTGGCCATCGTCGATTTAAGGGCCACAAGCGCGGGTTCGGGCATCACGGCGGGTTTTCTTACGGCTTTGGTTTTAATTCCTTTGCGCCTTACCGTTATCATCGTCCTCACCGTCGATTACTTCACAGCGCGCCAGATTATTATTATGTCGTTCCGCACGCTTACTCACCGCAAACGGCTCCGTGGACGACTGAACCATCCGCACCTGCGAAAACTGCGCCTGCCGCGACTAACGTTGTGACTCCAAACCAAGTAACGCAACAACCAGCGGCTCCTGCTCCAATAGTTGCGCAGCCAACCCCACAAGTCATCGCACCTGCGCCAGTTGAAACAACGGCGCTGAGCAGCCCTGTCTATGAGGATATTGGTCTCTATCAAGACCGGGCGGTTGAGACGTTTACGGCCCCGGTTGAAAGTTTCCAACAGCCGATACAAAGTCTTCCGATAGTAAGCCTTCCGACAGAAACGATCCAAGGGATTCCAGTCGAAACTATTCCCAGTTTCGTTACATCAGAGCCGGTTGTAACCACGCCGTTCCAACCGCAAGTCCTGCCTCCTATCGAAACAGTTCCCTTTAACTGAGACTTCTGCGGTGATGCGGGGCAATACTGCCTCGCATCACTTCATTACATATTTGAGCATTCTGAATTTCATTCGCATCAACATTCCCACCAAGATATGTGCGAATGTTGATGCTCTTTGACTCATACAGAATTCAGAGGGCTCTAGTTCGGCGATAAGTGAACAGGCCGCACACCCGGCGGAATGGGCCGCCAACCAAACCCACCCAATGCATCTTGACGCCCGGCATCGAACAGGGACCGCATGACGACCGGATCGAAATCAAGCGACCCAACACTATCGTTCAGTTCGTCGGGCACAGACGCCAGATAGAATTCCGACTCTAAAACCACTGATCTCACATAAGCCCGATAAACCGCTTGCACGACCGACGTCCTCAACAATGTCGAAACTGATTTACTGGCAATACTCGGGATAGAAGCATCTATCGCCGTCGACGCGCTTTTATTTTGCAAGTTATCATTGACGATCACATAGAGCCGTTTCTCTTTGGCGTTGGTTCGGAAAAGAAAGTCATCTACCAGAACAGGCGCTTTCAAACCACCATCGACATGCGCCTGACGAAGCTGTACGCCCCGCTGAGGTTTGATGTAGACCGGCTCGAAAAACACAGGAACGGCGGCGGAAGCCCGCAGGACTTTCTGGAAATGCAGCAGAGGATCACTTCTCCCGCCCGTCGCGATCTCTCCCATGTCCCAAATAACCAACTCACTCGAGTCCAGATTCGTCGTCGCAACAAACAATCGACGGCCTTTGGCATGTTCTGCGGCAACGCGGGCGAGAATGTCTTCTGTAACAACTTCTTCGATTTGCTGTTTAAGTGGCGAGTAATCGTAAAGGCTGTCGCTCAGAAAACCCGACACGCCTTTATCAATAAAAATATCCGCATTGCTTGTTGTTGTATAAAGGTCACGAAGCAGTTCGTCATATTCTTCACCTAAAAATGCAAAAAGAGAGATCAATGCTCCCGTTGAAACGCCGGTGACAACATCAAACTCAGGACGCTCCCCGGATTCGGTCCATCCGCTTAAGACGCCGACACCATATGCGCCATAGGCTCCGCCACCGGAGAGAGCAAGAATCGACAAAACCCCATCAGGGTCTTCATATTCAATGTCTTCGTCTAACGTCTCAGCCGGATTTATCCGGGCTACCGCTTCAGCGGGTAATGCAGTACGAAATTCTTCGCTCTCCTCAGGTCGTGTAATCGAGCATGAGGCAATTACGAACATCAAAATAATCGAAAGAAAAATCCTAGACATCGTTTAAAATCTCTCTACCCAAGGCCGCAAGGTGATCTCTTCAGACCATGCTGAACGGTGTTGTTTAATCAAAGTTAAATAAGTCTCTACAATCGCTATCGGGTCAAGCATCGAGTCAGGGTT
The DNA here is from genome assembly GCA_937995735.1 of uncultured Neomegalonema sp. Classification (GTDB taxonomy): domain Bacteria; phylum Pseudomonadota; class Alphaproteobacteria; order Rhodobacterales; family Rhodobacteraceae; genus JAHDDY01. Next base: position 2,358 of record CALKIZ010000095.1, on the reverse strand, counting down.
CCCCGCCGGATCAATCCGCTCTGACCGGCTTTCGTTACGGATACCGCCATCAATATTAATCCAGGCAACATGGATTCCTTGCGGGTGCAACTCGCGGGACATTGACTGCGCCAAACCCCGCTGAGCAAATTTACCCATCGCGAAGGGGGCAGATTGCGGGAAACCTTTGACCCCTGCCGAGGCTCCGGTGAACAGAATTGTCCCCCGGCATCCATCAACCGGATCTTGTACCAGCATCCGCCGCGCGGCTTGCTGCCCAACCAGAAAAGCGCCGAAGGCCGTGACATCTATCGCTTTACGAACCTCTTCAGGGTCGACATCCGTAATCGCACCGCGCACCCGTTGGGAGGGGTTATAGACTACCACATCCAGCGCGCCATCAATCGCATCGAACAGTGCAGCGACTTGTTCGGTTTTCGACGCATCCGTCTCGTGGATCACAGCGCCGGTTTCGGCAGCTAAATCCGCCAGTTTTGGCATATCGCGCGCGGCAAGGTGGATGTCATAGCCTTCACTATGCAGTCGACGCGCCAGCGAAGCGGACAGGCCGGGACCAGCGCCGACAATGAGAGCCACAGGATTTGCTTTCTGATTCACGTAGTCTTCTCCTCAAACGCGCACAGGTCGGCAATCAGGCACGTCCTACATTCCGGTTTGCGGGCTTTGCAAACATAGCGCCCGTGCAAGATCAGCCAGTGATGCGCGTGCTGGGCAAAATCCACCGGCACATGATCTTCTATCGCACGCTCGACGGCCACCACATCTTTGCCCATTGCAAGGCCGGTACGATTGCCTATGCGAAAGATATGCGTATCAACAGCCTGCGCCGGATAACCAAACCACATATTCAAAACCACATTCGCGGTCTTACGCCCAACCCCCGGCAGGCTTTCCAAAGCGGCGCGGGATTGTGGGACTTCACCGTCAAACTCATCGACCAACCGCTGAGACAGCTTAATGACGTTCTTCGCCTTGTTCCGGAACAGGCCAATCGTCTTGATGTGTTCGATCACGCCCTCCTCGCCGAGCGCCAGCATCTTCTGCGGCGTATCTGCCACTTTAAACAGCCCCCGCGTTGCTTTATTCACCCCCTTATCGGTGGCTTGAGCGGATAAAGCGACGGCAACCACCAGCGTAAAAGCATTCGTATGCTCTAATTCGCCCTTCGGCTCGGCGCTCGCCTCACGAAAGCGCGTGAAGATTTCTCGGATTGTGCGATAGGGAAGTTGTTTGACCATGCCTTTAGCTAAGCGCGACGCAACGCAAGAGGCAACCTGAATCCGACTGAGGGCTTTATGGACGTTGATGTTATCATAATCGGTGCGGGCATTTCCGGCCTGACGACGGCTGCGATGCTGGTTGATGTGGGCCTTTCGGTCATGGTGCTTGAGGCGGGACCCCGCGCCGGAGGCCGTGTCAAATCCTTGAGAGATCAAGACGACCGCCACCTCGCCGATCTAGGACCGAGTTGGGTTTGGCCGCCTTTTCAACCCATCGCGGCGGATTGGCTGGAGCGCCTTGGCCTCGAGACCCATAATCAATTCGAAGACGGTGAGGCCATTATCGAAATGGGCGGGCGCCAAACGATCCGGCGTGCTTTGCCCGATCAGCATGGCATCAGGCGTATTGTTGGGGGGCCATCAGCGATCATTGACGCTTTGCTGGACCGTATTCCCGACTACGCGATTGTACCGAATTCCCCGGTTCGCCGGATTACCAAGATTACAGATGGCTTTGAGGTCGGTACGGAAGACGCAATCATCACCGCCAGCCGCCTCGTTGTGGCAACGCCTTTACGTGTCGCGCTTGAAATTGATTGGCGTCCTAACCTCCCCAAAACGCTAACCGATCCAATGCAAGCCACTCCGACATGGATGGCCGCCCAAGCAAAAGCGGTTGCCGTTTATGAGACTCCGTTCTGGCGCGAAGACGGATTATCGGGGCGCATCGCCAGCCAAATCGGACCGCTGTGCGAAGCTCATGATCTCAGCCCTGCAAGCGGCAAACTTGGGGCGCTTTTCGGTTTTGCCGGTTGGCCTGCCGAAATGCGCGAAGACGAAGATGTCCTGCACGAAGAAATCCTTTATCAATTCGCGCGTTGTTTTGGCGGGGATGCTGAAGACACAACCCATTTTGCGGTCGAGGATTGGGCGAAGAACCCTTACATCTGCACGGACACCGACCGTGAGGAAACGCCGCGCCATCCCGAACTGGCAACGGATATTCTGCGCGAGCCGCATTTCGAGGGGCGCATGGTTTTCTCGGTGGCAGAGATCGGAACAAACAGTCCCGGCTTAATCGAAGGGGCTTTTGATGCGGCTCAAACCGCCGCCGCTCATATTATTGAGGCGTTTGCCC
>CALKIZ010000094.1 GCA_937995735.1 uncultured Neomegalonema sp. | reverse complement strand
CAATCCGACGCGCCGCTCTCAACATGCTGCGCAAAAACCCTGAAAAGCTATCCATAAAGAGAAAACGTCTCAAGGCACTCATTAACCCACAGTTCCGCGCCAGCATTATCGACCGTTAACAATTTATGATTTTGCCCTATGTTAGAAGCTATCGCCGTTAACACCTGCCTAAACACGGGCGGTAGTCTGTAGCCAATTGATATAAAGTCGTTCTGCATTCTTCTCGAAATTTGACATCCGAGAATCGCATTCCGCTTTCAAGCTTTGCGCTCCCTCATCGCCTAGCGCTTTTACTAGGGCATCGTGGTAAGCGGGTATCTTTGCCCAGTTTTCGACAGTATCCGCTTCAATTTCGATATGAAATTGAGCTGAGAAAGCACGCGGCCCCCATGACATTGCTTGGACCGCACAATCTGGAGAACCCATCAGAACCTTAGCTCCTTCTGGCAATGCCGTGACCTCAGCGGAATGCCATTGCAAAGCATCCATAACCATCGGCAAACCATCAAGAATTACGCTCTGCGCGCCCTCTTCTGTTTGCATAACTTTCAATACACCGATTTCAGGCGTTTGCGCTGGGCCAGCTGCTCCACCTAATGCCTCAGCTAAAAGTTGATGACCCAAGCATAGTCCAAGAAATGGCATCCCCCGTTCTTGTACCGCATCTTGGATTAGGCGTTTTTCCTCTTTCAACCATGGAAATTCATCTTCTTGCCAAACATCCATTGGGCCGCCCATGACCCAAAGCGCATCGAAGCCATCGAGAGGAGGCGCTACTTCACCCTCATCTAACTCGACAACATGCCAAGAATGTCCGTCTTCTCGAAGAAAATCGCGAAATATACCGGGGTGCTCAACAGCAGCATGCTGCAAGACAAGAATCTTCATTATTGGCCCTTTCGTTTCGGCCATACCAACATTCTCGACATCGACGTCAAGCTGGTACGAATAATATACGTCGCGCAACCAGCGAAATCATAACACCAAAATAAGCTCCGACAGCGTTCGCAACCGCGTCGAACCAATCAAATGAACGGCCGGGAATCAATCCACCCTGAATGAACTCTAAAGCTAAACCAAAAAGCGGCATCAATATCAGTAATGATCTACGTCGTTCTGGCCATCCAGTTCCCCCTAACAGGCCAAGACCGAGATAGGCTATGAAATGCAAAATCTTGTCGTTCCAAGTAATTGCCACTTGCATCGCTGGTGCTGGTATCACTGTTGCAATAACTACAACTATGAGCGCCAGAAAGAAAAGTGTCTGGACCGCACGCACCAATAGAATTTGATTAATCACAAAAGCAGACCCTAACCATAGATAAAATGGCCCCCGACCGAGAACAGCAGTTCGATCAATAACCAGAAAAAAATTGCCGTCCGCACGAGATACCCAGAGAATCTGAGCAAAAGTATGCTCGCAAATGCCAAAGAAATACCCGCTTCAAAAATGCTAGCCGCCTCTCCATGGTGGCGCGGATCCCAATAGCTTACAGGGCTAACATAAATCCAATCTGTTAAAGGCCAAAAATGTGGATGCCCGTCATCATGATGCAACGGCAGATCACAAATCGCGTGCAAAAGCGCGGCTAACCCAAAGGCCCAAAGCCATTCTATTTTAGTCACCAGACCGGCAAGCAATATCAGAACAAAGATTGGAGCCGAGTTATTGATCGCGAAAATCTCCTGCCAGAAAATTGAGAAATAGGCATCGCGAAAAATCTCTCGCGCACTTAGCCCATTTACGAAACGCTCCCATGCGACCATCACAAACATCATCATGTCTGGAAAAAGCGCACCACAGATCAGCGCTACATTCCGAGAGCGCGCACCCGGTTTTGCCGCAAGAGCAGTCGCCAGTAAAACGTGGGCAGGTGTATTCACAATATGCTCAGTTCAGAAAAATACCGACAAAACGGCACTTCGCACTACAATCAATAAGTCTAACAATCGACCCAAAGTGCGATGGTAGTCGAATAACGAATATTAAAAAGGGAGTCCCAAAAAATGCGCTCATATCTAACCATGTTCTCTATCATAGCCGCAGCTTCAGCTATGACGCCTGCATTTGCAGACAATATCGATGATGCGATAAAAGCCCGCCAAGGGTTTTATCAACTTGTAAAACACAATGCAGGTGCACTTTTTGGCATGGCAAAAGGTGACGTTGATTATGATGCTGAAAAAGCATCAGCACATGCAAACAATCTCAAAGCCTTATCACACATGAACAATTCCAGCGTATGGCTCCCCGGTTCCAGCAAAGAAGACCGCAAAGGCAAAACGCGCGCCTTGCCTGTAATCTGGTCAACCTATCCGGCGATTGTCGAAAAAGATAAAGCATTCAAAGAGGCTACAGCGACTCTTGCAGCATCTGTTGGCGAAGGTCTTGATCAACTGCGCGCAAACATTGGTGCGTTAGGGGCCTCTTGCAAAGGATGCCACGAGACATATCGCGCAAAGGACTTTTGATATGCGCAGCAGTGCGCCTGAGTCCAAAAACTCAGGCGCGCCGTTGGAAAAACGAAAAGTCTGGGACGTGCCAACGCGGTTGTTTCATTGGTCTTTGGTTTGCTCGGTTGCGGTTGGATTTTATTTAGGCGAGTATCGGAATTTCTCGACGATAGACCTGCACTTTTACGCCGGTTACGTGACTGCCGGGTTACTGGCATTCAGAATACTTTGGGGCTTCATCGGTTCTGAGCCGTCCCGCTTAAAAAATTTATTCCCGTCACCTAAGCGATTGTTTTCATATGTTCTAACTGTCAAAAACCGAAGGCCAAGTGGCATTGCCGGACATAATCCACTTGGAGCGTTTTCTGTAGTTGCGATGATGACGGCATTGATCGTTCAAATCACTACAGGGTTATTTGCTGAAGATGACGGGCTATTCGCGGAGGGACCGTTCTCAGAATACATTTCTGATTCATCAGTTTTAACAATGACATCAATTCACTACTTATGCTCTCGTGTGATTTTGGGTTTGGTTATTATCCATATCATAGCCATCCTTTTTTATTGGATTTGGAAACGCGAAAATCTAATTTTACCCATGTTATCTGGGTGGAAATTGGTAAAGCGGGATGGCGAGAAAAAGTCATCAAAGTGACGCCATGGTTATGATTTTACTCACATAATTTTGAGTCTCCCGGATATTCGGAATGCGCCCTAGGCGGGCAACCCGTGTTGGCCCGGCATTATACGCTGCGAGCGCTAACTGCCATGTACCAAACCGTTGATATTGTTGACGTAAATAGCGCGCTCCGCCCGATAAATTTTGTATCGGATCGGTCGGATCGACTCCCAATTCCCGCGCAGTTCCCGGCATTAGTTGCGTAAGACCAATTGCCCCGACATGGCTGCGAGCCTTTGGATTAAAGGAACTTTCTGCATGAACCAGTGCAAGAAACAGCTCTGGCGGAACGCCTTCACGGATCGCGATTTCGGCAGCGGCAGATTTGAGCGCGCTTTTGCGGGTTTCCAGCAAACCTGTTGGCTTGCGCCGGGGCAGAGGGTCAACTTTTGGTAGGGATGCAAAGCTATGCTCAGACAACGCATTCAGCCGTTGTTGATACCTCACTTGCAGCCCATTATTCACTTTTTGTTCTTGTGATTTCAGCGCTTTATTCGGCATTACTTCCCGATGCAGTGAGCGATCAAAGTTACCGCCTTCCTGAACGCGCGCGACGCCATGCGCTACGGGCAACAACATCGCGAATACGAGAGCAGCAGCCATCACACCACCACCCGAGACAACATCTCCAATTTTACGCTTATGAGCCATTTCAATCTCCTACACCGAACTCTTAATATGTTCTGTTAGTGTTCGATGTACGAGCTCAAGTCAACTCTTTTTGTTCCCACACGGACGATCTCCCGAAAAATAGAACAAAAAGCGCCCATATACTGGGATTCTTCGCTTAAAACTTATCGCCCCCAAATACACCTGACAGGACAAAACCAGATCATCCACACATTTTTTCACCCCCATCACGAGGATGATTCCCACCCCAAAAGCCCATGCAAATCTCTCGCGAAACTCTGGTAAAACTCATCACAATCGACGGAGGCTGTGAGAATTCCCGTGACTCGCCTTTTTCCATCCCAAAACGGATGCTACAAACTGACCGACACATACGGACAAACAAGATCGGATCAGCTCATGGCATCCAACACATCATCCCTAATCCGCCGCGATATTCTGAAATTTGCCGTTGCCGGAGCCGCGACCCTCATATCGCTTCCGGCCTTCGCCGCTGATCGCATTTCAAAGGTCAATGGCAACGCGATCAAAGGCTATGACACCACAGCTTATTTCCGTCGCGGCGCGCCCGTCAAAGGCTCGGCCTCGTCTACAGTAGAGTGGAAAGGCGCGACATGGCGCTTTGCTTCCGCCGAGGAAGCCGCGCTCTTCCGCGCCAACCCCGAAGCCTATTCCCCAAAATTCGGAGGGTTCTGCGCCCGCGCGATGTCGCTGGGCAAAGTCGTTAGAGGCGACCCGGAAGTCTGGCGCATCCGCGAAAACAACCTGTACCTCTTCGCGCGTCCCGTAGGCCGTGATTTCTTCGACAAAGGTCCGGACGAGATGATCGAAAAAGCAATCGCGAACTGGAAAAAACTGAAATAATCGCCGCGACGTGATCCTATCCGGGGTCAAAACCGACGCCGCAAGTCGCAAAACGGCTTGCGCGCCTTTATTCTCGCACTCACGCTCCTCTCAGATAAACGAGGTGCGCCATGAATGTGATGAGCTCAAACCGCAAGATCGACCCGTCCCGCCGCCGGGCGACGACATTGTTCAAACCGGATGGGACTCCGCTCGATAATGATCGGGTAGAGATCGGACCAACGGATCTGGCGTTCAATGAATGGGCCGCACAAGGCATCACCCCGCCGGATATGCCAAAGCTGCGCGAATATCGCCTCTCTCGTATTGTCGGAGAGCTGCAAAAGCACGATTACGCAGGGCTGCTCACTTTCGACCCGCTCAACATCCGGTACATCACGGATGCAACGAACATGCAGCTTTGGACGACGCACAATCCGGCGCGCGCCTGTTTCGTCTCGGCGGATGGCTATGTCGTGCTGTATGATTTTCACGGCTCAGATCACCTCAGCGCACATTTACCGCTGGTGAAAGAAGTCCGCCACGGCGCGGCATTCTTCTTTTTCGAAAGCGCGGGGCTGGTGGCCGAACACGCGATGCATTTCGCCAAAGGCATCGACTCTCTGATGCGCGACCATGCGGGCGAGAACCGCCGTCTTGCCGTGGATCGGATGGAGCGCCCCGGCCATGATGCTCTCGAAAGCCTCGGAGTCGAAATCCACAACGGACAAGAGATCACCGAATTTGCGCGCGTGATTAAAAACGAGAACGAAGTGAACGCCATGCGCTGTGCGATCTCGGCTTGCGAAGCGGCAATGCATGAGATGCAAGCGATGGTGCGGCCCGGCATTACCGAAGTCGATGCATGGGCCATCCTACAGCACGGCAACCATATTCGCGGCGGCGAGTGGATCGAGACTCGTATCCTCTCATCGGGTCCGCGCACGAACCCGTGGTTCCAAGAGGCTGGCCCCCGCGTCATGGCCGAAGGCGATATTCTCGCTTTCGATACCGACCTGATTGGCCCTTACGGATATTGCGCTGATCTCAGCCGCACTTGGATGGTCGGAGATGTCGAACCGAGCGCGTATGAGAAACAAATCTACCGCGACGCCCTCGATCATATCCAAACCAACACCGCGATTTTAAAGCCCGGTATAAAATTGGATGACCTGACCAAACTCTCGCAACAACTGCCGGAGAAATATAAAGAGCAACGCTATGGCGTCGTTTTCCACGGCGTCGGCCTTTGCGATGAATACCCCTCCATCCGCTACGCACCCGACTTTGAAGACGGCCAACACGAAGACCGTGTACTCGAACCGGGCATGACGCTCTGCGTCGAGGTTTATTACGGCGAAGTCGGCGGACCATGCGGCATCAAATTAGAAGATCAAGTCCTCATCACCGAAGACGGGCACGAAAACCTGACCACCTATCCATTCGAAGATCGGTTTTTGAGTTAACGGGTGTTTGGAGGCGGTTGACTGAGGAGAGAATTGAGCCGCTTGGCAAATTAAGAGGTGTGACGGATTTCAGGTCTTAACTAACCTCCAATTTACGACTGTGCAAACACCTGAATGTGATTATTAGCAACTGTTTCCTCGAGGTGGGACTGTCTTGGAAAATGGGAGCCGCATCGCGGCGACACGCGCCTGCCCGCCCCACGGCGGGCGCGTCCAGCGCAAGCGAAGCGCTGCGCCGCACCCACCTCGGTCAGGCGCTTATCCCTCTAACGCATGAGCAGGCCAAGAAATCTAAGGAAATACGAAGCATTCGAATTTTCGACCTCCAAAGTATTTTCGAGGCGAAAATGCAAGTGTCCTGAGCTGCAGCGACCACTGTCCTACGTCTCTCCCAGCTTTCCCACACGCATGACTGAAACACACATCACACTGCCGTAACAGAGCTTTGCGCTTGCGCTTATGGAGCTGTAAAGACAATCACAAAGGAGAACAGCTATGCGCAGTGAGAAATTTGAATTCACCGGATTTGACGGCAGCACCCTTGCGGGGCGTCTCGACCGCCCAATCGAACCTCCCCGTGCAGTGGCAATTTTCGCGCATTGCTTCACCGGCTCCAAAGATTTGCTCGCCTCACGCCGGATCAGCCAACGCCTTGCAGGACGCGGCGTCGCGGTCTTGCGGTTTGATTTTACCGGCCTTGGCGACTCTGAGGGAGAGTTCGAGAACTCGAACTTCACATCCAATATCGAAGACCTCGTTGCCGCAGCGAAAGCACTTGAAAATCACCTCGAAGCGCCCTCTATGCTGATCGGTCACTCGCTTGGCGGTGCAGCGGTTATTGCGGCGACAAAACGCATCCCCGGCATCAAGGCCGTTGCCACCATCGGTGCGCCCTCAGACCCCGCGCATGTCTCGCATAATTTCGGCAAGTGGCTCGATGAGATCAAAACCGAAGGCGAGGCAGAAGTCTGCCTTGCGGGACGCCCCTTCACGATCCGCAAGCATTTCCTTGACGACATCGCGAGCGCCAAACTTGATAATGCACTGCCTGATCTCGATGCCGCTCTGCTTGTCCTGCACGCTCCGCTTGATGTGACGGTCGGGATCGAAAACGCCAGTTCTCTTTTTGTGAAGGCCAAGCACCCGAAAAGTTTCGTCAGCCTCGATGACGCGGATCACCTGCTGACACGCGCTGCGGATGCGGATTACGCCGCGTCGATCATCGCAACATGGTCTGCAAAATACCTCTCCTTGCCGAAAGCGGACCTGCCGCAACCCGATAAAGGCGTCCGTGCCATCGAGCGTGACCCGACAGGGTTTCTCAATCGGGTTCTCGCACCCCGAGACCGTACCGTATTTGGCGACGAGCCAAAGCGCGTTGGTGGAACCGACCTCGGCTTCACCCCGTTCGAGATGGTCGGCGCAGGCCTCGGTGTCTGTACGACAATGACGATGCGGATGTATGCCAAGCGCAAAGGTTGGGAGATGGATGCTGCTCAAGTCGATGTGACGTGGCAACAAGAAGACAGGCACAACAGTAAATTCACCCGCAACGTAACGCTCGACCCGTCTTTATCAGAGGAACAGCGCAATCGCTTGATTGAGATCGCTGATAAATGCCCCGTCCACCGGATGCTGGAAGGGACAATCAAAGTCGATACCGTCGAATCGGAATAACACCTCCGCCTTAGGCCACATATCCGCCCCTTAACCTGTCGCGGTTAGGGGCGGATTGACGAAGCCCCCCGCGATTTTTGCGTCTTGTGCGCTCGCGTTAATGAATGCCCGTCATAAATCACAATTCAATTTTGTGAATTGATCTTTCAGGGCTATATGTTTTGGTAACGTCACCGTTGATAATACCGGAAACATATCCATGACGCTGCCAACACCTTGCCCGAATATGAAGCAGACACCGCTCGTCGAAGCCTTCTTCGACGAACAATCGAATACAATCAGTTACGTTGTGCAAGACCCGGCGAGCAAATCATGTGCTGTTGTCGATGCGGTTATGGAGTTTGATTACGCAGCGGGGAGGCTCACCTATGTCGGGGCCGACGCGATTATCAAATTTATTACTGATAATAATCTTAAGCTGGAATGGATCATCGAGAGCCATGTCCACGCAGACCATTTATCCGGCGCGCCTTATATCCAAGAGCGGTTGGGCGGTAAGATCGGCATCGGCGAACAGATACAAGAAGTGCAAAAGACGTTCGGTAAGGTCTTTAATGAGGGCACAGAGTTCGAGCGTGACGGATCACAGTTTGATGCGCTGTTCAAGGATGGAGATACATATTCCGTAGGCTCCCTTGAGTGTTTTGCGATCCATACCCCCGGCCACACACCGGCTTGTATGGTGCATGTCATGGGCGATGCGGCTTTCGCTGGCGATACGCTCTTTATGCCTGATGGCGGCTCTGCAAGGGCAGATTTTCCCGGCGGCGATGCGGGGCAATTATATGACTCGATAGAGCGTGTCCTAAGCCTTCCTGATGATCTGAGGCTCTTCGTCTGCCATGATTATGGTCCGGGCGGACGCGCAATCGCATGGGAAACAACAGTCAGCGAGCAAAAAGCACAAAATATCCATATCAGTGGCGACACGAGCCGGGAAGATTTCGTCAAACTGCGCGAAACGCGCGATGCGCAACTCGCAATGCCGAAACTGATTATTCCGTCGCTGCAAGTGAACATGCGCGCGGGTGATGTTCCCACCGACCCTGACGGGAACATGGTCCTCAAAGTGCCAATCAATCAACTTTGATTGATAAAGCCTGACGCATTTAAGGGTTGGCGATCAGGGTGACGCTTAATGCGCCGCCCTTTTCCGCTTCAAGGGCTTTGTTTTTCAGAAACACCTTTACGACATCATTGCCACCAGCCCATGTCGTAACTTTATGCGCGCCTTCTTCGACGTCTTTTGTTTCCGGCGGTTTGCCTGCCAATTCTTGCATTTCGTCGGCAATCGCTTTGCCGTCCTCAACGTGAAGCAGCGTTAGCGTACAGGTCGTCACGCGCGCGTCCGCAAGGTCTGGAAATTCGTCTTTTTGCGCTTTTGTCAACGGACCTTGAATGAGGGCGAGCTTATAGGATTGCTCGTCAATTTCGACATCCCATCCCTCGATAATATCTGCGTCCGTATCCTCTGCAAAAGAGGCCAACGCAGAACCCGCCAACGGAACCCAACCAAGCTGGGTCGCCATATTGCGTATGCCTTGAAGTCTGGGTACTTGCGAGTAACAGACACGCACGAAAGTCTGGACGGCGGTGAACTCTTGTGCCGCAGCTTCGCTTACAGGCAGCACCGTTGAGGCGGGAAACGAGACGAGGGCAACAATCGAAAGGGAGCGGATCATAATCAGGCTTTCAAATAATCTACGAGTTCGGGGATAACCCCATCGGGGCGCGCTGCGGCGGCGGATTCGTAAAGTGCCTTAACCGCATCAGCGATATTGTGCTCCGCTCCGGCGGCGTCCGCCATTCCGGTGTAATAGCTGAAGTCTTTGCGCGCGTTGGCAAGAGCAAAACGAAACGACGTATTGTCACCGCTTTCCATGTAGGGGCGCATACGGTCAAGGATAACGCTTTTGCCGCCCCCCGCCGCAAGCACATCCATAAAGGCATTCATCTCAATACCAGAGCGGGCGGCGCAGTTGAACGTCTCCGCCATCACCGCCGCAAATCCGAGTGAAACATAGTTGTGGAGCAACTTGGCGGCATGGCCCGCACCAACAGGTCCGACATGCGTTATGCTCTCACCGAAGGCCTTAAGGAGCGGAAGGGTATTTTGAAAGGCCGCTTTATCAGCCCCGACAATCAGACCAAGCCTGCCCTCTGCGGCTTCCTTAGGTGTGCGGGTCATAGGGCTGTCAAGGAACATCGCGCCTTTGTTCGATAGCTGCGCGGCGATGGCTTTTGATGTCTCCGGCAGTGACGTAGAACAGTCAATGACCGTCATGCCTTGCCGGATATGCGGCATTGCCTCGGCCATAATCTCTTCAACTTCGGGTGCGCCGGTGACGCAAAGGATCAGGGTATCTGATGCTTGGGTCAGCGAGGCAATATCGGCATGACCAATACCGCCCGCATCAATCAGCGAAGCCGTCGCCGCATTGCCCGGACGCTCAAGAAAGCCAAGCGCATGACCCGCGCGAAGGACACTGGTGGCAATGCCACTGCCCATAAGTCCAACGCCGATCATGCCAATGCGGTTTGTCACTCCACTCCACCTACACAAACGTATTTCATTTCCATGTAATCATCGAGGCCGTAATGCGAACCTTCGCGGCCCATACCGGATTCTTTGACGCCGCCGAAGGGGGCGACTTCGGTCGAGATGAGGCCGGTGTTTAGGCCAACGATGCCGTATTCCAAGGCTTCCGAAACGCGCCACGAGCGGGCAATATCTTTGGTGTAGTAATAACAGGCCAGACCAAATTCAGTGTCATTGGCCATTTTGATCGCTTGTTTCTCGGTCTTGAACCGGATGAGCGCCGCGAGCGGGCCGAAGGTTTCTTCCTTTGCCACTTTAGAAGATTGCGGGGCGTCAACGATGATTGTTGGTGGGAAGAACGAGCCGCCGAGTTTCTTGTCACGTTTACCGCCGAGAACAATCTTGCCGCCCTTCTCTACTGCATCGGCAATATGTTCTTCGACCTTTTCTACGCCCGCCATATCAATCATCGGACCGATTTGAACACCGGCTTTCATACCGTCGCCCATCGTGAGTTTTTTGACGGCGGATTTCAGCTTACGCGCAAAGGCATCATACACTTTGTCATGGACGTATATGCGGTTCGCGCAGACACAGGTTTGACCGGCATTGCGGAATTTTGAGACGATACAGCCCTCGACTGCTGCGTCGATGTCGGCGTCTTCGAATACGATGAAGGGCGCGTTGCCGCCAAGCTCCATGGAGACTTTTTTGACTGTCGCAGCACATTGTTCGAGGAGAACTTTGCCGACTTCCGTCGAGCCGGTGAAGGTGAGCTTTCGCACGATTGGGTTTGATGTCAGTTCTGCACCAATCACGCGGGCAGAGCCGTTGATGACGTTAATGACACCCTTAGGCACACCAGCGCGCTCGGCAAGTTCAGCCATTGCAAGCGCCGTAAAGGGTGTCGCCGAAGCCGGTTTGATTACAATCGTACATCCGGCGGCCAAAGCCGCGCCGACTTTACGCGCGATCATTGCGCAAGGAAAATTCCAAGGCGTAATCGCCGCGACCACGCCGACGGGTTGTTTTAATACCATGATCCGCTTGTCAGCAGAGGTAGCGGGAATGATGTCGCCATAAGCGCGCTTTGCTTCCTCAGCAAACCATTCAAGGAATGATGCGCCATACGCAATTTCGCCGATGCCTTCTGCAAGAGGCTTGCCCTGCTCCGTCGTCAGAATTTTACCAAGGTCGTCTTGGTTCTCAATACAAAGATTAAACCATTTGCGAAGGATGCCCGCACGAGTCTTTGCATCTGTAGCGCGCCAAGCCGGAAGTGCGGCATTCGCAGCATCAACCGCAGCCCTGCACTCTTCTGTCGAGATTGACGGCACAGAGCCAATCTTTTTACCCGTCGCAGGGTTCGTTACGATGATCTTCGCGCCGTCGGCAGCTTTGGTCCACGCGCCGTTAATGTAGTTTTCCTGACGAAAGAGCGATTTGTCGCTGATGTTCACGAGGCTATCTCCGGTAAAAGTATTATTTGATCCCTTTGTACGGGTGCGGGACGCGCTTGCAAGAAAGGATGTTAATGTGCGGCCTATCTGCCTCTTTAAAGAGGCAGCTCGGTTGTCGTCTTTATTTGCTCCATACTCATCAATGAGGTCACGTTGAAGATACTGACATCCGCGATCAAGGCTTGATAGAATGCATCAAAGGCTTTTGCATCGGCGACTTGTACTTTGAGGATGTAATCTATGTCACCTGCAAGCCGGTGAGCAGAAACGATTTCAGGATGTCTATTCACTGCTGCAACGAACTTCTCTAGCCAATCCTTTTCGTGCTGTGACGTCTTCACGAGCACATAAAATGTAGACCCAAGTCCGACCGCCTCTGGATTAATAATGGCGACGGTCTTTTCAATAATCCCTGCTTCGCGCATTTTGCGGATACGGTTCCAAACCGGCGTCTTCGATGATCCGACCTTTTTGGCGACATCATCCAGAGCGGCAGTCGCATCATGCTGAAGTTCGATTAGAATTTTACGGTCGAGGTCATCCACAAGATTGTCTTTCCGGTTTTGTGATTGAAGATAGAATATCTTTCCATTCAAAAGACTACAACAGGATTTAATTCCTTATAAGCCTGAGATACCTAGTCGTTAGCAGGAAATTGTCCTAATTCTCCACAGGGTATCTGGAGGACTGGTATGCGTCATTTTCCTATTTTCTGCGACCTTCGCGCCCGGCGAGTGATCGTCTGCGGTGCGACTGAAACTGCTGTGGCAAAGCTGCGCCTGATCTTGAAGACCGAAGCGCGGGTGACTGTTTTTGGGGACGGGCCTCATGAACAGATTGTTCGATGGGCAGGCGAGGACCGACTTACCTTGATAGAGCGCCCGATGGAGCGCGGCGATGCGGTGTGCGCAGCGTTGGTTTATGGCGCAACCGAAGACCCGAAAGAAGATGCGCGGATTGCTGAGCTTGGCAAAGCGTGCGGCGCGCTCGTCAATATTGTCGATAACCTTGAAGACAGTGATTTTATCACGCCGGCAATCGTTGACCGTGATCCGGTCACAGTAGCAATCGGAACTGAAGGCGCTGCACCGGTGCTTGCGCGACGGATCAAGGCGATGAACGAAGAGAACCTTTCGGGTGATCTCGGAATCTTGGCGCGCATCGGTCAATCTTTCCGCCACCGCGCCGAAACCCTGCCCATGGGCCGTGTGCGACGTGCGTTCTGGTCGAGATATTACGATGATGTTGGCCCGCGTGTTCTTGCCGAACATGGGGAGGCCGCGCTGGTTGGAGCGCTCGAAACGCTGCTTGATGAAGCCGTGAATAAATCATCTGAGTCGGGCCGCGTTGCATTGATCGGTGCGGGTCCGGGCGATCCTGAACTGTTGACACTTAAAGCGCGCCGTATGCTGCATGAGGCTGATGTGGTTATTCATGATCGGCTTGTTGCGCCGTCGGTCCTCGAATTGGCCCGCCGTGAAGCGATTGTCATCGAAGTTGGGAAAATACCGAACGGCGAGAGCTGGAAGCAAGACGACATCAATGCGTTAATGATCGACCATGCGAGCAAAGGCGCGCATATCGCACGCTTGAAATCGGGTGATCCGGGGATGTTCGGTCGCCTTGACGAAGAAATGGATGCGCTCGACGCTGCCGGTATCGCGTTTGAGATTATTCCCGGCATCACCTCTGCGATGGCCGCCGCCGCAAGTATTAAAGTGTCGCTGACCCGCCGAGGCCGCAACAAATCGGTACAGTTCATAACAGGACATGATGTTAAAGGCTTTGCCGAGCATGACTGGCGAAGTCTGACAACACCGGGAGCAACTGCCGCTTTCTATATGGGAGTTCGTGCCGCGCGGTTTGTGCAAGGGCGTATGCTGATGTATGGCGCGGACCCTGATACGCCTGTGACCGCCGTTGAGAATGCTTCGCGTCCAGACCAGAAAATTATCTCGACGACGCTGGAGGCTTTGCCCGACACGCTCAAAAGCGCTGGCATTACGGGACCGGCAATCCTTTTCATCGGCCTGTCTCCACGTGAAGCAATGGATGCCGCCGAAACCCTATCCACCCAAACGAACCTTCAGGAAGCGTTATAATGGCCAAGTTGTTTAAGCCCAAAATTATCTCAGCCAATGACCTGTTAGCGGGTGATGTTGTTTACATGAACTCCGGTTATGGCTGGACCCGCAAACTGGCCGAAGCCGCCATCGCGCATGATGAAGATGCCGCCGATGCTTTGTTGGAAAAAGCCGAGCCTCAGCAAGATAAAGTCGTCGGCCCTTATCTCGCGGATGTTGCGCTGGATGATGATGGGCGACCGTTCCCGACACATTTTCGGGAAAAATTCCGCACGCGCGGACCCTCGAACCGAGTTGATCTTGGCAAGCAAGCCACCAACCCAGAACGCCGCGAACCGCTCGCCGCTTCAGGAGGTATTTGATTATGTATCGCTATGATGAGTTTGATGCTGCTTATGTCAAAAACCGCGTAAAGAACTTCCGCGAGCAAGTGAATCGCCGGATTGACGGATCGCTCACCGAAGAGGAGTTCCGGCCCTTGCGTTTGATGAATGGCCTCTATTTGCAGCTACATGCCTATATGCTGCGCGTTGCCATTCCTTATGGGACTTTGAACAGTCGCCAGATGCGAACACTCGCAATGATCGCGACGAAGTATGACAAGGGATATGGCCACCTGACGACGCGGCAGAATATTCAATATAACTGGCCTGCTCTGAAAGATGTGCCGGATATTCTCGATGACCTTGCCGATGTCGAAATGCACGCGATTCAGACGAGCGGTAACTGTATTCGCAATGTCACGGCGGATCATTTTGCCGGAGCAGCAGCGGGTGAGATTGAAGACCCTCGCCCGACCGCTGAGATTGTGCGGCAATGGTCTACAGAGCATCCTGAGTTTTTGTATTTGCCGCGCAAGTTCAAGGTTGCGGTGACCGGCTCGCCGAATGATCGCGCTGTGACAAAAGCGCATGACATTGGGTTGCGGATGCTCCGCAATAGTGCTGGGGAGCCGGGCTATGAAGTGATTGTCGGGGGTGGCCTTGGTCGTTCGCCTTTCGTCGGAAAGGTCGTGCGAGACTTTCTGCCGAAAGCTGATCTGCTACCCTATCTGGAGGCGATCCTTCGGGTCTATAACCTGCAAGGGCGGCGGGATAATAAATATAAGGCTCGGATTAAAATTCTTGTCCATGAGACGGGAATTGACGAGCTGCGCGCGATGATCGAAGAAGAATTCGCGAAGATGGACGGGCCTTCTGTTGCGCTTGATCCAAGTGAAATTGAGCGGATTGAGAGCTATTTCGCCCCACCCGCATTCGACACTTTGCCCGAGCATTCAAAAACCTTGTCTACTGCAAAAGCCTCCGATGTAGAATTCGCCCGATGGGTTGATGTGAACACCGATGCCCATAAGCAATCCGGCTACACGATTGTTACCGTTTCGGCCAAAGCCATTGGTGAAGCGCCCGGTGATCTTACCACGGCTCAAATGAATGCACTTGCGGACTTGGCCGAACAATACAGCCATGATGAGTTGCGGATTTCTCATGAGCAGAACGTAATCCTGCCTCATGTCAAACTAAACGACCTGCCCGCTGTTCATGCGGCGCTGGTTGGCGCTGGATTGGCGACGGCAAATGCGAACTTGATCTCAGATATTATCGCATGTCCGGGGCTTGATTATTGTGCATTGGCGACGGCGCGCTCAATCCCTGTTGCGCAGGATATTCAACGGCGTTTTGCCGATCCGGTTCGGGCAAAGGCTATCGGTGAATTCAAGATCAAGATTTCCGGGTGTATCAATGCCTGTGGCCATCACCATGTTGGCCATGTTGGTATTCTGGGCCTCGAAAAAGCGGGAATTGAAAATTATCAAATCACCCTTGGCGGGGATCATACAGAGACAACCGCAATCGGTGATCGCGCCGGTCCGGGGTTCAGTTTTGAACAGGTTGGACCCGCAATTGAACGTCTGGTTGATGCGTATATCAATCTGCGCGCGGATGAGAGCGAACGGTTTATCGACACCTATCGTCGCCTCGGCTTGGAACCTTTCAAAGCCGCGCTTTATGATGAAGAGAAGGAAGCCGCATAATGCCGCTCGTTACCAAACAAGATTTTCAACAAGCGCCCGACGTCACGTACATTTCAATCGAGGAGATCGAGGCCGCAAACGACACATCGCTGTCCGTTAACGCATCGAGCGACACCGATGCGTCGGTGCTTGTGCCTCACCTCGAGAAGATTGCGCTGATCGGCATCGATTTTCCGGGCTTTGCAGACGGGCGCGGGTTTAGCATCGCACAACGCTTGCGCCGCTTTGGGTTCAAGGGCGAATTACGCGCGCGAGGACATCTGATCTCGGATCAATACCCTCATGCGTTGGCGTGTGGTTTTGATACGGTGGAAATCAGCGACGAAATAGCAGAGCGTCAACCTTTCGAACAATGGAGAGCGGCAACTGAAAAAGTGCTGCCACCGTATCGCGTCAAAAGAGCTGGATAGTCACCGTCCGGTTATTGTGTCCGCGATGGCGCGGCATCAAGCACTTTCAACGTAGCTTCCGTATATTGCCTTTCCTCGACTTGGAGCATTGCTTTTTGCGTGGCTTCAAGTTCAGCCAGTGCGTTTCGCATACGCTCTGCAAGGCCGATAACTTTAGACGGGTCGGCAGCTTCTTTTTCCAACTCATCGAGCAATGCACTGCGCTGTTCCAGATGCTGTGCTTTCAACTCTGATACGCGCTTTTCGTAAGTATCCTGCAACGCCAATAACAGACGGCTTGTTTCGGTTTCAGAGTGAAAACCAAGTTCAGCCTGAGGTGCGTTCGGGTCAATCACGGCAAAAGTCTCGGGCGCGCCCAAAGGTTGGGAAAGGTCTGTTTCTTGAGTTGTACCGAGTTCAACAGGTGCAGGGGGTTCCGGCGTTGCTGGCTGAAAAGGAATTGTCTCGAGTGCAACGGGCACAGGCGGAGGGGCCGTGCTTTGAGGACTTTCATAAACTGTCCCTGTATCCGTAACCGATTCATAGCCGCTGGCATCAAAATTAGTTTGATCATAAGCCGAATAAGCTGGCACAGATTCTACCGATTCAATCTGACCAACACCCTCAGGCTGAATATCGGGCAAGCCTGAGACACCGGCCCCCTGCGATGTGGACTCCGATGAAGAAACGCCACTTGGCTGTTCATAGGTTGCGAAGTTTTGAGCGAAAACCGCGCCACTATTAGTGAGCGCAATTATCGTAGCAATTTGGATAACTCTGATCATATTTGTTCCTCACACCATCCGACAACCAGTATCGTGATCATGAGAAAAAGGCCAAATTTTAACGTTACTTTTGCGGTCTAACCCACGGATTGTTAAAGACGGCCTCCGGGTTCGGCATGTCCGGCCAATTTCGCGGTTTTCCCTTAAGGGACAGAATCGTCATTATCGCGATGACACCGACGACAAATCCACCGATATGCGCCCAATAGGCAACGCCTCCCCCGTCTTGTCCCAAGCTGCCAAAACCGCCAAAAAGCTGTAACCCGATCCAAGCCCCTAAAACGACGAATGCCGGTAAGCTAACCAACATAAAAAAGGCAAAAACATCCACTTTAGCCTTCGGGAATAGGATCAAATAACCGCCCATCAAACCGGCAATCGCCCCCGATGCGCCGAGGTTATGAATCGCGGATGATGGATCAACGGCGATTTGAGCAAAGGTCGCGCCGAGACCGCAAAAAATGTAGAAAACGAGCAACCCGAGGTGGCCCAAATAATCCTCAAGATTATCCCCGAAGATAAAGAGAAACAGCATATTTCCCGCAAGATGCATAAATCCGCCATGCATAAACATTGATGTCAGAAACGTATGAGGTTCCTCGCCCGCCATAACTTGTATCGGAACAAGGGCATAATCTTGATAGACGGCCCAAATCTCCCGTTCCGTATTCAGACCGTAACTGAGCCAAACCAGTATATTAATCGTGATGAGCGCGTAACTGACATAAGGTGTAATATTCGACGGGTTATGATCTCTAATGGGAAACATGGGTAAGCCTTGGTTCGCCAATGGTAATGAGTTGATCCGCAGAACATGCCCTAGCGCATGGTACGCCGTTTTGGAACCGAATGTAATATGCTGTTCCAAAACCAACTCGGTCCCCTGACTTTCCAAAAACTGTAGACATATAATGAAATAAAAAACGCCGCCCCGTTTAATACGAAGCGGCGTCTTTTGTTAAGCAATCTGCCTGTCGAAATTAAAGGGCAGAAACAGTGATCGTAAAGAGATCAGCTTTCGAATACGTACCTGGCGTTGTTGCATCGGACAGATCGAGAGGAACTGTTACCGAGATTGGTGTTGCTGGTGCGCCAAGACCAAGACCTGTGGTCACATCGTCGCTAAGATTACCGGAAGCCAAAGTGATGCCTGCTGCATCAATAAAGTCAGTGCCGTTCAACAAGCGAGGGTCTGCTGCTTCCGAAACGGTAACGCTTGCACCGCTTTGAACCAATGCGCGGAAAGCACAAACGTTGTTGAGGTTCAGGTCGACTTCTGTACCGGCACCGGTTACCGTTGCTTGAGAATCTGCACCAAGATCAGCAGACAAAGAGTTGACTGTCGTAGAACCGAGGCCGGCCGTACCAGACGAAAGTGCCGCTTCAAGACCAGCTGCCGATACGTTGACCGTTACAGCGTCAAAGCATGTTAGAGCGATGATCGAAGGAAGTTGAACATCTACGTCTGTGCTGAGTGTAGCAGCTTGAACACCAGTAGCAGACGTGGCGAGAACAGCGGCAGCAGCAACAGATTTGATGAATTTAGTCATGTATTTTCCCCTTATTTGACGTCAGATATAGTATTTGCGTCGGTTGCAAAATTAACGGAGATCAATGAATAGTCAGTAAAGTTCGATGCAAAAATAACAATTTTTCGCAGTTATTATATAAAAGTATACACTTTTTCCGGCCACGCTGATACGCAGTTCTGGGTCTACCAAAAAGATCCAAGCAAAATGAATACTTAGAGAAAACAGTCGCAGGCAAATCGAATTCTTTAATGTCACAACGCTTCCTAAAATTTTGAAACTTGGCAATTGCAAAAATAACACCCGGCGAAAATCTTAATAAATTCCAAAAATCGTAATAAATTACACAAAGTACGCAATCGTTATCCGTAATTTTAGGGCCTGTTTACGTTAACACCGGATAACCGGAAACATAACTTACGCACTGATTCTCGGTCGGATAGCGTTTTAAATTGTTTCTCGGAGGACGAAATGCGTCGTTTAATTTCTGCAATAGCTGTTTCCGTCGGATTGGGTGCGATGCTCGCACCGTCTGCAAACGCATTAGAAATTGCAGTTTCACCTGCCCGGTTTGAACTCAGCATTGATAACAAGCGTAAAACGCAAACTTTAGAAATTGTAAACAGCGCCGACAGAGAAGTCGAAATCGGCGTTGACCTCGCAAACTTCGACCTTGATGAGAACAATAGATTGCGGGTTCTGCCTCCCAACGAACAATCGTTAGATCAATGGATCGCCATTAATCCGACCCGCGTGAAAATTCCTGCTCAAGGCCGTCGTACGATGCGCTTTGCCATCCGCCCTCAAGTAGAGCCTGAGGCCGGTGAACACCGTGCAGTTATTTTTCTCAATGAAGACAAGACCGATGATGTAGATGGTTTGAACTTTAAATTTCGGATCGGAGTCGTTGTTTACGGTCAGGTTGGAGAAGCCAATCGTGCCGCAAAACTTCATTCCGTAGGGTCGGATCAACGGGGGCTCACGCTCGATATCGAAAACGTTGGCAATGCGCACACCCGCTTCAAGGGCCTTTATGCAATTTGGGATGCAAACAGTTACCCGGGTGATGCAGCCGCAAAATCACTTTTGCGAAGCATTGAGGAAACCCGCAATCCATCAGAAGATGTTGTAGCACCCGGCACGCTTGCCGCTGGCGTAATGGCTCAGACACCCGTTTTACCCGGTGCGCGCCGCACAATTGTGCAAGGTTTACCGGATACCGCAACATCGGGACAACGCAAAGTTTACCTTCTCGGCAAACTTGGCGATGAGCCTGTTTCCGCAAGCTATGGTCTTTGATTAGACATGCGTATTTTGCTCCGTTCTTTTGCATTGGGTTCTCTCGCACTTTTCTGTGCGGAAAGCTCGGCACTGGCGGACGGTTGTCAAGATGATCTCCGGCTTGAACGCCCCGGCATGATTAAGATGAATGGCCCGGCAAGAGCCGGAACACTAACGTCCCGTGAGGCTCTTAGCCTTATAGGAAAAGGTGGAACACTTTCTTTTCAACGTACTATTGATGACTTTTGGCGGATTAAAGTAGAGCGCTCAGTCAATCCAGATGACCTCGAAATCCGCTATCAAATCTCCGGAGGTTCTGACCGCCGGGGGTTTGCTGTCTCTCAGGTCACCGGCAATCAAAAATTTCCTATCCGGCTTATTCAAAATAAGCCCGAGATACTGTGCGAGGATAACCGATACCGTATAGTTTCTGGCGGATTCACTGCACAAGGCCGGGCATCTAATATCGGTCTGGCCGGCTTGTACGAAGTCGAAATCAACGTCGATGTCTCTAAGAGGTAAGCATCTCTTCTTTCGCGTTTTTGCAGCGCTTTCGTTGGTTCTCTTGCTTATCAATGCAAGTATTGTTTACGCCAACGATGATGGTCGTGCAGAATTAGATGATGGCGTTGCTCTTCTTGGAATTTTTATCGGTGACGAAGAAAAAGATGCGACTGATGTCATTCTGGAATCCGGTAAGTTTTTGCTACCTGCCGACGAAACTTTCAGTGCCATCAATACCCGCTACAGAATTGAAAATAAAGGCGCTTTTCTTGACACTCCGATTGGAACCCTGGAAATTCCGGCGGACTCACTGCGCGAAGTGGAAGGCCAAAACTTCATCAGTGAGGATTTTCTTCTTGAGACACTTAGCGTGCCGGTTCGATTTGACGTTGAATTTTATGCAATCATCCTCACTCCTCCCTGGGATACAGATGCCCCGCTCTCAACATCAAACGCTGATGACCCCGAAATCGAGCCGGATATCATACCGCCAATTGTCGGGTTGACCAGCGCCCATGGCGATGTCTTCACGACATATTCTGATACGTCAGATGAGGTAGGGGTATCGACCCGATTAGAACTTAACGGTCATGCTTTTAGCGGTGTTTGGCAGTTGGGATATTCTGGTAACTTAGACTCTCACAACTTGACTGATTATGCTTGGCTCAGGGAAGTGGCTGACAATATTTGGACGCTCGTTGGTCGTCAGCAATCAGGCATTCACCCGTTGATAGATGTCGTTGACATGACCGGCGCGCAAGTAGCGTATTCCAATCGCGCGGATGCGTTCGAACAAATTGAAGACGTCAACGGGACTTTATTGGATAGGGGCAACGGGTCCGGTCGAATTTTTTTTGGCGAAGGCCCACCCGGTGGCCGCGTAGAATTGGTTATTGACGGCTTAATCGTTGCCGAGACGATCATTGGTGTTGATGGAACTTACACCGTTGAAAGCCCGCTTTTCGATCAACGCCGCAATGATGTAGAAGTCCGGGTTTTTGAACCGTTGTCGAACAATCAAGTGGATAGCGTTAGAACAACGGTATCCGCGAATAACTTTCTCGCACCCAAAGGATCTTTCAACGTCGTTGCAGGAGCAGGCGCAGAAGGAAGTATACTTGATGATGACGAAAATAGCCGGGGCGCCACCGGGTTTGCGCGGGCACGTTATGCCCCCCTCGATGGTCTTACAGTTGAAGCGGGTCTTGCCTTCGATCCCGACGATGGCTTCAGCGGTGTCGTAGGCGCAGCGACTGGATTAGGAAGATATGGAACCGCATATGCCGCAGCTTCTCTTCATGAAAATGGTAAAAAAGGGTTCGAAGGATTATATTTTGCCGAATTCAAAAAATTCTCCTTAAATGCACGCTTTAATTATCGCGAAAACAATGATGCAGAGGCTGGCGAACCTGATACGGTCGAAAATCATTTTATCGAAGCTGCCTATGATTACTCACAAGATCTTTTGTTTGGTGCGATAGCCCGCCGTAATATTGAAGCAACGTTCGTCCTTCCGTTCATTTCTTGGCGCGCAGCCGAAGGACTGTCTTTCTCTGCACGCCCCAACCTTGAGGGAACATATCGGTTGGAAGCCCGTGCAGAACCATTTGAAAATATAAATCTTCAGCTTTTTTACGAAGGAGCGGGTTTTGCAAGAGTTGCTTACGATTTCTACACTGAATTGACCGGCGACAGTGAACTTAGCTTAGAGGCGATTTATGATGAAGACGACAGCTTAGGCTTCGCTATTGGAATACAAGGGCATCGCTTGTTTGGCTCTCACCTCTTCTGGCAATTGCGCGGCGAACGACAAAGAAACAACGCGGTGTTATCAGCCGGCCTACGCCACGAACTCCGTCCCGGCGTTTCTGTCTTTGCCGATAGCGGACTTAGAAAATTTGATGGCGGGAGCACAGAAGTTTTCAGCTCATTGGGTCTCACATTTGATTTAGGCTTTGCACGAGATACTCTTGCCGCCGCTCCAAGACAGGCGACAAACCCCAGATTGGGTCGAATAGCGGGTCGTGTTGTCGTCCCGGATGGTTTTGAATTATTAGACGGAGACTTGGAAGGCGCACAAATTGTCATTGATGAAAAGCCCGCAGGTCGTGTTGAAGCAGACGGAAGTTATTGGCTTCCGCGTGTACCGAAAGGCGTTAGCTCCGTACGCCTTGAAGCAGATAACCTGCCTATTGATCTTGTCATAGACGCGGACACGGTTCAGGCAAAGGTTGCACCGGGAGCTGTTACGCCTGTGGACTTTCATCTTGCGGTCGAAGTGGGAACCGCAGGACGCATTATCGGGCCGGATAATGAACCCGTTGCCGGCGTTCCACTCCAGATGGTGAACGCAGAGGGTGTTGTTGTCTCCCGGGCGCGATCAAATCAATTTGGATTATTTCGAATGGATGGCTTACGTCCCGGCACTTATATTTTGCAGGCATTGGATAAATGGGAGGGCGCATCCCGCGAGGTTATTATCAATGGCGAATATGTGTTCGGCACAGATTTAAAGGTAGATAAATCGGGGGTTTCCAAACCTGCCCCAAAAACCGTAACCGAGCTTTAAACTTAAAGTAACAGAGCTTTAACCGTAAACAAGTCAGATAGAGGAGTTCCAAACGTACACGCACAAGGAGGCTATGGTATGAAATTATTCTTAACACGCGCCTCACTTGCAATCCCATTGAGCATCTGTTTGCTCGACATAGCTTATGCGGAAACGAGGCGTCTGGAATTTGAAATCGAACCGATCATTATTCTCAATTGCGTTGAGAAAGTTAACTACACGATAAACACATATCAACTGCTCTCCGCCGGAAACAATAATTTACAATCCGCGCGCGTAACCGGGGCATCAAATCGTTCTGTGAGAAAAATTGACGCGCGTTTCTCCGCAGACACTGTGCTGAACGCAACCGACAGCGCGATCGTGGAACTGGATATCAAAGATGCGTGTTCAGTTCGCGGCCTTGGACGTGGAGAAGGTTTTTTGGTTGATGTGAAAGCCGTCGATCAAGGCCTCTTGATCAATCCCAATGCGAACGGCGTTCTTAAAGTGAATGATGCGCGTGGAAAACCGCATTACAGCGGTCATTACGCCAATCAATTCTCGATTCCTCAAGATCGGATCAGGCTTGATCGTGAAATCAATCTCGATGTTCAGTTGCGCGTTGATATGCGTCTTGCGAATGGTAGTGGACGTTACTCCTCCCCTGTCGACGGAGTGTTTTCGATAGAAGTTTCCGCGCCGTAAGCACTCATCAAATCGCCGGCGAGCAAATCAAGTTATACTTTTCAGTTCTTTAACTTCAACGAAGGCGCGTTCCTATCCCAACGGATTTCACGTCAGAATTTTTCTATCTAAATCGTTTCATAATGTGTTGCCGTTGACATGCTGCCTATGAGAGCAAAAAAATGAATGTTGCATGTATCGCGATCCATCGGGCTATCGCTTGCTAGCCTTTCACTGATGGATAAACGGCTTGCGAAAACAAAAACTGCATGAAAGCCTTGGCCTTGTTAGGGCGTCTAAACCTTGCTCGTCCATCCACGCTGCGACAAAAATGAGTAACTGCTATGACTGATACCGTCCGCCTTGATCCGTCCGATAGCGTCGTCACCGCTTTGCGTCCCCTAGAAGTCGGTTCCTCTGTCGAAGATATCGTCACGACATCTATGATCCCTCGCGGCCATAAAGTATCGACCGAGGCAATATCCAAAGGATCAACGATCAGAAAATACGCTCAGGTAATCGGGTATGCCTCAGAGGATATTGCTACTGGCGATCATGTTCACACGCATAATGTCGCGTTCCGTAACACCAATCTTGATTACGCTTTCTCCACAGATTTGCGTCCCGTTAATCCCGCTGAAAGGCAAGATACTTTCATGGGCTTCAAACGCGAAAATGGTAAAGTAGGAACGCGAAATTATATCGCGGTTATTACCAGCGTGAATTGCTCCGCCACCGCCGCGCGTCAAATTGCCAATGCGTTCGGGCCGGAAGAGTTGGCACGCTATCCTAATGTAGACGGGGTATCTGCCTTCGTGCATGGCACAGGATGCGGTATGGCAGGCGATGGCGAAGGGTTCGAGGCTTTACAGCGTGTTATGTGGGGCTATGCCAGACATCCGAATATCGCGGGCGTTCTGATGGTCGGCCTTGGTTGCGAGATGAATCAGATTGATTGGTTACTTGAAGCATGGGGCATTAAAAATGGGCCTTTGTTTCATGCCATGAACATCCAGGATGTAGCGGGCCTGCGCCGAACTATTGAAATTGGTGTCGATAAAGTACACGCGATGCTACCCCTCGTGAACGAAGCAACACGCACTCCTTGCCCCGCCTCCGAGTTAATGGTTGCTTTGCAATGCGGCGGATCGGATGCATGGTCCGGCATTACGGCAAACCCTGCGCTTGGATATGCCTGTGACCTACTGGTTGCTCAAGGTGGAACCGGCGTTCTGGCAGAGACTCCCGAAATTTATGGAGCCGAGCATCTGCTTACACGCCGCGCGGTCGACGCCAAAACCGGGGAACGACTGATCGGTTTGATTAAGTGGTGGGAGGACTATACCGCGCGAAATAAAGGGTCGATGGATAACAATCCTTCACCGGGAAATAAAAAAGGCGGGCTTACGACAATTCTCGAAAAATCTCTCGGAGCCGCCGCTAAAGGAGGAACGACACCGCTGACGGGCGTTTATAAATATGCGGAGCCTATTACAGCACGGGGTTTTACCTTTATGGATAGTCCCGGTTACGACCCCGCCAGCGTGACAGGACAAATCGCAAGCGGTTGTAACCTTGTAACGTTCACGACAGGTCGTGGCTCGGCATTCGGGGCTAAGCCTGCCCCATCTTTGAAAATTGCGACAAACTCGGAAATGTATAACCGGATGATCGAAGACATGGATGTGAATGCCGGTTCGATCTTGAGCGGCGATGCGACCGTTGAAGATGTAGGAAAAGAAATCTACGCGGCCTTACTATGTGTTGCCTCCGGCGAACAGACAAAATCCGAAGCGCAAGGTCTAGGTGATTATGAATTTGTGCCATGGCAAATTGGGGCGGTTATGTAGTCAGTTTTCGTGTGGCGTTTGCAATCACGTGCTCTTCATCTGTGGCGACTTTCAAGAGGGTAACTTTGCTGCTCGTGGTATCGAAATTTTCCTCACCACGTTCTGACGTTGCCCCCTAAAACCGGACCATGTGCTGATTTGATCACGCCGCGATATTGGTTCGCGATGTGAAGTTCCGTCTCGCCTGCCCGGGTGTGGTGTAGCCGGGCGAAGAATGGCGTCGCTGTCGGTTGCACCAAATCTCAATGTACTCGAAGATGGTCCGTCTTGCTTCCTCGCCCGTTCTGAAACGGGTTCGGTGAACCAGTTCCGTTTTCAAAGACCCGAAGAAACTCTCCATCGGGGCATTATCCAAACAGTTCCCTTTACGGCTCATGGAAGCCTTGAGGCCGTGATCTGCAAGGATTTTACGATACGGCTTTGAGGCGTATTGGACACCTCTGTCAGAATGCCGGATCAGCCCTTTGGGCGGTCGGTGACGCTGGATTGCCATGAGCAGTGCGCGCTCTGCCGGCACGGAATGCAGGCTGGTATCCATGCTCCAACCGACAATCTCGCAGGTGGCCATATCCTTGACGGCAGCAACGTAGAGCCAACCTTCATCCATTGCCCTCTCGGCGATGCGAAGCATCGCCGAGAGGGGGTGCCCACATAGGTTATATCTGCAAGCCAAACAGTGTTGGGCTGCTTGATATCAAACCGGCGCTCAAGGAGGTTGGGGGCGATGCCATATCGGTGGTTGCTGTCTGTGGTCACAGGTCTGCGCTTTTTCCGCCGGGGCGGAGAAATACCATTCTGTTTCATGAGTTTGGCCACAGTCTTGCGCGGGACCAGCGTGCCTTCACTGCGCAGTTCAGCGTGAATGCGCGGGGCACCGTATGTCCCACGACTTGCTTTGAAAATCCGCCGAATCGTCTCAAGCATAGACCGCCGCGCGCCCGAGCTGCCAGACTCTGGGCGGTCGCAGCTCGGGCGCGCAGCTTTCGCACAAAACCAACTCCGCGAGACCTTCAACAGGCGGCATAGCACGCGTACCGGATAAGCTGTGGCATGGGCAGCAATGAAAGCATGGCGGATATTCATGTCTTCCCCGCCTTGCCCGCGAAGTTGGCCGCCAGAGCGCCATTGGTCCGAGCGACAAGGCCAACGCTGAGGCCTTTTGCAAAATCTCGTTTTCTTCGCTGAGACGTTTCACCTCGCGCCGCAGACGGGTAAGTTCTTCTGCATCGGCTTTCTGGCGTGCCAGTGCCGCCTTCGATCCTGCGGCAGCCTGTTCAAGATGCCATGTCTTCAACTGCGTCGAGGTGATGCCCAAATCGGCTGAAACACTCCCGTAACTCGCACCCGGTTCGTTCAGCCGCTCAACCGCCGCCGCCTTGTATTCCGGTGCAAAGTTCCGC
>CALKIZ010000093.1 GCA_937995735.1 uncultured Neomegalonema sp. | reverse complement strand
GGCGCTCGCGGCCATCGGACAGAACCGCCTCAAAGCCGCCAACATGATCTCCCGCAACACGCAAACCCCCGGCAATCGCATAACATCAACCAACAGAAACCCTGTACCCGCTGAAAGCCAGCGGAACAATAAACACGCCTGATTTTGGGATGCATAACAATTTCAGCCCATCATGCAGAGGTCTTTCAACGGTCTGGGATCGACATCGGCATATTCTACCGGACGCCGTTGCTGGTAGTACCAAACCTCCCCCACCTGTTTCAGATGCAGTGATCTCATTGGCTACAAACCGAGCTACACGACCGATTTCGGTGCAAATTAGGAAGATCATCAATCCGATGATTACAGTATGTTAGAGACGGCACTCCGTCTCTAACATACTAAATGGCTCCGGAGGAGGGATTCGAACCCCCGACCTGGTGATTAACAGTCACTCGCTCTACCACTGAGCTACTCCGGATCAGAGACGCGCCTTATAACCAAGCGCTGGTGCGACGTCTACACCGTTTTTTGCGCTTGGAGCAACTCTTACTGGACAAAGATTAAAGAACTTATCTACCGCTGAATAATCCGCCTAAAACTCCCCGTGCGACGCGGCGGCCAATTTGTGAACTCATTGATCTTGCAAAAGATTTCACGATGGCCTCTCCGACAGATTGCCGGTTGCTGCCCCGGCGCTTTGGCGCAGCCTTTGTGGCGCGCGGTTTCGGAGTGTCTACACTATAGCGGCGTCCTGAATTGAATTGCCCTTCGGTTTGCCACATCGGAGCAAGATCATCCCCTCTGTAGTCTCCACCGGCCTTGCGACGTCCCCGCCCTTTGGCGCGTCCCTTTTGCTCTTCGATCTGTTCTTCTTCGGCGGCTTTTACTTCTGCGCGTTGTGCGAGTATTTCCGACGCTGATTTGCGGTCGATGGCCTCGTCATAGATTCCAAAAACCGGAGAATCCTGCATCAGCGCTTTTCGTTCAGCCGGTTTAATCGGCCCAAGACGAGAGGAGGGGGGGCGGATCAAAGTGCGTTGCACAACCGAAGGCGCGCCCTTTGCCTCTAATGTGGAAACCAACGCCTCGCCTGTCCCTAGGTCAGGAATGGCCTCTGCCGCGTTGAACGTCGGATTGGGCCGGAATGTGCCTGCTGCGGCTTTCAGGGCTTTCTGATCACGCGGTGTATAGGCACGCAGAGCGTGTTGCACGCGGTTGCCAAGCTGCCCAAGGATGTCGTCGGGAACATCCGCCGGATTTTGCGTGATGAAATAAACGCCGACACCTTTCGAGCGGATCAACCTTGCGACCATCTCGACTTTTTCGATCAAGGCTTTCGGTGCGTCTTCAAACAATAAATGCGCTTCATCAAAGAAGAAAACGAAGACGGGTTTTTCCGGGTCGCCAACCTCTGGCAATTCCTCGAACAGCTCAGACAACAGCCACAGCAAAAATGTTGCGTAGAGGTTGGGAGAGTTCACCAGTTTGTCGGCGGCAAGAATATTGACCTGTCCTTCGCCGCGATTGTTGGTCGTGATCATATCCTTCAACTCGAGCGCTGGCTCGCCGAAGAATTTCTTTCCGCCTTGTTGTTCAAGAACCAGCAATCGCCGTTGAATTGCCCCCACGCTTGCCTTGGTGACATATCCGTATGTGGTGCTGAGTTCAGATGCATTTTCGCCGATGTGATTGAGCATCGAACGCAAGTCTTTCAGATCAAGCAGCAACATTCCCTGATCGTCGGCCAGTGCGAATGCAATATTCAACACGCCTTCTTGGGTTTCATTCAGGCCTAAGAGCCGCGCGAGCAACAGCGGTCCCATTTCAGAGATTGTCGCCCGAACCGGATGACCTTGTTTCCCGAACAAATCCCAAAACACGACCGGAAAGTCTTCATATCCGAAATCATCGAAACCGATAGTGGTGGCGCGCTCGACCAGCTTGTCATGCAATTTGTGTTCATGGCTGCCTGCCATGGCGAGGCCGGCAAGGTCGCCTTTGACATCGGCCATAAAGACGGGAACACCGGCTTTGGAAAATCCCTCTGCCAAAATTTGCAAAGAAACAGTCTTTCCGGTTCCTGTTGCTCCTGCAATTAAGCCGTGACGATTGCCGAAGCGTAAGAGAAGTTCTTGCGGTGTGCTGTAGTCAGGGCCGCCGCCGCCGATGAATAGGGTTTCATTGCTCATGCGCTTTTCCTTCTGCGCCGACGCGGCTTTGCGGCCTTGTCGATCTCGATATCAGTTATGTCTTCAGGGACCACATCGCCGAAGTCAAAGTCGATTTTTACGGCGTCTGGTTTCTTAACTTCTGTGAGGCTTCTCGGGCGTAAAATAAGACGAAGGGCGGCGATGAGGAATCCGACCGTGACGAAAAGAGCCGGCAAACTGCCGAGCCGTGCAAGAGTTTCGACGACTTGACTTATGCCACTGGAGGCAAGGCCCCAACCGCCGAAGCCCACGCCTGCACACCACCCCATCGCAATCGAAGCCCTTGACGCGGCAGTTGAAAGGTCGCTGTCTGGTCCCGGCGCACAGACACGCATAACGGCGTGCATCATCGCCGCTGCAAATGTTGCGAATGCGAGAGCGATCAGAATGATAAAACCGATCATCAGCGACTCGCCGCCGGGTAGACTCCACAATGCGGCATAAGCTGCATCATTTGCACTGCCACGGTTGATTGTGGCCCAGATTGAACCGTTAGTGGCTTCATCAATCGACAAGGCGAGGCCGCCAAAGACCATGATCCAACACATGGTGATCCCCGCAGGGATAATCGAAAAATAGAATATCGCATCGCTGACAGTGTACCCGCGTGCTGCACGGCTGAGAAAAAGCCCTACAAGGGGCGCGAACAGCATGGCATTGCCCCAATGCGTCATCGTCCATGTTTGCGGCCAAGAGTCGGCACTGGAAAGGCCGGTATAAGTCATTTGTGCAGGCAGGGACCAAAGCATTTGCCATATGGATTGCAATCCCCCGCCGAGGATATCGACGCTTGGACCAATCACGAGCGTAATAACAATCATGATAATCATTAAGATCAAGGCGGCGCGGGCTAGGAGTGCGAACACCGTCCGTATCGGCCTTGCGCCGGCGACGAAAACCACGAAGACCATGGCCAGGGCCAAAGCGAACAGTGCGGCTGGATTCGGCTCATTCGATCCGAAGCGGCTCATCTCGCCCGACAATGCGGCGATGCAACTTGCGAACGCTACCATTGTCATTAGCGTGGCGAAGAAAACCAAAAAGCTGTCAAGCACTGATCCGACAGGGCGCACCGTGTCGGCACGGAAAATCGCGCCATCGAGCGTTGGGCGACGGTTAAGATTTTGTATGGTCAACGCAAACACGGTCATGCAGAGGGCATTCATAACATTGGCGATCAACGCCCAATGAATCATCGTGGTATAGAGCGCAAAAATTTGAGCGTCTTCTGTAAGCGGAGAAAGCCCCAACGCACCGGGCGGTTGATGTATGTGATACACCGGTTCTGCGCTTGCCCAGAATAACAACCCAAGCGATGTGCTTGCCGCAACGCCAATCGCGACCGCGCTAAAGCCGCTATGTCCCGGTTTTAAAGTTGATCCGCCAATGCGGACATGGCCGAGCAACCCATAAAGCGCGAGGGTCGCAACGATGGCGATAACCCCGACACAAATAAAGGCCCATCCGAGCGAGTGCATTAGCCATGCAAGAGATTCATCTGCAATATTCGAAAGGGACGGACCAATGCCAAGCCACCCCGCAACGAATACGAGAGATAAAGCCAAAAATGGCGCGACTAAAACACCTATTCGCAACTGAGTTGCCATGAACCGTTTCTGTGCAGACCATCAAGGTGTTAGCCTATCTTTACGATTAGTACAATCATTGGGAAACGACTCTCAGGGCTACGAATTGAGGTTAGCGGGGTTTGATGCTTGAGAGATTTGTGAATCCATGACGGTCTCTGATTTGGAGTCTTGTCGTGATTCCAGCAAATCAACACCTCCGTTGGTATGATTGCTGTCAATGGTAATGGGCTTGTGTTTTCTCCGTCGGGGAGGCGCTATATTGCTCTGCTTCATGAGGGTCGCTAAAGTTTCGCGCGGTATCCATAGGCTGATCGTCCCGTTGTCCATGGGTATAGTGTGCGAGAGTCAGCCCGTTTTCAGCGGTTTCCAAAAAGATATCCGGCCCGTCATAGGTATAGAATGTGACAGTGCTGGCCCCGGCGCCGCTGAAGATTTCTTTGCGCACCCGCCGCCCGAAGACGTCATAGCTATAGGTTGCGGCACGGCCATCGGCAAAAGCAATGCGGATGAGCCGGTCATAGGCATCATAGATGTATTCCGTAACCGCACCGCCCGCCTTTTCGGCCCGGCGCGTCAGATTGCCATTCGCGTCAGATGCTTGAGGTTAGAGCGATGGCCCAACGGCCTGCGCCTCCCGTCCGGATTTCGGGGGAGGTGGGGGAATGGTGACACGGGCAAGCTCTTATCGGGTGGGCGCTCAATCCGGGGTCTGGCCAATTGCCGGTCGCGAAGCGCTGGTGACGGATGCTTTTCAAGGCGAAACAAAAGCCAAATCAGGGAGATTACGCCCCGCATTTGCTTTTCGATCCGGCGTATCAAGCGCGCGGCATGGCGCGGTAGATGCGTCAGTACGGAAAGCAGGGCTTTAAGCCGTTCGCGGCAGTCAGACAGCGAGACACCCTTTTCGTCCGCCGGAAACGCATGGGCGAAAGCCTCTGACAATCGGCTTTGGCCGATAGCGGAGCCGCTGCGGGATTCCATCAAGCGGGCCTGTGCAATCACAAGATACTGCGCAGCGATTTCGGCGCGGGACAGCATCGCCCGAACAAAACCACAGGCCGAGATTGAGAAGCCGCGCGAGATTGGACCAAGGGACAACACCCCAACCAAAACGACCAGCCCCGCGACAAGGCGGAGCAGCTTGAGCCGTTGGCTTTCTATTGCCCGTTCGAAGTCCACGCCGTCTTTTGCCTCTCGTTTGAATCAACAACAGCAAGAAAGAACTAAATAAGAACATTTGTCAACAGAGAATTTGCAAAAGCAAATTCGTACAACCTTTACACATGTGCACAACTAACAGCGACAAGTGCATTTTTCTCGACATTGCCGCAGGCAATGACCGGAGAAAAATCACTGAAAGCCAAGAGCAATCTTCGCCACAGGGAAGCAAATTCATACAACCTCGACGCCGACGCAAAACCAACCACACAGCGCTTCAAGATATTCGGGTCATCATCGGACTTGTTCCGATGATCCAGGGCGGCACACGCCAGTGTTTCTGGCTCTGGATTGCCCGAACAAGTCGGGCAATGACAGGGCAAGCAAAAAACATCGAGAGTAGAAAAGTTCGGCGATATAGGGAAATCACATCGCGGAAACTGAACAAGTTTATTCAGGCAGAATAAAAACAGTCGCCGACAAAATTTATTCAATTAAAGTGTTAAGCCAATTCCGGAAGTCAGTTAGCGGTATAGGTTAAGATTACCGGCGGCAAAGCCCAACGGGTCTTCCTGAAGGAACCGTTCTGTGGCCGGATCGTAATAGCAGGCGCGGTAATAGTAGAGACCGCTCCCGGCATCATACTCGCGGCCCGTGAACCCGTAAGGCTGATCGACGACAGCCGCCCCTACAACTGGCCCTCAGCAAGAATAATACTGCGCGATTCCTTGATAGCCCTAAACGGATACCCGCCATCGAATTCGAACGTGGCATACTCGACCTCGGCGCGCACGCGATGCCCAAGTTTTTGCACAACAACATGCTGGGTCGCGGCGGATGACAACTCGCCAACGATGGCGCTGAACCCCAGTGCCTTGACGTGCGTGCCAAGTTCAAAGCGCATCTGTTGATAAACTCCCATCCCGAGGGCGTGCGGCGCAACGACGCCCATATCGGCAAGCACGACCTCACCGGCTTTGATTTGTCTTTTGCTATGATACTGCTGGCAAAGATGCTGCGTTAAAGCGGTGAGGGGTGCGAATTTGCCATGCGGAACCTCTGTTTCAACTGATTGATGGAAAAAATCGGTCGTGATCAGACAGCCAATAATCTCCCCTGTTTCATCATCGAAAGCCGCTACGGATAAACCCTCGTGGATCATCTGCTCAAACGAAGGGCGCAGGTAAGCGCGGTATTCACTCAAGCCAATCTTCAATGCCCGGTGTAATGTGCTGCCTTGAATGAAAACATCGGTCGCCAAGTCAAAGGCAGAGTCCAATTTGTCTGCACTCAAAGGCGCAATGGTGAATGCCTTCGCCATAATTTTTCTCACTCTCACCACGCTTTCGTCCGTAGGCGAATCAAATACTACGTGAACAATCGCGCTATACGAGGCATAAAGGCGTGGTCACGATAGAAAAATAACACATCGGGCAGAGCAGAGTGGCAAAGTATAAGAAAATTGCCGTCCTTATGGGCGGCCCTTCGGCGGAGCGCGAGGTGAGTCTCGTCTCAGGCAGTGAATGTTCGCAAGGTTTGCGGGATGCAGGATTTGATGTCGTAGAAATTGATGCAGGCGATGATTTGCCCGAACAGCTTCGCGCGACCAAACCGGACGCTGTTTTTAATGCCCTGCATGGGCGGTGGGGCGAAGACGGCTGTGTGCAGGGCATTCTCGAATGGATGGGTATCCCTTACACTCATTCGGGGGTCATGGCGTCCGCTGTTGCAATGGACAAAGAGCGGGCAAAGGCGGTTTACGAAGCCGAAGGTTTGCCGATTGCCGAGAGTATTCTTGCGACACCGGCATCAATCGCCGCCGGCCATGTTATGAAACCGCCCTATGTGGTGAAGCCCTATAACGAAGGGTCATCCGTCGGGATTCATATCGTGACCGGGGGCGCAAATACATCGCCTCAAGTGAACACACCGGATGCGCCCGAGCGCCTGATGGTCGAGCGGTATATTCCGGGGCGCGAACTCACTGTCGCCGTAATGGATGGCGAAGCGCTTGCCGTTACAGAGATCATCGCAGAAGGCTGGTACGATTACGCCGCGAAATATGAAGCCGGTGGCTCGCGGCATGAAGTCCCGGCCAATCTGCCTGAAGATATTACGGCTCGATGCCTAGACATTGCTGTTCGTGCGCATAACGCGCTGGGTTGCCGGGGCGTTAGCCGGTCGGATTTCCGGTATGACCCCGAAGCTGGTGACTTGATTATTTTGGAGACGAATACACAACCCGGCATGACGCCCACATCGCTCGTGCCGGAGCAAGCCGCTTACAAGGGGACATCGTTCTCAGACCTTGTTGCATGGATGGTAGGGGATGCATCATGCGGGAGATGATTATCGCACCGAACCGTGAGGAAAAAGCTCAACTGGCGCGTGCCCTTGCAGCAGAAAAAGTAGCGAAAAACCCTAAAAAGCTAAGTCTGTGGCAACGGTATCGCCCGCGATGGAACCGCCGTGACAGACTGACCTTTTGGCTTCCCCTCGCCATCGTCTCTGTTGCCGCAGTTTGTGCAGCGTATTGGACTGAGATCAGCACGGCGACGGTCACGAAGGTCGGGGAAATTCGAGAGGCGGTTATCGACCATCCCGAGTTTGCCGTTCGCCGGGTCGAAGTAACAGGCCGGATAGAAACGTCGCGTGATTTTGTTTTGGCAGCGCTCGAGATTGATGGCTCGCAGCAGACAATTTCTTCGCTGGAGTTCGATGTCGTCGAGGCGCGAGAGCGTCTGGTCGGCTCGCCTTGGATTGATGATGCGTCTGTGGCTCTCGATCCAACCGGAACTCTTCGCCTACGCCTCAGCGAACGTACACCCGCTGCGATTTGGCGCGCGGGTGATGTCTATTGGTTGATTGATGACAAGGGCAAACCGATTGAGGCGGTCGATGGTCCCGGAGAGCGGCTCGATCTTCCTTACCTTCTTGGCGTTGGTGCAGGCTCAGCGGTTGATGATGCACGTTTATTGCTCTCAAGCGCTCCGCCTCATCTCGCGAAAGAGATTCTAGCCTTGGTAAGGCGTGGCGGGCGTCGTTGGGATGCCGTGAGCAAACACGGGTTTGTCATTAAGCTACCGGAGGAGGGTGCGCTGGATGCGTTGCGGTCTTACGGTCGAAGCAATCTTGGGGAGCGCCTGAAGCCTTTAGCGGTAACGGCCTTGGATTTGCGCCGCCCGACTGAACCGCCGGTCCTCACTTTGGAAGATGGCACAAACGATTTGCGGTTGGATGCTTTGGCAGAGCTGCGTAAACCCGACCCGATCCCGGTCAATGAATGATCCTGCGGTTCTTGCGCAACGTGCGTTGCGAGAGCGTATGTCAACGGCTTTGCGTGAGGGCATCGTTGCGGCGGTTGATCTCGGCGGTTCAAAGACTGCCTGTGTTATTGCGCGGGTTGATCTTGGCCGTTTGTCGATGGGAACGACTGGGCGTGATGCGGATGCGTATTCCGCCTTAAAAGTTATCGGTGTTGGAACGGCTGATGCTGCCGGAATGCGGAATGGTGTCGTGATTGACCCGGAAGCTGCCAGTCAATCCGTTCGAACGGCGGTTGCCCTAGCCCAAGAGCAGGCGAAAGAAACGATCAAAGGCGCAATTTTTTCGATCAGTGGCGGTTTGCCCCGGACGATTACAGCGCGTTCAGATACGTCGCTTCCGACTGCTGATGTAGATGATGCGATTATCGCGCGATTAATGAATGGGTGTCGCCCTGAACTTGCGCCGCGTTTGCGTCGTCCGATCTTAGTCGAACCCACAAATTTTGTTGTTGATGGTGAAAGCGGTATTCGTGATCCGCGCGGTTCTCCCGCTCGCAGCTTGGCGATGGAGCTGTCTGTTTTAACCGTAGAGCGTGCCGCATTGCAGGCAATCGTGCAGGTGGCTGTTCATGCTGATCTCAGCGTTGATGGTGTGGCTTCTTCAAGTGTTGCCAGTGCCGTTACATGCCTGACAAATGACGAATTAGAGCTGGGCGCGACGTGCATTGACATGGGCGCGTCGATGACGGGGTTCGCAAGTTTTCGTAGCGGTCATTTCCGTCACGCGCATGTTGTCCCTCTTGGCGGTGATAGGATCACCAGCGACCTTGCGACAGCGCTAGATGTACCACGTGACGAGGCCGAAGCGCTAAAGGTCCAAACAAGTGGTCCTGTTTCTGCTGACCCATCTGTGCTTGGTGGTACAGGATCAGCGGAAACGTCCACGCTGCTTGTCGGGGTTGTCAGGCCGCGTTTAGAAGAAACATTCGAGATGGTTCGCCTGTCTTTGAAAGACGATGCAGCACGGCCTGTCGTCTTGACGGGTGGTGCGAGCCGTCTTCCCGGTGTGGTCGAAGTCGCTCGGGCGGTGCTTGGTCGTCGGGCGCGGTTGGGCAAATCACTTCGTGTTCCGGGTGCAGGTGCGATTGCTTCGGGGCCGGAATTTTCGACTGCGCTCGGAATTTTGGCCTATGCCATCAGATCTGACCGAAATCAGTGGCTATCTGCCATGGAAATTGTCGCAGATTCTGAGAAGCGATTTAATGGTGTGATGGATTGGCTTCGTAGAAATTGGTGAGAAATCACTTTAAGTAATCATGGCTTAAGTGACGGTTAACTATGAATTTCTTGTGGCCAAACGCGATTATTTAGGTATTAAATCGAATCACAAGAAGAGCAGATAAAAAAACAACTCTTAATACAGGTAAACAATCATGGCTTTGAATTTGGGCGTGCTCGAAGAGCGCGAGCTGAAGCCGAAGATTACTGTCTTCGGTGTCGGTGGTGCTGGCGGTAATGCCGTCAACAATATGATCGCAAACAATCTTGAAGGCGCGGATTTTGTCGTCGCGAATACAGATGCTCAAGCGATTGAAGGATCGTCTGCAGCGCGCCGTATTCAACTCGGCAACGAAGTCACGCAGGGCCTCGGCGCAGGGATGCGTCCTGAGGTCGGACGTGAGGCCGCCGAAGAAACAATCGATGAAATCATCGACCATCTGTCGGGCGCAAATATGTGCTTCATCACGGCAGGTATGGGTGGTGGAACCGGAACCGGCGCAGCGCCTGTGATCGCGAAAGCGGCACGCGAGCTTGGTGTTCTCACCGTCGGTGTTGTCACCAAACCATTTTCGTTCGAAGGCGGTCGCAGGGGCGCACTTGCCGATCAAGGCATCGACGAACTTCAGCAGTATGTCGATACGCTGATCGTTATTCCGAACCAAAACCTCTTCCGCATTGCGACAGAGAACACCACGATCATGGACGCCTTTAAATTAGCGGATGATGTTCTCTATCAAGGCGTCAAAGGTGTCACCGACCTCATGGTCATGCCGGGCCTCATCAACCTCGATTTCGCGGATGTTCGTACCGTGATGGGCGAGATGGGCAAAGCGATGATGGGAACGGGCGAAGCCGAAGGCGATACCCGCGCCGTCGATGCGGCTGAGAAAGCCATCGCTAACCCATTGCTTGATGATGTATCCCTACAAGGTGCGCGCGGCGTGCTGATCAACATCACGGGTGGCTATGATCTGAAGCTCTTCGAAGTGGATGAAGCCGCCAATCGCATCAAGCAGGAAGTTGACCCTGAAGCGAATATCATCGTCGGTTCGTGCTTTGATACAACGATGGAAGGCCAGATGCGTGTTTCGGTTGTTGCAACCGGTATTGACGCTGAGATGGGCCAAGTTGCGGTTGATGATGCTCCTGAAGTGGCCGCTCCGGTTTCTGCAGTGCGTCGTGCGATCCCGCGTCCTGCGGTTAATCCTGAAAGCGGTGAGTTGCGTCCTGGTGCTCGTCATGCGGTACGCCGTGCAGCGATCCAGCGCCCTGCTGCAGCATCAAAAGTTGCTTCATCGCCAATGCAAATCGAAGACGATTTCGAGATTGATGAGCAGTCAGTCGCCTCAGCTGACGAGGCGGTCAATGTTGATGCAGTTGCAACCGAACAACTCGCGACTGGAACGGATGGCCCGAACTTCCCGGCGAGCAAAATGCAAGCTGCGGGTCAGGCATCTGCGGTCCCAACGGTCGTTGACCCGAATGTCGCAGAGACCTCATCTTCGGCAAGCGTTGCAACGCCGGAAGGTCCGGCTAAACGGGGATTGTCCGCTCTTGGTGGATTTAACCTGATCCGCAAAGTCGCGGACAGCTTCCACAGCAGCGACAGCCCGAAGATGGCCCCTTATAGCGAGAAGCGTCTGGATAAAGACGATGACGACGATGATGATTTGCAAATCCCAGCATTTTTGAGACGTCAAGCGAACTGATCTAACGCATCTTAAAAATCCAGAGTTCCGTTAATTTTGGTCCTTTGGCAACATTGATAAAATAAGCCTGCCGGTAGAAATCGGCAGGCTTATTTTTTGAAATACCGCACGTTTCGCTCGTGACAACGCATTCGCGTTGCGGTTTTGCTCAGGTATTTCGACGCTCTCAATGGTTCTTCGAACCATTTGCCGCTGATATGGATATTCTTACCGATAGTTTGGACGCATTCGCGTTGCGAATGCTCTATAAACCATGCAATTCATGCTGCGTTATCTAACAGGAGAGAATGCATGAGCGCGTATCGCGAAACCTATGAAAGCTGGAAAAACGATCAAGACGGCTTTTGGATGAAAGCAGCGGAAGCGATTGACTGGAGCAAGCCGCCAACTAAAGCGCTCGATGCAGAGAATATCCCCTTTTACCGCTGGTTCGCCGATGGCGAGATGAACACCTGCTATAACTGCGTCGACCGTCATGTCGAGGCAGGGCGCGGAGATCACACTGCGATTATCTACGATTCGCCTATCACAGAGAGCAAAGCTGAAATCAGCTATGCGGCCCTTCAGAGTCAGACTGCACAGCTCGCTGGGGTTCTGCGCGATTTGGGTGTCGAAAAAGGCGACAGGGTTATCATCTATATGCCGATGACGCCTGACGCCGCCGTTGCGATGCTGGCCTGCGCGCGGATTGGTGCGGTCCATTCGGTTGTCTTTGGCGGCTTTGCTGCGAATGAACTTGCGGTACGGATTGACGACTGCAAACCAAAGGTAATCCTATCGGCCTCATGCGGATTAGAGCCGGGCAGGGTGGTGGCTTATAAGCCGTTGCTGGATGGTGCGATTGATCTGGCCGAACACAAAGTCTCTGCCTGCGTGATAAAACAACGCCCTCAAGAAGTCGCGCCGATGATCGAAGGCCGTGACCATGACTGGGATGATGCTGTTGCGGTGGCAAAACCTGCGGAATGTGTGCCGGTCGGGGGCGCTGATCCGCTTTATATCCTTTATACGTCTGGGACGACGGGACAGCCAAAAGGCGTGGTCCGCGCGGCTGGTGGACATGCGGTTGCTCTGCATTGGACGATGGGCAACATCTACGACATTACGCGCGATGATGTGTATTGGGCGGCCTCTGACGTTGGTTGGGTCGTTGGTCATAGTTATATCGTCTATGCGCCGTTGTTGATTGGCTGCACGACGATCTTGTTTGAAGGAAAACCGGTCGGAACCCCGGATGCGGGCACGTTCTGGCGTGTTATCTCCGAGCATAGCGTCAAAGCGCTTTTTACTGCACCGACAGCGTTTCGCGCGATCAAGCGCGTTGATCCCGAGGGAGAGTTCGTCCGTAAATACGATTTATCCTGTCTTGAGACTTTGTTCCTTGCGGGCGAGCGAGCCGATCCGCCGACTGTCGAATGGGCGCGTGAGCAACTCAAGGTTCCGGTCGTAGACCACTGGTGGCAGACCGAGACTGGCTGGACCATTACCGGCAATCCTACGGGGCTTGAGATGCTGGATATTCCAACCGGGTCCGCCGGTGCGCCGATGCCGGGATATGACATTCGTATTCTCGATGAAGGCGGTAATGAAGTCGAAGACGGAACGCTAGGTGCGATTTGCGTCAAACTGCCCATGCCGCCGGCCTCATTGCCAACCGTATGGGAAGCGGATGATCGTTTCATCAAAAGCTATATGACAACATTCCCCGGCTATTACGAAACCGGCGATGCGGGCATGAAGGATAAAGACGGCTACCTCTACATTATGGCCAGAACCGATGATGTGATTAACGTGGCTGGTCACCGTCTTTCTACGGGCGCGATGGAAGAGGTTCTGGCGGGTCATAAAGACGTTGCCGAATGCGCTGTGATCGGGGTGACTGATGAGTTGAAGGGACAGCTCCCTCTCGGTTTGATTTGTTTGAGCAACGGTGTTGATCGGCCTCATGCCGAGATCGAGCAAGAATGCGTTGCGCGTGTGCGCGGCGAGATTGGCCCCGTCGCTGCGTTCAAGCTCTGCAAAGTCGTTGAGCGCTTGCCAAAGACCCGTTCGGGTAAAATTCTACGCGCTACAATGGTTAGTATTGCCGATGGCGCGGCGTACAAGATGCCTGCGACAATTGATGACCCGGTGATTTTGGACGAAATTAGTGCTGCACTTGGTGATCTTGGATATGCAAAAAGCTGATTTCAAAAGGTTTTAGAGCATCAGAGTTTTTTTGATGTTCACGGCATATCCCCGCTTGACCCGGAGCCTTCACCCCCCTAGGTTCCGCGTCTCCGGCAGTCATTGCCGTCGTGTGGGCCCGTAGCTCAGTTGGTAGAGCAGCTGACTTTTAATCAGCGGGTCACAGGTTCGAATCCTGTCGGGCTCACCACTTTTTCAAAGACAGTATGGACGATAATAATATTGAAATGTCCTGCTTAACGGGTGTTACTCAACGGCCCTCGCTGCAATAACCCGCTTGGAGCCATCCGACATTGTAATAATGTCTACTGGTGTTCCTGTAGCGAGCGATGGGGCTTGCGCTTGGTCGTAGGCAACGATGCTCTCATCCGGCAGGCGTACATGATACCTCATTGAGCTTGTTCCACCAGCGTTTGACACTGCAACACCGCCGGCCTGTCCCGTAGCAACGCTGGCAACACTCCCCCAAGGACCGGGAATCAGAGCGCCGACGACTGCGGAACCAATCGCAACCGCTGCATTGCCTCCGCCGCCTGCGACGTCATTATTTTCGATGGCTTCCGAGAGAACAATTTCACCCTTAACCGCTTCCGTCGTTGCGGTCACATTTTGCGATGATGTTGCACAAGCGGAAAGAACGCACAGTGTGGACACGAATACCGCTGAAGCTAGAATTCTCATAGAATTCACTCCGTAGTTTGTAAGCGCCCCAAACTACCATTATCAATCGTATGTCATGGATTCAAGGACGATGGAGGTGAACTACGAAAATCAATGAATTGCTGTGTTTTAGCAAATAAATTCAACTGATTGCTATGCAGCTTGCTAACACACTGATATCGAAGGTTTCCCGCCAAAGGCTTCATTCTTGCATTTTCAGTGTTGTGATCGTTCAAACGGGAAATACGAACGTTTACCCGTATCATTATGAGATAAATTGCAGGCTTAGACGTAATGTTGATGTCAAAAAGAAACTTAGAACCGATTGAGGATTTAACCCTGATTCCGGATGCGGTTGAGGTGGCGGAATGGCGTGCTTTGGAAAAGCTGGAAGCAGATATCGCCTACTATAAAG
The DNA here is from genome assembly GCA_937995735.1 of uncultured Neomegalonema sp. Lineage (GTDB taxonomy): Bacteria > Pseudomonadota > Alphaproteobacteria > Rhodobacterales > Rhodobacteraceae > JAHDDY01. The sequence continues at coordinate 13,476 of CALKIZ010000093.1, read as the reverse complement.
CTGTGTTTGATTATAAGCGGTACGGTCAAATAACACGACGTGACGACGCTTTAGGCAGAAGGGTACGCGGAATCGACAATTTTGCTCCGATTCAACGCGATGATCCAAGTACATGGAAACGCCCGAATATGGACAAGTTAAAGGCGTCGATCCGGGCAGAATGGATGGGCGGCACGGCTGCTGCGTAGAGCGGAGCGGTGAATTTGACTGCGCCGCTGTCCTTACTATTCATGTTACTGCGCAAGATTTCAAAACAGTGTGCAGGCCCCGGCTTTGGGCTTTTGCGACAGTGGTGTTCGGCGGCCTTACGCGCAGTGAGGGTGATTTTGCCCTTTAAAATGCCTATGGCAAAAATTCATACAACGTCTAACATTTTCAATGCTTTGCGGGCAGTTGTCAGTGGCTGAATTCAGTTGTACTGATTTCGCGGAGTGTCGAGGCTAATCGTCAATGGAGAATATCATGTCGACCCCAATCTATGTCGTGTCAGGACAAAGCAATGCTACCCGGCTGGGCGATGCAGGGAGCTTGCAAACAGTTCTCGACGAAAGGGGCATCGAAGGTGAGGTGATTGTTTCCGCCGAACCGGGCCGGAGCCTCGGCGCGGATGTCAATGCAAATGATTTTTTTCCATTTGAAGATGGCAATGACGATACCGGTGAGTTGTTTCGTGCATTACTGCAAGATGTGCGGGGCGCGTTGGCATCCAACAGTGACAGCTATGTGAAATCTTTCTTATGGCTGCAAGGCGAAAGCGATGCGACATTCGGCAGGCTCACACCGGATTATGAAGAAAACCTGAGAGAATTTGTCACCAGATTGCGCGAAGAGTTTGGTGAAGATTTCAATTTTACCATTGTCCAGCTTGCTGAAAACATTCCCGCAGCAGGCCCGCGAGGCAGTCGTTGGGATACGGTCCAACAGGCTCAACAAGATATTGCTGACGAATTTGATTTTGTGACGATCATCAGCCCGGATCAGGTGCTTGAAGATGCCGGTTTGTCATTCGGTGGACCCGGCCCGAGCGGTCTTGCGGATGGTATCCACTATAACCGTGATGGATTTGATGCCATTTCGAATGCCTTCATTGATCAGTTCGCCGGTAATCAAATTACCGGGAGTGACAGTGATGACAGGCTCGTTGGCACAGACTCAGGCGACGATATTTTTGGTGGTGCAGGCAATGATGATATCGTTTCACGGGAGGGCGATGATTATATCACAGCGGGGGATGGTAATGATCTCGTTCGCTCCGGAACAGGGAATGATTTCGCAAACGGAGGTCTTGGCGATGATACGATTACAGGTGGCCTTGGTAGTGATGAACTCCTGGGCGGCTCTGGTAACGACACCCTCTCAGGAAATAGAGGAAATGATATTCTATCGGGTGGTAATGGCGATGACGCATTGGGAGGCGGTCGGGGGCAAGACACATTGTCAGGTGGAAATGGCGATGATGAGTTGAGAGGCGGTCGTGGTGACGACACTTTGTCAGGTGGGGATGGCAATGATGAACTGAGAGGGGGGCGGGGCAATGACACTCTTCAAGGTGGCAACGGGAACGATAGTTTATTTGGCGGATTTAATAATGATTTCCTAAATGGCGGCTCCGGCAGAGACATCCTTACAGGAGGTCGGGGATCAGATACGTTTGTTTTCGGCGAAAATTTTGGCCGTGATACCATCACTGACTTTGAAAACAACGTTGACGTGTTGGATTTGACGGCTTTTGGCTTCTCTAATGCTGGAGATGCTTTGTCAAATGCCCGGCAAAGTGCTGATGATGTTATTTTCGATTTCAACGATGGCAGCCGACTTACAGTCGAGAATATCACCATCGCCCTACTTGATGACGATTTGATATCGTAAGCCTTTTCTGACGGCAAAATTTTCGATGAGGGTGCGTGTTTAATGTGCCTCGGCCCAACTCGATCCTTTGCCGCCATCGACCAGGAGCGGGGTCGTGAATTTGATCACGGGGTCGCTCGCATTTTCCATCACCCCGCGCACGGTGTCGATCAGAGTGTCCGCTTCGCCTTCCGGTGTCTCAAAAATCAATTCATCATGGACTTGTAACAACATCCGCGCCGATAGCTTTGCTTTATCCAAAGCCGCCGGAATCCGGATCATAGCGCGGCGAATGACATCGGCAGCGGTTCCTTGGATCGGCGCGTTGATCGCGGCGCGTTCGGAATATCCGCGCATTGGGCCTTTGGAGTTGATCCCCGGTGTATGGATGCGCCGCCCGAACAGGCTTTCGACATAGCCATCTCTTTTTGCGCGATCTTTCATCTCGGTCATATAGTCTTTGATGCCGGGGAATTTCTCGAAATAGGTATTGATGAATTGCTGTGCTTCGCCGCGCGGAATGCGCAAGTTGCGGCCTAGTCCGTGGCCGGAAATGCCATAAATCACGCCGAAATTAATCGCTTTCGCTTGTCTTCGGATTTCTGGGGTCATTTCGTCCAGCGGGACACCGAACATCTCGCTGGCGGTGGCGGCGTGAATGTCTTGCCCTTCGTCGAAGGCTTTTTTCAGCGCTTCAATCCCCGCCATGTGTGCAAGAATACGCAGCTCGATCTGAGAATAATCGAGGCTGACCAAGACATTGCCCGGTTCCGCAATAAACGCCTCGCGGATTTGGCGGCCTTCCTCGGTACGCACGGGAATGTTTTGCACATTCGGCTCGCTTGATGCCAAACGCCCCGTTGATGTTGCAGCCATCGAGAAAGACGTATGAACGCGGCCTGTTTCTGCGTTGATGTGGTTTTGCAGACTGTCGGTATAGGTCGATTTCAGCTTAGAGACTCCGCGCCAGTCCAGCACACGGCGGGGCAGGTCGTGCGTCATGGCAAGGTCTTCGAGGACATCTGCGCCGGTTCCCCAAGCGCCGGTTTTAGTTTGCTTGCCGCCGGGCATGTCCATCTTATCGAAGAGGATTTCGCCGAGCTGTTTCGGTGAGCCGACATTGAATTTCTCACCCGCCAGCTCGTAGATTTCGTCCTCCAGAGCGGCCATTTTCTGGGAGAATCCGTTCGAAAGCCGCGAGAGCATATCGCGATCAACTTTGATGCCGTTCATCTCCATTTGGCGCAGGATGGGCGAGAGGGGGCGCTCTAGAGTCTCGTAAACCGTAACCGCACGATTGATAACAAGCGACGGCTTGAGGATTTTCCACAGCCGCAGAGTCACATCGGCATCTTCGGCGGCATAGGGTGCGGCCTTCTCGATGGCGACTTTATCGAATGTCACTTGAGATTTGCCCGTACCGATCAGATCTTTGATCGGGATGGGTTTGTGATTGAGATGCCGTTCGGACAAAGCGTCCATTCCATGTCCGCCTTGCTCGCCGGAGGCTTGCGCGTAGGAGATCAGCATCGTGTCATCAATCGGCGTGATCCGAATGCCGTTCCGTTCGAGAACCTTCATATCGTATTTCAGGTTTTGCCCGATTTTCAGAATTGATGTGTCTTCCAGCACCGGCTTGAGAATGGCCAGCGCCGTATCAAGCGGCAGTTGCCCCTCGGCCAGTTTCGCCTCGCCAAACAAGTCGCCACTGTCTTCGCCATCGGTATGGGTAAGCGGGATATAACACGCGATGCCCGGCTCAACACAGAGCGACACACCCACCAGATCAGCGACCATTTCATTCAGTGAAGTCGTCTCGGTATCAATAGCGACATAGCCGCGCTCATAGATTTTCTCGATCCATGGCGCGAGGGCAGCTTCATCGCGGATCGTCTCATAGGCGCTGTGATCAATGGGCGCGAGTAGAGCCGGGTCGGTTTCAACATCGCTTGCGGCTGCGGCCACCAGTTCCGGTTTTGGCATCGCCTTAGGTTCAGGCGCTTCTGCATCATATTTGGAGGCCACACGGCGGGTCAGCGTGGTGAATTCCATGTCGTTGAGAAACGCGAGCAGCTTTTGTGGATCGGGTTCGGGGATGTTGAAGTCTTCGACGGGTTCTACGTCCGGCACATCGTCCTTCAACGTGACCAGCACTTTCGACATCAGAATTTGATCCTTGTGGTCGATCAGTGTTTGGCGGCGTTTGGGCTGTTTGATTTCTTCCGCGCGCTCCAGCAAAGCTTCGAGCGTGCCGAACTCAGCCAACAGTGTCGCGGCGGTCTTTACGCCAATGCCCGGCGCACCCGGAATATTATCCACACTGTCCCCGGCAAGCGCTTGCACGTCGATCACCTTATCCGGTGTGACGCCGAATTTCTCTTCGACCTCTGCCTCGGCGATGAGTTTATTTTTCATGCCGTCGAGCATCACGACTTGCGGGCCGACGAGTTGCATCAGGTCTTTATCCGATGAAACCACCGTGACCCGTGACCCCGCCTCGCGCGCCTGTTTGGTATAGGTCGCGATCAGGTCGTCGGCCTCGTATCCTTCCATCTCGATACAAGGGATCGAGAATGCCCGTACCGCATCGCGGATGACCGGAAACTGGGGTATCAGGTCTTCAGGCGTTTCAGAGCGGTTGGCTTTATATTGATCGTAAATCTCGTTGCGGAAGGTCTTCGACGACGCATCAAAGATCACCGCCAGATGAGTCGCCGCCCCGCCATCTTCGCTTTCGGCATCGGCCACCAATTTCCAGAGCATATTGCAAAAACCCGAAACCGCCCCCACCGGCATCCCGTCAGATTTGCGTGTCAGCGGCGGCAAGGCATGGAAAGCCCGAAAAATAAAGCCGGAGCCGTCCACCAGATAAAGGTGAGAGTCTTTGCCAAGTGCCATGTCTGCCGTGTCCCTGCCGGAGAATCGTGAGGAGGAGTGTAGCGCGATTCAGCAATGAAACGACAGGACCGATACGAATATCGGGAAAACGCGACGTACCCGTTATTTTCCCGTTGCCTTTCCGTGTCTTCCCCGAAAGACTTATCGCTAAGGAATAAGGGTCTTATACGGCCCGCACAAACGGGGAGATGATTATGAAGAAATTGCTCATTGGAGCCACAGCTGCGCTTGCATTGCTTGCCGCGCCTGCCATGGCGAAAGATACGCTGAAAATCGGGATGATTGTTACGCTGAGTGGCCCTCCGGGGGCGCTGGGTAATCAGGCACGCGACGGGTTTAAGCTGGCAATGGATAAGCTGGATGGCAAAATCGGTGGCATGGAAACCGAGTTCATCCTCGAAGACGATGAACTCAAGGCTGATGTTGCACAATCAAAGGCAAAAGCTCTCGTCGAAAAAGAAGAAGTCGATTTCGTCGTCGGCACGATCTTTTCGAATATGTTGGCTGCGATTTATAAGCCGGTCATCAAGTCGGATACTTTCTTAATCAGCCCGAACGCAGGGCCATCGACTTTTGCGGGTAAAAACTGTCACCCCAACTTTTTCGTAACGTCCTATCAGAATAACCAGAACTTTGAGGTTTTGGGAAAGATTGCCACGGACAAGAAATACAAAAAAGTCTTCATGCTCGCGCCGAACTATCAGGCGGGTAAAGATTCGATGGCTGGCTTTAAGCAAAACTACAAAGGCGATATTGCCGATGAGGTTTACACCCCGCTTGGCCACAAGGATTTCAGTGCCGAAATCGCGCGGATGTCTGAGTCCGGGGCGGATGCGCTGTTTATCTTTATGCCGGGCGGCATGGGCGTTCGTTTTGTAAAGCAATTTCGTGCGTCGGGCCTAGCGGATAAGATGGCTTTCTTGTCGGCGTTCACCGTGGATGAAACCACGTTGCCGGGACAAAAAGACGATGCGGTCGGCATGAACGGCGCAACCAATTGGGCGCCTGACCTCGACAATGCTCAAACCAAAGCCTTTGTCGCAGCGTTCGAGGAAGAATACGGCTATATCCCCGGTGGCTATGCAATGCAGGCTTATGACACTGCGATGTTGATTAACTCGGCTGTTAAGAAAGCTGGCGGAGTGAAAGACCAAGACGCGGTGCGTAAAGCGCTGGCGGCAGCGGATTTTGAATCATTGCGCGGCGATTTCTCGTTCAACAATAACAACTATCCCATTCAGGACTTCTATCTGCTCGAAGTGGTGAAGCGCGGTGATGGCAAGTTCCACACCTCGATTGTTGAACAGGTCTATGACGATTACGCGGACAGCTATGCAGCAGAATGCAAGTTGTGATGATATGCGGTTCCGCGAAAGCGGCGACCGCAATCGTCATCCCCGGCGAAGGTCGGGGATCTCGTACCACCAAGATTGTCCCTGATTGAGCGAGACCCCCGGTCACTGCCGGGGGCGCGGATCTTAGAAAACCATGTCCACCACGCTCCTCCTCATTCAAATTCTGAACGGGCTGCAACTCGGTGTGTTGTTGTTTCTGATTGCGGCTGGGTTGACGTTGGTGTTCGGCGTGATGGGCTTCATCAATCTTGCCCATGGTGTGCAGTACATGATCGGGGCGTATCTGACGGTCTGGTTCTATGGACTGACCGGGCATTTCATGATTGCGCTGATCCTTGCATTAGCCGTCGCACTGGTCCTCGGGCTTTTGCTTGAGACTTTCATTTTCAGCCATCTCTATGACCGGGATCACCTTGATCAAGTGTTGGCGACTTTCGGCGTAATATTGTTCCTCAATCAAGCGGCTAAAGTCCTGTGGGGACCAACGCCGCTGAATATGCCTGCGCCGGAAATTTTGGCTGGCTCGTTCCAGATCACCGAGAACCTGCAATACCCGCTTTGGCGGATTGCGATTATTGCCATCGGTTTGATTGTTGCGCTGCTGCTTTGGTTTTTGGTGACACGCACGCGCGTTGGCATGTTGGTGAGAGCAGGGGCGAGTAACGCTGAGATGGTATCGGCACTCGGGGTCAATATCCGCCGTCTATTCATGGTCGTGTTTGGTTTCGGTGCGATGCTTGCGGGGTTTGCGGGAGCCATTGCCGCACCGATCTATTCGGTCGAGCCGGGCATGGGCGATGACTTGCTGATTACAGCTTTCGTTGTGATTGTGATTGGAGGCATCGGGTCCATTCGGGGTGCGTTTATTGCCGCGCTGTTGGTCGGGTTGGTCGATACGCTCGGGCGGTCGACGATTACCGATATTCTCAAATTATTCTTGGAGCCGTCAGCGGCCAATCAAATCGGCCCCGCATTGGCATCAATGGCGGTCTACGTGTTGATGGCTGCGGTCTTGTTTTTCAAACCGGCGGGATTGTTTCCGGCAAAGGGTGCGGCGTGAGGAATGCGCTTCCAGCCTTGTTTGCATTCGCGCTGTTCGCGGCGGTTCCGTGGCTGTCGGAATATTGGGGGGGATCGTATCTAACCTCATTGGCGATGCGCGCGATGATCCTTGCGATTGCGGCGGTGTCCCTTGATCTGTTGATCGGTCATGGCGGGATGGTCAGTTTCGGTCATGCAGCGTTTCTCGGTATTGGCAGCTATGTCGCGGGTATCGCGCTGACAGAAGGCACGGCGGACCTGACGACAATACTCGCGCTTACTGTTGGGATTGCCGCCTTGTTCGCGCTCGTCACAGGAGCGATCAGCCTGCGAACGACGGGTGTATCTTTCATCATGATCACGCTGGCTTTCGGGCAAATGGTGTTTTTTACCCTAAGCGCGTTGAGCGATTATGGCGGCGATGACGGCTTGACATTATGGGATAGAGCAACGGCTTTTGAAGAAGACACTATCCTCTATTTCTCCATTCTTGGAGCGTTGGTCGTGTCGTGGTTTTTGATCACGCGCATTGTCGGATCGCGCTTTGGTCGGGTGCTGCGCGCGGCCAAACAAAATGAAACGCGGGTCGAGACGCTTGGCTATGGCGTTTTCGGTATCCGTCTGACGGCATATGTTATTGCCGGTGTGATGGCGGCGATTGCCGGTGTTTTGCTGGCCAACCAAGCCGAATTTGTCAGCCCTGCAACAGCAGCATGGCAGAGGTCGGGTGATTTGATTATCGTCGTTGTGCTTGGCGGAATGGGAACCCGCTCGGGAGCGGTTTTAGGCGCACTAGCTTTCGTTGCGCTGGAAGAAGGGTTGTCGAGCCTGACCCATGATTGGCGATTGATCTTCGGGCCGTTGCTGATCCTGATCGTGCTCTATGCAAAAGGCGGCCTTGCGAGCCTTTGGGAACGGCGGGTATGAGTGCGGTGCTCTCCATATCCGGCCTGACAAAACGGTTCGGCGCACTGCTGGTGACAGATGATCTGTCGCTCGACATGAAGGCAGGCGAGTGCCACGCGGTCATTGGACCGAACGGAGCCGGAAAGACGACGTTGATTCATCAGCTTTCGGGCACGTTGAAACCCGATGCCGGAACTATCCATTTCGATGGTCAAGAAGTTACCGCACTGAGCGCTCATGCCCGTGCCCGCCGGGGATTAGGACGAACTTTTCAGATTACCTCGATCATTCCCGGCTTTTCTGTGCTGGAGAATGTCGCGTTGGCGGCGCAGGCAAAGGAGGGTTCCAGCTATCGGTTCTTTGGATCGGTTGCGCGGGAGCGGCGGTTGAATGATCGCGCGATGGCCGCGCTTGAATTGCTCGGCATAGAAGACCGCGCACAGCGTTTGGCCGGTGATCTCTCGCATGGAGAAAAACGCGCGCTGGAGCTGGCGGTCGCCATTGCCTCCCAACCAAAAGTGCTGTTGCTCGATGAGCCGATGGCGGGCATGGGACGCAAGGAGAGCGCGGCGCTGATCGAAACGTTACAGCGTCTAAAAGCTGATTATCCGCTGTTGCTGGTCGAGCATGATATGGATGCGGTGTTTGCTCTGGCGGATCGAGTTTCAGTGTTGGTTTACGGGAAGATCATTGCCACCGGAACACCGGAAGAAATCCGCAATAATGCCGAAGCCCGTGCCGCTTATCTGGGGGAGGAGGCATGAGCCTGCTTTCCGTCTCTGGCTTACAAGCGGCCTATAGTGCGGCCCCGGCCTTGTTCGGGATTGATCTCAGTATCGCGCCCGGCGAGGTCGTTACGCTGCTTGGCCGCAATGGTATGGGCAAGACGACGACGGTACGCACGATTATGGGATTGGTCGCGGCGACGGCGGGTCAGGTGATGTTTCGCGGTAAGGACATGACCAATGCACCGCCCTATGAAATCGCGCGGCTTGGTATTGGTCTGGTTCCCGAGGGGAGGCAAATTTTTCCCACATTGAATGTCGAGGAAAACCTGATTGCCACGGCAACGGCGCGGCCTTCCGGGAGTGGGACGCGGTGGAGTGTCGAACAAGTCTATCGGTTCTTCCCCCGCCTTGCTGAGCGAAAGAAAAATCTTGGCGCACAGCTTTCCGGCGGAGAGCAACAGATGCTTGCGATTGGGCGGGCCTTGATGACAAACCCGCATCTACTGATCCTTGATGAAGCCACCGAAGGGTTGGCCCCGCTGGTGCGGGCCGAGATTTGGGAGCGGCTGTCGGAGCTCAAGAAGGATGGTCAGGCGATCCTTGTGATTGATAAGAACATTGACGCGATGCTCAAGCTGGCCGACCGTCATGTCATGCTTGCCAGCGGGCAGGTGGTTTGGAGCGGCACGTCCGCCGAGCTGACCGCCGACCCGAAGGTGATCGACCGATATTTGCATCTTTGAAGGAGCGCGCGATGGAACCGGGCATTACGAAAGAGAAAGACGGGATCGAAGGCAAAGTCTGGAATATTCTCGGCCAGACTTACACGCCGAAACTAAAGAGCGATAACGCGCTGGTTTGGTATGCGGAGCTGCCCGCTGAAACCTTTGTGCCGCCGCATGTTCATCCCACGCAAGACGAATGGGTTTCGATGCTGTCAGGCGAGCTGGAAATCGAGTTTGGCGCTGATACTCTTACCGCAAAGGCTGGAGATGTTGTTCGCCTGCCGATGGGTATCGCGCATGGCATCTTTAACCGTTCCGGCGTGACGGCGACGGCCATGTTCGGCGTCGCCCCGACAGGAAAGCTGTTTGACCTCTTCAATGCAATTCACAACGTGGCGGACCCGGCGGAAGTCGTGCGGTTGGCGGCAGAGCATGAAGTTGATTTTCTGCCACCGCCCGACGCTTAGAATCATCGCGAGTGGGCGCGAAGCCATGTGTAGCTGTCGGGGTAATCGAACAACAGCGAGATGGCGTTCACGATTAGAAGAACCGTCAAATAAGCGTCATATGTGCCGTTTGCCGATGGTTTTGCGAAGAGAATCCAGATTACCAACACAGTCCAAGGGATCAGGTGCGGTATGGCGAGTGCCTTCGTGAATCCGCGCTGATGAAATAACACGGGTGCATTCGCCAATATGCCGATGCAGGCGAGGAAGGCAATCCAAACCCCTTTCGGCTCGCTGAGAAAGAGCAGACTGGTAAGGTTGACCGGAACTAAAATCAGGCACATCCAGATTTTCACCCATGTCGGCAACATCAGGAAAGACCTCCAAATGTCGCCAACTATGGATGCGCCGGTTTGCGAAGAAGCGATCTTAACAATCCAACGTTTGCTCACGCTCCCAATCGGTCAGGTGGCGTGAGTAATCGAGCCAGTCGTTCATCTTCAATTTCAGGAACGCAGCGGAAGTTTCTTCGCCGATGGCTGCTTTCAAATTCTTGTCCTTGTCAAATGCGCGCAGCGCATCGAGCAGGTTAAGCGGCAATTTCTTCGCGCCCTTCACCGTGTGGCCTTCGGCATACATGTCGATGTCGTGACGCTTGCCGGGGTCGAGTTTGCGCTCAATACCGTCAAGACCGGCAGCCATGATCGAGGCAGGCAACAGATAAGGATTCGCCGCACCATCGGGCAGGCGCAGTTCCATGCGGCCCTCGTCAGGAATACGGATCATATGGGTCCGGTTGTTGCCTGCATAGGTGATGGAGGAGGGCGACCATGTTGCGCCCGATGTGGTGCGCGGCGCGCTGAGGCGCTTATAGCTGTTCACAGTCGGGTTCATCATTGCGCACAGCCCTTCGGCGTGATCCATGATACCGCCGAGGAAATTATAGCCGAGCTTCGAGACGCCAAGCTCGCCTTTCTTGTCGTGGAACAGGTTTTTCTTACCTGTCTTGTCCCATACGCTGACATGAGCGTGACAGCCATTGCCGGTCAGGTGCGAGAATGGTTTGGGCATGAAGGTCGCACGCAAGCCGTGCTTTTCCGCGATGCTCTTAGCCATGTATTTGAAGAAAGCGTGCCGGTCGGCGGTCAGCAGCGCGTCGCCGAAATCCCAGTTCATTTCAAACTGTCCGTTCGCGTCTTCGTGGTCGTTCTGATAGGGACCCCAGCCGAGTGTTTGCATCGCGTCGCAAATCTCGGAAATCACATCATAGCGGCGCATGAGAGCCGAGACGTCATAGCACGGCTTTGACTGTGTATCGCGCTCATCCGAAAGCTGTGTACCGTCTTCGGAGATCAGGAAATACTCACACTCGACGCCGTGTTTCAGGCGATAGCCCTTTTTCTCCGCACGGGCGATGACGCGCTTGAGCGTGTTGCGCGGGCCTTGCTCGACTTCTTTGCCGTCCATGTAAAGATCAGCGGCGAGCCAACCGACATTCGGCTTCCACGGCAGTTGAATGAGGGAGTCAGGATCAGGAACCGCAAACATATCCGAGTTGGCGGGCGTCATATCGAGCCATGAAGCAAACCCGGCAAAGCCCGCGCCGTCCTTGGCCATGTCGCCGATGGCCGACGCCGGAACCAGCTTCGCGCGCATCACGCCAAACAGGTCGGTGAAGGAGATCAGAAAATATTCGATCTTCCGCTTTTTGGCTTCGGCTTTCAGGTTGAGTGGCATGTGAGTGGCTCTCCATGTATTGCGTTGCTAAATCGGTGGCATAAGTCCATTTTTCGGTCAAGCCAGAGTCATTTATGGGTTCAATTCAATGAAACTTGACGTAGAAACTTTGCTCATCGTTTTGATGTTGCTTCCTGGCTTCCTTGGTGTTGCAGTTTTTTCTCTTCTAAAGAGATCGAAAATTGGCCCAGCAAATACAGTAATTTTTGCTTTTTCAATCTGCATCTCTGCTAATTTTTTTGCTACCAAATTTAACTTAGCGTCGCCGCCAATTGCGCTGAAAGATTTGTCTGGTCTGTTTCAAAACGTTGTTCTCCAATACCTCTTAGTCGTAAGTTTGATCTCCTGCTTGATGTCAATATTGTTGTTATGGATTACGCAGAGTAATTGGTTTAATTCGATTTTGTATGAATCTGGGATTCAACGACATTTTTCTGAAGAACCTCTTTGGGATAGGGTTTTCAAAGAAAATGACGGTAAATGGGTAGTATTGGAATATGTCGATGGTTCAAAGGTAGTGGGATATGCGAAATGGTATTCACAGGGCGAAAGGGAACATGCTCTATGTTTGGGAAATGCAGAGGTTATATATAATAAGAAGTTGGGAAAATTGAATAAGAGGATGGTCGTTGAGAAGGAAGGTGATTATGTGATAATGAATTTCAGTGACGTCCGAGCAATAGAATTTAGGAATTAGTCGTGAGCGATGATGGAAAGAAGGACTCCGGGAAACAGTATGACGAATGTTTCGGCAGGCGAAATGATCATATCAAACACGAAAGGGACGGATGGGGCGACTTTGGTGACGGGAAAGGCCGGGTAGAGGAAATTGGACGTGGAACCATGCCGAAGTCACCTAAACCTGAAAGCGATGATCCTTAAATTTTACCCGAAACCAACTCGTTCCCGCTAAGGGAACTTGTGCCATCGCTGCGGTTTCGGCTTTCAGGTTGGTTGGCATGGTATTGGCTCCCTCGTTTGTTTTCAGTGATAGCTATCCCTGAATCCTTTCGGGGGTCAAATACGGTCGGAATATTTTGACCGACTGTGCAAAATAGCGGCGATGAAAACGGTCTTTTCCGAGTGGTCGACGCGATAGAAAATTTTATGCGCTTTGTGGGAGAATGAGCGATATGTTTCTGGCATTTTTTATAGGTGTCGAAAGGATGGCTTTCGGGAAATGTTTCGAGAGAAAGGCATCGTGTTTCAATTTGCTTGATATATTTGCGCGCTATAGCCGGTCCATATTGTTCAACCCCTTCATCTGCAATCTGTGCAAGATTTCGGAGGGCAAATGACGTTAATACGACCTTATACACCACCGTATTTGCGATCAAATTGTGCTAACATATCATCAAAGGCAGTTGCCGCAGACTGGACTCGCCCGGCTGTAATATCTGCCTCTGCTGCTCTGAGGCTTTCGTCTACATAGTTACGGTACCGACTATCGCGCTCCGCCTCGCGGTCAAGCGCTTCAAGAACGGCTTTAGCTGCCTTTTCCTGATGTTCTTCAGGGGCCGCTTTCGCGCGATCAATCGCTTTTTCAAGGTTTGTGTTCATACCTAATACATACCACAGCAGCCGTATGAAGCATAGCTCGTTGAAATTCAGTCATTCCCCCGGTATCCAACTCGTCCCCGCCAGTGGCACTTGTGACCTTGCCCCGATTTACCGGACCATGTGCTGATTCAGTTACGCTGCGAATTTAGTCTCCCTCGTGAATTTCTGCCTTGCCTGTTCCGGCGTGATGTAGCCGAGCGATGAATGGCGACGCTGTCGATTGTACCAGACT
>CALKIZ010000092.1 GCA_937995735.1 uncultured Neomegalonema sp. | reverse complement strand
ATGTCCAACTGAGGCGGATGAATTGATCCATCATAGTGATCGCGGCAGCCAATATCTGTCTATAAAATACACTGAGAGATTGGCGGATGCAGGTATCGACGGCTCGGTCGGCAGCGTCGGAGATTCCTATGACAATGCGCTGGCTGAAAGCATCATCGGTTTGTTCAAGACCGAAGTTATCAAGCGCCTTGGCCCGTGGAAATCAACCAGCGCTGTCGAATGGGAAACCATGAAATGGATCGATTGGTACAACAACACCCGTCTTCTCGAGCCTATCGGTTATATCACACCAAATGAAGCAGAGGATATCTTCTATGAAAAATTGAACCGTCTGGATAAAATAGCATGACTTTTGATCCAATCACCCTCCGGTAAACCCGGCACGGTTCAGTCCCGCAAAAACCGTAAGGAGCAAATCCCCCACGACAAAAAACTCTACAAGGAGCGGCACAAGCTCGAGATCATGTTCGGCAGGCTCAAGGATTGGCGGCGCGTTGCTACACGATACGACAGAAGCCCGACCGTCTAGCGCTCAGCTATCGCACCCGCCGCCCTTGTTATTTTCTGGCTATGAGTCCTGAGCGGTATGAAAATCAGAATGCTCTAATCTACCGAGAAGGTTAATGCCTTGAGATACCCAGCTTCAGGCAGACTAGGATGAGTGGGGTGATCGGCTCCAGCTCGACCTGAGCGTAGAAGGCGCCCGGTTCGGCGTCCGATCCGAAGGGCGCTGACCACTGTTTCGCGCAGCGCATCCGGGGTGACAGCATGGGAACATGAGCAGACGGTGAGTGTGCCGCCCGATTTTACCAGCGGTACAGCAAGGCGGGCCGTTCGCTCATAGGCACGCAGCCCAGCGGTTAGCGCCTGTTTCGAAGGAGCAAAAGCTGGAGGGTCACATATAACAGCCTCAAAACTCTGGCCCTCAGCGGCGAGCGCTTTCATGGCATCAAAAGCGTCGCCGCGCTGGGTCTTGAATGTCGGGTCAAACCCGTTCAATACGGCTGCTTTGGTCGCGAGAGAAAGCGCCGGTTCCGAGCTGTCGATACACAAAGCTGATGTTGCCCCGGCAGCGAGGCAGGCCATCGAAAATCCGCCGGTATGACCGAAGACATCCAAGACATCACCGCCGCCGGAAAGCCGAGCCACAAATGCATGATTAGGGCGTTGGTCAAAATACACTCCTGTCTTTTGTCCACTCATTAAATCAGCAAGGTAGACCGCGCCGTTCTGTCGAACCTCAACCGGGCCTTCATCTGATCCGCGTTCCAGCGTGCGCCCTACCCCCAATCCTTCTTGGGTGCGGCCACGGGAGTCCCGATTGACCACCACGGTTTTTGGCGACAACAACGCATCCAGTGCCGAGAGCACATGCGGGACCATCGTTTCTGCCCAAGCCGTATTTGGTTGAATAGAAAATGCATCGCCCATCCGGTCAATTACCAATCCCGGCAGGCCGTCGCCTTCCGCATGGGTGAGACGATAAAACGGTTCTGAGAATAAACGGGTCCGCTGTGCCAATGCGCGTTCAAGGCGGGCATGAATCCAAGCTGCATCAATTACCTTGGTTATATCCCGATCCAAGTCACGCGCAGCGATGCCGCTTTCACTGTTCAGCGCCACAAGGCCCATCGGCTCGCGCAGGGAATTTTCTAAAATGGCCACGCTGCCGGGCGACAGTGCGCGGGCGCGTCGGTCCAAGACCAACTCGTCCTTATAAACCCAAGGGTGACCGTCACGAAACCGCCCATCTCTTTTTGGGCGTGTGCGGATTACGGGATAGGCGGCGTCTGTCATTGATGCAATCCAGTCATAAGGGTCGTGCAGCGCCTATCAGTGCAGCGCGCCGATTACAACGCCGCCGCAATAGCATCGAAGGCCGCGTCTATATCTGCCATCGTCGTCGAGAGGTGCGGAGCGAGGCGTAAGGGTTTTCTCGCTATCGCCTGAAATTGCGAAAAAGGCTCGTCTTCTAAGGCGTTCGGCCATTTCGCAATGATCTGTGCCGCATTGAAAGCGGCGTCAATTTTCGCAACGCTATGCTCAGGGATCAGAATCGTAACCGCAGCCGTGCTGCATTGAGGTACACTAAGGCATTCCAGATTAAGTCTATCTGCGTGTTCTCTGATACGTGTTGAGCGTTCGAGCAGACTCGCTTTCGTTTGATCCAGGCCACGCTCTAACAATTGGCGCAAGGCAACACCAAGTCCCAATCGAAGCGCTGCATTGGTGTCAAGGCGTTCAATCTCTGCACGGCGGCTCGGGTCTGCTGTCCAGAAAACCGCCGTTTGTCTTGGGCCGCACACCCATTTGCGCGTCGTCGCAAACAAAGCGTCACAGCCAAGACGCTGCACATCTATATCGACCTGTCCGATGGCTTGCGCGGCATCGATGATGATTTGTGTATGGGGCGGACGCCGCAACGCGCCGATTGCTTCAACAGGGTAGTGCAATCCGGACACGCTGCTAACCATTGGCAGAAAAATCGCGTCGACGCCATCGTCGATCCGGTCTTGCCAAAGCCCGAGATCAGGTGATGCCATATCGAGAAGCGGAAGCACCTCAATTATTGCGCCATCTTTCGCTGCGAGTTTATGTAAAGCCGCGATGTTTTCTCCCCATTCATGCGGCGCGACCAAAAGACGCTTTCCCGCAATTGGAAGACCGGCAACGTAAGTGTGCCATGCGCTCAAGGTTCCGGTGGCGAAACCGAGTGTCCCCTCCTCCGCATTCAGAAGAGTTTCCGCGTCAGACCTGACGGCCTGCAATGTCGTGTCCACTTCTGCGACAGCCGCCAAGGGTCCGATACGTGCCTCTAATTCAAGATGCGCGCTCATGCGGTTCAGCACTGCACGGTCCGGCAATCCATGGCTGGCAGCGTTCAGGTATTTCAACGTCACAATGCGTCCTTCAATCTAACAGCGTAACTAACCTCACCTTCAGATCCGGGTTCGAAAAGTCCCTCAAAGGTCCAGACCAAATCATTACTTTCACTGGTTGGCATTTCGATGGTGCTGTCTTGCACGGGTTCAGGAGCGCGAAGTACGCCGACCGCATCAACACGCAATTCAGTTCCTGTCGGAACCTGGTCACGGAGTACAATTTTCTCCATGCTTTTGTCACCAGCGTGTTTGAAGGCAATTCGAAAATTTACACAATCTCCCGGAGACGCATCTTTCGCAGGTTCAAATAATGCATCTTGAATGCGTTCGTCATTGAGGTCACCATCACAATCGGTATCAAGCGCCATCGTTTTTGAAACTGTGATCAGCCCTCCCTCCGGCGCATCACGCCGGGTGATCAAACGGGTACTTACTGCGATTGGGAGCGTTGAATCGGAAAACGCTAGAGCGCGAACCAATGTTGTGTCGATCCACCCCAACGGTTTTGCACCTGAACTATTCGCTTCTAATTTGAAACGAATTGTTTCCCCTGACGCAACCTTCGTTCCGTTTCGCCACGGCAATGGCGCTCCGCTGTCATCCAACCTTAAGATCGTCCATTCCAATCCCTCGCTGCTGGATGTCGAAACATCTATTTGATGCGCGCCGGCGGCTTTGGGGATCTCCAGAGACACAATATGCGATACATCGCTTTCATCAGAGATTTCCTTTTCGGAGACAGGGCCGAATAAAATTGGAGGCACATCAAACCGTATTTCTCCGGCATTGATGCCCGGATAAACGCGCGCGTAACTTCCGTCATGGCCAGTGAAGGGTCCGAGGTCTGCGTGGATCACGGCAGATGCTTCATTCAGGTTGAAAGCGTTGGACCGACGGACCTGAAACGCAAGGGCCATACAGGTATCAGGTTCTAACGCTTTGCCTACGGTCAAAGCGCCACGCAAAACGCGATCATCAGCATCATAATGAATATCACCTGATGATAGTATTTCACTGGAGAATAATATCGGAGGATCATTCGCGTGCGCGGCTGTCAACGTAAAGACGCGCGCCTCTTTTGAAGAATCCATGAGTAATCCGTCAGGCAATTGCGCCGTTAGAATAAGAGCTTCAGCACTGGAGTTTCCCTGATTACAACTAAGGACCACAACGGGCGTAACATCATGCAGATTAATAGTACGATCTTCATCGGGCGACCGTAAGGTAAGGTCTAACGAAGGCTCTGAAATGAGCAGTTCGATCAAGTCATTGCTGCGAATATCTGTATCGCCATAAATATTCAATTCAGCGGCAACTTCGATCAACCTGCCCGCTTGTATCTCCGGCAAATCGCGTAACGACAAACGCGCATTCGCTTTGACGTTAGTCACAGAAGGCCCTGAAGCTACCGGAACCGATATCATCCCCAAAGGAAACGTTACTGCCGTCCATCCCGCGATGATTTCTGTGGTTGGTGCGCCGTTGCTTTTTTCTAACTTTGCACCATCAGACGCAGAGGCAGTGAAACTTTGTATCGTGAACGAGGCAGGCCCAATCAGATCACCCGTTTGGGCATCCACGACCCGTGAAAGAATGCGAATACTGCCGGGGTATTGCCCTTCGGGAAGGGTTCCGGAAATAGAGATCGTGCCTGCATCACCGATCCGCGTGGTCAATAAATCTCCTTGAGCTTTCCAACGCCCTTCGGAGTCAATTGTCAACACAGGCGGGGCTGGTTGACGTCTATTTAATTCAGCCCAAGGAAATGCTGTCACGACATCATTACTGTCTTTTGTTGATAAACGCAGCGCAGCAGGAGAGCCGATAAACGCATCATCGCGCAAGGCGGTGCTCACCTTGATCTCGCGCTGCGATCCGGGGGGTATATCTTCTATTGCCAACCCCACATCGCAAGCGTCGATAGCCCGTTTCGAAGCGCCTATCTGAAACCGCTTGCAGTCGAAAAGCCCATCATCCGGTGCGATCAAACGCAATCCCGTTGCTGTCTCATCTCCCCGATTCACCAAACGAAAAGTCGCGCTGAATGCATCCCCAGCATCTACAGATTGTTCGGATGCCGAAAGCAATTGCGCCCCGATTAACGGACCTGACAGCGCACCGGAGATAATCGCCGGTTTGCCAATGACACCCGCCGATCCAGATAGAAATCCGGCAAACCGCGCAACGCGCCGTGCTTGAATAACTTCCGGCTCGGAGAAAGGGTCGGCATCAGTGAATTCAGCTTTCGCCCGAAGCATCACATAATGCTGAGAGACAGGAGCGTCTTCCATAACCTGACACTCACCGAAAGAGGCCGATAATTTTCGCATGTCAATGACAGGCTCTTGCAAAGACTTGCAGGATATTCCGCTGCCAACAAAAAGACGCGGTTCACGATACCCGTCAATGGATGGAGCACCTTCGACAACGAGGCTAAAATTTGTGAGTCGGCCACTTGGGATCGTGGCTTTCATTTCCAGCAATGGCGTGTCGCTGGAGACAAAAAGAGCCGTCTTTTCGATTCCGTTAAGCGTAAGCGCGAGAGTTGGTGGTGCAAGCGAGAAGGAGACTTCTTTTTCTGCCCGCATGGTCACATTGGCAGCAGAACCGGCGGCAATCAAAGCAAGTGTTTGCGTCGAACCCGCCTCTGATGTCTCGGGCAAGCGGACCACAATCGCACGCTCCAGAGTCTCGCCGGGGGCAATGGCTGGAATTGCCTCTTCTATGCGCCACGCGCTGGTAAGCTCATCAAACTGGTTAAACCCCTCGTCACCCTCATCCACACTACCATCGCGGTCATTGTCGATGCCATCGAGATTCGGGTCGAGCACCTCGATGCTCGGTACAGGGCGAACAGCAATACGTCGCAAGCGAACCGGTTCAGAAGTGCGGTTCCTGACGGAGAAAGAGAGCAGATAGCTGTCGCCCGCCAATGCAAGATCCGGAGACGCCGCGCCCGCAAGTGGAACAGGCTGCCCCGTTTCCACAATCAGTGGAGCATCATCCGTCTGCGCTAACGCAGAGGTTACAAACATCATCAGCGCAAAGGCCGCAAGGAGCCGGTTCATCCCGTGACCATATGCGGCGAAATGCATCGCGGCAACGTCTGGAACGTCATCCTTTTGTGCGTCGGTGGCCAATCATGCCGCATTGTGCAGTGAGGACTGCATTTGTTCTAAAAGTACCGAAATGATTACGCATTTGGACAAACGCTGTAAATCGTTCACATCACCGAAAAGCATTTCCGTTCTGCGCCTTAATCCCTTAATAGCACGGTTCCTGATACTTCTTTTAAGACTGGGAGTCCGTCATGGGCTATCGCATCGTTATCGCTGGCGCTACGGGCAATGTAGGCCGCGAATTGCTGAATATCCTTGCTGAACGCGAGTTTCCGATTGATGACATTGCCGCGCTCGCATCACGCCGCTCGCAAGGCAAAGACGTCTATATGGGCGACACAGAGCTGAAATGTCAGGATATTGAGCAATTCGACTGGACAGGCTGGGATATTGCCCTGTTTGCCATCGGCTCAGAAGCGACACAGAAGTACGCGCCCGTCGCCGCCAAAACAGGTTGTGTCGTCATCGATAACTCGTCTTTATATCGGTATGACCCACAAGTCCCCCTGATCGTGCCGGAAGTTAATCCTGATGCGGTTATGGATTATAAGAATAAGAACATCATCGCGAACCCGAACTGCTCAACGGCGCAGATGGTTGTCGCGCTCAAGCCTTTGCATGACCGGGCCAAGATCAAGCGCGTCGTCGTCTCGACCTATCAATCGGTCTCCGGCTCCGGCAAAGAAGCCATGGACGAGCTGTGGAATCAGACCAAGGGCATGTTTGTGCCTGGCCAAGAGGTCGAGCCGAAAAAATTCACCAAGCAAATCGCCTATAACGTCATTCCTCATATCGACAGCTTCATGGATGACGGGTCCACTAAAGAAGAATGGAAGATGGTGGCCGAGACCAAAAAGATCGTTGATAAGTCGATCAAAGTCACCGCGACTTGTGTGCGTGTGCCGGTCTTTGTTGGGCATTCCGAGGCGGTCAATATCGAATTCGAGGACTCGCTTTCCGCAGATGAAGCACGTGATATATTGCGTGAAGCCCCCGGCATTATGGTCGTCGATAAGCGCGAGGATGGCGGATATATTACACCAGTCGAATGTGTCGGTGAATATGCGACCTATATCAGCCGTATCCGCGAAGATTCAACCATCGAGAACGGCCTGAATCTGTGGTGCGTATCCGATAACCTGCGTAAAGGCGCAGCGCTGAATGCCGTTCAAATCGCGGAATTACTGGGTCGGCGGGTGCTCAAAAAGGGATAAAATCAGGTAGTGGCAGTCCATAATTTGGATGCATCGCAATGCTATTGCGCGTCAGCCCGCTCCAAAGAAGAACCGCGTGCTTACATTGCGTATTTCTTCGATATTAATATCAAACTCGTTTTGGGGAATGGTTAATATGGGGATGCCGACGGCTTCATTGTCGTCCGCCCTCTTCCGTTGCTTTTCAGTCATGCGGGCCTTTACCTTTTCGGGATCGCGAAAAGCAAAGGTTAGAACATTACCATAACCAAAGTCAGAGAGACCGACGCCCTGAACTTCTTTCCAATCAACCGACAATGACCATTCGCCATCTGCTCCGGCAAGCGAGAATCCGTCGTGATTAATTCCATAAACCCGGAAACGCCGTTTTAGCCTGCGCCCGCTGATCCAAGCGCAAATTCCAAAGCAAAAAAAACTGATCAAACCGGCAATACGAAAGATAAGCGGTCTTTCCGCATCCAAGTCTCCAAGCACCAACCAACCACCGAGTAGAAAAAACCCAAACGCCATTATTTTGAAAAAATGCGTGGCTCTCGGCGTCCGATAGTAGATGATTGAGCCTTCAGAGTTCATGATCCTAAAACGCCTTTTGTACTCGGCACTGAATCCGCTTTACGCGGGTCGATCTCTATGGCCTCACGCAATGACCGGGCAACCGCTTTAAACACGCTCTCCGCAATGTGATGTGCGTTTACCCCATCGAGCTTCTCTACATGGAGCGTTATACCACCATTCATTGCGAAGGCTTGAAAAAACTCGCGAACCAACTCGGTATCGAATGTGCCGATCTTTTGAGCGTCGAAATCAACTTTCCAAACAAGGAAAGGCCGCCGCGAGAGGTCAAGTGCAGCGCGCATCAATGCTTCATCCATCGGAAGCAAACAGGAAGCGTAACGCCGGATACCTTTGTAATCCCCAAGTGCCTTCACCAAGGCGAGGCCCAGCGCGATCCCCACATCTTCGACAGTGTGGTGATCGTCAATATGCAGGTCGCCTTCTGCACGCACTTTCATATCAATGAGTGAGTGCCGGGCAAGTTGCTCTAACATATGATCAAAAAAGCCCACACCCGTTTGGATGTCGTATAATCCAGTACCATCAAGGGAAACCTCGACGCTGACCTTGGTTTCCGAAGTGTTTCGTTCGATCGTTGCTCTACGCATATACACATCCCTTCGTACACACGTTTAAGATATTTCAGCGCCAATTTGAATGGCGTTCATTTACGCAAGGGTTTCATAGAATTTTAGAAGGTCACTTTGCCCGCACGTAATTCGTAAGGTTTAGGTTATGAAACTTTATACAAGTTAAACACCGGCATACTCACTCAGGAGCGCATCGCATCCCCAAAGATGTAGAAAAAAGTACATCAACCGTATGGCACCATCTCAAGTCACGAATTACTAAGTATTTTTCGTAAATTAGCGGTTCCGAAACCCCACAGCTTTAGAATTCGATACCGAAGGCTGTGGCGGGGTTTGAAGCATGTTTGAGAAACGACAACAAGGATCATCCCGGACACGTCAGACCGGATTCTCAATCTACCCTGCATGTGATGCTGACGGTGTTCGGCGGATAATCCCAAACAGTATGTGGGATGGCCGGCTTGGGGAACAGCTTCGCGCGCTCGGATTATCGCCCGATGGGGTCAATAATATCATCGCTGACGAAACCCGGTCCGAACGCAATTTTAATAAGAAATTTGCAGAACAAGCCGCTTTCTTTGAATATTACAACACAGATCCGCTTGCGGGTGTGAAGGTGATCCCATTTGCAATATTACCTTGGGAGTTGTGGCAAAGAGACCACGCCGCTTTCTTACTGGAAATCTGCGACCTTTATCCTGTCGAAGCATGGAATACGATGATGCTGCCCAAGGACATGGCCGGAGCCGGAACCCTTAATCTTGTTGCTCATCCACGCGGATACCCGAAAGAATACGTCAACGGTTGCAACAATGTTATTGGCGAAATTCGCGATGATTTTATCGCCTCATTCCGAACGATTGAGCGGGATGTGAAGGCCGGAAACTGTCATAGTGATCAGCGCCACACGATCCTCATCGAACGGACAAAACACACGGTCATCGAAGCCGCATCAACGCTTGCCGCCATGCTCTTATCCGAAGAAAATTACCAGAGGCATCAAACGTTGTTTGGACACATGTTTTGATCCTGCGCTAAAATTTCAGTGAATATCTTCTGACAATTCACTCTGCCGCGTCGCGGTAGAAATCGACCTTGCCAGTAAACGGGTCAAGTTTCACCGTAAATTCAACTCTTCCCGCCTCGCCGGGGGCAAGGCCACCCTTGAAAGGCCAAACCAGATCACCGCCACGACCATTTTCGGGTGGTTTTGGTTTGTCAGGCCACAGACCCGGCGGCGTCTCGATATGAGTGGCAGAACCTGGCTGATAAACCATAAAATCAGGAACAGGGGTGCGCACTTCAACCTTGCGGATCGCGAAGTCACCATCATTGCTGTAATCGGTCCGGTAAATCAAGCATTGACCGGGTGCCAGCAGTTTTTCAGTGTCAAAGCTGGCATTTTCTAGCGTTTCGTCGGCAAGCTCACCGTTACAATTGCTGTCGACAGCCGCAGTCAGATTTAAGCTAAGATAGGTTTCGCGCTCTATGACGGGCGTTGCCGCCCCTGCCGTTCCCGACACGAGACAGAATAGACTAGCCGCTGCTATCAAACGCTTCATTCGTGAGCACTCCTGATAATTTAATCAAAAGCACTGCGAAAAACGGGCCGTTAATCTATTATCTCTGTTGTGATCGAGGAAACGTCGGAAACAATTACGGGGATCAGATTGTGGCCGTGGCCTTAAAGAAAACTAAGTCCGAGAAATGATTGATTCTCACCTGACACCATGGACGCCCTCCCGAAGTGCCGCCCTTATGCAACTCGATGCTTTTTCTCCTTCGATGGGACGGCATTACGCGGCGATGCGAAATACGGATTTGGGACCGGGCGAGCGAACAAACACGTCCATTCTGTCGCCTTATCTGCGCCGGCGGTTGCTTACCGAACATGAAACGGTGGCGGCGGCGCTTTGCACTCACGGGTACGAAGGGTCGGAAAAGTTCGTGCAAGAGGTTTTTTGGCGCACGTATTTCAAAGGCTGGTTAGAGCGTCGTCCGACCGTTTGGTCTCAATACAAAAGCCAATTGGAGGCCGTTAAACTTCGTAACGCGGATGACCGGCTGTTACGAGAGGCGGAGACAGGCTCCACGGGGCTCGCGTGTTTTGATGCGTGGGCGCGCGAGTTGGTCGAGACGCATTACCTGCACAATCACGCGCGCATGTGGTTCGCGTCAATCTGGATATTCACTCTAAAACTGCCGTGGGAGCTTGGTGCTGATTTCTTTATGCGTCACCTGCTCGATGGTGATCCGGCGTCTAATACATTGAGCTGGCGGTGGGTCGCGGGGCTGCATACGCGCGGCAAGAATTACGTCGCGCAATCTTGGAACATCGCGAAATTTACAAACGGACGGTTTACGCCCAGCGCGTCAGAACTGGCGGAAGACCCCGAGCCTCTGACGGAGGCGTTTGATCCCGGCTTGGCTCAAGCCGTTCGCAAAGTGACACTGTTTGATCCATCCCGGAAAACAGCCTTTTTGATTACCGTTGAAGATTGCATGTCTGAAACGCTGGTTCCGTCCCTTGGCAACATGGTTGCCGCTGCGACGTTGCGCCTATCGCCGCCCCATGCAGCGAAGGCCGTGCATGAATTTGATGCTGCATCGCTTGCTGATGCAGCTGTGCGGGCACAGAGGCTTGGCGCACCCTCCGCGACAATGCTTGACCCGAGCGATCCGCGCAGGCTGACCGAGTGGGCGCAAGAGGCCGGGGCCACTCAGATCGTGACGTCTTATGTGCCCCTTGGTCCGACCCGCGATTGGCTGGATCAAGCGGTCCCATCCTTGGATAACGCAGGCATTACGCTGGCTGAAATACACTGCGATTGGGATGATGCGGTATGGCCGCTGGCAAGCGCCGGATTTTTCAAAGTGAAAAAGCAAATCCCGCGCTTGATCGAAGATC
The DNA here is from genome assembly GCA_937995735.1 of uncultured Neomegalonema sp. Taxonomy (GTDB): domain Bacteria; phylum Pseudomonadota; class Alphaproteobacteria; order Rhodobacterales; family Rhodobacteraceae; genus JAHDDY01. The sequence continues at coordinate 51,663 of CALKIZ010000092.1, read as the reverse complement.
TTTATCCGTCGTGATTGCCCAACTTACTCACTCGTTCTAGCCGGAGCGTTGTCCATTCGCCCAGCTTAATGCGCTGTTTGACGTTCATACCCCATCCGGCAAAGACTTGAGCAACGCCGGGGGCTTGGCGATGCAACAAACCGGAAAGGATGATCGCGCTGCCCGGCTCGACCACTGCCGCAATTTGCGGGGCAAGGCGTTTGAGTGGGGCGGCGAGGATATTCGCAAAAACAAGATCATACGGGGCCGCGCGCAGAACCGCAGGACTGGTCGCCCGGCCCGCCTCATAGACCTGAACCATTGAAGCGGTTCCGTTAAAGCGAATATTTTCGCGGGCAGTCGCCACAGCAACCTCATCAATATCTGTAGCGACGCAATGTGCCTTCCAGAGCTTTGCAGCGCCCATCGCCAATGCGCCGGTTCCGGTTCCCAAATCTAAAACACGCCGTGCATACATCCCTTGTTTGGCAAGCGTATCCATAGCGATTAAACAGCCGCGCGTCGTGCCGTGATGCCCTGTGCCAAACGCCATCGCTGCTTCGATTTGTAGCCGGATGGCCGAGGGCGGAGCATCACCTTCATCATGGCCGCCATGCAGTGTGAAACGGCCTGCCTTTACAGGGGTTAATTCCCGACGGACTTTTGCGACCCAATCTTCGGGCGGAACTTTCGAGACAACAAACTTTGACTCAGAAAATGCCATCTCCAGAACGGTCAACGACAACCCGGCGGGATTGGAGCCGAAATATCCGGCGACCTCCCAAACATCATTGTCTTCATCAACTTCGAAACAGCCAATGCCGGACGGCTCGGGGTCCATTTTTTCAATGGCATCTGCGAGCGCCTGAGCGCGGCTTTCGCCGTCAACTGTTGCAAAGATCGTATGGATCTCGCCTGCATCACCGCTCATGCAGAGACACCAATCGGACAGGTCACGCCGGTTCCGCGAAGCCCACAATATCCGCTGGGATTCTTATCAAGATATTGCTGATGGTAATCTTCCGCATAATAGAATTTCGGGGCATCGAGAATTTCTGTCGTTATCGCCGGAAATCCTTTTGCCGAAAGCTGCTCTCCTACCGCATCGCGGGTTGCAATCGCGGCGATGCGCTGCGCCTCTGACGTCACATAGATACCGGAACGATATTGCGTACCGACATCATTGCCCTGACGCATCCCTTGAGTCGGATTATGGGCCTCCCAAAAGACTTTGAGCAGTACGTCTACGCCCACTTTTTCAGGGTTATAGGCAACCATGACGACTTCGTTGTGACCGGTTTTGCCTGAACATACTTCTTTGTAGGTAGGATTTGGTGTTGATCCACCCGCATAGCCCACCGCCGTCACGTAGACGCCTTCGACCTCCCACAACCTGCGCTCTGCCCCCCAAAAGCACCCGAAGCCAAAAAAGATTATCTCAATACCTTCTGGGAAAGGCGGCTTTAGGGGCGTGCCGAGGATTGTATGGGTCTTTGCCGTCGGGATCGGGTCCGGGCGTCCCGGCAGTGCATTTTCCGCAGCGGGTACAGTGGAGGATTTGAAAAGCCCAAACATGAGCGCGCTCCTTTCATTGTTTCGCATCTTATATGGCTACGGGCGAGCGTTACGTCGAGGTCAGTCTCTCAAGAGTTTTCATTATGCGTTGGCCAGCCCGTCAATAATCGGGCAATCGGGCCGCGAATTTCCCGCACAACTTTCGGCAAGATGAGCCAGTTCATCGCGTAAAAGCTGCATATCCCGCAATTTTTCATCGAGTTCGGCGATGCGCTCTGAGGCGATGCGCTTTACGTCGGCACTTTCGCGGGAGCGGTCTTCGTACAGGGACAGAAGCTCCCGGCACGCCGGAATTCCGAAGCCAAAAGCCCGTGATCGGGCGACGAACCTAAGTTTCCGAACCGATGCTTCATCATATTCGCGATACCCGCTCGAATTTCTGCCGTTCGGGCTGACCAGACCGATCTCCGCGTAATAGCGTACAGTTTTCACCGGAAGGCCTACACGCTTTGCCGCTTCGCCGATATTCACCTGAAGTCCCCCCTGACTGTAACTCTTGTAACAGATAGGAAGCAGGACGAAAAATTGAAATAGCCGTGGAGATAACATCCGTACACCAAAGCAGCACCTCCAACTTTCAAGCCGCCAATCATCGGAATGAGCGCGTACTTATCAATTTTTGGGCAAAAATGTGACGAAATGGCTTCATGTGTGGGCGTTTGGCATCTTTAAGTCAACATCACTCACATAGAATATTGACCCTTAGCGGTTTTCGGCATTGTTGTGGAACTGAGACCATTCGCTTGGCCGCGATGGGAACTCTGAAATTCAGGAGGAACTCACATGAAAAACGTATTTTTTGCATCCGTAACGGTTGCTGTCTTCGGTTTGGCCGGCTGCTCCGCAGTGAACGGCGTTACTAATGCCGCTTCTTCCGCAGCGTCGGCTGCTGGATCTGCTGCTTCGGGTGCTGTCAATGCTGCCGCAGGTGCTGCGAATGCCGCGACTTCGACTTTGAAGCCGGGTGAAGAAGTTAAAATCACTTACGCGCCGCCTCCCGTCGCCCCTGCAGGGTCCGGTCCGGGTGCAACACCTGTCGGAGCAGCAGGAACCGGCGTCGCATCAGGGTCGGGTAACACGGCTGCCGCTGCTGAAGCATGTACGGCTGACGGTCACACCGTTATCCAAGCGTCCGGCGCTGGCTTCTGCCAAATCGCGGCAGACGGCACGGGCTACACGCTCGACACCTATCTAAACTTCCGCGGTTAATAGCGTACGCACGGTGGCAGGTGAGCGCCCGCCATTGAATGCCGGAATTGGATTTTCGTCTCCTAGCCCTGCCAGAAATGGCGGGGCTTTTTGTTTGCGGCGTTGGTTTTCCGACTGAACGCATAATCATAAAAAAACCGCCAGGATTTCTCCCGGCGGTTCTTTGCTAAATGTATCAGGTTCCAAGCTCAATTTGGCCTGAAACCCGAAAGACATGTCTCAAAAAGACTCCGAGCACATTGCGTTAAAGCTGGATCGAAAGCCATGCCAAGAGTACATGCCTTTCGATCCGTTGATGCCTCAATGTAAACGCAAAGTGCTTTAAGCCATCCACCAGCGCTTGATGAAGTGACCGCCATCCATTTCCCAGCCACCGCCGAGATCTGGTCCGACACCGATCTTGTCCGAAACCGCTGCAACGTCTTTACCGAATGCAGGGATAATCGTGCCCCCGCGATCCGACAGGATGTGCTGTACGGTCTGGTACATCTCATTACGCTTGGCATCATCCAGCTCGGCACGGCACTCTTTTACGAGCGCGTTCACCGATGCGATGTCGACATTGGTATCGTTCCAAGGAGCGCCGCCGATGTAACAGATCGAGAGGATCATATCTTCAACAGGGCGTGGTCCCCAGTAACACGCACAGAACGGTTGCACGTTCCAAACGTTTGACCAGTAACCGTCTTTAGGCTCACGCGACAGTTCAACATTGATGCCCGCAGCTTGCCAATCTTCGAGGAAGAGTTCGGCCGCATCGCCCGCACCGCCATAGGCCGTGTCAGCAAAGCGATATTTGATCGCTGTGTCTGCATGACCCGATTTCTTGAGGTGGAACTTCGCACGATCAAGATCCTGCTCAACTTTCAACTCAGGGTCATAGCTGGCAAATTGTGGACCAAGCGGTTGGTCATTACCGACTTTACCGTAGCCGTAGAGCACTTTTTCAACAAAGGCTTCACGGTTGGTTGCAAGCTTAAGCGCCATGCGGAAATCGTAGTTGTCATATGGCGCGCCTTCCATCCGCATTGGATGGGTAAAGGCAAGGTTCGATTCAACATCAATGATGTTGATGCCCGACTTGCGCTTCAGACGGTTGATCGTTTTCAGTGCTGGGCGGTTGATCACATCAACTTCGCCGGTGACGAGTGCGTTGACGCGCGCGGTGTCGTCAAGGATCGCAACCATCTCAACACTATCGACATGGCCGAACTCATCGCCCTGCCAAGCATTCGGGTTTTTCTCGAAGCTGGTACGGATACCCGGCTCGAAGTCTTTCAGAAGGTATGTACCCGTGCCGTGCTTGGACAAAACATCCGCTTTGCCATCAACCGTTGGAACGATGGTCAGGTGATAATCCGTCAGCAGGAACGGGAAGTTAGCGTTGCCGGAAGCCAGCTTGACAACAACGGTGTCTTTACCGTCTGCGGAAACGTCTTCAATCGCCTCGAAAACACCTTTCGCGCCGGATTTTGAATCTTCCCCGCGGTGCGTGTTGATCGAGTTGATCACGTCTTCTGTCGTCAGGCTTTTGCCGTTCGAGAATTCAACACCGGAGCGCAGCTTAAAGCGCCATTCCGTTGCATCGTCACTTGCTTCCCAGCTTTCGGCCAGTGCAGGTGTCGCCGTGTTGTCTTGGCCAACTTCAACGAGGCTGTCGCGGAATGCGCGGCTGACGGCGATCATATACGTCGCGTTATAAGTCGCGGAATCGAGCGAATCGATGGTGTTCGAATCGTTCAGGCCAACCTTCATATGGCCGCCTTTTTTCGGTTTCGCGGCATATGCGCGGCTTGACCATAGGGCCGATGCAGATGTCGCAGCCATACCCAGAGCTGTAGCACCCACCATAAAGTCACGGCGGCTGGTGCTTTTATCAGCCAGAATATTTTCGATGAGTCTCTGATTATCAGTCATTGTTTCTCCCTGAAACTTAGTTCTTTTGGATTTGTTATGTCCCAACGATAACAGGCTGACACATCAGAACACAAATCACAGCGAAAAACCGACATTTTAAGGGGCTTTACGCTCGATTCGTCTATGAATTGGGGTTTGTACGCTCAATAACGACACCGACACCAGCGGCTTGGGAGAATATCTCCGGTTTAATTACTTCAACCCGCACAGCTTCAACGCGAGCGTCTGTAAATAACTGCGCGAAAATCTCATCCGCGAGTTCTTCGACAAGATCAATATGACGCTGGCTGTCAGAGACGGATTGCAGGTACTCAACTATCGGCGCGTATGAGACGTAATCCTGTCCTGCCTCGCTAGGCTGATCCGGGATATTGACGGTCATATCGATTGAAATGACGACCGATTGTGCCGCCTCGCGCTCATGAGGTAACACACCGATAAATAACGGCAATTTCAGTCGGTCAATGCGAACGATGGTCTTTTGACTCACAGTATTCTCGCCGGATCAGTCATCAGAAAAGGGGACCGCCGCTGAAACGTGCGGCCCACCGACTTGATTAAGCCGCGCCTTGACCCGCATTCGGGGCTTGTGATGTCAGGCGGATTGTTGCCGGTCCAAACGGGGTTTCAACCGTGACTTCTGCATCCCCATTATCCGGGGTCACACCCGATTCTGCGACGGCTTTTTGAACCGCTTGCTGACCTTCATCCGATTGCAGGAACATCATGAGGAACTGGCGGCGTTGATTTTCCATCGCCTCGTCAATGCGCATCAATCGCTGTGTCACCGCGCCGCGCAGGCGGGTCAGCAAGCCATCGAACATCGTGAAGGCTTCGGTCTTGTATTCGTTCAGCGGGTCTTTCTGAGCATAACCGCGCAGGCCAACAACCTGACGCAAATGCTCCATGCGCAGCAAGTGCGCGCGCCATTCATCGTCAATCGCCCGCAAAATCAGCTCTTTTTCCGCCGCCCGCATCCGGTCTTCGCCGATAAGTTCGGTTTTCTCGGCGGCAACCTGATCGCCCAGCTCATAAAGACGCTCGCGGATTTCTTCGTCGGCAACGCCCTCTTCTTCTGCCCATTCCGCAATCGGGAATTCGCGGCCAAAGATCGTCGCAAGCTCTTGGTTTAATCCTTGAGTATCCCACTCCTCCGCATAAGAGCGGGCCGGAATGTGGATGCCAACGAGATCATCAATCAGCGCATGACGCATATCGCGTGCGGTTTCTTCAACATCGGTGGCTTCCATAACCTCAAGCCGTTGTTCGAAGATTGCCTTCCGCTGATCGTTCATCACATCATCGTATTTCAGGACGTTCTTACGAATATCGAAGTTCCGTGCTTCGACTTTGCCTTGCGCGCGTTCAATGGCTTTGTTGACCCATGAGTGAACAATCGACTCGCCCTCTTGCAAGCCAAGGCGCTGAAGCATCTTGTCCATGCGCTCGGAGCCGAAAATCCGCATCAGATCATCTTCCAGCGACAGGAAGAATTTTGATTTACCGGGATCACCCTGACGACCTGAGCGGCCCCGAAGCTGATTATCAATGCGGCGGCTTTCGTGGCGCTCTGTCGCCAGAACGTAAAGACCGCCCGCCGCTTTCGCCTTCGTTTCGAGTTGTTGGACCGCCTCGCGGATCGCAAGCTCTTTTTGCTCGTCTGGTGTGCCGCCAAGCTCGTGCTCAAGCCGCATTTCCGCGTTGCCGCCGAGCTTAATGTCCGTGCCCCGGCCTGCCATGTTGGTTGCAATCGTAATCGCACCCGGCACGCCGGCTTGCGCGACAATCGCGGCTTCCTGTTCGTGATAGCGCGCGTTGAGAACCGCGAACACGCGCTCCTCCGCCGTGCCTTGATCACCATCATAAAGCGGCTCAAAAGCATTTACATTAGAGGTATCTTTGAGCTTGAAGCCCTTTTTGATCAGCAAATCCGCGAGAAGCTCAGACTTTTCAATGGATGTCGTACCAACGAGAACGGGCTGGCCTTTGGTGCGGGCAACCTCGATTTCCTCGACAATGGCTTCGTATTTCTCACGGGTCGTGCGGTAGACTTCATCATCAACGTCTTCACGCGCAATTGGAACATTGGTCGGGATTTCAATGACTTCAAGGCCGTAAATCTCGGCAAATTCCTCGGCTTCGGTCAGAGCAGTACCTGTCATACCCGCGAGTTTTTCGTATAGGCGGAAATAGTTTTGGTACGTAATCGAGGCCAGCGTGGTGTTTTCGGGCATGATCTGCACACCCTCTTTCGCCTCGATTGCCTGATGCAAACCTTCGGAGAGGCGACGGCCTTCCATCGCGCGGCCTGTAAATTCGTCAATCAACATGACCTGATTGTTTTTAATCATGTAATCGCGATCACGCAGGAACATCTTGTGCGCGCGCAAGGCTTGATTGACGTGGTGGACGATAGAGACGTTTTCTGGGTCGTAGAGCGACGCCTCCGGCTTCAATACGCCCATTTCGCGCAGCAACCGCTCTGTGGCCTCGTTACCGTCCTCGGTCAGTGTCGAAGATCGCTGTTTTTCATCAATTTCGTAATGCTCTTCAGCCAACTGAGGGATCAGTTGATTGACGGCCATATACAGCTCGCTGGAATCTTCAGCCGGGCCGGAGATAATCAGCGGGGTCCGCGCCTCATCCACAAGAATCGAGTCAACCTCATCGACAATCGCGTAATTATGGCCGCGCTGGACCATCTCTGCGGTCGAGTATTTCATGTTGTCGCGCAGATAATCGAAGCCCAACTCGTTATTGGTCGCATAGGTCACATCGCAGGCATAGGCTTCGCGGCGCTGATCATCATCCATACCGGCGATGATTGTACCGACAGTGAGGCCCAAAAACTTGTAAACCGCGCTCATCCATTCCGCATCACGCGACGCAAGATAGTCATTCACGGTGACGACGTGGACGCCTTTGCCGGTCAGAGCGTTTAGATAAACCGGCAGAGTTGCGACGAGGGTTTTACCCTCACCCGTCTTCATCTCGGAAATGTTACCTTGGTGAAGGATGTAACCACCGAGCAATTGAACATCAAAAGGCCGAAGACCAAGCGAACGTTTTGCGGCTTCTCGGACCACAGCGAAGGCTTCGTTCATCAGATCGTCAAGCGACTCGCCTTTTTCATAACGAGCGCGGAATTCGTCTGTTTTTCCACGCAAATCATCGTCAGACAACGCCTCAAGGCCACTTTCGAGTCCCTCAACGCCGGTCAATGATTTCATCGCCACCTTGACCTTACGGTCATTTGCGGTGCCGAAAACCTTCTTGGCGATCTTATCGAGACCCAACATGCGTCAGTGCCTTTCTGCGGGTTTATCTCCGCGTATTGTCTTATTTCGACCATGCGAATCTCGCAAGATTTGTCGATAACCGGCTGAGCATTAACAGCCCGCACACGTTAATTATTCCGCAACCTATTCAGCGGCGAACTAGCGGGAGACTTATGCAGCAGGTAAAGGGATGTCAATGTCACGGGTTTAGGCCATATATACCCAATTCCGTCGATACCGAGAAACGAGGATTACGTTTGATGAAAACCATACTGACCAGCATGATTGCCCTAACCCTCTGCCTTGGCACGGCATCCGCCCAATCTGTGGGCGAAAGTGAGATCAAAGTCGCTCTCTCACAGAACGACGGTACTGAAGTGCTGGCAACCGTCGGCGAAAATAATGTCACGATCGGCGATGCCGCCCTGACATTCTCGACATTGCCCGAGCAAATGCGGAGTCAACCTGACGACACCATGCTCGAAGCGATCACAGAGCAATTGATCAGCGAATATGCTTTGATGGATAAAGCCCTCGAAGCCGGGCTGGAAAAATCCCGTGAAGTGCAGGCACGCCTGGTCGCCGCACGTCGCGCAACGCTGGCGGAAGCCTATATCACCTCTGAACTGGCAGAGCGCGTTAACGATGAAGCGCTGCGCGACGGATATGATAAAATGACACGCGACTTCCCCGAAGAGGAAGAAGTCCGCGCACGCCATATCCTCGTCGATGAAGAAGACGATGCAAAAGCCATAGCGAAGGCTTTGCGTGGAACCGATGAGGATTTCGCCAAACTCGCTGCGGAAAAATCCACAGGGCCGTCAGGCGCGTCCGGCGGTGATCTTGGCTATTTCAAAAAAGGCGACATGGTTGCGCCCTTCGCAGAGGCCGCATTCGCCATGCAGCCCGGCGATATTTCCGATCCGGTTAAAACGCAGTTCGGCTGGCATGTGATCAAATTGGAAGATCGCCGCACGAGCAAGCCGCCCTCGTTTGAAGAATTGGAGCCTCAACTGCGCCAACAACTGATGCAAGCGACGGCACAGGCCATTATCGCAGAGGTAAAAGAAGGCGCGAGCGTGGAAAAAGCCGAAGAAACACCTCCGGCTTTCCTCATCAGACGCGAAGAAATGTATTCGGGCAAAAAATAAACACCGATCTGAAGGAACAAGCGGCTTATCGTTTGTGGCCTGAGGCAATCAAAAGGCTCCTCCGCTGACGGTTGGAGCTTTTTTTCATGGGCAAGCGAAGAATGGCGGCGATATTTCACCTTTCCCCGCGCCGATCCTGCGCTAAACATAAGCGCCGGAACTCTGGAGAATGCCTATGCCGAACTCTGCTGCGATTGAACGCCTGAACACCCAGTTTCAGGACCGTTGCGTCACCACCGACGCCATGCGTCAGCAGTATTCGCAGAACGAGGCGCATCACACGCCGGTCAGACCGGATGCGATCTTATTCCCGGAATCAACCGATGAAGTGCGACAAATCATCGAAGTTTGCCGCGATACGCAATGTCCGGTCACGGCTTATGGTGCGGGAACATCGCTTGAAGGGCATATTGTGCCGGTGCGCGGCGGGATCAGCCTCGACATGAGCCGAATGAATGGAATTCTAGCGGTAAATCAGGAAGATATGGACGCCGTGGTGCAACCGGGTGTCACCCGCCGCCAACTCAATGAAGACTTGCGCGCCACCGGCTTGTTCTTTCCTGTCGATCCCGGTGCAGATGCCAGTATCGGCGGGATGGCCGCGACACGGGCATCGGGTACAAACGCCGTCCGCTATGGCACGATGCGCGAATGTGTTCTCGCGTGCGAAGCCGTCCTAGCAGATGGCCGGGTGATCCGTGCCGGATCGCGCTCGCGAAAATCTGCGGCGGGGTATGATCTGTGCAAATTGCTGGTCGGATCAGAAGGCACTTTGGGGATTATGACCGAATTGACCGTCAAGTTATTCGGGCAACCCGAAGCGGTCTCCTCTGCTGTCTGCGGGTTCCAGACGCTCGAAGGCGCGGTAGAGGCGGTTATCGAAACCATCCAAATGGGAATGCCGGTTGCCCGCATCGAGTTTTTGGACGAATTACAGCTCCGCGCTGTCAATGCCTATTCAAAAATGGACATTCCCGAACGCCCTACTCTGTTTTTAGAATTCCACGGCAGCGAAAACAGTGTCGCGGAACAGGCCGAACGCTTTGGCGAGATTGCATCGGAGCATGGCGGACTCGGGTTTGATTGGGCCACGCGCGAAGAAGACCGCAACCGCCTGTGGCGCGCCCGCCATGATGCCTATTACGGTGTCAAAGCGATGTGGCCCGGAAAGCGCGGGTACATAACGGATTCCTGCGTACCAATTTCAAAACTCGCCGAAGCCATCCGCGAAACAAAAGCCGAGATTGAGGCAAGCGGGTTAATCGCGCCAATGGTCGGGCATGTGGGCGACGGAAATTTCCACCTCGCGATTATGATTGACCCTGACGACCCCGATGAAATGAAAGCCGCCGAACGCTTATCTCATTCGATTGCCGAACGCTCGTTGAGACTCGGCGGGACTGTCACCGGCGAACACGGCGTGGGACTCGGCAAGATAAAATATATGGAGGCGGAACACGGGGCCGCCTATGGCGTGATGACGGAAATCAAGCGGATGTTCGATCCGCAAAACATTTTGAACCCCGGCAAGCTGGTCTCTTTGAATTAATTTTTGCATGATCCATGCGCGCAGCATTGAGTACAAGGGAGAGTTAGAGCCGCAATGATCGACATTCTTCCCCTCGACCGGACGCACGAACCGGCCCTGCAAAAGTTGCTTGATGAAAAGGCCAAGCCGGTTGGGTCGCTCGGGCGATTGGAAGACCTCGCCCGCAATATCGGATTGATCCGGGGGGCGCTTAAACCGACATTAGGCAAGGCTTTGTCGATAATTTTTGCAGGGGATCACGGGATAACCGAGGAAGGCGTCTCGTCGCATCCCCCCGAAGTGACCGCCGCAATGGTTCAGAATTTTATCGCAGGCGGCGCGACAATCTCGGCCTTTACCCGCATTGCCGGAGCCGAGCTAAAAGTGGTCGATGCCGGGGTGAAGTTTCCGGTCACACCCGGTCCCGGTTTCACCAATGCGCGCATTGCGGATGGCACGAAGAATGCGGCGAGAGAACCAGCAATGACCCGCGCGCAATGCGAGGCGGCAATGGCGAAAGGCATCGCTTTGGCACAGGAAGCCGTTGCGGAGGGTTTTGACATTCTCGCACCCGGCGAAATGGGCATCGGGAATACGACATCCGCCAGCCTGATCGTGCATCGCCTCGCCCCCGCGACGCTTGACGCGGTGATTGGGCGCGGTGCAGGGCTGGATGATGACGGGTTGGCTCGAAAGCGTGCTGCTGTGCAAAAAGCCGCCGCGCGCACGGACAGTGCAGAGCCTCTCACGGTGCTGGCGGAGTTCGGCGGATTTGAAATCGCGATGATGTGCGGATTTATGCTCGGCGGAGCGGCTGAAAACCGCATCATACTTGTTGACGGATTTATCGCCGGAGCCGCAGCTTTGGCCGCGTGTCGCATCGCGCCGCACGCGCGCGAGCGGATGGTTTTCGCGCACCGTTCGGCTGAACCGGGAGCAAAGGCAATTCTTGATACGCTGGAGGCGGATGCGTTGCTCGATCTTGATTTGCGGTTGGGTGAAGGGTCCGGTGCGGCGCTGGCCATTCCGCTGGTGCGCGCAGCCGCTGCAATTTTGACCGATCTGGCGGATTACCCGCGATGAAACGCGAATGGCTCGCTTTTTTATCGGCGGTTCAATTCCTGACACGCCTGCCGGTTCCTGACCCGGGATGGGAAGACGGACGGCTTGACCGCGCCGCGAAATGGTTTCCGCTGGTGGGCGCGCTGGTTGGTTTGATCTGCGGAGTGGTGCTGTATTTAATTGGGCTACTCTCCTATCGGGGGCTGCCGCTCGTCGAGCTTTCCGTTTTATTTGGTGTGTTGATTACCGGCGCGCTGCATGAAGATGGTTTCGCCGATACCGCCGATGGTTTTTTCGGCGGGCGCGATTCTGAAAAGCGTCTGAGCATCATGCGCGATAGCCGCATTGGAACATATGGGGCAATCGCTCTTATCTTTGCAATCCTATTGCGGATTTCGCTCTACGAAGAGTTTTACTCGGCGCGCATCGCGAGCGCTTCTTTCACCGTGACAATCGCTGCGGCGTTTATTGCAGCCCATGCCATGAGCCGGACTTTGATGTTATTGCACCTGTCGATGTTGCCTTACGCGCGGGGTGAGGATGCGGCGCTCTTGTCACCGCTCTCAGGTCGGGATGCCGTTATTCCTGTTATCACTGTACTTATCGTTTGTTTGCCGCTGGCGCATATCGTCTCTTATGGTGCAGTGGCCGCCGGAATAATCGTTGCCATTATAAGCAGTGTTGCCTTCACCAAGCTGACGAAAACGCACATTGGCGGATGGACAGGGGACACCGCCGGGGCAACGCAGATCATCTCTGAAATCTTTTTCCTGATCGGGTTTTGTGCATGGATTTGGTCTTAGTCCGCCATCCTAAAACGGTGGTTCAGCGCGGTGTCTGTTATGGCTCGACCGATGTCGCGCCAGACCCGGAGCGATTGGCGTCTGATGCCGCGCGTATTGCGCCCATGCTGCCTAAAGATGCCCGTACTATCACCAGCCCCATGCAGCGCGCGCGGTTGCTTGCCGAAAGTTTTGGCGCGGTTGAAACGGATGAGCGCTTGGTCGAAATGGATTTTGGCGCGTGGGAGATGCAGCGTTGGGATGCGCTGCCGCGCGACGAGATCGACGGTTGGACCGATGATCTGCTTGGCTTTACGCCGCCCGGCGGGGAAGCGCTGAGCGAAGTGGCCGAACGGACAATCGACTGGTGGGAAAGCCTGCCGCGCGATCAGACGATTATTGCCGTGGCCCATGGCGGGCCGTGGAGGATTCTCGGTGCGCATCTGCTTGGTATCCCGCTTGAACACTCACTCCGGTTGGAGATTGAATGGGGCGGGCGGGCGCTGTTCAGGATCAATAAGTTCGGCGCACAGTTACGCGGCTGGAACCTGTTTTAACAAGCTGCGCGCGGCTTCGCGGGCTTCTTTGGTGATCGTTTCACCCGCCAGCATCCGCGCCAATTCTGCTACCCGCTCAGTCTCGGACAGCACCGCGACGCGGGTCGTGGTGATTTCTTTGCCGCCCTTTTTCGTGACGGATTTATTGATGCGCCAATGCTTTGAGGCTTCGGCGGCGACTTGTGGAGCGTGGGTGATGACCAGCGCTTGCCCCGCATCGCCCAATTGCCGCAACCGCATTCCGATGGCTGCTGCGGTCGCGCCGCCAACACCCCGATCAATCTCATCGAAGATGATCGTGGTCTTGTCGTTGGCATTTCCGACAAGGCAGACTTTGAGCGCCAGCAAAAACCGCGATAGCTCGCCGCCCGATGCGGTTTTGTCGATGGCCCCAAAAGGCGAGCCGGGATTGGTCGCCACGGTAAAGGACACACGGTCGATGCCGTCGGCGGTTCCGTGTTCTTCATCCGCGACAATCTCGGTGCGGAATTTTGCGCGCTCGAGTTTGAGGGGCGGCAATTCTTTCATGACCGCTTTGTCCAGCGCGCTGCCGGTCTTTTGCCGTGCAGCACTGAGGGCGCGGGCTTCCGTCAGGTAGGCTTCATGGGCATCGCGGGCGGCAGTTTCCAGTGCACCCAAGCGTTCTTCGCCCGCCTCGATAAAGGCAAGACGCTCGTTCATTTTTGACCGCAGCGTTGCAAGATCAGTCACGCTCATGCGGTGTTTTCGGGCCAAACCGCGTAAGGCAAAAAGACGTTCTTCGATTTGCTCCAGCACATTGGGGTCAACGGCCAATGCCTCCATCGCGGCATCAACTTCGCGCATCGCTTCGGACATTTCCGTCAGGGTCCGGTCGAGCGCACTGAGGGATGCGTCGAGGCGGCCATCGGCTTTGGGGGCGGCCATATCGAGCCAGCGTACAGCCTCGGCCAATCGGCCCTCCGCCCCCTTTACACCAAGCGCATCTGCGGCTTTTGCAACATCTTCGGCGATGGAGACCGCCCGTTGCATGGAGCGGCGTTCGGAATCGAGCGTGGCTTCTTCATCGCTTTCAGGGGCGAGTTCTTCCAGTTCTTCGACCGAGTGGCGGACATAATCGGCATCGGCGCGGGCGGCTTCGATTTCTGTGCGCCCTTCAATCAGTGCTTTTTCCGCCGCCCGCCATGCCGCGTGGAGCTTTCGCACTTTTAAGACGCGCTTTTCAAAACCGGCATAGGCATCCAGCAAGAATCCATGCGCCGCCGGATTGGTCAAACTGCGGTCATCAAATTGGCCGTGGATTTCCACCAGCATCGAACCGAGGGTGCGCAAGGCCGAAACGCTGGCAGGTTGATCATTGATGAAGGCACGGCTGCGGCCCTCTTCGCCAATTACACGGCGCAGGATGAGGGTTTCGTCTTCGATGTCATAGCCTTGATCGCGGAGCCATTCCCAAGCGGGATGGCTGAGCACAACGTCAAACTCGGCTGTTGCTGTACCGCTGCTTGCGCCAGCCCGAACCAGCGACCCGGCGACCCGTGCGCCGAGCGCCGCACCCAGCGCATCGAGGAGGATAGACTTGCCAGCGCCCGTCTCGCCGGTCATTGCGCCTAAACCCGGCTCAAAGTCCAGATCGAGCGTGTCGATCAGGACAATGTCACGTACCGACAGGCGTCGCAGCATCGTTTAGAGCCACTCACCCTTGATGACTTGGCGATACGCGCGGCGGAACCAGGCATCTTTCTGACCGCCAATGATCGCGCCGCTTTCGGTCAGCATCTCATAGCTGTTTGAATACCAGTCCGAGCCGGGGAAATTATGCCCCAGCACTGCACCCGCCGATTTTGCTTCTTCAACAAGCCCGAGCGAGAGGTTTGCTTCTACGAGTCTGTGCAGCGCCTCTTGAACATGGGTGGTCGTGTCATATTGCTTTACGACCGTCTGGAAACGATTGATCGCCGCGAGGTAATCACCGCGCTTGAGGTAATAGCGGCCAATGGTCATTTCCTTGCCCGAAAGCTGATCGAGCGCCGTGTCGAGCTTGAGCCGTGCATCATCGACATATTCGCTGTCGGGGTGACGCGCGATCAATTCGCGCAGCGCTGCGAGCGCCTCCTTAGTGACGCCCTGATCCCGGCCCACATCGACGATCTGCTCATAATAGCTTTGTGCGACAAGATAGCGCGCATAGTCTGTCTGCTCATCACTGGGGAAGAACCCGAGATAACGCTGCGCCGAGGTAATTGCAGAATCATATTCCGCCGCCTCATAAGACGAAAACGCCGAGAGCAAAAGCGCCTTTTTCGTCAGGTCCGAATACGGATAGAGACGTTCAATCTCGTCAAACATCTTCGCCGCCCGGCGGTGGTTTTTCTTCGCCAGCTCTTTTTGAGCATCTGCGAAAATTTGTTCAGGAGTCTGCGTTTCGATGGGCGGTTTGCTCTCGCTGAACAAGTTCCCAACCGAACCGCTACATGCGGCTAAACTGAACAGGCCAAAGCACAAAGCTGTGGCGCGAAGGGCTGACGAAACACGGGGTGAAGGCATACGTCTCTCCATGGCCGGATTTGTATAGGTATTCCCTACACTGTTTGATCGTTCATACCCATCCACCGTTAAAATTCCAAGCATAGGATGCATCAATGTTCTGATTAAGTTCCTAAAATTGATATCATGTGCTAATCTGTGATCGTAAATCCCGTCTATACAGCGAGAAAAAGCATTTTCCGCCCTGACCATACCTCCTTTTAGAATCAGAAGGAGGCAGCGTGAGATTCGATCTAAAACCTTGCGCGTCAGTATCTCCGCTCTGCGTAATGTGCTGGTCCGTCCCGGCGGCATAAGCAGGGGTTTCGTGGTTTAAAGCGCGGACTTGACGGTGCGAGATGGCGGACTTTTGGTCGTTATTCTTTTTGGCTCCCGGTGATTTTTCTTTTGTCATTCTCGCGTAGGCGGGAATCTACGATCCTCAAAACTTAATGATTGAATCATGTGAGAAGTAGATGCCCGCCTACGCGGGCATGACAGCTATTGCGTGATTTGCGTTTTGGTGAGGTCGAACGCATTCGCTTTGCGAAACCAACCCGTGTTTTCGATCTTTTTCGACTCTCGATGATTTTTGCTTTGTCATTCCCGCGTAGGCGGGAATCTACGATCCTCAAAACTTAATGATTGAATCATGTGAGAAGTAGATGCCCGCCTACGCGGGCATGACAGCTATTACGCGGCTTGCGTTTGGTGAGGTCGAACGCATTCGCTGGGCGAAACCTACCTGTGTTTTCGATCTTTTTCGACTCTCGATGATTTTTGCTCTGTCATTCCCGCGCAGGCGGGAATCTACCACCCTCAAAACTTAACGATTGAATGATGTGAGAAGTGGATGCCCGCATACGCGGGCATGACAGCTATTGCGTGGCGTGCGTTTGGTGAGGTTGAACGCATTCGCTTTGCGAAACCTACCTGTGTTTTCGAACTTTTTCGACTCTCGATGATTTTTGCTCTGTCATTCCCGCGCAGGCGGGAATCTACCACCCTCAAAACTTAACGATTGAATGATTGTGAGAAGTGGATGCCCGCCTACGCGGGCATGACAGAAGCTGTGCTGCTTTTGCTTGACAAGCTCAAACTTTTCAACTTAATTGTTCTTGGTTTGTCTTTAATAGAAAGACACCATGATCTGGAGCCTCGACCGTATGACCGAAAACTACCGCCTCGCGCTGTTGCGCATTGTGGCGGGGTTGTTTGTGTCTGCGGGGATGACTTCGGATGATACTGTTGTTGAGAAACTGCCACGCCGTGTTCGTAATGCGGTTTTGCTGATTTTGCGGCCTGCGGAATCGGCGGCGCGACGGATTGCTGCGATTGTGGCGCGGGATATGGCTGTGCCGGAATATGTGGCTCCGCCGAAAAGGAAGCGTTCCGGGAATAAAGGCACGGGCGAAAAACGCGGGTCGCGTGCACCGCAATTTTGTTTGATTGATCCGCGCAAATATTTTCCCGAACTGCATCCCAACCGGCGCAAACCGCGTCGAAAGCGCAAGGCCAATGGCTCGACAGACCCGCATATTCAAGTGCGGATTGGCACGTTTGACGGCGAGCCAGATTTTATCCTGTGGTCGGAACCCAAAGCGGTTTTGACGCCGGAGGATGAGGTTTCGGCCAAGGCTTTGTGCCGTCGGTTGTTGGCGCTCAAGCTGGCGCTGGAAGACATGCCAAAGCAAGCCGAGCGCTATGTCCGCGAAGTCGCCAAACGCAAAGCCGCCGCGCCGGGGCCGAAAAGCGTTCCGCCTTTAAGGATGGGCCTGCCGCCGGGCTACCGGCGAAAGCATCTCCACAAGGTCGATGAAATCCTATGGGATTGCCATTGTCTGATCCGGCAGGAACCGCGACCGCCGGATAAAGCCTGAAAGATTCCACTCAGGAAATGTCAAACCGTCCACTCCCGCAAGGGCTGGATGCGTTTTGCTCTGCGGTTTCAGCAAGCCCCAAAGAAAAAACCCGCCCGGAGTGACCGGACGGGTTTTTCGAACATAAGAAAGGAGAAATCAGACCGCTTCGCTTTCGCCCGGCGTGATTTCCCATTTCTCCAACATATCCCGGACGTTCTGCACCGAGACAGGCTTACTCATGTAATCGTCCATACCAACTTCGAGGCATTTTTCTTTATCGCCTTTCAGAGTATGAGCGGTCAACGCGATGATCGGCGTGCGATCGCGGCCAAGTTCCGCTTCAAGTTCGCGGATTCTAATGGTGGCTTCGTGGCCGTTCATCTCAGGCATCGAAATATCCATCAGAATGATGCGCGGCGATTGAGTGCGCCATGCTTCGACCGCAGCAAGTCCGTCGTCAACGATAGCGAACTCCACATCAACATCATCGAGGATATATTCGATGTAGTTCTGATTGGTTTCGTTATCTTCAGCAACAAGGATATCCAATCCTTCGCCACCGGCAACAGCTTCTTGCGGTTCATCTTCTTGAGCGTCAATGACCCCGGATACATCATCCGCATCATCACGATCTTCGAAGGACGCGGCAACCACAGGAGAAACGGCAACGGCATCTGAAACTTTCGGCTTGGGAAGATTTTCCGAGACAGGCTCGGCCCATTTTTCTTCAGCATCAGCTTCAATTTCCAACTCGGTCAAATCAGCCTGCGCCTTGTGTAAGCAGGTTGCGATTGTGTCGAGCAGTTGCGAGGACCGTGCAGGCTTGATGAGAATACCGCTCAGACCATTATCCAACATTCTGCGCGCCATTTCATCTTCGCTGATTGAAGTCAACATCAGAACAGGAATATCAGAAATTGACTTATCCGCCCGCAGCTCATCGAAGAAATCTTCACCGGTCATATTCGGCATCTGGAAATCAACAATGACGAGATCAATGTTAACGCCCTTTGCCCGCGCTTTGCGCAGAACCGAAAGGCCTTTTTCAGCACTATCAACCGCAGCGCTTTGACACTTCCAGTGGCTGACTTGTTCGGTCAGGATATCGCGGTTCACTGCATTGTCGTCGATGATCAGAACTTTCGATCCGATGATCTCAACAGGAGCAGGCTTGGCGACCTTGATGTCTTCCGCAACCGGCAGGGATAGCTTGACGATGAAGGTACTTCCTTGATCAACAACACTTTCGACCGAGATATCGCCGCCCATCATATCGACAAGGCTTGCCGAGATACTAAGGCCAAGGCCGGTTCCCTCGTATTTGCGTGTATTCGATCCATCGACCTGACGGAATTTTTCGAACACGGTTCCGAGCTGATTTTCCGGGATGCCGATGCCGGTATCTTCAACACGGATCACCAGATCAGCAACATCGCCGTTCACTTCACCTTCAACATCAATGAGAACATGACCTTTTTCAGTGAACTTAATCGCGTTACCGATCAGGTTCGTCATCACCTGACGGACCCGGCCAATATCACCATCGAAGGTCGATGGCAGCGTTGGGCGATAGCGCACAAGCAAGTCGATATCTTTCGCCGCTGCCGAACTCGCCAGCAGGGTCGTGACATCTTCAATGCTCTCACGCAGCAAGAATGGTGCGTTATCGATCTTCGCTTGGCCAGCTTCGATCTTCGAGTAATCAAGGATGTCATTGATGATTTTCATCAACGCCGTGCCACACTTGGAGATCGTATCGACGAAGTGAGTCTCACGCGGTCCAAGGTCAGAGTTACCAAGCAGCTCAGTCATGCCGATGATACCATTCATCGGGGTACGAATTTCGTGACTCATGTTGGCCAAGAATTCGGACTTCGCTGTTTGCGCAGCTTCTGCTGCGGTGAGGGCCGTTTGGATCTCACTAACATCGGTCAAACTGATAACCTGACCACCATCGGCGGTTGGCATCATACGTTGAATGAAGTAACGACCATTTGGTGTCGTAATCCGTTCTTCACGCGCCGCATCAGTTTCACTTGGTGCAATACCGGAACGCATCCAATCTTCGATAGCCAAGTCATCAGGGTTGAACGCACCCGACTTGAACAGGCTCTCGGTGAACTCATCACGCGACATACCGATTCTGACGCCGACTTTCAAAGATGCCATCGTGGCTTTAAAGGCACTGTTCGCCTGAACAATTTTTCCTTCACCATCAAAGATAAGCATACCATCGGCCATGCTCTCCATGGCAGTTTCGAAGACCGAAAGCGTTGCCGACAGCTCTTGTGCTTTCGCGGCGTGAGCATCGGTCATCTTGGTCAGCGCGAAGCCAACCTCGCCCGATGGCATCATATCCGATGGCATCGCAGCGGCAGCGGCCATCGCACCCGCGCCCATAGCGGCAGGAGCGGCTGCTGTCTCCAGCAACGACCCCGTCGCTGGCTTGGAAACATCAAAGGCGGCTTTCAGGTGATCGGCGGTAACGCCGGCAAGGTGCTCACCGAAGTTCAAGCCAAGGTGTTCTTGCGCAGCAGTCACGCGCAGGATACCGAACTTCTTCATCGCGAGGAGAACGACGAAACCCACGCCAAAGCCCCACGCAAAAGCTACGGCTCCACCGACGGCCTGTGCACCAACTTGCGCAACCGGCTCAAGAGGCATTTCATTCACAGCGAGAAGTGGGAATACGACACCGCCGAACAATCCAGCAATACCGTGAACGCCAACAACGCCTACGGGGTCATCGATTTTAAACTTATGCAAAATGATGTGGTTGGCCATGATTCCGATGAAGCCACCCGCCGCACCAATCACAGTCGCGCCGAAGAAATCAACGTAGGAAACACCCGCCGTAATCGCCACCAGACCACCAAGCAATCCGTTCGTGGACGCCATCGGATCGAATGTTCTATCGTTCAGGAAGTAACCGATGATCTTACCGCCGATACCGCCGGCTGCGCCCGCGATGATCGTGTTCAACGCAGCATCCGCAAAGGCTTGCGACCCCGGAGCCATCGCACCGGTGTTAAAGGGAATCCAGGTCACGAAAAGAATCAGACCACCCGACAGTGCAAGGACATAACTCGATCCGGTAATCGGAAGGACGTTGCCATTCGAATCAAACCGACCTTGACGTGCGCCAAGAACGATACAAGCCGCAAGAGCATAAAATGCACCAAGGGCGTGAATGGTAATACCACCCGCGTGATCGATAAATCCGA
Organism: uncultured Neomegalonema sp.; assembly: GCA_937995735.1. Lineage (GTDB taxonomy): Bacteria > Pseudomonadota > Alphaproteobacteria > Rhodobacterales > Rhodobacteraceae > JAHDDY01. The sequence continues at coordinate 31,034 of CALKIZ010000092.1, read as the reverse complement.
TCGAAGCCAAGAGAGGCTCGTTGGATGCGATGATCGTATTACCCCAGGCCATGTGACCAAAGACAGGATACACGAGCGTTGCAATTGCAATGGTGCTGATGAAATACGCACCAATGCGCATACGTTCCGCCACAGCGCCCGACACAATCGTCGCAACAACCGAACAGAATGCGAGGTTAAAGATCAATTGAACGGGCCATTGCTCGTTTTCGATCAACGTCTCTTTGACGCTACCCCAACCGAAAATGCCGGTGGTTGAAGCACCAAACATCAAACCGAAGCCGATAAGCGAATAACAGAACATGCAGATAATCATATCCGACACGTTCTTCTGTGCGACGTTCGTTGAATTTTTCGAACGACAGATGCCAGCCTCAATGAGCAGGAAGCCTGCTTGCATCAGGAAGACCATAAAGGCAGCAATGGTCATCCATAACGTCGCGCCAGAAAGCGCTGTTAACGGTTCGGTCATGGGGGAATCCTCTTTCCTTACTGCGGACAGTTTTTGACCGCAGATAGTAAAAATCGGATGAAACCGGAGGCATATTTACCAAAAAAAATACAAAGGATACCTGCTACCCCGATAAATGACGACACCAGAATTACCTTTGATGCAAATTACACTACCTAATAAATATTCAAATAAATAAGCTGCAATCTTTCGGGACTAATTAACCAAAAATACAGACGCCAGTGATTAAAAATTGGGCGTACAGATTCGTGTTTCGGGTCGAAGGCGTTGTTTGTTTTTTTACAAGCTACCCTTTTCGGAACCGCAACACTTCGAAGGGTTACCTATGAAGCTCACAGAGAAGCAAAAGCTACGCAAACGCCTCAAATCATTTTGCGGGATGATGGGCGACGAGCTGAACAATCTTGATGCCGATCTGGTTTCTCGTTTGACAGAAACAATTCATAGATTGGGCACGCCTGCGAAGGTGGCCATTGCAGGTCTGTCTGCATCACAACACCGCGCTGTTGGTGAACTGTTTATCGGCGAGCGGCTTTTCGCTTCCGCAGATGAAGCGAAATCCTGCCCAGTAATCGAGGTTCGTTTTGGCAAAGAAGCAAAGACGGAAGCTATCTTTGGAGACACGCTCAAAAGTTATCCGGGCATATCGTTATCGGTTGCGTTAGCCGGCAAAAAGCCATCGGCGATACGCATTCAACTACCGTATCCGATTTTAGCCGATATAGATTTCACCATTCTTCCCGCTTATGATGGTGATGACAATCGGGCAGGCTACCTCGTTAATTTGCTCGATAATACAGAAGTAATTGTGTGGTGCTCGGATGCGACCAACCAATGGTCGCCGCAGGAAAGACGCTTGTGGTTCACGGTTCCGGATACACTCAAAGAACACAGTGTTTTGGCATTAACAAATGCAGAGCTTCTGACAACTGACGAAGCCACGACAGCTCTTGAGCAAAAACTGGAATTTGTTTCTGGTGAATTTCATACCTCGGCAAAAGTAAATGTTGAGCAGGCCAAGACAACTGTTCACTCAGGCACGGTGCTTGACAATGACCAATTTGTGTCAAGCGGCGCGATGTCTCTTATGAAGCATGTTATTGCATTGGTTCAAATCGGTCAGGGTGACCTCCTTGCTCAGGCTAAGGCGGTGCGTGCAGAGATTGACACAATTCCGATAGGTGCTCTGCAAGACGCTCCTTCTGTTCCATTATCCGCAGCGGGACCAACTTTAGCGGTCGCAGCGAAACCGGCCTCACAATTATCGCCTGAAGCCCATGCGAAAAACATCATACTGAATGGTGCTAAACGATGTCAGGCAGCTGTCAAAAATTGTGAGCCAAACAATTATTCTCCGATGTTCGATCCGTTGAACGAAGTTTTATCATCCTTGTCGAAAGTGATCGCCAACGATCTCAACCTCACTCGCGATCACGACCTTATGAAACGGCAGATTACAGAAGCGTCCGAATTAATTGGATTGCTCAGTTACGAGAACAATGAGAATGCTGCAAACGAAGCGACAGACATTTTTCGCCAAATCACGATGGACACTTGGCTTCGCCTGCCGTCAAAGTCAGTAAGCGGTACACGAAATCTTACAGAAATTGAGAAAGTATCTTTCAGCAATTAACGCTCGACTTTTGAATTTGACTTGAGTGTAGCCGATACCGGGAAAGTTATCCGATGAGTTCTTTTGTCTCCTCTCCAGCGATTGCACCAGAAGGCCTAGAGCAGCTTAACGCGCTTTGGCAATCCTTCGATGATGTGAAATCCGCGCTATCCCGTATCAATGAAGTCGGAGGCGAAGATACAAAAAAACAGACGGACAAAATTGCCAACAAGATCGAATCATTTGAACCAACGATCACATTAATAGGCCAAATAAAGGCCGGCAAAACAGCATTGATAAACGCAATGGTCGGTCAAACCGAATTGCTTCCGTCCGATGTGAACCCCTGGACATCGGTTGTGACCAGTTTGCATTTAAATTCGCGCCGCAGACCTGAAGGAACAAAAGCTCTGTTCCATTTCTTCGATGAAGAAGAATGGGACCGTCTCGTCAGCACGGGCGGACGTCTGGGTGAGTTGGCGCAACGGGCTGGCTTCAACAACGAAAAAGATGAAATTCAAGCACAAGTCATCGCGATGCGTGAAAAAAGCCGCGCTCGTCTCGGCAAAAAATTCGAAATGTTACTCGGGACCAGCCATAACTACGATATGATTGATCAGGATCTGATCAACCGGTATGTATGCTATGGTGCCTGGGAAGATGAAGAAGAGGCAAAATCCCGCGGACGCTTTGCCGATATCACGAAACTCGCTAATCTTTATCTTGACCTGCCGGGATACCCTACGGGATTGTGTCTCCGCGATACGCCGGGCGTGAATGATACGTTCATGATGCGCGAGCAAATCACGATAAACTCGATTCGCGACTCCCGCCTTTGCATCGTCGTCTTGTCAGCACATCAAGCATTATCGACCATGGACATGGCCTTGCTGCGTCTGATCGCTAATGTCGATGCGCGTGAAGTTGTTCTGTTTGTTAATCGCATTGACGAACTCGACGATCCCGCAAATGAAATTCCGGAGATCGAGAAGAACTTCCGCCAAACTCTCAAAAAACATGATGTCGCTGAAGACGTACAAATCGTCTTTGGCAGCGCGTTCTGGGCGCTCAATGCAATATCGGATACACTCGATAATCTCCCCGACGCATCGAGAACGGCACTGGAAAAATGGGCAAAAAGTAATTTGGGTGACCACGACCTGAATAAATATGAGGACCTTCGCGGTTTGGCATGGAACCTGTCAGGCGTACCAAGTTTGCATCGCTGTATTGCCGACAGAATCATCGAAGGACCAGGCCAAGCGATGCTCAAAGAGGTTCGGGACGAAGTGGGTAACTTGCTCACATCTATCGAGACAGCAGACCGCGAAATAGGGTTGCGCCGGCAAAGCGCGACAAAAACGGATATTGATGAAAAAGCTCTGAAAGCCAAAATTAAAGAAGTTGAAAAAAGGCTGACAAACTCACTATCAGATGCGAGTGAGTTTGCCCGTGATGAATTATCCGAACGCTTAACAAGGTCACAAGGTGTCTTTGCAAATCGTGCGGTAGAAGCATTACTCTCACACCTCGAAGCACATGGTTCGGACGAAGTTTGGCAGTACAACCCCGCCGGCCTCAGAATGATGTTGCGCTCTGCTTATTCAGCATTCGGTTCTGCTATTGAAAAATCGACCCAAGGCGTTTTTCACGATGCTTGCCGCAGTTTTGAGGACATTTATGTCGACACTTTCGGCGTAGAACCGGGCGCAGTTCGTCTCAACGCACCTGCATCCGCACGTCTTTTACCCCCTACGACTGTCGGTCAAACAATCGCACTCGATCTGAATGTGTCGTGGTGGAAAAAATGGTGGCGCAATTTGCGCGGTCCGAATGCGGCTACCGAACGATACTCCGAGCTTGTTCTCAAAGAAACAGGTTCGATTGTATCGGAACTTTCCGATGAGATGGCTCCGGCATTATGCTCAGAAAACGCTGCGATACTCAAAGATTTCATAGAAACTCAACGCGATGCGCTTCTGTCTTTAGCAAGCGACGACGGTGGCGATTCATCGATTGATACCGTTGCACCATCAGAGAAGGCGGAAGCCCTAGATCATACCCGCAAACTCATCGAAAATCTTGCGGCCTAAGGATCCATTATGACCAGTCCAGAACCCTTTGAGACCGAAGAAAAAGCCAACGAAACCCGGCGTGCCCGTGTCGTGGTCTTGGGTGAGTTTAGTGCCGGAAAATCTACTCTCATTAACCTATTGACCGGTGCGCATAGCTTGAGGACTCAAGTTACCGCCACCCAAATGCCTGCCGTCTGGATATCATACGGAACAGGTGACTCCTACGGTGTTGATCTGGCCGGAAAGAAACACCCTATAGATTTGTTAAATCCTGATTCTATCTCTGTCAGCGAGACCGCTTACATTCGATCATTTGTTGAAGCCCCTGCCCTAAAGTTATGCGATTTTATAGACACGCCCGGCAATTCCGATCCAAATATCGCTTCAGAGGCTTGGGAGCGCGTGGCGAAGATTGCAGACATTGCGATTTGGTGCTCGCCGTCGACCCAGGCGTGGCGCCAAAGCGAATTATCCGCATGGAAAGAAGTTCCCGGGCATGTGCGCGCAAAAAGTATTCTGCTTCTGACAAGGGCCGATAAACTCACTAATGAGACGGACCGAAAGAAAGTATTACGCCGCGTACAGCATGAAGCCAGCGATCAGTTTACGCATATCCACATGGCATCACTGATAAATTTCTCAAATGCAAACGAGGTCCTCAATGATCTTATGGCCTTGTGCAATACTGTAGACTCAGCTTCACAAGTTAGTTCTGAAGCAAGCGTTGCTGTTGCCAACAGCCTATTGGATGAAAGTACCAGCGCGCCGGAACCTAACAAAGCTGAAGTCGCGACTCCTAAATTAAAAGGCGATCACGTGCAGAAAACGAAAAACGATGAATTCGACGACCTTGAGGTCGATCTCGCGGCACTGGCCTCAACGCAAGATGAATTCGACGATACCGATGATGTCCTTGCCGCACTCACAGCATCGGTTCCAATTGAACCAGAGCCTGCACAGGTCGACCGCCTTGATTCCCAAGCGATGAATTCATCCATTCAGGCAAAGAAAAACGCACACCCTGAGAATACAGAAGGCGGCTTCGGGTATGCAACTGAGCTTTGGTCATCCATGGCAAATAGTATTCCCTCAGATGACGCTGACGCCTACGCTCTGGCGTTCGATATGTTTCTTGAACGGATCGACTCAGAGATCGCAAATCTGAAGAACCAAGTCTCGATGAAAGCTGCAGGATAAATCCGATGGCGTCAGAGCTGAGACAAAAAATCCAAGAAGCCGCCGATAAATTACGGGATCGCGTCGATGGATGTGATCTTGTCATTTTGATCGACCCGGAAACGAATCTGGTTTTGTGTAAAAGCAGCGAAAAGCCGGTTTCACAAGATCAACTTGACAGACTTGCAGATTCCGCGCTGGTCGAATTAGACGGTCCTTTAGCGTCGGCTCTCACGAGCAACGCAGCCGGTAAGGATTCCCTCACCAGTTTCAACATTGGCAAACAATCAATTCTCGCGGTTATTAAATCGCAAGGCTCTACTGAAGATATGCTCGTCTGCCAATTCAAGACTATGCCGAACCGTTCTGATTTACGCGATGCAGCAGGACAAATTTTTAATTTATCGACTGACGTGGAGGCGGCTTAATCATGAGCGAGTTATCCGCAAGATACCAAAGCATCATTGACACTATAGAGGGAAAGTCGCCGCCGCCAGCTGCTATTCCTCATAGCCCTGAGAACGCCGTAAGCGCCTTCCAGAATATTCTTTCCGGCACGATCCTACCCCGCCGTATTACCGCGCGGGCAGAAAACGGATCGCGCCTATCAGTCGTCGTAAAAAACCGGCGCGTGCTTAAGATTGCCGAAGTTCACCCGCCTGAGCTTTGGGATCATGAGATTTCACCACAAGAGATCAAATGCGTCTCAGATTACGAAACTTTTGCTCACCCGTTCGCATCAACCCTGACGAAAGTTATTGGTGATGAAGCAATACAAATTGATCAAGCTCTAATAGACGACACCATAAGCGGCACCGGTTCCGGTTATCAGGCATCAATGCTTGCACAGCACATCAAACAAGCACAAAATTATCCGTCTGCATCGACTGTTATCGAAGAGCTTTTCGACGACTTCCCGACCATGGCCCGCGTGCGCTTTGGAGACGATGACACTATGTTTGTTCCGGATATCTCACAGCTTAATCCGGAGTGGTTCAAAGCCAAAATTGACGGAATAATACCAACTTTAGCGGAAAAAAATTCTGATCTTCGCTTCCTCGTTTTGGACGGTGACAAACCGCAAGCGATAGCAATGGCATGGTTAGAGGGTTCCGGTTGTCTTATCGTCGCTGAAGACCCGGCTACGTTCGATACACTCGAGAAAAGCATCAACAGCCTTCGGCAATATCTCTGACATACAGCCTGAACGTCCGCGCCTCATAGAAACTGACGAGTAAAACATGCAAATTGGCATCGCACATCATCAACGGCTTACAGCGCTCCGTCAGGCTCTTAAGGACCTGAGAACTGTTTCGACAGGAGAATTCGTCGCCGCGTTCGATACACAGATAAAGCGGCTCAATACGTGGACAGCACGTGTTGCGGCGATTGGGCAAGTTAAAGCCGGAAAATCATCTACATTGAATGCACTTGTTGGCGAGTTAGGCTTTCTTCCTGCGGATGTGAACCCATGGACATCTGTGGTCACCAATATGCGCTTGAACATTCCCGGTGACCCGAAAAGCGGCGCACGTTTTGAATTTTTTGACGAACAATCATGGGACCGGATCATTAACGGTGATCCGAATTTACGTGAAGCCGCAAAAAAATTCTTACCCGGCTTTGATCCTGAAATTTTGCGATCACAAACCGAAGAAATGAGACAGCATGCTGCCAGACGGCTTGGTCCATCTTATGTAAAATTGCTTGGCAAACAGCATGACTACGATCTTCTGTCCGGTGAACTTCTCGAAAGTTATGTTTGCGCCGGCGCCGGGTCGGCTCAGATAAAAGACGATGACAGCATTGGTCGTTATTCATCAATCACCAAAGTTGCACATCTGTTTATGCAATCAGACCGGTATGCCGGCCCAACCATCATCACGGATACACCGGGCGTAAATGATCCATTTCTGGTTCGTGATGAATTCACCTGCCAAAGCCTCGATCAATCAGACATCTTCCTTGTAATGCTGTCCGCGCATCAAGCCTTGACAGAAGTGGACATTGCCCTGATCCGTATGCTCGCCCTACAAGGCGATAAAGATGTCATCATCTATATCAATCGTGTCGATGAATTGGAAAATGGCCCTCAAAGAATTAAACGTATCGTCAACGATGTTACCGACCGCGTAACCGATGCTGTTCCGGAAGCTAAATTTTCTATCATCTTTGGCAGTGCCCACTGGGCCGAAACCGCAATGAACGAAGACTTTGCGGATGCGGAATTGCGCAAACTGATGCGGTCCACAAATGTTGATGAATTCAACGCATTAAATCGCGAAGAAACCCCGCAAACTTTGCGGGAAAAACTGATGGTCGCGTCAGGACTTCCTGAAATCGAACGCGCATTATCTAATGCAATTGACAATGGAGCCGGTGCGCGTTTGGTCGAAAGTGTTCAGCTGGAAACAAATGCTCAACTGGCAGCGATGAAGTCACTGTCCCGTCGCCAACGCAACGAGTTGCAGGACCAAATCGAGATTTACGGATCAGGCAAGGTTGCCGAATATCGCGAACAGCTCGAAGATGAAATGACACTGTTGGCCGAAACATACACGGCATTGGCGGAGTTGATTGAAGAGGCAGACCAAGGAATTGACGAAACTGTCAATACAAGTTGGGTTGCCATTCAACAGCACATGGATGGTGAAACAGCCAAATTCATCAAGACACAACGAAACGCAATCAGCGAATTGTTAAGTGGTGATCTGAAGGCCGGAGAAAAAGAAGTCGACCTTCTTCCGCTTCGTGTCGCAATGGAAAACCGGCTTCGTGATAGTTACGAAAAAACGCGCTTCAATCTTGACAAGATATTGGACAAAGCACTTTCAGATGCCATCGCCATCGCGAACCGCGCAACAGAAGGACTGGGCGCACAAATTTCAATGTCCGGGCTGCCCGGTGAATTTGTCGCGGTAACTTTTGCAACATCGAAAAAGACATTATCATTTGATCTGGTTCCAAGGCGTGGCCTCATGTTTTGGAAGAAAAAAATCGATCTCGATAAAACAGTAGACGCATTCAGACGTATTGCGTCCGCAGAAGTTCGCCCTGCCACAAACAAGATGGTAGAAGCGTTCACCAACACGATGACTGAACGTGCAATGGTCGGGAAAAGCCGCCTGAACCTCGTTGCTCAAATTGTTGAGCAATCGCTGAATGACCGCATTATGCGCTTGCGCGAAGACCATAAACTTCTCAAGAGTGGAAATGACGAAGCCGCGAAATCTAAAATTCTTAATCGCCTGCATAACGACATCGAAATTATCGATAATCGTCTTCAGGTGATCGCATCCAAAGAAGATGCACTTTCCACTGACCGTGACGAACAAGCTGCATAACTGGAAAACTTGATGCAAAAGAATGTCTCACTTCAAGATCTGGTCGACGAAATCGAAAAGCCGCGTGTGCGAACGTCAGACGTATGGCGCGTCGTCGTTGCCGGCGAGTTCGAAAGCGGCAAGTCGACGGTCATCAATGCAATGCTACGCCGGCCAATCCTCCCATCAAATCCTGCTTTGGTGGCTCGCCCTAAAATCAGAATTTCTCATGCAATAACGCCAGTCATTCGCGCTGAAGATACAATGGGCCGCGAATTCAACGCATCTTCCATGAACGAGCTGGTAGATAATAAGTTTCTTGCACATTGCACATTGAAGATCCCGCTTGGCGATTTGAGGGGGATAGAAATCATGGAAATGCCGTTTCACCCCACAGGCGGCATAGGCGAGCGTGACCTTGAAGTAATCAGCGATGCGGACATGATCGTATGGGTAACGATTGCTTCGCAGGCATGGCGCTTGTCAGAAAAAGCAATCATCGAGCAACTTCCCTACAATGTTCGCGACAAGTCGATTCTTGCTATCTCCCGCGCAGACAAACTTAAAACCGGTGCCGATCTGGATAAGATTGAAACGCGGCTTCAATCTGACGCGCATAATTTCTTTTCTGAAATTGTTTTCATGCAAGCATCAACAGAAAAATTAAACCGTGCGGTCTCTGAAACGCGCGCTTGGGAAGAAACGGGAGGCGCTGCACTTGCCAGCATCGCCCATGAGCTTGTCGTCACGCCGATGAAGGCAGCAAAAAAGGCTGCGGAGTAAACGATGATATTTGGATCCAATAAAAACAAATCGCTTGCAGATGATATCAGCAAAGCAACCCGTATGACTGTGACAATGGTCGAAAACCAACATGGCGTTCCAAGTGGTTTTTGGGACGATTCTTATGTCCTTGGCTTTCTAATGGGTCAAATCAACGCCTTTATGTCAATTTTTGGCGGTGATAGTTTGAGCGTTGCTGACAAAGGCCGGGTCGTTGTCGAGTGCCTCGGAACCCTTTCCGGTCAGAAAGGCAAGAGCATCAGCGAACAATCAATGGTCTTTGCATCTAGTGAAGACCCCGATTTTATGCGCGCCAATCAAAACGGCATGTTTATCGCGATGGTCCAAGCTGAAAAACTGCCCGACGCTGCAAACAATCCTGTTATTGCAGCAACGCGCCATCAGCTTGACGCTGCGGGTGAAGGGACATCTTTGGCTGACGTTGCCAATCATTTGACAAAGCATCATTGGGTTGGCGAAGTTAAAGCGCGCCTCGCGCTCTAACAGTCGCGCAAACCTAAAACTGACCCTGCGCCCGGAATGGACACGTTTCGGGCCACGGCATTTTCGTCGTTTCAGAGCAGTTGAAGGACCGATATTAAGGTTCACGTGACTCTCGGAGCGAAGATTGATCCGATAACATTTCCGGCACGTATTATTGGCAATCACGCCAAACGCAACTCTTCCCGCAAGCCATAGACATGACTCCTGTGATTACTTGCATTCAGGAACATACATATCGTCAAGCCACGGAAACACCCCATCACAATCCGGGCAGGTCAACTCCCCGTTATTGCGATGTATTATGTCGTCGCGGGGCTATGGTTCCGCTGTAAATTGTGGTAGCGGGTGCGCATATCCTTAAAAGCTATTATTGATTGTTGCTCTCTATGCTTACCGGTTTGTCGAAAGGACAATCCTGATTTAAAGTAATATTCACTCGTCCTTTTTGCTCAGGCGGACATCCGCCGAACGATAACTCTCTCAGGGGTCTGCATGTCCGAACTCGCCACCGTTTTATCGCACCTTGATGCTGATCAAGAAGCCGCGTTGCACCGCCTGCAGACTCTTTTGCGTATTCCGTCGATCTCAACGAATCCATCTTATAAGGACGACTGCCGGAAAGCCGCCGAACATATGGCTGAGGATTTACGCAGCATCGGCTTTGACGCCAACTTGCGCGATACGCAGGGTCATCCAATGGTTGTCGGCCACAACGACAGTGCCGGAGAAAACGCACCGCACTTTTTATTTTACGGTCATTATGACGTACAACCTGTGGACCCTCTCGATCTGTGGAACACAGACCCTTTCGACCCTCAGGTAGTCACACGCGCCGATGGCTCAAAAATGATCGTTGCGCGCGGGGCGCAGGACGATAAAGGCCAACTCATGACCTTTGTTGAGGCTTGCCGCGCATGGAAGCTCAAAACGGGCAAGCTACCCTGCCGCATAACCGTTTTCCTCGAAGGAGAAGAAGAAAGCGGCTCGCCCAGCCTCCCCGGGTTTCTCGCAGAGCACGGTGACGAGCTGAAGGCCGACGCCGCGCTTGTATGCGATACTGAGATGTGGAATCCGACACGCCCTGCTATCTGTATCGGGTTGCGCGGAATGCTCGGCGAACAAATTACAATCAAAGCGGCGGATATGGACCTTCATTCCGGTACATTTGGTGGTCCCGCAGCCAACCCTATCCGTGTCTTGGCCAAAATACTTGCGGGCCTCCACGATAATACGGGACGGATTACGATCCCCGATTTCTATGAGGGCGTTAGCGAGACCCCCGAAGCCGTAAAAGCGCAATGGGATACACTTGGCTTCAAGACCGAGGAATTTCTAGGCGGTGTCGGGCTATCCGAACTTGCGGGTGAGCAAGGCCGCTCTGCACTCGAAATGGTTTGGGCGCGACCTACATGTGAATTCAACGGCATAACCGGCGGCTATACCGGCGAGGGCTTTAAAACTGTCCTGCCTGCTCAAGCATCGGCCAAAGTCAGTTGCCGCCTAGTGGGCGACCAAGACCCTGATAAAATTCGCATCAACCTGCGTGCCTATGTCGAAAGCTGCCTTCCTTCCGATTGTACCGTAGAGTTCACACCGCATGGCGGATCAGGCGCGATTTCTCTATCACCGGACAGCCCAGCCATTAAAAGCGCAAAAGATGCTTTGACAGATGAATGGGGCGAAGAAGCCGCCGTTATCGGCATGGGTGGATCAATTCCGGTTGTTGGGCAATTCAAGGACTTGCTCGGTATGGATTGTCTGTTGGTCGGCTACGGTTTGAAAGACGATCAAATCCACTCCCCTAATGAAAAGTATGACCTAAACAGCTTTCAAAGGGGGACGCGCAGTTGGGCTCGTATTCTCTCGGCCTTGGCGAAATGATCTTACGATCCTAATTTGCTTTGAACATAGCGTATCTTGTAAAATTAATAACGATTCGGACGCAGTCTTTGAAGAGGATATACACGATGAGATTTGGGACGACATTGAGCGCACTCGCGCTTTCCGGGGTGGTGGCGCTGGCAACGACATTTAGCGCAAAGGCGGCGGACCCTGAGTTCTCCTTCAAAATCCACCATTTCCTCAGCACTGAGGCCATAGCGCAAACCAAAATGATCGAACCTTGGGTCGAACGCATTGAAAAAGAATCCGAAGGCCGTATTGAGTTCGAAATCTTTCCTGAGATGTCCTTAGGCGGCACACCGCCCGAGCTTTATCGCCAAGTTCGCGACGGCGTGGTTGATATCATCTGGACAGAAATCGGGCATACGCCGGGCGTTTTCCCTCGCACTGAAGTTTTTGAGCTGCCGTCCGTTCACCTTGGATCAGCGAAGCAAACCAATCTTGCGATCCAATACTCGACCGATCTTATTAGCGATGACTTTAAAGACATTCATCCACTCTTGGTTCACGCTCACGCCGGCAACGCACTGCATGTCGTCCAACCTCTCGATATTTATGGCACTGCTACGATTGACGGCTTGAAAATTCAGACGCTCTCCCGTGCCGGTGGGTGGTTGGTAGAAGAAATGGGCGGTATTCCGGTTGAAATACCCCCTGCAAATCTGGCTCAAGCAATAGCGAGTGGCGACGTTGATGGCGCTCTCGCATCATTTGAAGGCGTCTCTGCTCTCAACCTTCATGAACAAACAACAATGTCCATGGAGGGCCGCAATAAACAACGGTTCGGCACATCCGTATTCCTGTTCGCGATGAACAATGACACCTATGCCGCCCTTCCGGATGATCTCAAGAAAATCATCGACAACAATTCTGGTCGCGCTTTCGCCGAAGAAATGGGCGCCGTTTGGGATGCTGCCGAAACCACCGGTAAAAACCTGCAATACAGCAGCGGCAGCGCCCTTGTCCGTTTAGAGCCGGACGTAACCGCCAATATAATTGAGTTGAGCGAAAAAGTGGTTGAGCGCTGGGTCGAAGACGTAAAAGCCAAGGGCATCAAAGGTCAAGCTATTGTACGCTGGGCGCGCTCGGCTATTGCCAACTACAAGCCATAACGACCTACATTAAATGACGTGTCCACCATGCCTTCGCTTCTCGCGGGCATGGTGGATCAGAAAAACAGCTAGCCCGCTGGAATCTCTCCCATATCTTTCGGCACTTGATAACCACGCTGAACAGCATCACGTTGCAGCAGACGTTGATACCAAGACCGAACATTCGGAAATTCAGCTAAATCGATTTGCTGCCATTCATAGCGCGATGCCCAAGGCCAAATCGCCATATCAGCAATCGAATACTCGCCAGAAATAAAATCACGGCCCTCAAGTTGCGTGTTTAGAACGCGATAGAGTCTTTTGGCCTCTGTGCCGAACCGCTCCTCAGCATATGCCGACTTTCCCGCATTATATTTGAGGAAGTGGTGCGCCTGACCCAGCATAGGCCCGAAACCACCCATCTGCCACATCAACCATTGCATGACCTCTGCGCGGCTTTTCTGATCACTCGGCAAAAACCGTCCGGTCTTTTCCGCCAAATAAATCATAATCGCCCCGGATTCCATCAAGGCGATATTTGTTTCATGGTCAAAGATTGCCGGTATTTTATTGTTCGGACTTATTTTCAGAAAGTCAGGCGCGAATTGCTCATCTTTTGTGATGTCGATAGCGTGAGGCTGATAATCGAGGCTCAATTCTTCAAGCAGGATTGAGACTTTGCGTCCATTCGGGGTAGTCCAAGTATAGAAATCAATCATCCAAAATTCCTTTGGCTTCAGCGACTTCAAACGTCTTTGAGTTGGCCGCCATCCATTGTCACAGCGCGATCCATTCGTTTCGCGAGGTCCATGTTATGCGTCGCAATCAAACCGGCAACCTTTTGTGTTCGTGCGAGCGACATTAGTTCACCGAAAACTCTCTCCGATGTCTCAGGATCAAGGTTTCCGGTCGGCTCATCGGCGAGTAGAACCCTGGGATTGTTTGCAACAGCACGGCAGATAGCAACACGTTGTTGTTCGCCGCCCGATAACTCACCCGGGCGATGATGGAGGCGGTCTTTCAAACCAAGGCGTGATAACAAATCGGAAGCCACATCAATTGCAACTCCGGGATTCACCCCGGCGATGCGCTGCGGCAAGGCGACATTTTCAACGGCGGAAAATTCAGGGAGCAGATGATGGAACTGATACACAAATCCAACAGCCGTCCGGCGAAGCATCGTCCGTGCCGCTTCATCAAGTTTGGCGCATCGTTTCCCGCCGATAAAAACATCACCCTGATCGGGTAGATCGAGCAAACCCGCGATATGGAGAAGCGTTGATTTTCCCGAACCGGACGGCCCGACCAAAGCAACGATCTCTCCGGGGTAGAGTGTCAGATTTACATCACGCAGAACTTCAAGCGCATTTTCGCCTTGACGGTAAGTCCGCCCGACGCCGCGCAAAACCATTGAGGCTTCCGGTCTATTCATACCGGAGCGCCTCTACAGGGTCGAGCTTGGCAGCTTTCCATGCCGGGAACAGCGTCGCAATAAACGAGAGGCCCAGCGCAATGAACAGCGTCAACGCGACATCAGAAAATTGCAGCTTGGCAGGAATCTCTGCGATCCCGGCGCGGACATTCGGATCCCAGACCGAAGTGCCTGTAACCCATTCGACAAAGCCCTGAATCGCATGAATGTTCAAAACAAACATCACGCCAAGAATTACGCCAAGCAGCGACCCAATGACCCCAATGCTTGACCCGCAAATAAAGAAAATACGCAAGATCGACCCGCGCGCCATGCCCATCGTTCGCATGATCGCAATATCCCGCGCTTTATCTTTCACGAGCATGACAAGGCCGGAAATAATGTTCAAAGAAGCGACGAGAATAATCATCGTCAGGATCACGAACATCACTTGGCGTTCAAGATTAATGGCGCCAATCAATCGGCCATTTTGCCGCTTCCAACTATAAAGTCCGATACTAGATCGGGACGCGGCATGGATCGGTTCGGAATATTTCTCGACATTTTCGGCATCGGCAACAAAGACATCCAAAGTGTCAGCTTGTTTCTGTTTGTTGAAATATAACTGCGCCTCACCGAAAGTCATGAAGGCAACGTTGTAGTCAATCTCTTGCACACCGAGCTTAAACGTCTGAATGATGCGATAATCTTTTACCCGTGGCAAAGGCGTGGCGGAGAACGGCGAGATATCCCCGTCCGGTGAGATCATGGTGATGAAATCCCCAACACGCAGCCCGAGCTTTGCAGCAAGATCAGCGCCGAGCGCGACACCATCGTCTTCTACAAATCTTTCGAGCGACCCATTAACAACCTCAGGCTCCGCACGTTCGATAAGGCGTTCAAGATCGCCCTTACGCATCCCTCGAACGAGCACACCAGTATGGCGGCCATTGCCCGTCCCGAGAACTTGGCCTTGCACGACCGGCACGACATTTTCGACGCCCTCAACAGTCCGAACTTGATCAGCAACATCGTCAAAATTCTCAAACGGGCCAACTTGCGACACAATATTAATATGCGGGCTACCGCCAATAATCTGAGAGATCAGTGTCTCCCGGAAGCCGGTCATCACGGCCATCACTACGATCAAAGTCGCAACACCAAGCGCGATTCCAACAAGGGAAAATCCGGTGATAACTGACACGAAACCTTCTTTTTTTCGCGCCCTCAAATACCGTGATGCGACCATCCATTCGAAAGGAGCAAACGCTTTCGTCTTTGCAGTTTTGATCCCGGACGTTGGAACAACAGACGCATCCTCTGAATAAAGCGGCGTTTCCGCAGTTGGCTCAACTGTTGGAGCAGTTGCCGTACCAGCCCGCAGCGGATGGGCTTCAGGAGCCGGCGCTTTAAGCATCGGTGACGCATTGCCGTGGTTAAGCGATCTACCCGGCTTCGCCGAACCAAAAATAGGCGGTATCTCAGTTGCAGGCGTAGACGATACGGGAGGGTTTGGCATCACCCGTGTAGGTTTTGCCTTTGCCGCAATCTTTGATTGCCTACTCGGTAAATCGACTTTATTCCCACTATTCTTAGGGGTCGTCTTTCTAGCTTCAATCTGCTTTTCCACGGACTGGGATGGGTCAACAGGCGGTGCAGCAAAAGTGCCGATCCTTCCAGTCGCGGCCGTATTCAAGCGATTTGGCGGGGTCTTTGTGACCGGCGAGACTTTCGCATTACCAGAAACCTTGGGAGGTTCAACGGGCTTTTTAGCCGCATCTTGCGAAACCCGCGCGGCACGGATGCGGTCTAATAAACGATCAGATTTCGGTTCAAGCGAAACGCTTTGAGGTGAGTCTTTCAGGTTTGTCATGCGCCGTTTAGTATGCCCGACGATGCCTTCAGCAGACTGTTTTGCGGCAGGTTTTTTAGTTTGGCTGGCTTTCAAGGCAACAAGAACGGGATCGACTTTCGGTTCAGTGCTTTGCTCAGCTCCGGGCTTTTGCCTGATCGCACGATCCATAATCGAGGAAGGCTGAGAGTCCTGCGCCGCTGCCGTGTGATTTGTCGTCTTTGCATACCCAGTCGAAGGCGCTTTTGCCTCTGCAGTATTCTGCGACCCCCGGCGCCTCAGTATTTCAAGGCGAGAAAGCGAGTCTCGCGTCTGTGTCGATTTGCCACCCGAGCTTCTTCCGATATTTTCCTCAGGTATAGCCCTAAATTTCTGCTGAGATACTTTTGGAGAATCTTCATCAAATGAGCGTCGTCTCACCCGCGTAGCGGCACGGCGCGCTTGCTCTGCACGTTCTTGCGCAGACGTTGAAAAGAAAGATTTTTCTTGCGGAACATATTGAACACCCTGACCGGAAGCCGCCTCGCCAGAGCGTTTGGGGGCGGCAAAAAGGACATTCTCAGATGACGAGGGCTGCTCATCAAGACGATCCAATGCAGACCCAAGTATCGAGCCGCGAGCCGTCTCTTCAGCGATAGAGTCTATAATTTCTCCAGCAGACTCGTCTGCGTTGGCTCTTGCACGCATCGCACGTTCAATCGGATCGTCGTCAACTCTTACACCACTAAGGGCATTAATATCGCGCCCCGCAGACCCGCCCACTCGCTCTTTTGCACGCATCGCACGTTCAATCGGATCGCCATCATCCCTTTCATTATCTGCTGCCAACGATCTTCGCCTTCCGAATTATGCGGGGCCGAATTGTTCGGCAAGTCGATTGACCAAAGCATCCGGCGTCAAGTTTTCAGCATCGCCGGTGCGACGATTGGCGAGTTCTATCGTGCCCTCTTTCAAACCACGCGGTCCGACAACTGCCTTCCAAGGACAGCCGATCAAATCAACCGTGGCAAACTTACCGCCTGCGCGCTCGTTGCGGTCATCGTAGAGCACGTCGAGGCTCATCGCGCCAAGACGCTCATAAAGGCTCTCACAAGCCGCATCTGTTTCCGCGTCGCCTTGTTTGAGGTTCACCACGGCCACCTCGAACGGAGCCACACTTTCAGGCCAGATTATGCCTTTATCGTCATGGCTGGCTTCGATAATGCCACCGACAAGACGGGAAACTCCGATACCGTAGGAACCCCCTTCAAGCGGAACCGATTTGCCCTCAGCATTCACGACCTTAGCGCCGAAAGGCTCGGAATATTTCGTTCCGAAATAGAATATATGACCAACCTCAATTCCACGCGCAGTAATGCGGCGGTCTGCTGGTACTTCCGCTTCAAATGCGGCCTGATCATGTTCATCTTCAGTGCGCGCATAAGACGACGTCCATTCGTCTTTGATAGCCTGCATAGCCGCCGCATCCCAGTAATCCGACCCACGATCACCAAGGGTCAGCTCAGCAAGGCTGCGGTCGAGGAACACCTCGGATTCTCCGGTGTCCGCGAGTATGAGAAACTCGTGAGCCATATCACCACCAATCGGCCCGCTTTCAGCGCGCATGGGGATTGCTTTGAGGCCCAATCGTTCAAAAGTTCTTAAATAACTTACGAACATGCGATTATAGCTTGCTTGTGCGGCTTTTTTATCAATGTCGAAGCTATAGGCATCTTTCATCAAAAATTCGCGTCCGCGCATCACGCCAAACCGGGGACGCACCTCATCCCGGAACTTCCATTGAATATGGTAGAGATTGACCGGCAAATCGCGGTAACTTTTGATACCCGCTTTCGCAATCTCGGTAATCTGTTCTTCGTTGGTCGGCCCATAGAGCATTTCCCGCCCGCCACGATCTTCAATACGCAGCATCTCGGGGCCATAGGCGTCATAGCGTCCTGACTGCCGCCATAAATCCGCAGATTGTATCGTCGGCATCAAAACCGGAATAGCGCCAGCGCGTTGCTGTTCTTCGTGAACAATCGCTTCGATTTTGCGAAGGACATTATAGCCCAGCGGCAACCAAGAATAGATACCTGCACTAGCCTGACGGATCATTCCGGCCCGCAACATCAGACGGTGCGAAACGATTTGTGCTTCGGAAGGGGTTTCCTTGATTGTTGGTAAGAAATAGCGGGTCAGGCGCATTTTGGCGAACCATTCTGAGTCTCAAATTGCAAATCACATGCAAGGGGGTACATGCATCGAAGTCGTCTTTGCGATGTGTAGGCGATGGCACTACAACGTGCAATCAAAAGCCAAGAATACACAAAAATCCCATGAAATCTGTGCTATAGAGCTTGATGTATTATGTTTGGGAAATAACAGACCGGTAATTGGTTCAAGAGAATGGGGGCGACAATCTCAGTAGTCGAACCAACAAACCGGTCTGCTGTAATTAGTAAAGCAATCAGTGTGCCAGAGTTGAAAGCCTCGTTTGGTCTGCTCCATTTTCTCAGTTTATTGCAAAATCTCGCTTTGCAACAGCTTGCCCTACCAAACGGTCCAACAAGAGGTCGCCAAAGCCCGCCAATGGAACGACCATAAACGCCAATGTTCCAAAGGACTCGGCTCCGGCGAAAACCAATATCGACACGAAGGTCGCGACCAAAGACATCCAATCGTTACCTGCGCGGCTCTGAAGTGACGTTGCGCGCACGACTTCTATCCATACGGCGACAAAAGCCGCTACTATGAAAATCGCGTTGAGACTAACAAGAAATATTCCATTGTTTAACAATGGAATAGAAAATAATGGCTCAGCCAAATATCGCTCTAGCGCCACAATATTCGATCCACGAACCGGCGCTCCCGCAACTACCATTGCATATGCGAACGCGACCCAAACATAGGCCGGTAACCCACGCCAAAAAAATCGTATCAGTTCCATAAGATATCGCTCCAGATCGCCGATAACATGACACCGTACAATGTGCAGGAGCACCTGTCAGCCAGAAGGCAACACCGTCTTAACCATCTTTGAGGATAGTAGACACAAAGCAAAGAAAATCAGGGTCATCATGTCTTTCGGAAAATCCAAAGCAACCAATCGTCGGCATCGGCCAAAAAAAGAACCCGAAGTTGATGAGAATCAAAAATCAAAAAAACGCACAAAACTACTAAATACACACAATATACCGGTTATAATATCTGTCGTTGGTATAGTATTTATGCTTGGCATTGTAATTCTCGGTGCACCATATAGTTATGGCTCTCAGGTTGTTCGATACACAAAGTCAGATATTAAAGATGCTATTAATTATAAAAAAGATCCTAAAAAATATAGTGCAATAAAAGATTCAGGAATTTTAATCGATTTTACAAATATCATTGCACCAAAAGAAACAATATCTACTTCTGAAGCAATGAGAACCGTTTCCAGAAAATGCCGGCAAGGACGTAGTTCTCACTTTTCGAGTGTAGCTCCTCATAAGGTGCATAGGGCCTTCGACAAAGTTACAAAATTTTTGAACTGTGCAATGAGAACAGATATCAGTCGATTTTGTCATCAAAGCGAACGTAAATTACTCGTCAATCAACTAATAGACTATAAGCAAAAAAGGCAAAACGTCTTAGCATTTGAAAAGTACCGAGATAAAGTTGTCGCTTCTCGCGAAGCATTACGAAAATCAAGAAAAGAACGTGGTGAACCAATACCGGATCGACTCGATATAACCAACGCAAAAATCCCACAAGAATTTAATCCAACTATCATCGCCAGTATAGAATACTTAGTAAAAAACGGGTATTTATCTGCGGCAGATTTCGGGTATTATGGCCTTTACGTTCCCGAAGAATATCAAAAGTCCTTGTCCTTAGGCTCTGAGCGTTACGCGGTGTGTGATACCAAAACTTGATAACACTCTAGATAATCTGATTTGCCTCACGTTACATTACTGCTACTGGGTCGTACAAAAAGACCCAGCGCTTTTAAAATTCGATTATTATAGATCTATCTAACCGGTTACTGACCAATCGCGCCATGGTAGAAATACCACCTCATTCCCGATGTGAAAATAATGCCACCAGCAATCCAGTGAAGTACAAAAACAGTAGAGAATGATTTTGTTCTCGTGTAAATTACAGAAAATAAAAATCCACCCCCTAATGTCAATAAAAATGTAAT
Organism: uncultured Neomegalonema sp.; assembly: GCA_937995735.1. Lineage (GTDB taxonomy): Bacteria > Pseudomonadota > Alphaproteobacteria > Rhodobacterales > Rhodobacteraceae > JAHDDY01. Next base: position 10,668 of record CALKIZ010000092.1, on the reverse strand, counting down.
CCAGCGTTCAAAAAATGCATGGGCGAGCGCAAAAATTAGTGTATTTATAGCAATCGCTATGCCTTCTGAAGGGAACAACTCTCCATAGCGTCTAAAAAACAAAGGTCTGTATAATATCTCTTGGCCCAATACAGAAAGCCACGGATATAGAAGCCATATTAATATTAATATATCTGGCCTCTCCCGCAACAATATTAAAAAACGATCTCCCATAATAAAGTAGGATAACGGCAGTATTACAATAGATACTAATAGTGATAATCCAGCGACCAATGGCCATGTTTCGCGCAAACGCCCTACATCAAGCAATTCTCGCAATTCAAAACCTGGCGTTTGGATCAAAAGATAAACTCCGATTAGAGTAACGACTGCAATCGATCCAAAGAGGCTGAGGTATGGTAAAAAAATCCAAAGAGCAAGCGGTGCCAATAAGTACAACGCAACGAATTCCAACCAAAGTCTTGACGTACCAGAACGGACGACAGTGTGGGTCACGGGCATCATTCTCCAAAGTCGATTAGCAACAGTCTATCCATGTCGATATAGGCATCTAGCGGGTATAACGCCAAGAAAACGTAGGCCCGCCTAAATGCCTATACCGAAGGACTTATCCGACACTGGCAGAAGAACACATGCTTGAAAAAGCGAACAGGGTCAGTCGCCATCCACACGAGCGCCACTAACACGGGCTCCTGAAACTCTTGCACCGCTAACACGAGCACCCGACACTCTTGCTCCACTGACCCGCGCACCACTAACACGGGCGCCGCTGACTCGCGCCCCAGCAACACGCGCCCCTGACACACGCGCTCCAGAAACTTCTGCGAGCATGTCATCGTCAATTAAGCCTAAAAGAACCTGCTCAAACTTGCCGGCCTCGTAATCGAGACGAACAGTTGTATCAACTTGATTACAAGTCCAAGCCATCAGGTCATCATAGAACGGCTTATCATCGGGATCGGGACCCGGCTCTGTGATTGTTTTTGCTTTGACACCATCTCCCTCGACCAAGAACATGGTAGGGCCAACGATATTATAGTACACACCGCCATGGCTAAAGCCGTAAATGCGCGCAAATTGCTTCTTCGAGTGCGCCTTCCCCGAAGCAGAAATATCATTAACGACGCGCCCGAAAAGAACGATATTTGATAGATCTAAAATTGACTCGGACATCTATTTTCCTCACCTTTGGAAGGGTTTTCCCATTCCGTCACCCACTCGTAATATTAGTATAAAGTACAAGACTAGTCTATAGGGAGTTGTGTCCGAATAGAATTTGCATGGCTGTCTTTTCCAAGCGGAACTAACTGAGGACCGATCTGCACACGCCCGATGCCACGCATTTTGAAATTGCCCAAGATGATACTTTCATAACGGCCATTAGTATGCTCGGCATCTACCGTAAGAAATGCATTTGCAACATTGGTGTAGCTGAAATCATTCGGGTCCAAGCGTTGCCAAGTATCCGCAAGAAAAGTACCCAAAATATCCCGCGCATCAATAAGCGCACTCCGAAAGCTATCAGGATCTTTGGCATAGGCTTTGTCAAACATATCCTGCATTATCGGTGCATAGCTTTTCGTCGCTAATAGTGCATCTGAAGCCTCTTCTAATGTTCGATCAATCGCATTGTAATCGAGCAGACATTCATGGAAAAAATCCACGAATATATCAAAGAATGCGCCGGTCAGGGGTTCCGAAAGTTTGTGTTCCTTTGTCCATCCTTTCGCAAATTGGCTCAACTGCACATCATTTGCTGCGATCCTAATTTGCGCATTATCCGAAAGCTCTCCCATCCGAATAACGTTATTCAGAGCATAGAGATTACCGCGCGTGACCAGAAGGAGTTCTTCAATCACAGATTCAAAATGCAGCGATGAAACAAGGGCAACGAGATCAGACGCACTTTCATGAAATCCAAAATACTCGCCTTGCTGCTTAGAAGGGTCGGGGACACCAACTTCTGAATAGATGATAGAATGACCCACCTCATGCGCGATAACATCAAAGTTCAAGCTGAAGGGTTTGTAACCACCATGTTTGATGTCTCCACCAACTTCAATGAACCCGTAACCCGAGTAAGCGTTCTCTAAGGAGGGAAGGATACTAAGCTCAATCCGCTCATAATGCCGCTCACTGTGCCAAGGTATTTTACGTCCGAAATACCCCTCCCATATGTCAAGGACAAAACGAACGCATCCGAATAAATGCGCCGCTTCAAATTGTGGTGTACCCGGCTCTAAATAGTCAAAATGGCCTTCCGCGTCCGGCTCAGGTGGCGGTAAAATGTCTCCTCTCCAAGGCGGTGATTGCGCCTCGGCATCCGATGTCGCGGAAATTCCATAAGCTTCCTTTTTATCGACGGGAAACAATGTATACATGCGGTCATCTGCCGGCCCGGCAGAAATAGAACCGGGAGGTGACGAGACCATCACGACTTCGGGTTCAGCAAAACGGTCAAGGAAACCGGGCTGCGGATATAGACTGAATCGCGTACCGCTCATGCGTTGTTGCTCACTCATTCAAAGCGCGCTTGGGGCACAAGTGTCGCCAAGACCGCTTAAGCAAAATCTAATCGCCCTCTAAACAAGAAGACCAACACACTTATACCGCTATTCGATAGATCAGTCATCACCCAAAAGATGCAAGTCCGATGAGCGATCTTTTTGTATCACCGCTGATTGCCAGCGCGGCACTGCATTGTCCCAAAGGCGGGTATGTTCAAAATCAAAACTTGAGACGTCGGTGACTGAGGGGGTTGTAACGTCATTTCTCATCATACGATTCAGCAAGACAACGGCATCAATCTGCTTTTGATCGACTTCGTTCGCCGGCAACCATTCTTCGAGGACGCTCGCAGATTCTGGCGGCGCATCCAGCAAAATACGCTTCCAATTGCGTTCCCCATAATAGAGCGCTTTTGCTTTTGTAATAATGTGAGCGCCCTGCTCAACGGAGACAACACCTCCTACAATGGCTTTATCTATTGTCGTTCTGATATTGACCATCGCGATGCTCAGAGGTGCATATCCGACCTCAGACGGCGCGTGATGAAGCGCCACTTCATCATCATCTTCATAAATGCCATCACGGTAGCCTTCATAAATTCTGCCGACGCCAATCATCCCGAAGTGATCGAGTTCAGCGGCCCGTAAAGCCCCCATGCTCGACGCCCCGAGTACCGGAATGCCATGCGCCAGCGCCCATAAGATTTCTTTGTGCCAAACTGCCGGTACACCTTCAAAATAACCATCAATCAATCCGATTGGCTCGGGGCTATCGAGGGTGGCCAGATAAATGTCACCTTGCTTGGCAGGTGGACGAAGATCAATCTCATCGGGAATGTTCACACCAACAATCGATGGACCAGCAAAAACGATCATATCGCAAGCTCCCGAGCACGCTGTCCCGGAACATAAGAGCTATCATCATGTGGCGCTTCAAGACCGGGAATGATTACACGGACAACAGGGATAGCGATGGCCTCGCGGGTTAGATCAATCACGCCAACCTCTTCAATGCCTGCTGAATTCAAATGCGCTAAAAGATGATCCAAGTCATCACGCAGAACAGGATTCATTCTTGTCGGGACATCGGAAAAATCAATGCTATCAGACGGCGCACTTACAAGTTCTTCGAAAGCCTGATTTTTCTGGAACACGCCTTCATGAGCATATTCTGCCGCCATCAGATCATCGCGCGATCCGCTGATATAGTTCAGGCGCGTTTGCGCTGCCTCAGTTAGCGCACGACGCAAGGCAATTCCGCGATCCAAATGAGCGCCTGAGCCAAGCCCAAGATGCCCTGCCACCCCGCCCTGTTCGCGGATAACAACTGTAAAGGTCGCGATCCCGATGTCGGTGGTCATGTTCCAAATATAACAATCTAAATGTGCAGTCGCGAATAATGCCAACAGCTTTTCACAGTCCGTGTCCTCAACGCTACTTGCAGCAACCCTTCGCATCTTCGTTCCATTTTTACGCGCTGCCTCCCAAACGGACAGCGCATCCCGTTCAATGACTTCGCAGATGCCGTGACAAATCGCTTCGAGAATATGATTGCCGGACGCAAGACCATTCGTGCTGCATGGAACACAGCCATGTCCGGGAATTTCAGCATCGGTATAATCCGTGTGAATCATATCGTATGGAACCAAGCGGGTTTCGCCACTGTTTAACTCGAATGCCTCAGCCCAAAGAATGCGAAGGGTATCGGTGAACACGACATTATTTGTTTCGGGAAGGCGTCCGACATTGATGGTTGAGTGTCTATCCGATAAATCTGCGAAGCTGGAATAGATCAACGGCTTGTCGAACGTCTCAGCGTGCCAAATCTCAACGGATTCCATCAATGCCGAAGCCTTAGCATGATCCAGCGTCATCCCTTTACCTTGAGAAACCGCCACTGACCGGGAGTTCGGGCGTATCGCAAGTGTGACCGGCACACCAACCCGATCCAGCCCGGTGATATTCGCAAGTCGGGTGATACCGAAGCGGTGCTTTTGCTTTAGAATTTTATCAATCGTATTCTTTGCCGAGCACACCCGGTGCATTCCTGTGGCGAGGTTTTTTTCGCCCGGATCATCAAACCATTTTTGCACAATAGCCCCTCCCCCTGTGCTATTGAAACTCGAATGGCTGCCCTTGGCAAGTCAGAGCTGGAGTCTGGCGGTTACGCTAATATGCGTCGTCTCAAAACTGTAGAAATTCACTCTGCAAAAAACGGGTCAAGCAAAGCATTAAATTGATCCGGGTCGTCCAGATGAGCCGCATGAGAGCAACCCGGCATCAACGCCAATCGGCTATTAGGAATGCCCGCAAGCAGCGCATCAATTTGGCTGCGTGGATAAGAGCGATCTTTATCGCCCCAGACAACCAGTGACGGGACCATTATATTCGGCAATGCATCGACACCGTTCCAATGTTCCCACGCATCAAGGCTGGCAAGGGCAGCTTGCTGCGTTCCTTTTATTCCTTCCGCGAGACACGCCCTATAGCCTTTTGATGATTTACCATCGACCAACCATGTCGCAGCAATCCGTCGCATCGTGGCTTCTGTTCCCTCTTCGACAATACGGCGCCGCGACTCGTCGAGTGTTTCAAATCGCCCCGGCAAACTGCCAACGGGTCCTGTACCGTACGCAACGAGTTTAGAAATCCGGGCGGGCTGCATTGCCGTCATCTGCTGCACGATCATGCCACCCATCGAATGCCCGAGTAGATAAATCTCATCGACACCAAGGCTATCTAGCATCTGCCAAATCAAAGCCGCATGTCCTTCAATCCGCTCGGGCGCGGTCAGGTGTGCGCTGTCTCCGAATCCCGCAAGGTTCGGCGCGATCACATCGTAATTCTTGCTGAAATAAGCGATCTGATCTGTCCAATGTCCTGCTCCGCCAAAATACCCATGAACGAAGACAATTACCTTGCCATCTCCCTTCCGCGTGTATGCAAGTGTTGAATATGCCATACTTACTTCACGGCCTTTATAGTTGATCGGCATAGGCAAAAAGACCCGGTTGCCCACCTGTATGCCAGAACAGAACCCGCTTACCAGAAAGCTCGCCACTCTCGGCAAGCATCATCAATCCACCCATGACTTTACCGGTATAGGTTGGATCAAGAAACAACCCTTCGCGGCCAGCAGTATCCAGAATTGCCCGGCGCGTTATGTCATTGAGCTTGCCATAACCGGGTGCAAGCGCTCCATCGAAAAGCCGCACATCATCATGTTGAACGGTATCATGTGTACCAAGCAGATCATCAATGTCATCAACACGGCCTTCAACGCGAGGCTTTTGCAAAGTCGCGGCGCGGCGAACACAAATGCCAATCACGGGTGTCTGATCGCCGATGGCCCTTAATCCATAAAGCAAACCGGAATGCGTTGATGCACTACCAGAGCCAACAACAATAGCATCAAACGGGGCCATGTCTTGAATTTGCACATTGTACTCTAAAGCTGACTCGACATAGCCAAGTGCCCCAAGCGGCGGATGGTCAGTCCCCAGTGTAATCACGTAAGGGCGGCGGCCTTGCCCGTGCAAATCTTCGGCAAGTTGATACAGAACTTTATCCGCCCCGGACTCGTCTTCACCAACCGGAAAAGTATGGATCGTTGCGCCGAGCAACCGGTCAAGAAGCACATTTCCATTTGAACGATACAGATCGCCTGCACCGCTCACACGTTCCTCGAGCTGGATATGACATTGCATTCCAAAGCGCCGCGCCATCGCTGCAGCCGTCCTGACAAAATTTGATTGAACAGCCCCTGTAATTAAAACCGTATCCGCATGTTTCGCCTTCGCATCACCGATGTAATACTCAAGCTGCCGGACTTTATTTCCCCCAAAAGCGAACCCCGTACAATCGTCGCGCTTCACAAACAGCGACAAACCGAGGTCTTCACCCAGGTTGCTCAATTTTTCGAGTGGCGTGGGAAGATGCGCAATATCTACTTTAGGAAAACGTCGTAGATTTGTTGTCAGGCGTTCAACGGGCGACATACCAATTCCCTATGATCTTGTCTCCCGATCACACAGCCCAAAATCTTGTTAAGTTGCAAGGGAAGAGTGCTTTAAGAGCGGTCGGATAACCTTGCCGTCTGTCTGGCTATGCCGATTGTTTCTCTGCGACGCGGTAAGAAAATCGAAAAAGAACGACAAAACCGGTTATTTTTACCAGCTTATTCGATACGGCGAAAAAATACTGGATAACTCAGAGCATTTAGGTTCAGCTTGCCGGAACAAAAACGGGGAGAAACAAATGAATAGATTCCTTGGCGCTGTTTGCGCTGTTGCCATCACGACCGCCGCACCTGCTTTTGCGGCTGAAAAAATCAATATCGGCGCACCCTCTTGGACCGGCGCTCAAGCGATTGCACATCTTGTACAAGAAATCGTCGTTTCCAGAATCGGCGGCGAAGCAAATCTCGTCCCGGGCAATAATGCAGCGATCTTTGCTGCGATGGATGCCGGGAAAGGTGATATCGACATTCACCCTGATGTGTGGTTACCAAACCAAAAAAGTTTCACCGATAAATATGTTGATGGCACGGGGAACGTATCGCTTTCAAAAAATTCCTATGAAGGCAAACAGAGCTTTTGCGTATCAAAAGAATTTTCCGAGAAAAACGGCGTGACTTCAATTTTTGATCTTGCCCGTCCGGAAATCGCGGAGCTGATGGACAGCGACGGTAACGGAAAAGGTGAAATCTGGATCGGCGCACCCGGTTGGGCCTCGGCCAATGTCAATCAGGTTAAAGTTCGCGATTATGGCCTGATGCCGTTCATGGAGCCAATTCGTGCGGATCAGTCCGTCATGACAGCAACCGTTGGCGACTCGATCAAAAAAGGCATCGGCTACGCATTTTACTGCTATTCGCCGCACGCCATCTGGTTCCAGCACGACATCGTTCGTTTGGAAGAGCCTGCCTTTGACGCTTCGAAATATAAAGCGCTTCAACCAAGTGAAGACCCAGATTGGTTTGAGAACTCCAAGGTTCAAACCGAGGATGCTCTAAAGCAAGTGCAGATTGCCTATTCGAACTCACTCGCTGAACGCTCACCAGCGATTGCGGATTTGGTGAAAAACATCGCGCTGAACGGCGATGATGTGTCAAATTTCGCATTCGAAATTGAGGGCGGCAAAGATGCGGCTGACGTTGCTAAAGCTTGGGTCGCAGCCAATAGTGATCGTGTTGATGAATGGCTCGGTCTCGGCGGTGGCAGCAGCATGTCCAAAGACGACATCGCTAAAGAGATCAAAGCTCTTCAAGCGCGCCTCAGCGAACTTGAAGCCCTGATCAAATAAGCAATGATTTTGATAATAGACCGGAGCCTGCCGGTTTCGGTCTATTAGAACCTTTCGCCAAAACATTTATTTTCTGGAAAATCCGTGAACGGTTCACCTGACACTTCAGAATACGCAATCGAAATTGATGGCGTCTGGAAAATTTTCGGTGACAAAGCCGGAATCGCTTTAAAAGACATCCAACAAAACGGATTGTCAAAAAAAGCAGTCTTAGAAAAGCATGGCTGCGTTATCGGCGTCGCGGATGCCAGTATGAACGTCCGTCCCGGTGAGATTTTTTGCGTCATGGGTCTATCCGGCAGCGGAAAATCAACCCTTGTTCGCCATATCAACCGCCTGTTGGAACCGACGGCTGGCAAGATCATCGTCAACGGCCAAGATATTATGGCGATGAGACCTGCAGCGCTACGAAAATATCGTAACGAGCATATTGCGATGGTCTTTCAAAACTTCGCCCTTATGCCGCATCGCTCAGTCGTGGATAATGTCGCGCTACCTCTCGAAATCAGAGGCATCAATAAGAACGACCGTCTCGAAATCGCCGAACGCACCATTGACATGGTAGAGCTAACCGGCTGGGGCAATAAGTTCGCGCACGAGCTTTCCGGTGGGATGCAACAGCGCGTCGGGTTGGCACGCGCGCTGGCCTCTGACCCCGAAATTCTTTTGATGGATGAGCCATTCAGCGCGCTCGATCCCTTAATCCGGCGACAGCTTCAAAATGAATTTATGAAGCTCTCATCACAGATGAACAAAACAACGGTGTTCATTACCCACGATCTCGACGAGGCCGTACGCATTGGAGACCGCATCGCGATCATGCGCGATGGCCGTGTTGTTCAGATTGGGACGCCCGAAGACATCGTTATGAATCCTGCCGATGATTATGTCGCAGATTTTGTTGCTGGCATCTCACGATTAAAAGTCGTGCGCGCTCATGCCGTGATGCAAGATATAGCGGCTTTCGAAAGTGCGGGAGGAACGCTCGACGCTGCGGCGAAGACTTTCCCCGAAGACGCCGACCTGAGTCAAATGATCGAACATGCTATCGCTGACGAGCGACCTTTTGCAGTGGTTGATGCATCGGGCAATCGTATCGGCGTTATTACCCGCGCTGATTTACTCCGCACTGTGATCGAAGGGACGGAGACGTCATGAACCAAGTCGACTCCATTCTAACGGTCGAAAGCGCCGATGAATTAGCAGATGCCCGCGCGGAAAACCGCGATGAGTTGATCGGGACTTTTGTTGAGACAAACCCGGATTATTACCGCGCACAGTTCAATAAGATCGGCTCGACAGCAAAGTTCTCTTGGACCTTTAATCTGATTGCCGCCTTGCTCGGACCCATTTGGTACGGAATGAGAAGCATTTGGAAATGGGCGCTTCCCTTTACGATTTTAGAAACCTTCGGCGTGATCCAAATTGCGCGCGGCTTATTCGGTGATCTCGGTGCAGAGGCCCGTGAGCGCATCGGCCAAATTCAAGGCACACTCAATTTTCGATACGAGCAACTCGAAGCCGCAGAGAAAAGCGGGGCCTCCAATGTCGATGTCTTCAAGCGCGCCATTACCTCACTAGAAAACGCCATTGCCGGGATTCAATCCGAAGTCGCCACTGCTGAAGCCAATGCCTTTTCAATCGCTTTATTCGGTTTCGGCTTTCTGGCCATTGTGAAAATTATCGAAGGGGTTATTGCAAACCCTGCATTGGAAAACCGCTTCTCCGAATGGCTCTCTAATCGTTCATTGCGGTCCGGATTGTCGCCTTGGCGCACCGGGATCAGCATCGCTTTTGTCTTGCTGATTTTCGCCGCAAGCATTGTCCATTATGCGTTCCCCGGCTCAGTAGCGTGGTTGGCGGATTTTCCTACAGACCAAAGCATCCGGCGCAAAGCAATCGAATGGGTGGAAACTTTCTTCGATTTTATCAAGACACAAGGACAGACGATATTTGAATCGATCAGCTACGGTATTCGCGTTGTACTGGATGCACTCGAAGTCCTGTTTGTTGAGACGCCTTGGCCCGTGATTGCCAGTTTCATTGTCCTGCTAACATGGTTATCGGCTGGCATCGGCGGAGCCATCGCATCGGCGTGTTTTCTTCTCTACATGGGGCTGTTTGGGTTTTGGGAAAAGGCAATGACGACGTTGGCTCTCCTCGGAACCGCCGCCTGCATCTCTATCGTGATTGGAATACCGCTCGGACTTTATTGCGCGCGGAGACCGAAACTTTACGCGATTATTCGTCCGGTTATGGACTTTATGCAGACGATGCCGTCTTTCGTCTTCATGATCCCGGTCATCGCCTTCTTCAGTGTAGGCAAGCCTGCTGCTGTGATAACGACGATGATCTTTGGCGGGACACCTGTCGTTAGATTAACAGTCCTTGGAATGCGCGGTGTGCCGGAGTCGATCCGCGAGGCAGCCATCGCTTATGGCGCATCGAAATGGTATTTGCTTACAAAGGTTGATCTCCCTCTTGCAGCGCCGTCGATCTTGGCAGGGGTCAACCAGACAATCATGCTCAGCCTTGCAATGGTCGTTGTGGCCTCGCTGATTGGAGCGAAAGGTCTGGGCGAAGATGTTCTCGAGGCCCTACAGTATTCGTCTGTCGGTCAGGGTATCTTAGCAGGATTTGCGATCTTATTTTGCGCGATGATCTTGAACCGTGTGATACAGGGTAAGCGCGATTAGCCGCGACTGATCTTTTAATTTTACGTTTGGATAGCGACGTGGATTTTATTGTTGTCTTGGTCACGAGCGTAAGCGCCGTAATAGTTGGGGCTGTAATTTCGGGGTCCGGGTTTTCCTTCGTCTTTTCCGCCTTGGGCTAAGGCCGTTTCATGGAAGTCGTG
>CALKIZ010000091.1 GCA_937995735.1 uncultured Neomegalonema sp. | reverse complement strand
GGCTTTCAACTGAGCAATTTGATCCCTTTCCTCGGGCCCGAGGTGTTTGTATCCTGACATCGCAACACCGTTTTTTTGTTTGACGACAGACGGATATCAAAATCCGCCACGGTGTTGCACCTCGCTCCTGAAATTACGCTCTATTCGTGCGCGAGCCAGTAGAAGCGACCTAGGCGAAGCCCACTGGGGCGATACAATCACTACTCCAGCAGTGTTCACCCATAAACTGCATCCCCTTGCACCCCCTGCCCTTTATCCGACATATACGCCAGACAACACAACACAGTTCGTTGAAATGGTGGCGTAATATTCGCCGATCGTTTGACGACAGTTTCGCCAGTTCAGCTTTACATTCTCAATTTCTTGCATGATTTCTTCACGTTTGGATTTAAGTCCGCTGACCGCGCTTACGTTAGCCATACAGGAGGTATGCGGAGCGCAAGCGCTATGCGCCAATATAGGCTTTTAAAAACGCGGTCGCTTTGGTCAGTGCGTCTTTTGATTCCGGGATTAACCCGCCAAAAAACTGCCACGCATGAGGGGCATCATCCCACAGCTCTAAGGTGACATCGCTACCGCTTTCTTCAAGGCGCGCGGCCATGCGCACGGCATCATCGAGTAAGATCTCGGCGCGGCTGGCTTGTATCAATGTCGGCGGCGTAGGCCCATCATCATAGAGCGGCGAGGTCACAGGATCTTTCGGGTCATTGTCGCCGATATAGTAACCAACAACCTCTGCCGCGCGCTCGACGGGCAGCATCACTTCGCGCTTTGCATTGGTCTTTACCGATGCACCGCTCATGGTCAGGTCCACCCAAGGACTGAAAGCGGCAATACAAGCAGGGGGCGGAAATCCCCGACGGGTCAGAGCCACCAGCGCGGCAAAGCATTGTCCCCCGCCGGAAGACTCGCCAACAAATCCGATATTGGGCGGCTGATACCCCTGCGCAAGCATCCACGAATAGACCGCTACAGCATCCTCGACACCAGCCGGAACGGGATGCTCCGGCGCGAGGCGAAAATCAGGGACAAGTATCCGCATCCCTGTCATCCGCGCCAGCGCGACAGTAATCATCCGATGGGTGCGCGGGCTGCCCATAATATAGGCTCCACCATGCAGGTAAATCAGCACTTTGCGGCGATCCGCACGGCCCGCTGATAACCACTCAACAGGGATCGGACCACCGGGGCCGGGGATGCTTTCTTGATGCAGATTGATTCCGCGCATGGAGACAGGCAAGCGCGCTGATGACTTTTCCATGCCTGTACGCGCGAGTTGCGGCGTCTTGACCCGTGCGAGGGAAGGTCGGACGAAATGGCGCAAATACGCACTCAGCAACATCATACGCAGGCTCATGCTGACTGGCTCCGTATCAAATTAAGACAAAAATCATGCACTTGCCATGTTTCAAGCTATATACTGCAGCAAGAAGCGTTCAGGAGACAAGATCATGCGGTTCATATCCGTATTTTTTGCAACCGTTATGACTGCATCGGCCAGTTATGCTGCCGAACCCCTATCATTCGGAGACTGGACTGCTTTTTGCGCCGATGATGCAGGATGCGCCTTGGCAACCGTCACCGCAGACGGGCATCGGCTCGCCTTTTCCGAACCCAATCGCGGCGAAGACCGCATGGTCTTTATACCTGTAGAGCCAATCCGCGAAGGCTCGACTGTCGTAGTCACTTTGGACGGATTGCCGGGAGCAGAACTTGGGCCGGGCGATGGATGGCGTATTGTCGATATGTCAATCAACACCGCCGCTCAAATCGCGCCTTCAATTGCCGAAAACGAGTTGATGGTCCGTATGCCAAGCCGGACCATGATCGAGATTGCCTATACCGGCGAAAGCGGCAAACGCCACAAAGCCGAAATGTCCCTAAAAGGATATTCGAGCGCCCGCGCCTATGTCACAAGCAATCAGTGAGACCGGTGGCCGCCTTCTGAATCACATTGTTAGAATGATTTTCCCGATATGGTCGCTTTCCAAACGCGCATGAGCCTTCGCCGCATCTTCAAGAGCAAAGCTCTGATCCATGATCGGCTTGACCTTTCCGTTCGTGATCATCGGCCAGACAAACCGCAGCAGTGAATTTGCAATCTCGCCCTTTTCTTCGGGCGAGCGGATACGCAGGGTCGAGCCGGTCAGAGTCAAACGCTTGAGCATCACGGGCAGCATGTTCAGCTCAACCTTTGGCCCCTTTTGAAAAGCGATATTGACGATGCGGCCATGTTTGGCGGCGACTTTCATGTTGCGCGCAATATAGTCACCGCCAACCATATCGAGGATGACATCTGCGCCTTTTCCGCCCGTCGCTTCTTTCACAACCTCGACGAAATCTTCTTCGCGGTAGTTGATGCCCCGTGTCGCGCCGAGGTCTTCACACGCCCGGCATTTTTCATCCGATCCGGCGGTTGCAAAAATCGTTGCACCGAATTCCCGTGCGAGCTGAATTGCCGTCGTGCCGATGCCGCTGGTCCCGCCATGCATCAGGAAAACGGAACCATCGCCCAGATCAGACCGCTCAAATACATTGGTCCAGACCGTGAAGAATGTCTCCGGGATTGCGGCGGCGTGTTCGAGGGGCAGGCCGTCAGGCGCTTGTAAAACACATTGCTCATGCGCCACGGCATATTCGGCATAGCCTCCGCCGGGGAGCAACGCGCAAACTTTTTCGCCCGCCTCCCAACGGGTGACTTCTGATCCCACGGCTTCGATGATGCCGGAGACTTCCAGCCCCGGAATATCCGATGCACCGGGAGGAGGCGGATACTGGCCTTCGCGCTGCATCGCATCGGGGCGATTGACACCTGCAGCGACGACTTTGATCAGCACTTCTTGATCGCCGGGCACAGGCATAGGCCGGTCGCAGAGCATTAAAGCTTCGGGTCCGCCGGGTTCCGGTATTTCAATCGCGCGCATGATCATATCTCCCGTTGTTGACGGGAATGAACGGGTTGAAGCGGCGAAGGTCAAGCGCGGCGTGCCTTAATCCTCGCAAAATCATCGCTTCGGGCAGGAAATCCGGCGCGCAAAGCGTGACCGCTGAACAAGAATGTTCTATCTGGTGTCGAAACCTAGGAGAACGACCGATATGCGCTTTGAAGGCACATCCGATTACATCGCTGAAAAAGACCTAACGACTGCTGTAAATGCGGCGATTGCGTTGGAGCGGCCTTTGCTGGTCAAGGGCGAGCCGGGGACCGGAAAAACAGAGCTTGCCAAGCAAATCGCCGGATCGCTCGGCCTGAAACTGATCGAATGGCATGTGAAATCGACGACCAAAGCGCAGCAAGGGCTTTACGAATACGATGCCGTCTCGCGCCTGCGCGACAGTCAACTGGGCGACGAACGTGTCCACGATGTGAAAAACTACATTCGTCCCGGCAAGCTCTGGGAAGCCTTCACCGCTGATGAGCGTCTTGTTTTGCTGATCGACGAAGTGGACAAAGCCGACATCGAATTTCCGAACGATCTGCTTCAGGAACTCGATAAAATGACATTTCATGTCTATGAGACCGGCGAGACCATCGAGGCCAAGCACCGCCCGATTGTGATTATCACCTCGAATAACGAAAAAGAACTGCCCGATGCGTTCCTGCGCCGGTGTTTCTTTCACTATATCTCGTTCCCCGATGCGGAGACTCTCAGCAAAATTGTCGAGGTCCATTATCCCGGCATCAAAAAACGGATGCTGAATGCCGCACTGACGCAGTTTTATGAAATCCGCGAGACACCGGGGTTGAAGAAAAAACCCTCAACTTCCGAAGCCCTCGACTGGATTCGTCTGTTGGTCGCCGAAGACGTAGACCCCGCCGTCCTGCGCGGCGAAAGCGAAAACGCCCTGCCCAAACTCCACGGCGCCTTGCTGAAAAACGAACAAGACGTGCATTTGTTTGAAAGGCTGGCGTTTATGGCAAGGCGGGGTGGGTGATTATTCAAGGAACAAAAATTATTGTAAAACAGCCACCATTATTGAAACTGCAATAGCAAGTCCGGCTAAAGAAAGTCCACATATCGCAACATAAGCGGCATTTCTTTCTTTCCTCACTTTTTTATTTAACTCCTCTCTACAATCTTCCAATCTTTTTGAGCTTTCAACTAACAATCGAAATGTTTCAACATATTTATAAGGAAGAACTGGATCTGTTCCAGTTTGATATCTTTCTTTTTCGAGAAGAGATTGAGCCTCACGGGCTTGCGAAATTATCTCAGGGTATTCGTGAACGACATCAGTGATTACCGTGTTCCGATAATCGTCGTGAAAAATCGAGATCATAGATAGAGCTGAAATAATGCCAGCATCAGCAGCTTCATACATTGCCCGCTGGCAATGATATATGGCTTTTAATAACTGTTCTTGATCTGGATGTGCACTACTGCCAGCTACTGCTCGTAAAATGTGATGCCCAGCATAGCGTAGTTCGTTTATAGCAGGTATTGCAACTTCATCGCGATAATTTGCAACTTCCTTCGCCAAGGAATCTGCTTTATCGTAATTTTCTTGAACGTATTCTAACGTAACAGGCTCAAGTCGCTGGACTTCTAATTCACTATCACCGGAAGTCGATGGCTTGAACCCGTCTGTATTCTTCATTAAGCTGCGCCCGTGTCACGTACTTTGAATTTTGTAGCCGGATGTTGCCGTGAGCACTATCGCCAACCACACGTCGGTCTGATCTGGATTTTTTTTGCTCTGTGTCTAAGGGCACGCACTGCTTGGGAAACAGCGCGGAAATAATATGACGCATAATTATCACTGCAGGACTTTCTCGAATCTAATCGGGAGCGTTATGTACGAAGTCAGCACCACTATCGTCAACCCTCAAAGGACTCCTTATGAAGATTCTATAGAAGATCGTGACCACACACAAGTATATTTTTTACGTTGAAAACAAGTTAATTCTTAAAATATCCGTATTTCAATGCCCTATAGAAATGCGAAATTCTATTCAAAATCATTATATCTGTGTTTCAAACATTCAAATTACCTATACGCAAATTGAAGCTTTATTCATCTATCTTGAAAAATCAATCGCTAACGAAAATCTGAAGGCCAGTCTCACCGCGCCACCACCAGATCAATCTCGACCGATGCGCCGACGGCTAGTCCGGTTACGCCGATACAGGTGCGTGACGGCAGGCCGCCTTCAGGGAAATAACTGGTATAGACCGCGTTCATGCGGTCGAAGTCCTGAAAGTTGACCAGATAGACCCGCGCGAACACCACGCGCTCAAAGCTGCTGTCCAAACCATCCAGCACCAGTTTGAGATTATCCATCACCCGGCGGGTTTGCTCTTCGATACCGCCCTCAACCAGCTTTGTCGGATCGTCCGGCAAGGTTGGCATTTGTCCGGTTACGAAATGGAAATCACCCGCTGAAACAGCATGATGGAAAGGCCCAACGGTTTTGGGTCCACCATCCACAAGGTGACGCATAATCTCGATCATCATCGCTCTCCTGAATTCACTCCCGCCGGACCGTAACGGAGCGCGCACAGCGCCGAAAGCCTTTCATAATCAGACAGCGCCACGGCCATGAGGCTCCATAAAGTTAATCGCTGGTCCTGCCGGGACAATCCCACTGCCGTTTATCATCCGATGCGAGGCATAGTAATGATACTGGATGTGATCAAAATTCGTCGTCTCAGCAACGCCGGGCCATTGATACAGCTCGCGGGTATAGGCCCAAAGATTGGGATATTCGCGCAGATCCCGGATATTACATTTGAAATGCCCGACATACACTTTGTCGAAGCGAACGAGCGTTGTGAACAAGCGCCAATCAGCCTCGGTTATCGCGTCGCCGCACAGGTAACAATTAACCGACAAGATACCTTCTAGCCAATCAAGGGCCGCAAACAACCGTGTGACATTCTCGGTATAGACCTGTTGGTCCGTCGCAAAGCCGGATTTGTAAACGCCGTTATTCACATCATGATAGACCCGCTCATTGATCTCATTAATCTTCGATTGCAGGTCTTGCGGATAAAAGTCCGGGCCACTGGCAAGATCGCCAAAACCGCTGTTCATCATACGGATAATTTCTGAAGACTCGTTCGAGACAATCGTCTCACTGGTTTTATCCCAGAGAATAGGCACGGTGACGCGGCCTGAATAATCGGGCATCGCTTTTGTATAAATCTGATGCGCGAACTCAAATCCGTAGAGAGGGTCGCCCGTCGCACCCTCATAATCGCTTCCAAGCTCCCAACCATTTTCCAACATAAGTGGATGCACCACACTCACATCAATATGCGCGGTTAATCCTTTCAGCGTTCGAAAGATCAACGTCCGATGCGCCCACGGGCAGGCATGAGATACATAGAGGTGATAGCGGCCTGAAGTTGGCGGATGATCCCCATCCCCGATCCAGTTACGAAAAGCGGCCTCGCTGCGTTTAAACGATCCGTCCGACGTATCGTACCACTGATCTTTCCATTCACCGTTTACAAGCAAGCCCATTACGACCTCCTAGGTCAGATGCGTATTGGCCGAAGCCCTTCATGTGACGCAAATCACGGCGGCGAAACAAGAATCATTTAGTACCGCATGAGTTGATTAACCGCCTATACGAGCGAGCGAAGCCATGAACGTATTAACCCAATTTGTAACCGAGTTAAGTGTGTTCGATGTATCGGGGCTTCTTGGCTTCGCTGCGTATCTCGGCGGTTTTGCCAGCTTGCAATTTGGTTTGCTGGACGGAAACGGCAAAACCTATGCGTGGATCAATGTATTAGCGGCAAGCCTCGTTTTGATCAGCCTCTACGAAGCATTCAACCTCGCATCCTTATTGATCCAAGTCAGTTGGATCATTGTCGGCTATTTCGGGATCGTCCGACATAGCCGACAAAAAGAAACAATAGGCCGTAGTCTTCCGGCTTAAAGGCCCATTACTCACCTTAGCTTGCCTATTTGTGATTGTGTTTACCGCGCAACATTCGCGATCTACGGTCACTGTTAACGCGATTCCAACCATAATACCCCAGACTCGCCGCAATTTCGGGTTCTTGCAGAACGCCTGAACTTATTCCTGAAGGGAGTCTGGATATGTTAACTGGAAACATGCGGCCAGCCTTTGTTATGTTGGCTTTCCTTGCGATAGCTGGATGTAATACGACACCCGCAGAGTTCGGCTCGGGTGTGCGCACCACAGGGACAGCCATTGCGAACAATGCTTCCGACACATCGATTCATCTTGCACTTCAACGGGATATGGGGCGGGAGTTCCCCCGTTATTTTGCGGAAATGGCTACCGAAGTCCATGAAGGCCGTGTTCTCATCGTCGGCACGACCCGCACTCCTCAAGATCGTATCCGGGCGTCTCAGATTGCTTGGGAAATTGAAGGCGTTAATGAAGTCGTCAACGAATTACAGGTTACCGAAGAACAAAGCGGCCTCGCCTATCTGAAAGACGCGCGCATCTCGAACCAGTTACGCTTTCGTCTG
This sequence comes from uncultured Neomegalonema sp., assembly GCA_937995735.1. Classification (GTDB taxonomy): domain Bacteria; phylum Pseudomonadota; class Alphaproteobacteria; order Rhodobacterales; family Rhodobacteraceae; genus JAHDDY01. The sequence continues at coordinate 6,328 of CALKIZ010000091.1, read as the reverse complement.
CTCACCGCAGTAGATGTTGCCGAAAGCAATTTCGATTTCGAAACCGTCAATTCGATTGTCTATATTCTGGGCATCGCAAGGGATCAGGACGAGCTGGAATACGTCGCCGAGCTTGCTGCGACGATTGCGGGTGTTGAGCGGGTTGTCTCTCATGCCCTGCTCGCCGATGATCCCCGCCGGGGTCAACAGAGACGGCCAACAAACGTCCGGTATTAAGAAACTAGCGGGGCGCGCGCTATCGCGCCTCATCCGCTGTGAGCCGCCTCTCCAGCCATCGGACCAATGCGGATACTACTAAGATCAGCACGAGGTATTCGAGAACAAGGATCGAATAGATCTCAAGCGGGCGGTATTCGGCGGTCACCAGCTCGTTTGCTTTACGGGTTAGTTCCTGCATCCCGATCACCGACACCAGCGACGACATCTTGAGCATATAAACAAACTGATTGCCCATCGCGGGTAGAATGCGCCGGATCGCTTGCGGCAGTATAACGTACCGCATTGTATCCGCATAACCGAGCGAGATTGTCTGCGCGGCTTCATACTGGCCCTTATCGATGCTTTGGATTCCCGCCCGATATATCTCCGCTTCAAAAGCAGAATCCGACAAGGCAAGCGCGACCACTCCGGCCCAGAATACGCTGATCTGAATATCTGCCGCTTGCGGTAATCCGTAATAAACCCAAAGGATCAGAACAAGGATCGGCGGCGCGCGCACGACCTCAACATAAATTCGATTAAACGCCCGCAGGAACGGGTTCTTCGAAAGTCCCGGCAGCGCAATCAGCAATCCCAGAACAACCGATATTGCAATCGCCGTCACCGACAGCAAAATCGTATACCAAAGGCCACTCATCAAAAAGGTGAGATTCGTCCATCCTGATGGCGTTGTCGGGTTGACGACATACCAGCCCCACCGATCAGAACATCCTGACAGAATCGGGACCAGCGTAAGAAACGCAATCCAGCGCGCAGATTTCCAAGACAACGCCATCAATGCGGCAATATCTGTTGCAGAAATTCCTGACACCGAGCGCTTTCAGGAGCGGTAAAAAACACATCCGGCGGAGCCGTTTCAACGATCTTTCCTTTATCCATAAACACCATTGTATCAGCAACACGGCGTGCAAAGCCCATCTCATGCGTGACACAGATCATCGTCATACCACTGCCCGCTAATTCTGCCATGACATCCAGCACCTCGTTAATCATCTCCGGGTCAAGGGCGCTGGTCGGTTCGTCAAACAGCATGACACGAGGCTCCATACAAAGCGCGCGAGCAATCGCGACGCGCTGTTGCTGGCCTCCTGATAAGTTCCGGGGATACTTCCCTGCCTGTTCAGGAATTTTGACACGTTCAAGATAATGCATCGCCAGCGCTTTCGCATCCGCCTCGCTCATCCCCCGCGACCGAACCGGACCAAGGGTGATGTTATCCAATACTGTAAGGTGCGGAAACAGATTGAATTGTTGAAAGACCATGCCGACCGTATCGGCAATGACTTTTGCACTGTCCCGCGTATTGCCCAACGTCACCCCATCTAAAACAATCTCACCCACATCATGTTGCTCAAGGCGATTGACACAACGGATTAAAGTGGACTTACCAGAACCGGAGGGACCGCAAACGACTACCCGTTCGCCTTCGCGCACGTTAAGCGAAACTTCGTCCAATGCTTTGAACGTCCCGAACAACTTTGACACCGCGCGGATGCTTATGATTGTCGCAGTTTCGTTTCGCAGCATGACATTCCCTATTCAGACGCTATGCTCGTCAAATCATGACAGCCGGAAACGCGCAAGCCGCGTTACGGCGTTCACGCCCTGGGGCGAGTGACACGGTGTCACCCGCCGACGATAGGAGAAGAAAATGACATTCCTTAAAGCGGCCATAGCAGCCCTTTCACTGGTTGCCTTCACCGCGCAGGCCAATGCCGCCTCTTCCCTGAAGGACATCCTCGACAGTGGAACCCTGAAGGTAGGAACGACAGGCGATTGGAACCCGATGACCATGAAGGACGTCGCGACCAATTCGTACACAGGCTACGACATCGATGTGATGACCGAGTTGGCGAAAGATCTCGGTGTTGAAGTTGAGTTTGTGCCGACCGACTGGAAAACACTGGTTTCAGGTGTGACCGCCGGTAAATACCATATCACAGGGTCCGCTTCGATCTCGCCCGCACGGGCTAAGGCTGCGGGTTATACCCAAAGCTATTTCTCGCTCGCAACCGTTCCTCTGACACTCAAAAAGAATGCGGATAAGTTTTCGGACTGGGATGATCTGAACAAATCCGATGTGACTGTCGCGGCGACTTTGGGCACGACACAGGAAAAACAGGTCAAAGAGTTTTTCCCTGATGCCGAGCACAAAATTGTCGAAGCCCCAGCGCGCGACTTTCAAGAAGTATTGGCAGGGAGGGCGGATGCTCACATCACGTCAAATGTCGAGGCGTATAAACTGGTCGAGAAGTACAGCCAGATGATGGTTGTTCCTGTCTCTGCGCCAAAGGCCCGCACGCCCATCGCGATGCTGTTGCCGCAGGATGATCAAGTGTGGATCAACTACATGAACACATGGATCACGCTGAAAACCGAGCAGGGTTTCTTTGATAAGCTCGGCAAGAAATGGCAGTTGAGCAACTAATACACAAGCGCGTCACTCCGCATTGTATTGATGCGGGGTGACAGAATTTACAAGGCATCCCCCATGCTGACCCTCTACACGACGGCTCACAGTCTTTATTGCACAAAGACCCGCATTCTTTTGGCGCATAAAGGACTGACGTATAGTGAAGAGCCGCCTGTAGGCGGTGTCGGGTCTGACGCCTATAAACAGATTGTCCCCTCGGGTAATCTGCCAGCACTGATCCACGATGATCTTGTGCTTAGCGACAGCGAAGCCATTGCAGAATATATTGAAGAGGCTTTTCCCGACCCGCCGATGATGCCTGCTCCACTGAATCAACGGGCCAAGGTACGGGAACGGTCACGGTTTCATGATACACGGCTCGAACCTGCCCTCCGCGCGTTATTTCCCATCGTAAAAGCCGGTGGCGGTTCGGCTGAGACCGTTGATACGGCGACGGATGCGATCACGGCGCGGCTCGCACAGCTTGCGCGGATGTTGGACGACCCACTCGCACCCACCGACATGCTAAGCTTAGGCGATTGCGGTCTACCGATCACCTTCGATTGGATTGATGTCATTTGTGGTGGGCTGAAAGCGCCTATTGAATGGCCGGAGCGCGTGACGGAATACCGCCAATGGCTCGACACTTTCCCCGCCGTCACCGACGAGCTGGAAAAGCGTCATCCCATTATGCGTGAATGGGTAAACTCGCACTTGAAATAAGGCCGCGTCAGCTTGCGCTTTCGATCCAGCCACCACCTAAAACACGGGTTCCACCATTCGGCGCGTAAAACACACAAGCCTGCCCCGGTGCAACGCCGTCTTCCGGCTCGACAAGGCGCACCTCGGCTCGTCCGTCTCCCAGAGGGATAATTCGCGCAGGTTTCGGGGGACGGGTTGAGCGGACCTTAACATCGGCTTCCCAACCACCCTCAGGCGCAGCCGACAAAGTATGATCACCAAGCCAGTTGATCTCTTTCACCGCAACATGCGTAGACCCGAGCGCCTCTCGCGGGCCAACGATGACTTTCTTAGCCCCGGCATTCAGCTTCACCACATAAAGCGGCTCTGCATCGGATATCCCCAGACCCTTCCGCTGACCGATGGTGTAATGCATCACGCCATGATGCTGTCCGAGTACGCGGCCATCGAGATGGACAATCTCGCCCGGTTCCGCCGCACCGGGTCGCAATTTTTCAATGACATCCGTGTATCGGCCTTGCGGCACGAAGCAGATGTCCTGACTGTCCGGTTTATCTGCGACCGTTAGGCCAAACTGTGAGGCCAATGTGCGTGTCTCGGCTTTCGTCTTTAGATCTCCTAACGGAAACCTCAAATATTCAAGCTGTTCCGGTGTCGTGGTAAACAAAAAGTAACTCTGGTCCCGCGCGGGGTCAGCCGCTTTATGCAGTTCCGGCCCGTTCTCACCGTCGATCCGGCGAATGTAATGGCCTGTCGCAAGACAATCCGCATCAAGATCACGCGCCAGCCCCATCAGGTCTTTAAACTTCACCCTTTCATTACACCGGATACAGGGGATCGGTGTCGCACCCGCCAAATACGCATCGGCGAATTCGTCCATGACAGCTTCTTTAAAAATGTTCTCATAATCTAACACGTAATGGGGGAAGCTAAGAGATTCCGCCACCCTACGTGCGTCATGAATATCGCGCCCGGCGCAGCAAGCACCCTTTTTGGCAAGCGCCGCTCCATGGTCATAGAGCTGCATGGTCAATCCAACGGTATCATACCCTTCTTTTGCAACCATCGCCGCAACAACGGAACTATCCACGCCGCCAGACATCGCTACCGCCACGCGGGTATCTCCGGCAAGTTTTGCAAAGCCAAGTGAATTCCGGTGCTTGGCACTTGTGACACTGAGTTCTGATGCTTTCATAGATAGGCGTATCGCGCGGGGGCCAGGTCACGTCAAGAGGGAGTGTGTAACCAAAACATGACCAGAAAATATGGTCAAAATGCTGTTAACTATCTTTAATTTCAGCGTTTTTCCGATTTGTTAGGTGATGTCCTCTATGGTCCTTCTTACGAGATTGAGGATCAGGGTCGACATGAACGATCAGAAAAACGCATTGAGCCGCTTTGTTATCGGTCCTGATGGACAGAGACTAACGTTGGCTGATCTACCGCCAGCGGATACACGTCGCTGGGTCATCCGGCGTAAGGCTGAAGTTGTGGCTGCTGTGCGCGGCGGTCTTCTTACAGTCGAAGACGCTTGCGATCATTATAATGTTTCAATCGAAGAGTTCGAAGGCTGGCAAAAGGCAATTGATCGACACGGCATTCAAGGTTTGCGTACAACGCAAATCAAGAAATACCGCGAAACTGAAGCCTAATGCTACACGCTGCAGAACCAGCCATAGTAACGCAGACTTCTCAGCCCCGCATCCGTGTACCTGCTCCGCCTCCTCCCACCCGCATTATAAAAGCTGAACCAAGATACGTGCCGGAACGTGGCCTCATTCGCCGGCTGCGCACAGCACAAGCAAATGACGGCATCGGTGATCTGGCAGTTCAGCATAGGCTCGACCCGGAAACGCGCAATCGGCTTGCCGCAGAACTGATAAAAGCGGGCGCACCTCCTATTACATCTTTGGTGGCGGAAACCGCGCTATCTCGTCTTGTGAGTTTTGATCCGCTTAACGTCGATGCTCTCCGGCCTTTCTTAGTTTTATCAGCGGATCGCGCTCTTCGCGCGACCGCTACAGCGCATATCTGTAAAACCATGCGCCAAGCCGGACGCAGCATACGGATTTTATCTGATGCGATTGATACCGAAGAGCATTTGGAACTGGTCGAAGCAGGTCAAGAGCTCGGGTGCGGGATTACACGATACGAAGGCTCTCCAAACTGCCTTGATATTTTACAAAAAACCGATCTGGCCTGTCTTTCTATTATCGAGGCAGGGTTTCGCGCTCCACTCAATAAAGTCTCCATGACAAGGTTGAATACTTTGATCGAAACCACCGGCGCTGAACCTATCATGGTGATGCGCCCGGAAGACGCCCCGTCGGCTGTCATGTTATCGAAAATTGGCTTAAAGCGTATCGTGCTAGTCAAAGCCGCAGAACCCGTAACGCTTGGCCCGGTATTTTCTGCATTGCGTCACGGCAATCTAAACATCGCCGAAATATTGGACATTCGTGAAAACGCAACGACGATCAAACAAGCAAACGCAAAAGAATTCGCCGCGTTACTAGCCCGAATTATTCACCGTCCTGATCATCTATCGTTTCGGCAGGAAGGATTGCCCGGCGTTGCCGGTTGATGTTGTTGTCATGATTTGGCGGGCGTTTGGGGTTGATCTGATGGGATTTATCCGGCGGCAACGGCCGCGTTGGTCAGGGATTTCGGGCGTGGATACGACCGGGCATGACCCGCAGCATCGCAGCCTGCGGGTAGGCCGGCGGCAACGGGATCTTGATGCGGGTTTTGAGTTGCTCGACGCGCACAGCGATCTTCAGAAACGAACGGCGAATGGTCTCGAATGTCGCGCTGCGCCAGCGGGAGCGTTCCGGTGCTACCCCTCGCAGGGAATGTGACCTTGCCCCGATTTACCGGACCATGTGCTGATTCAGTTACGCTGCGAATTTAGTCTCCCTCGTGAATTTCTGCCTTGCCTGTTCCGGCGTGATGTAGCCGAGCGATGAATGGCGACGCTGTCGATTGTACCAGACT
>CALKIZ010000090.1 GCA_937995735.1 uncultured Neomegalonema sp. | reverse complement strand
ATATGCTCTCCAAACTCGACAAAATTCTTCATGAGGTGGTCGAGACGGAAAAAGAGCGGGCCGAAGCGCATGAGGCGCGTATGGCCTCATATCGTGAGCGTTGGACTGAGGAGGCGTGTTGAACCTCCACGGAGCCCATGCCAGCGCGGCGGCTTTGAGCTGCGGGTGGCTCCAGCCGCCGCGCTGGCATTTGGGGAGGCTAGGGCTAGGAGACGGAATCGTAGAACTGCGGCAGATCAGTCAAGAAGCAGTGCTTATCTCAGAAAAATCCCAAAACCGGTCGTTAGTCGTTTTGAATTTTGGTGCCAGAAAATTTGAATTCAGCCAGTCAGAAACCACCCTTCAACTGAGGGCACGAAAACCATATGGTCTGCCCCTTAAGGGTGGTCCAGCCATGAGTTAGTCTGGAGCATTACCCAGTCAAAATCCAATCTCCGCCAATATCGATGCTGCTTCAACGCACCATTTCAATTATTGATACGTTTCCAAATATGCTACCAGGTCTGGTGTCCCGTCAGACCATTTAACAAGATCGACCGATTGCATGGCACTTAAGTCCGAAGTGAACCGCACTTTTGAAACCCTAGCTGGGATATTGCCTCTAACGGCTGGAACCTCATTTAGATCAAAAAATTGAACGGACTCTAAAGCGAGTGCCAGATCAAACTTGATCTCTACAGCTTGACTTTGAGCGTTACCTAATGTGGTAGCGACTACTTCCCTCAATTTGAAAATAGCCTCCAGCTTTCCGGGCAACCTCATTTCTACCAAGTTGAGAAGATCGATGATAGAATTTCCGCGGCTCGCCCTTTCGACAAATACCGAAGCAACAAGACCAACGGTACCGCTAGGTGGCGAACACTGCTCATATGAAAACTCATGCACACGTTGACGAACTGACGAACTTTTTACTTCAACTTTCAAGTCATTTGATGAGAAATCATAGCGATCAACATCCGCAGTTCGCCAATCCCGAATCAACTCATGTGGAAGAACGGATCTGTAGATAACAGTGAGTTCTCCAAATAATCCAGCAAGCGTGCGTGACGCAGGTGCTAGCATTTTTCGAAATATTGCGGCAAGTCTCTTCATTGCTTTCGATAAATCAGTATCACGCGGCGTGTTTCCCAGCATCAATGCCATCGTATCGCAGACCGAATAGAACACTCTTCGCATCGCCAAATCATCCGATTTCAATCGAACAACATTGCATGTAGTTTTTTTCGTTATTCCATGTGTTCGCTCGACCTTACACGGCACATGAAATTGAACATCCAAATTCTCTAATTTGATAGGGGATGGCTGTTTTCCTGCGATAGAAGTTGATTCCACAAGAATGCAAGGATGACAGTTGGCATCAATACCAACAAACCAACTGGCTAAATCTTCGCCCAGATCGAGTACTAAGTAAGAGTCATGGGACGGTTCACCGCCTCCTGAAATCAGACGATCAAATGTTTCTTCAAACCTACCAGTCACTCTTACTGGCCTTGCTGCACAACATAGCTCTCGGCTAGTCTTTGAGGAAGGTAAACAGCCAAAACATAGGTATCTGGCGACACAATTTTACCTTCCTCGTCTCGAAGATCGAGATAGTGAACCTGAACCGTTACTTTGTCTCGTAGACGGATGTTTCTATCCCCTGGATATATACTCCCACGTTGCGAAACTGGACGCACTGGAGCTTCACCTTGATACAGATTCTTAATTTCACCATCTACGCCAACAGTCCGGAGACGCTTTTGGCCACCGCTCATTTGATACACCGCGCAGGTTTCATCAGGTGATTGCTCTAGTACCTTTCGGAGTTGAAGTAATAGAGCGGTGTTTCGTTGTGAGTCAGTGGCCCCAGTAACACGAAAAGGCACAAGCAACTGATCCATAACAGTTTGAAGGGGCACATCACTAGAAATCGTGTGCCTTTGAACGTCAGTACGATCTGGATGTCCGCTATCGACCTCAAATATGTGGGCCTCCAGAAGTTGTTCTGCATGCGTCCGGTTTTCTGCAGTGATTTCCGGCGTTGCAACGACAAACCTTGGAGCGATCCAGCGCTCCGAAAGCGGAACGTGCATATAATCAAAATCTAAAACACTATCGCGGCAAGGCCGTAATGCGCTCGACATCACAAACGCTCGTTTCCAGTGGTTCAGAGGCTGTCCGGCTTGCTGAACGGCTTGCAGTTGTCCTCTAATATCTTCCTCATGATCAACATAACCTTCAAACGCAGCGCGAGTTCCGTCTTCTAAATAAACACGGCAATATCCAAAATAGCCTCTTTTATAACCAAAGAATCTTGCGCGCTGTTGTACCGTGTCGGCATTCCCCACTCCAATACCACGTGGCATATAAGTAACTGTTAGTCCTTCGATGGTAAAACCACGATCCATCGCAGCTCCACCGACCAATATCCAGCCAAAAGCGTTCTGCCATTCCACCTTTGGGGTTTTGCCACGCGTCGCATTCACCTCCATTATTTGGATTTGATTTAGGGCATAGCGAAGCGTAGATACTACTTGATCAAAATCAGGTAAGTCGTCCCCAACAGTTAATCTCAACTCTGAATGAGCTGCTCTAAAGGCTTCCAACATTTCCTGCCTATCCGGATCATTTTGGCTCTGATCCAAACATGATTTCCAGTCGGCAACGATGTCGCGTATCCAATTGTAAAAGTCCTTGTGCTGTGCGGTGAGGTACGAAGGATGAACTAGCATAGAACGATTACCACCATGCTCACGGCGTTCGAATGCTGCAGCAATACCAACGATGAATACTCTCAACGCATCCAAGAGAGTTGGCGGTGGATCAACGAGAGGATTCCTGTTCGTAGGAACTTCTTCAGGGGGAATGCACACAATGTGGTGAGGGTTTTCTTTGAAAAAGTGGTGCCCCCCAACGTAAGCCGAACCTGGTTCTAAAACCTCCACAAAATTTGGAGAAAGGCTATCAATGATATTGATAAGCAGGGGCGCTTGTGGTGTTGCGGTGTACTGAAGATAAGTATGTAGCGGAATTGCTGAGCGTAATTCCATTAGCCTTGCGTAAGTCGTGCTTTCAGAGTCTTGGGAGGTTTCGTTATTGAGACTTGCTTGGTCTGCCTCATCATCCACGATAAGAACAGACACTCCCCTTAATTCAAGGTGCTCAAGTAATGATGTTAGATGCCCCAGTCTTTGATGTTGCTTAAGCACAGTTATCAGCACGGTACGTCGCAAGTCGTCAGGTGTATTAGGATCCCGCCAATCATCCAGCGCGCTACTAATTAACTGGACAGACTCGTCATTGTTAACGGGATTGGCGAGTTGCACCCAACGGCGTGGTCGCGACGGATCACTTAAGCCTAAGTCTTTTGCAAGTCGTTCTGTTGATTGGTTCAGCAAATTTGTTGTCACGCCAGCAATTACGATAACAATTTGAAATCTATTGTCTCTTGCTAAGGCCGTAACAGTTTCAAACGACATAGTCTTACCGCTTTGGACGTATCCAACCACCAGACCCGTTTGTGATCCTTCGATTTCTTCAGGTGAAACCCCTTTTGAGAGAATGGAAATCGCATTTTCTTCAAGGCTATCCCGGCTCTCATCCGGAGCAGATCTATCTAGGAAGTCCATAGTTTCTTGACCGACAGCTGGCGTCCAACTCCCATTGCCCGATGGTTCACGGGGTGTGATCGTAGCAGTTGGCGTATCAGTCATATAACCTTGCCTTTTTACGGCCCAGAAAGGGCGGTCATCAATAATTCATTCAAATTACGCCTCACAGTGCCCGCCTTTCGAACGCCAGCACTTCGAGCTAAAACTTCAGACACAGCAATCCCTGCTGCAAGCCGAAGGAAACCATCGCTATCATTTTGGGCAAAACGAACCATGAAAGGGTGCGCCATTGAAACTCTGATGTCGATACGGCGAGTGTCTCCGGCGAGTTGATTTTTATCACTCAAAATCAACCACTGACTTTCAGCGGGATCATTAGTTAGCTTGATTTCGATTTCCCACGTTTGTCCTCGAAATGGTAGCGTGATGACTTTGCTCGCGAGCTTTATCTGCTCAGGCGGCTCCTCTTCAGGGGTTCCAGTAGGCTCCGCATCTGATAGACTAGGCAATACACTCGGCAGTCCTTCCTGAAGAGCATCTGCGGCTCCAGTCACGGCTTTGATGGCGTCATTTCTCAAAGCCGATGTAGGTTTTCGAACACGATATCCTTCAGCCTGTTTGAGAAGCGGCAGTTCTTCTGAGTCTAGATGCTCTCGCAAAAGTTCAAGAAATGGAGTTTCACTATCATCCCACCGAAAACCATCCTTCGTGTGTGAGACTTCAAATCCATCAAGCTGTAATTCCCCAAAGAGTCTTTGATATCGGTAACTATTCGAACTGCCGAATATCATTGCGGGGCGATACCCATCTTCACCCGACCCTTCTATTATCCTGCCTCTGCGAAAAAGCCCAAACCCAGCTTTTTTCGTATTACCCTCTTCGCGCAACGCGGCGAAACCATGTACTTTGAGCCCCGGTCCTAAATCGAAGGCAATCTCTTTTCGCCACAGTTTGCTCTTCGCCTCAGGAGACTTGAAGTAAGGTTTATTCAGTATAGCGGGTGCATCGTAAACCAACGACTCACCTTTCAATCTGAGTTCAAGCAGCCCGTCGCGCACAAAAACTCGATAAATATCCGTTAGGTGGTCCTTTATTTTCCCGATCGTGCGGCCGGCCGGAACATGAAAAACATCTTCAAGAACGACCTCCGTAAAATGAGCATTCGCTTCGATTGGTGCTTCTGCGATTTCAAGTTCACTAATGTCATCTGCAACTATATTCTCGATGTCGAACTTGATCGTGCGAACCACTGGATCTCCAAGTGCTGTTGTGCGCACTCGCCACCTTGGAGCAAACCAACACGCAGCACTTTTCATGCCCATGCCAAATTCAGCTAGCCCAGTTCTATCTGGAGGCAAAGTTGCAGGTCGGAAGGCGCGTTGAAAATCCTCCAGAGGAATGCCGGCAGCATTATCGCGGATCGATATTTGCGGCGGGTCAGTTACATCAATATCAATATCAACCACTAACTTTGGGGAATCGGCAGAGAGTGCCTCTTGGTTTTGTTGAAAACTCTGGATCGAATTATCCACAAACTCCGCAAGCGCGTACCAAGCGTGATAGTTGAGGTGTTTGAGCACCGCCAACATACTAACGCCGGGCTGAATATTGATTGTCTCTTTACTCAACCTCCGCCTCCTTGGTTCTTATGCCGCAGCCGATAGGCAGGACCGGGTAGACACAACTAGCTGACTATTCTCGAGACTTGGGTCTGTAGCGAGGAGTTGAATTGCAATATTTTTTACAACTTCGACATTTACTGCATTTCCAAGTGCCTTGAATGCAGCTGTCTGGGCCTCGGGCAGATGCTTTAATGCTCCCATACTCTGCAACTTACTACATTCGTGGATAGTCATATAACGTCGCTCCCAGGCAATAACGGGAACTTGGCTAGTCGTCATGGCGACTAATGATGGTGATGTAGTTGGTTGCTTAATCCGAATTCCTGACGCACGGAATTGGATAATATACTCCCATATACTCCTCTCACCGCCTTTATGATTCCACTCGAACTTCTGAAAACTGGGTGCAAAGTCTTGAATGCTTGGGAGCCAATCATCTAGCCAACCTTTATGTCGCGCATAGAACTCTCGATTTTTGCGGATGAACTCTATCTTCCACTTAGGAAACGCAACGGTTGGTTTGGCGGCATAGGAAGGTAGATTGGCTCTGATTTCAGCTTTGCTTAAACCTTCAAAACTCTTGCCAAAACAGCCCTTGTGAGACTGCAGGTTTTTTGCCGTATTCTTCAATGGATAAGATTTTTCATATGGGTAAGTCGCGCCAAACTCCATTGCCCAAATCGGAAAAGACGGGAGTCGCTCACCGACTGGAAACTTATCTAAGAACAACTGCCATGCATCAAGGTACTGGATAAACCGTTCAGACAATTGTCGCGCGTCGTTTGGCTGCTTGTCTAAGATTGTTCGTATGGACGTTTCTACTTTTTTCTGGCGATCTGGCCAGGAAAAGCCTAGAAGCGGGTCGCGGGAACCTACGATAAAGGCTCTCTCACGAACTTGCGGGACTCCGACGTGATGAGGCGATAGCTTCCCGTCAGATACTTTGTAACCTGCGAGGCGTAATCTATGGAGAATATTTGCCCATGTTTTCCCCCCATTGTGCTTGATAAGATTCGGCACATTCTCGATCATCACAAATTGAGGTTTATGGTGGCGTAAAATGTTAATTATATAGTCGAATAGGTCTCCCCACTGCGGGCATTCAAACCCTTTTTGCTCCCCCGCTTTTGAGAAGGGCTGACACGGGAAGCCTGCGCAAAGTATGTCGTGATTTGGAATTTCTGAGACCGACACTTGGCGGATGTCGCCATGCGGCTTTACGCCAAAATTTCGCTCATACAATTTTGCCAGTTCTTCATTAAGCTCAGATGCGAACACACACTCGTGCCCCAACTGGTCCAATGCTTGATGAAATCCGCCGAGCCCAGCGAATAAGTCTATAAATTTGAGCCTGCGCATTAGCTGGCTCTACGGCCAAAATCGAGTTCAATTTGGCGACTTTTGTGAGCAGCAATAAAATCAGTCAAAGCGTATGAAACTATGTATTGTAAGGAAAGCGGTGGCTTTTGAGAATCGGCAATAAGCTTCAACGCAGTATAGTCCTCATTATTAAGTGTTACCGAAAATCGCTCTTTACTTGCGGCCGCCATGCTGTAAATCTCCATGATTCAACGCTCACTAGCATGAATTCACCAATTTGCACCAGAAATAATCGTATCACCGATATTTTTTAAGGATACATTGTTGTGAAATTGTAGACGGAGAAAGTCATGAAGAGAGCTAACCAAGCACGCCTTGTGCTTATTGGACTGCCAGCGCGTGTGTCCTTGCGGGCCTCACTGCGCTCATATCGGGCCGCCCCGCAGAGTTGATCGGCCTCTGCATCCAACATCGCGTTCAAGGTTTCCTCAACAGTCCCACGCACCATCTCGCCAAGATGGTCTCGGATCCGCGCATCATCTATCCGAATGACGTCTCCCATTGGCTTGCCTTCTCTCTCATCCATTCTCTGTTCCTCTCAGTCTGAAAGAAACCGCCTGCAAATTCAATTGTGCGAAAGATTGTGTACGTTATCCCTTCACTA
>CALKIZ010000089.1 GCA_937995735.1 uncultured Neomegalonema sp. | reverse complement strand
CTGATCGAAAACTTCTTCGGGAAGATCAAGGAAAACAGAGGTATCGCCATGCGCTCCTGTAAAACCGATACCAGTTACACTGCCTTCGTTGCTTATGCAGCAACCCTGATTCTTCTCGCTTGAACGTCAACAGACCCTAGTCGCGCAGCGATACCTGATAAAGATAATGCTCTCTCCAACGCATATTCAAAGCGATCTTTACTCAAAGGTTGCCGACTAAATGCATGGTGAATTCGAAGAGCGTCCCCGAAACGTTCAAGTACCTCCGGCACGATCCAATCGGACGACGGGTCTCGATTGAACGAATGAGGCAGCTTGAACTGGCCGATAACACTGTCTAACCATTCTAGCTGAGAAGCCGTCAATCCTGAAAGGTCGTATTGCATTCAAATGTCCTTGGCTGATTTTTGCGAAAATCTACTTGGAGCATCATCAAGAGTCGATTTAGTTCCATGAACTGACCGGAGACGGCGGCATAGGTCGCCTCGATATTCAGATTGGCAACATAATAGGGCAGGATGGCGACTTCGTTGGCGTGCAGTTCTTCTTTGTATTTCTGCGCCAGTTTCGCGGGCTGTCCGGCGAAATGTTCGATCAGCTCGCAAATGAATGTGCCGGTTCCGGTGGCCGGGTCGAGAATGTCTACCCCCGGCTCGATCATCGATTTGCCGAAATGTTTGTGGCACAGCCAATCGGCGCCCTCGATCATAAAGCGCACAATCTCATTCGGGGTATAGACCACACCAAGGCGGTCGGCGGCTTTGGGGTTATAGACCTTATAGAAATTCTCATAGATGACTTTGAGAAAAGTCTGTTTCTCGCCATGCCCCGTGATCTGTGCCGCGTTCGCGCGGATGGCGGCGTAATAGGGGTTAAGCGCCGCCAGCGTTTCGCGCTTGGTCGCGCCGGTGAAGAACTCGCGCTCTAACGCATACAGCTCTTTGGCGATGTTGTTCTCGCGGTGGAAATCGCCTTCGTTGAACACATGGCTGAAAATCTCTTCGGTGAGAATATGCTGGATCAGCATCTCGCGCACATCCGCCTCTTGCAAAGCGGGGTTCACCGTTGATTTCACATGCTCCAGAAAATGCGCAGCGGCTTTGGTGAAGGATTTGTTATCGTTGTAGGCCGTGTCGATTTTTCCGCGCAAGGCATCAAGGACCGCCGGAAGATCGGTCTTGAATGTCTCCACGGCTTTGCGAAAATCTTTGATCGCCTCCGGCTCGTATTCGAAAAAGAGGTCCAGCAGCGCGCCAAGCTGTTCCGTATCGGTCATGCTGCACCGCATGACCTCGCGGCGGTTTTGATACAGCACAGCATCGGCGGAATTTTCGAACAGGATGTTGTCTTGCGGATAGCCCTTGCGGAATTTATCCTCAATCTCGGCATCAAGATCGTCTTTGGTGTCTTTGGCTTCCCAATACCCGAGCGGCACGCGCAATTCATACAGCACGGTCCCATCGGGATAGACGGTCTTGCCCTGCGGCGTTTGGACCGGATGCTCGGTCACAAGATCGAGATTGCGGCTGCGCGACCAATTATGGAGCAACCGCTTGAAGGCTTCACGAATCGTTTGCTCGTTCGTACTGCCCGTCATGCGCTGTATCCGCGCGAGTTCGGTGTGGAATGCGTTGATTAAAAGCTGACTCACAAAGACCTCTCGTTCGGCGGGAGACAGTGACGCGATGCCAGTACCCCGTCAAGCAAACTGCGTGAGAAAACTATGGGTGTGCTTTTTGCGGGTTTTGCCATAGATACGCGGCAGTTTTCACAGTTTATACGAGGGTTTTCCATGCTGTCTCACGTTGCCAATGATGCTCCGCTGACGCTGATCGCCGGGCCTTGCCAGATGGAAAGCCGTGATCATTCAATGATGATCGCGAGTGAGTTAAAGTCAATATGCGATAAGCTCGGTATGCCTTTGATTTTTAAAGCGAGTTACGACAAGGCAAACCGGACCTCTATCTACGGAAAACGCGGCATCGGGTTGGAAGGCGCGCTGCCGGTCTTTGCCGAACTCAAGGAAACATTGGGATTACAGTGCCTTACTGACGTTCATGAAACCGCGCATTGCGCTCCAGTTGCCGAAGTCGTGGATGTTTTACAGATACCGGCTTTTCTGTGTCGTCAGACGGACTTACTGGTTGCAGCTGCCACAACAGGTAAAGTTGTTAACGTAAAAAAGGGGCAGTTTTTGGCACCTTGGGACATGAAAAATGTTGTCGGCAAAATCAGAGAGAGCGGCAACCAGAACGTGTGGGCGACAGAGCGCGGCGTTTCCTTCGGCTACAACACGCTAGTCGCAGATATGCGAGCGATTCCAACGATGAAGCAGCAATGCGCCTGCCCTGTGGTGTTCGATGCCACCCATTCCGTGCAACAACCCGGCGGCCTTGGCGGTTCATCCGGAGGGGATAGAACTATGGCGCCGCTGCTGGCCCGCTGTGCCGTAAGCCTCGGAATTGCCGCAGTTTTTATCGAAACTCACGAAGATCCTGACAATGCGCCATCGGATGGGCCGAATATGATCCCGCTAACGGAAATGCACAATGTGTTGAGCACGCTACAAGGCTTTGATAAATTGGCGAAAAGCGCTTAAGCTCAGGAAAACCTTGGAGGAACTTATGCGACGTCCCATTCTCGCGATTGCTACCGCCCTCACCCTCAGCGGCTGCGCACACTCAACTCATGGTGGATTTCAGCGCGTATCCTCAGGATATGCCATAGCAACGGAAACCGGCGTTGTCGTCTCAAAACGCGATGTGGAAACTTCTTCCGGCGGCACAGGATTAGGCGCAACAATCGGTGCTTTTGCAGGTGGAATCGCAGGGTCACAAATCGGCCCAAGCCGCTCACGCCGTAGTTATCGACGCGGGTCCAGCGCCGCTTCCGTACTCGGAGCATTTGGCGGTGTTATCATCGGCGGGTTGATCGGTGCGGCCATTGAGAATGATTTATCACGTCAGGTCGGTACCGAATATGTCGTCAAGTTAGATGATGGTTCCTTGGTAACAATCGTTCAAGGGGACAGGACACTGGTACCGGGGCAAAGTGTGTTCTTACAAACGACCAGAGGTGGCTTTGGACAACTTACGCCGAGCGTGTAAGTAATTTTGATTCAATAACTTAAGCAAATTCACGCTTTAAGCATTATTCTCAATAATCATCGTTCTATGATCGTTTCAAGAACATAACTTGACACAGGCCATGAACTTAAATAGAACAAAAGCGTAAAGTGCAACTCGGCGGGAGACGCCCTCTATGCTTACTAAGAAACAACACGAACTGCTGACCTTCATTGATGAGCGCATTCAAGACACTGGAATTTCACCGTCTTTTGACGAAATGAAAGAAGCCTTGGGTCTAAAATCAAAGTCAGGAATTCACCGACTAATTACGGCCTTAGAAGAACGTGGCTTTCTACGTAGGCTGCGTCATAGGGCACGGGCCTTAGAAGTGGTGAAACTTCCAGAGAACGCATCGGCACGGGGTTCAGGCGGATTTAGACCGAACGTCATCGAAGGGGGTCGCAGCAAACAGGCGCCACAAACTCAGCGTCCTGTCGTAACGTCTGGTGAATTTCGTGAAGTTCCGATGATGAATAAGATTGCTGCTGGTCTGCCCATCGAAGCAGCAGAAGCTCATGCGGATACCCTACATTTTCCAGCCGCCTACATGCCTGCTTCAGGCGAACATTATGGATTGACCGTCGATGGCGACTCCATGACTGGCGTTGGGATCAATGACGGCGATACAGTTGTCGTCCAAAAATGTGATACCGCACGATCCGGAGAAATCGTCGTAGCCTATATTCATGAAGATAATAAAGCGACGCTGAAAACCCTTCGTATGAAGGGAGATTCTATTGCTCTAGAAGCTGAGAATCCAGCCTATGAGACGCAGATTTATGGTCCTGGTGCTGTCACCATTCAGGGTAAACTCGTTGCTTTGCTGCGCAGCTACTGATTATCGCCCAACGAAGTCGCTCTCGCTACATTGATCAAGGCTTTCGACCTTGAGGCGAGAGTCACTGAAACGGAACTGGCGGAATCAAGAACGGCGCGATCAATGACCGTGCATTGTGTTTTCAGTTCCTGACTTACGAAAATTTTCGGCACAATAACGATTGCGCCGTTTCTACAATATTCAATGACTTTCCTATTGGATGAATTACGGAACAGAATGATCTGCTTTCCGAACCGCGCGACACCAAGACAATGTGTTCGCGAACATTTCCAGTCACGGCGTTTATACGCCTGAGATTGCGACGTATTGCCTTCCCCATTTCGCCGCAACCAAGTCTCAGCTGAATAGCCCGATTTACGTTCACGGCTCACCCAAAGCGATCCGTTGTCAGCGCGTGCTGCAACCAACCGCGCGCCTTCAGAGATGAGAACATCAGGTTGATCAATGCCGCGCCAAAGAAATACTCCCACCAAAAACGGTAATATTGATACGATCCGAAGCGGGCCACGCCAGATCACAAGCCATAATCCGGCAAATATAATCGCTGCAAATGCCGTAGGTGAACCAGCTGGAATTGATCCAGCTGCACCTTCTAATCCAGCAACAAAATCAGCAATGCATAAAACATATCCAATACCCCATCCAAGAAGTGCCAGCCCCAATCCGGCAAACCCGAAAGGTGCAAGAACAGCCGTTAAAATAATTGCGGGCATGATCCATAGCCCCATGACCGGCGTCGCGAAAAGATTTGCAGGCAACCCATACGCAACCAATCGATTAAAGTGATAGACCGCAAAAGGTGCAGTGGCTGCACCTGCCATCACACTGGTTGCCATCGTTGCGATAATCCCTGTGAATATGCGCTGATGAATCGCCTGCAACTGCGCCCGGCGACGCCAAAATCCTCGCGTGACCTCGTATCCCGCGATTAGTACGGCAACGGCTGCAAAGGACATTTGAAAGCCAGCTTCAAAAAGGCTTTCGGGCCGAAACAACAATACAATACACGCCGCTGCAGCCAATCCACGCGCAGTTACAGCAGGTCGGTCGAGTAAGATTGCCGTAAAAGCCACCGCCGACATGATGAACGCCCGCTGCGTCGCCACGCCAAACCCAGCTAATGCGAGGTATCCACCCGCAGCACCCAAACCAGCCAGTGCAGCAATCTTTCGAATAGGAAACCGGCTTGCAAAATTCGGTAATAACGCAAGAGCAAAGCGGACCAACCAGAATGTCAAAGCACTCATTAAACCGATATGCAAGCCAGAGATCGCCAGCAAATGCGCCAATCCGGAATCCCGCAATGCGATGGTCACATTATCGGAAATGTGAGAGCGGTCCCCGACTATCAACGCGGCGGCGACAGCGCCCTCTTCTCCTGTAATGCCCGCGCGCAATTCTTTAGAAATGTCCGACCGTACTCTCTGAAGCCACAGCGATTTGCCTTCGGGTAGCTGCCGAATTTCAACATTTCCGCGCACATACCCGACACCGCCAATCTGCCTAAAAAACGCCTGCCGAGAAAAATCAAACGCACCCGGCGCAGCAGGGCCAGCGGGAGGGCCAACAGTCCCAATGACGGAAATGACCGATCCTATAATCGGCGTTTCATCTGCATCAATTAACGTAAGGCGCATACGCTTAGGCACAGCGCTCGAATGAACGCCGGCCAGCGATAACCCATCCAAAACGACACGCGGCGAACCAGATCTGGAGCGATCTGTCGCAATGACCCGCCCCGTTACCTCGCCTTGAAAATCGCTTTCCAAAACAGGCGCATCAACCAGCATAACCCGCAGAGATCCGGCAAAAACCCCAATCACTACGAAGACTAGTGCGGCGCTTGTTAGCGTCCTAAATTCAGAACCGCTACGGCGGAAATGGACAGAAACCGCGCCCCCAAAACCGAGCACCAATAATACCGCCCAAAAAGGTATCGACCAACTAAGGCCCAACCGAACCCAAACGCCAATTCCGATCATCACAGGAGTCCAAAGCGCAAACTGGCGCTGTTGTGCCGTCCATAACCGCTTTACGGGTCCTTCCCCCTCGGTCATAACGCCTCCCGAATACGTCTCCAATTGAGAGAGACGGCCCGCCGTAGGAAAATCATTATGACCGCTCAGACTGCAAACACTAGCGAAAGTAAAACAGTCGTCACGCGCTTTGCGCCTTCACCGACTGGTTTTCTGCATATTGGTGGAGCGCGTACCGCGTTATTTAACTGGCTATTCGCGCGGCATCACGGCGGCAAGTTTCTGCTGCGTATCGAGGATACAGACCGCGCCCGCTCAACGCCTGAGGCAACAGAAGCGATTTTTAACGGTATGCGTTGGATGGGGTTGGATTGGGATGGCGATGCCGTCAGTCAGTATTCACGCATTGAACGCCATGCCGACGCCGCAAAAAAAATGCTCGAGAATGGCTCGGCTTATCGCTGCTACTCAACAAAAGAAGAAATTGATGCGGCCCGCGAACAAGCGAAAGCAGATAATCTCCCCACCCGTTTTGACAGCCCTTGGCGAGACAAAGCCGAAGCGGATTGGCCGTCGGACGCCCCGTATGCCGTGCGATTGAAAGCACCACGTGAGGGAGAAACAGTCGTCAACGATCAGGTTCAAGGTCGGGTCACATGGTCGAATGATCAACTTGATGATCTAATTTTACTGCGCTCGGATGGTGTACCGACCTATATGTTGGCTGTCGTGGTCGACGATTATGAGATGGGCGTAACGCACGTTATCCGAGGCGACGACCATCTTACAAATGCTGCGCGCCAGACGTTGATCTATGACGGCTTAGGCTGGGCCACCCCCAGCTTCGCCCATGTTCCACTGATTCACGGGCCGGATGGCGCGAAACTCTCAAAACGTCACGGCGCATTAGGCGTCGATGCTTATGAAGAGATGGGCTATCTGCCTGAGGCAATGCGAAATTATCTCGCACGCTTAAGCTGGTCACATGGTGACGAAGAGTTTTTTACCACAGAACAAGCGATTGAATGGTTTGGGCTAGAGGCGGTTGGTAAATCGGCTGCACGGTTTGATTTTGACAAACTCGCAAATCTCAATGGTCAGCATATACGTGCAGCAAGCAACGAACGCCTCACCACCGCTTGCGTCGCAAGATACACCGTGCGCGAGGGCCACGAGATGTCAGGAAAGCAAAAAACAGATTTGCTTGCCGCAATGCCCGGATTGAAAGATCGTGCAAAAACACTCAACGAACTGCTTGAAACAGCGGGTTATATCTTTGCTACCCGGCCACTTACATTCGACAAAAAAGCACAAAAACAACTCACGGATGACGCACGTGCAATGCTGGGTGAATTGACTTCATATCTGCTAGAAGCTAAAGAATGGACCACCGAAGAGCTTGAGACGATTACAAAAACCTTTGCGGAACAAAGGGCGACAAAACTCGGAAAGATTGCACAGCCGTTGCGCGCTGTTCTTACTGGTCGCGCGGTATCGCCTGGGATTTATGACGTTATGGCGACGCTTGGACGTGATGAAACGCTGGCACGTATCAGTGATCAAAGCACCTAGCTAATAGTGCCTTACAAGCCTGGATACGCAACTAAAGTGCCGCGCATCCGCGTTGGTGCTACATTAAGGAGCGCGCATGACGACGGAAACAGGAAAAGCAGCAACGATTACAGTTGAAGGACAGTCAATCGAACTGCCCATTTATGATGGTGCAGTCGGACCATCGGTGATCGACGTTAGGTCATTGTACAAACAAACAGGTCATTTCACCTACGATCCCGGATTTACTTCAACCGCAGCATGTGATTCCAGCATCACTTATATCGATGGCGATAAAGGGGAGTTACTTTATCGCGGTTATCCGATAGACCAACTTGCCGAAGACAGTCACTTCCTCGAAGTTTGCTACCTGCTTCTCTATGGTGAACTCCCGAACAAAGAACTCCTCGAAGACTTTAAGAGTCGTGTGACCAATCATACAATGCTGCACGAACAGATGACAAACTTCTACCGGGGCTTCCGCCGGGATGCACACCCGATGGCGATTGTTACTGGTGTCGTTGGAGCGTTGTCAGCTTTCTATCATGATTCCACCGACATTCGCGATCCGATGCAACGCCAAGTTGCTTCAATTCGGATGATTGCGAAAATGCCGACCATTGCGGCTTGGGCCTATAAATATTCTATTGGTCAGCCGTTCGTATATCCGCGCAACGATCTGTCATATGCGGCAAACTTCATGCATATGTGCTTCTCGGTCCCAACTGAAGATTATAAAGTTAATCCGATCATGGCCGAAGCGATGGATCGCATCTTCACGCTCCACGCAGACCACGAACAAAATGCCTCAACATCGACAGTCCGTCTCGCCGGTTCGTCGAATGCAAATCCGTTCGCTTGTATTGCCGCTGGCGTAGCTTGCCTTTGGGGGCCTGCTCATGGTGGAGCCAACGAAGCCGCTCTGAATATGCTGCAAGAAATTGGCGATGTTAGCAGAATTCCGGAATACATCGCGCGAGCTAAAGACAAGGACGATCCCTTCCGTTTGATGGGCTTCGGACACCGCGTTTACAAGAGCTATGACCCGCGTGCTAAGGTGATGCAGCAAAGCGCAAAAGAAGTTTTAGAATTGGTCGGTGTCGAAAACGATCCGATTTTGAAAGTCGCGCAAGAACTGGAAAAAATCGCGCTCGAAGACGAGTATTTCGTTAAGCGAAATCTCTATCCAAACGTCGATTTCTATTCAGGCATCGTCCTAAGCGCGATGGGCTTCCCAACATCAATGTTCACTGCCATCTTTGCTCTCGCACGCACAGTAGGTTGGATCGCGCAGTGGAAAGAGATGATCGAAGATCCAGACCAGCGGATCGGACGTCCTCGTCAGATGTATACAGGTGAGCCGATGCGCGATTACGTACCAGTCGAGAAGCGCTGATTATTTTCAGACAGCGCGCTCAGAACAGAACGCGCGGCGCGTAATGACGGGGGGGCGTCACCCTCCCCTAATGCTTCAAACGCACGATCAAAGCCTGCGATCTGTTGATCGCGGGCTTTTTTATCTTCAATCAGCTGACTCAATGCGTTGGCCAGAGATGTTCCGTTACAATCATCCTGCCAATATTCTGGAACAATTTTCTCACCCGTGATGATATTAACAAGCGTTCCGGTATCGACGGTCATCACACGGCGCGCGACAAACTCATTCAGCTTAGGCATACGGTAACCGACGATCATCGGCACACGAAACGCAGCAAGTTCCAGTGTCACTGTGCCTGACGCGGCGAGCGCAAAATCAGCCGCAGCAAAGGCCGCGAATTTCCTCGTCTCTGCTTGTTCAAACGGCACTGCGCGCGGGTCGAGAATATGCGTTTTGGCAGGCCACAATCGAGTCACCGCCACAACCTCTTCAGCCACCGCCGCCGCAACGGGCAAGATGATCTCCAGTGTCGGATACAATTCTGCAAGCTGGGTAACGGCTTCACCGAAAGGGCCACCAAGTCGCGCGATTTCGCTCGAACGGCTACCCGGTGCGACCAACAAAACCTTTGAGTCGGCGGATATGCCAAGCTCCGCGCGCAGTGTCTCACCAGCATCCATTGGCAATCCAGTGGTTCTTTCCACCACCGGATGACCGACAAAATCACAGGTTAAACCTTCTTTCTCAAAATACGGCGGCTCAAACGGAAAAAGCGCGAGTACCCGATCCAAATATCTTGCAATTTTTTTTGCTCGCCACGGCTTCCAAGCCCAAACCGTGGGAGCCACATAATGAATCAGCGTTGTTTCCGGCGCGGTTCGCTGCACTCTCTTCGCCAATAATCCCGAGAAAACTTGCGCATCAATAGTGACTACCGCATCCGGGCGGATTGCCGCAATTGCCTCACTTGCTTCGCGCAAACGCGACCGAATACGTTTGAGATGAGGCACAACTTCAACCAAGCCCATCACCGAAATATCGGCCATCGGAAATACTGGCTTCAACCCTTGATCAATCATCGCCTCCCCGCCGACGCCTGTAATTTTCACCGCATCATTGGTTTCTTCGCGAAGCCTCTTCATTAATGCCGCGCCCAGACGATCTCCGGAACTTTCACCCGCCAGAATAAAAATATGAGGCTTTTCGCTCATAGGTCAGGCGGCGTTAAGCCGATAAGAAACAACCCTGCCTCATCGCAACGACGGATTGTATCCTCACGATCAATGATAAAACCGTTCCCTGCCTCAACAGCAATACCTGCCAAATGTGCGTCTGAGGCCGCGTCTATTGTTTGTGGTCCAATTGTTGGTAAATCAACACGCCGGTCTTGGTTTGGTTTGGGTAATTTCACCAAGACGCCTGATGCCCTTTCTACGGCCCGCAATGTGCTCACCCGCTGTAACATCTGCGCAGTCCCTTCGGCGGCCTCGATAGCCATACAAACACCATCCGCTACCACAACAGCTTGCCCCACATCATGAGGCCCAAGCGCCGAAAGAATTTTTCTACCTATCGCGATATCCTCAATCGCATCATCCGTTGGAGAACTTTTAGTCATTACTCCCGGTGTCACCAAAATATCCCCCAACAACATCTCGGGTCCAACCACGCGAAAGCCATGCTCCTCGAACATTTCAGCGATGCCTCGCAGCAATGCATCATCGCCTTTTCGGAACAATTGCGTGACGCGCGGAAGCAATTTTGCCCCTTGCCAGTCAAAGCGCACTTTGGACAATTGCGGGCGGGTTAGTGGCCCCGCCATCGTGATCGCGTCGCAACCCTCTGCCTTTAACGTTTCAAGCAGACGACCAACTTGTCCCAGCGCGATATCGAGCGGATCATACTCGCCGATCCATGCGTCAGCAGCACCGCCTAAATTTACTAATAGTGCAGGAATACTTTCGCGCCTACAGGCTTCGGCGACATTCTTAGGTAATGTTCCACCTCCCGCCAAAATCGCGAGCTTTTTCGGCAGTGCAGGCATTTTATGCCGCAGGCATACAGAAACGGCGGCTACTACGCGCAAGAATAAAGTCGATCATATCACGCGCCGGTCCGTCCTTTTGCAATGTCCTATTTAATACTTCGGCACGCTCGACCAACTCGCCTTCAGTTCCTTCGAACACATCCCTGTATGCGGCGCGTAAAGCGTGAATGTCATCTTTCGGAATCCCGCGCCGTTTCAAACCGGTTAGATTTAAACCAGCAAGATGCGCCCGATTGCCCATTACGGTGCCTGCAGGAATAACGTCACGCTCAACGCCTGTCATGCCGCCAACCATTGCATGAGCGCCGATCCTAACAAATTGGTGGACTGCGGAAAGCCCCCCGAGAACAGCAAAATCGCCAACCTCTACATGGCCGCCCAATACTGAATTATTCACCATGATGACATTCGCACCGATCAAACAATCATGCGCAACATGCGTTCCCACCATAAAGAGACAGCGATCTCCTACGCGCGTGATACCGCCTCCACCTTCCGTACCGGGGTTCATCGTCACATGTTCCCGGATTTGATTATCTTCTCCGATTTCCAAAGAAGAAATTTCCCCGGCAAACTTCAAATCCTGTGGAGCTGATCCGATAGATGCGAAAGGAAAGATATGCGTTCGCGCACCGACTCTCGTGTGCCCTGAAATAGAGACATGCGCTTCGAGGCGAACATCGTCACCCAGCTTCACATTAGCCCCAACCACGCTGTAAGCACCGATCGTTACATTCTCGCCAATCGACGCACCCTCTTCCACGATGGCAGTCGCATGGATCGCTGCACTGGTAGCAATGGTCATCTCAGGCTCCGTTTATCAGGTCATAGCGCATTTTCATGCCGAATTATTCCGGATCAACGATCATTGCGCTGAATTCGGCTTCAGCAACAGTCGTATCGCCGACTTTTCCAATCCCCCTAAATTTCCAAACACGGCCTTTGCTACGTTGCACTGTAACGTGTAATTCTAGGTCAGCACCGGGTTCTACAGGAGCGCGAAACTTGGTTTTATCAACCGTCATGAAATAGACGAGCTTACCCTGATCCACCATATCAAGTGTCTGAACCACAAGCACTGCCGCAGTTTGGGCCATTGCTTCAACAATGAGGACGCCGGGCATGATGGGGCGACCGGGGAAATGGCCTTCAAAAAAGTATTCCTCACCCGTCACCGCTTTGCACCCAATGGCAAACTCACCATTTTCGATACCTGTAACGGAATCTATCATCAAGAAAGGGTCACGGTGAGGGATCATCCGTTTAATCCGATCAAGATCGGCAGTGGTGAGCGCGTCTGACATCTGCGAAATCCAATTTTCCGGCGAATTTAAATATCGTCGTGTTACCTCAATACCCGCGTTGGTCAAGTAAACCGCGTCAACTTAGGTAATTCGATTACTCAGGATCGCGGGGGGGGGATAAAATCAACGTCGGCAAAGCCTTATTAAGGCGGGTGAGCACTTCATTTGTGACATCAAGTGCATCTTTGCTCAAGACCACCTCATTTTTGTCCAACATGACCTGCGCATTTCGCTCGCGCATGACACTCGTTAAGATTGGAATAATTTGTCCTCTGATCGCAGCACGGGCTTGCGCCTGTAATAATTGCAATTTTGTGGTTTCCTGCTGTTCAAAATCACGGTGTGCGAAGACTTTGCGTTCAAATTCACGCGCTAGTGTGCGCAGTTCATCTGCGGTCAATTTATTCCGTTCTTTCGCCAATTCTGTTTCTTCACGATTAATGGCTTCGGAGCGTTTTGAAATGACCGCTCCCAATTCGGCCCTTAGCGCTGCGATCTGCTCTGTTACGCTCACCGAAGCCGCTGCGTCACGCTGAACCTTCTGCATATCGACAACAAGAATACCGATATTAACGTCTGCCTGCGCCATCACTTGGTTAAGGGGAAGCGCAGCGGATACAAAAAGCATACCTACAAAAAGCAGATGCCCAACTGCTTTAGAAGCGCGTGCCAGCGGTGAACCGGAAGAACTCATCATCATCGCCATCTTGCTGAACAATCGGTGTTGCGAAATTAAGCCTCACAGGACCGAATGGAGACGTCCAAAAGATTGTCCCGCCAACGGCAGCCCGAAGTTCGGGGTCGTCGTCGACCGTTGCTATCTCTACACCATTAAAATCGGTCAAACTCGTGACATCAAGACCAAATACAGTACCAACATCTGCAAAGACACCACCCGCAAGACCAAATTCTTCAGGCAAGCCAAGCGGGAAAGTCACTTCAGCACGGGCAACACCGTAATAGTTCCCTCCGAGAGTATCATCTGTGTCATTGTCGCGCGGTCCGATACCGGCAGTTTCAAAACCACGGAATGTATCACCGCCCAAGAAAAACCGATCTGAAGCCTTAAGATCATACCCTCCAAATGATGTAATTGCTCCACCGGCTAATTCCAGACTTGCTACAACATCTTCGTTGATAATCGTCGTAAAGCCCTTAACCGATGCTTCAGTTTTCACGAAACGCGCATCACCTCCAAGACCTGCAACGTCTTGTTCAAACCGGAAAATGAAACCTTCTTTAGGCTCAGCAACATCGTTTCTGCGATCATATACAAACTCATATCCCAGCGAGGAAGTAATATCACTGCCGAGATCCTCTTGAATGAACAGCGATGCATCATCAGGGACGTCTCGGATCTCATCTTCCGAAATCCGGTAGCGCGGTGTCAGACGTGAATAACGCCCTAATGGAAAACTAATGCGTGGCTGAAATCCGGTGTTCACAACATCAAAGGAAGAGGTGTTTTGGTTATCAGTCTCACGACGGAAAAGATCAAAGCCAACAGACAAATCGCGATCAAGGAAAGATGGCTCGGTGAAACTCAAATCATAAAGTGCTGTTCGTGACGAAATACGCGCACGGAGGCGCAATGCCTGTCCACGTCCTAGCAAATTGCGCTCGACGATACTAACTTCACCGGAAATATTCTCAGACGTAGAGAACCCCAAACCAAAACTCAATTGACCCGTCGATTGTTCCGTCACTTCAGTTTCAACGACAATCCGATCAGGAGTCGACCCTGGTGTCGTGCGGACGTCGACGCCGCTAAAAAATCCCAAGCCACGGATTTTAGACCGCGACCTACGAAGCTGTAATGCGTTGAAAGCGTCACCTTCAGCCAGTTCAAACTGCCTCCGAATGACACGATCTAATGTACGCGAATTTCCCGTGATATCGATTCGCTCAACGAAAACGCGCTCGCCCTCGTTAATCTCGAACGTAATACCAACGGTTCTGTTATTATCGTCTTTGGTCGGAATCGGGTTTATTTGCGTAAATGCATACCCACTTTCGCCGAGGCGAAAGGTCATATCCGTTATCGTCTCTTCAATCTCCCGAATATCGTAAATCTCACCTTCTTGAGCCGAAATCAACCTACGCAAGTCTTCGATATCAACGCCTTCAGCATTTGAGACAATATCAATCGCGCCAAATCTATATTGTTCACCTTCGTTAAGGGCAAAGCTGATTAGAAAACCTGAACGATCAGGTGAAAGCTCCGCGACAGCAGACTCTATTTCAAAATCGACATACCCGTTCGAGAGGTAAAACTGCCGGAGAACCTGTTGATCCAATTCCAAGCGGTCAGGGTCGTATGAATCCGTTGAAGATAGAAAATTAAACAGCGAGGATTCATCCGTCGGAATTTCGCGGCGCAAGCGCCAGTCAGAAAAAGCACGGTTACCAACAAACCGGATGCTATCCACACCGGTCAAAGGCCCTTCTTCGATCTCATAGACGAGATCGACACGGTTTTGCGGCAGTTCGATAATTTTAGGCTCGACAACCGCACCATACCGACCGGAACGGCGATAAGCGTCCAGAATCCCGGCAGCATCGGATTCGGCTTTGGCTCGCGTAAAGACCCGGCGTTCTCGGCTCGTGACCCCGGCGCGCAAAGCATCGTCAGGGATACGATCATTTCCTTCGAAGGCAATCTGGTTAACAACGGGATTTTCTTCTACCATGACGGCCAAAACGGAACCGCGGCGCTCAATTCTGGCATCCTTGAACAATCCCGTTGCAAACATTGCTTTAACCGACTCGTTAATTTGTGCGGCAGTAGCGGGCTGGCCTGGTGTAACGGTCAGATAAGACCGAACCGTATCAGGTTCTATTCTCTGATTACCTTCAACTGTAATAGCTGTAATGGCACCGCCGGCCTGAGACACACCTGCGTTTTGTGCAAGGGACACAAGTGGAGCGGACATCGTTCCGAATGCGACGCCCAGCGCCAGTATCGAAGCTCCGGTTCGGGCACTTACAGATCTCGTTAACCAGTTCATAATCTTCCTCCGCCTTACCAACGGGCAATAACCCGCCAATGGCGCACCAATCATCGTTTCGGGTGGAGAAACCAGTTTGCTCGCTACAATCGAATAACATCATTATAAGTTGCAAACACCATCAGTGAGATGATGAGCGCGAATCCGATTGTCAGCCCGATTTCCTGAACCCGTTCATTCAATGGCTTACCACGTACAGCTTCTATTGCATAAAATAGTAAATGTCCGCCGTCCAAAACTGGAATAGGGAAAAGGTTTATCAGTCCGATAGACGCAGAAAGCACAGCCATAAGGCCGATCAGCGAAGACGTGCCTGCTTCAGCGGCATCCCCGGAAAATTCTGCTATGCGGATGGGCCCCCCCAAATCACCTACATCACCGCGTCCCGCAACAAGCTCATAGAGAAAGAAAAGGGTTGCTGACAGAACACCATATGTCTGCTCAACACCGGTTTCCGCCGCTTCCAGCAATGAAGCGTTTTCCAGTGGAGGCCACATGCCAAGCGACGAACCGTGGGTAATCCCAAGCAAATACCGGGTAACAATATTATTGTTTTCATCCCGTATTTCGCGCAACTCAGGGGTTGCGGCGACTACTATCCGTTCTCCATTCCTGTTAAGCGTGATCGAAATAGGATTACCATCTGATGCCGCAATCGCTTTTCGAAGATCTTCAAAAAGAACAATTTTCTTATCATCTACCGAAACAATAATATCGCCGGTCTCAATACCCGCAGCTGCGGCGGCACCGTCACTACGAACCATTTGAACCTCGATAGGAGGTATAAACGTAAACGGCAGCTTAACAATGTCACCGCCACGATCAATTTCAACAGCAACAGCAGCACCATTCGCATCCCTTGCGGCGCTATTCAGCTCACTAAATGCAGAAATTGGATTTCCGTCGACACTAACCAGCCGGTCACCCGCTAAAAAGCCGGCGTCTGCCGCCAAACTACCTTCTTCGACATCATCAATGATGGGTTCATCCGTTGGCAATCCAACCGAATACGCCAGCCCTGCAAACAAAACTGCCGCCAGAATAAAGTTGAAGAAGGGACCAGCGGCAACAATTGCCGCGCGCCGTGGCAGTGAAGCCGCCGGAAAAGATCCTTCTCGCTCTTCATCCGTCATCTCACGAAGAGCTTCTTCATCCACCGTACCACTTGCTGCATCGGCATCCCCGCGAAACTTCACATAGCCGCCAAGCGGAATCAGACTCAGTTTCCAGCGCGTCCCGCGCTTATCCTTCCAACCGAACAGCTCTGGTCCAAACCCAATCGAAAAAGCATCGGAGTGAACACCGCACCACTGCGCCACTTTATAGTGTCCGTATTCGTGGATGAATACGACGACCATCAGGACAACAAAAAATGGAATCACATAGTAAGCAGCTGGTCCAATGAACGGAATTTGCTCAATAAAACTCATACGAACTCCAAAGTTCAAAACTGTCTATAACTGCCGGACGCAATCAGATCAGCTGCAATGCGGCGAGCTTCGCAGTCAGCGGCTAGGATATGATTAATATCTGTCGCTGTATCCGGTAAATTAATCTTGTTGAGCACTTGCTCGACAATTACGGCGAGGTCAAGGAAACCGATCTTTTTTGCTATAAAAGCTGATGCGGTCACCTCTTTTGCCGCGTTCATCGCACAGGGTGTAAGACCACCCGCCTCAAGGGCTTCACGGGCAATACGCAAAGCCGGAAACCGTGTTTCATCCGGTGTTTCAAAATCGAGGCGCGAAAACCTGGTAAAATCAAGTCGCTCGACATCCGTCTCGACGCGATCCGGCCAACCCAGCGCATTCGCAATCGGGGTTCGCATATCCGGGCTACCCATTTGAGCCAGCACAGACCCGTCACAATACGCCACCATAGAATGCACAACCGATTGAGGGTGAACGACAATTTCTATTTTTGACGATGGCATATCAAACAGATGCGCCGCCTCAATCAATTCGAGCCCTTTATTGAACATCGTTGCCGAGTCGAGGCTGATACCATCGCCCATCGACCAATTTGGATGCGCCAATGCCTGTGCTGGCGTTACAGATCGCATCTCATTTAGGGTAAATGATCGAAACGGTCCTCCCGATGCGGTCAGGATAAGGCGCTCAATTGTTTCACTCTGAGTGCCATTAAAAACTTGGAAGATCGCGTTATGCTCTGAATCTACAGGTAAAATTTTCACATTCTTCCGGTCAGCTTCAGCTTTGACAAGCATTCCTGCACAAACCATACTCTCCTTATTGGCCAGTGCCAGAGATGCTCCTGCCTTGATTACTTCCAACGTAGGGCGCAATCCTGCTGCCCCGGCAATCGCAGACATCACCCAGTCGGCATCACGTCCAGCCGCCTCAATTAAAGCCGTATCACCCGCCGCAACGTGGATACCGCTCCCGGCAAGCAGCGCCGTCAATTCACCCAAAGCGCTCTCATCCGAAAGAACAGCGATTTCAGGTTTCAAAACGAGAGCCTGATCCGCAAGTTTTTTGGCATTGGACCCGGCAGTTAGGGCAACGATCTCATAGGCATCTGGGCCACCCAGATATGAAATCACGTCAACAGTACTGCGCCCTATAGAGCCGGTAGACCCTAATATCGAAAGACGCCTTTTTACCATGCGAATATGGTCGAACCAGCTAGTAACGTTACAAGAGCGACAAACAATATCGCCGCGATCAGACCATCAAAACGATCCAGCAACCCGCCATGCCCAGGGATCAATGCACTGGTGTCTTTAACGCCATAACCGCGCTTTAGCGCCGACTCCGTTAGGTCACCAAACTGCGAAACAATCGCGGTCAAAAAGCTCAATATAACGAGAGTGCCAATACTGCCTAATCCGAAAGCGGCTGCGTATCCTGTTCCTACGATGACAGCGGCAATCTGCCCGCCAACAGCTCCTGAGATTGTCTTATTCGGGCTAATTTTAGGGGCCAACTTTGGGCCACCAACAAATCGTCCGGCAAAATAAGCGCCGACATCCGCCGCAATCACTGTGAAGGGCAACCACAGAGCCACATGCAGTCCGACGTGCGCATCCGATCGAAGCCAGACAAAACAAATGCCCGTAAGAGCGATAACGACAATTCCGGGAGCAGATTGTTTAACGGCTTTGGCTTTGTCTACAGAGACCAAAACTACGAGTACAGCACCGACAACGACCCCAATCACTGCGATTAAAGGACTTATGAAAAAAGCCATTATTGGCGGGACAACACTCGCCGCAACCACCATGGCTTGAGCAACATTAGTGCTTTCACCACCACTAATGCGCGACCATTCCCACCCCATGATACCGCATCCGACCGCAGCAATGATTGCTGTTGTTCCAATGCTGAAGAAAATCATAGAAAAACAAACGGCTCCGAGGACAAAAGCAGACGCGATCCGGGCGCTTAAATCAGACCAATCCCGCTTAGAAGGTACTTCCGCGCTCACGTGGCTTGCCTCATTCGTCGGCACGGTCAGGCCGATGCTTCTTTCACAGCTCCAAACCTTCTATCACGGTTGTTATAGGCGATAATCGCCTGCTGGAGAGACGTTTGGTCGAAGTCTGGCCAATGCTTATCGACAAACAAAAACTCGGTATAAGCAGCTTGCCAGAGTAAAAAGTTAGAAAGCCGCTGCTCGCCACTCGTCCGCAAAATCAAATCAGGGTCAGGAATTCCTGCCGTTGTCAGTTCAGCGCTAATGGCCTCTTCGGTCACATCTTCACTAGAAATCTCATCGGCGGCAACACGATCCGCTAACCGAACCGCAGCCCGTACAATTTCCGCCCGCGATCCATAATTCAAAGCAACAACGAGCGTCATCACTTCGCCGTCTGAGGTCAGTTCTTCCGCTTCAATCATAAGTTTTTGGATGTCTTCCGGCATTTCAGATGGATCACCAATAAACTTGATACGCACACCTTCTGCGACGAGTGTTTTGCACTCACGGCGCATATAAAAGCGGAACAAATCCATCAGGCCGTGAACTTCTTCGCGCGGGCGGAGCCAATTTTCTGTCGAAAAGGCAAAAAGGGTCAGATACCGCACCCCAAGTGATTTGGCTTCACGGGTAACTTTTCTAACAGAATTTAATCCCCGTTTATGACCCGCAATCCGTGGCAGTCCACGATTCGTAGCCCAACGCCCGTTGCCATCCATAATGATCGCAATGTGTTGAGGGGGAGTCAGATCATCAGCACCTTCCGGGATGCCCTCGTCAGACTTAGCTTTTTCTTTCGAGGTAAATCCCAGCATAGCTCGCCTTCATGTATCCAGATTTTCACGATATGTCAGTTTTTTGCTCAGGCCTGATCGGGCAAAAGCTAATTTTAAACCTGCATAATTTCTTCTTCTTTAACCGACTGAGCTTCGTCAATGCGGACGATAAACTTGTCCGTCATCTCTTGTATTTCATCGCCGTAAAGTTTCTGATCATCCTCGGATAAATTACCTTCAGACTTACCTTTTTTAATCTGATCCATGCCGTCCTTGCGGACATTACGAACAGCGACTTTGGCAGATTCCGCATATTTACCGGCAATTTTCGCCAGTTCGCGGCGGCGCTCTTCATTCAGCTCGGGAATGGGTAAGCGGATCAATGTTCCATCCACTTGGGGGTTCACACCCAGACCTGAGTCAACGATTGCCTTCTCAGCGGCTTTCGCAAGGCCTTTATCCCAAATGCTAACCGTAACCATTCTAGGTTCAGGAACGTTGATTGTCCCGATCTGGTTCAGAGGTGTCATCGCACCGTAAGCATCAACCATTACCGGATCAAGCATACTTGCAGAGGCACGCCCCGTTCTTAAGCTGGCGAATTCATGTTTCAACGACGTGATTGCCCCCTCCATACGGCGGGTTAAATCATCAACATCAATATCAAAATCGTCGCTCATCAAAGCCCTACAGTTTTTTCTGCATTCGTTACCTCAGGTAAACGTGCGCAAATTAAGTTTCATTTACAATGGTAAATTTTCCGTTTCCAGCCAACACCGAAGCGAATCCGCTTGGCTGATGCAGGTCAAACACGACCACGGGAAGGCGATTGTCTCTCGCGAGCGCTATAGCAGAAGCATCCATGACGTTCAGATTATCAGCCAGCACTTTTTGATAGCTTACAGTCTCAAACCGTTTTGCATCCGGGTTCTTACGGGGATCGGAATCATATACGCCATCAACTTGTGTGCCTTTAAGCAACGCATCACATCCCATTTCGACTGCACGGAGTGCCGCAGCTGTATCAGTGGTAAAGAATGGATTCCCGGTGCCAGCCGCGAAGATTGCAATCCGACCCTCCTCCAGATGGCGAATACCCTTGCGGCGGATATACGGCTCGCAAACCGCCTGCATCGGGATAGCGGACATCACGCGCGTATCAACATCTTCACGTTCAAGAGCGTTCTGCATCGCAAGCGCATTCATGACAGTTGCAAGCATTCCCATATAATCCGCGCTCGCGCGCTCCATTCCTCCCGCCGCTGCGGAAAGTCCCCGAAAGATATTACCACCACCGATGACCAGACCAATCTCGATACCCGTTTTCTGAACAGCGGCAATCTCGGCGGCGATGCGATCAACGGTGGGCGGATGGATACCGTACCCCTGATCTCCCATGAGCGCTTCGCCGGAAACTTTCAGCAGGATTCTTTTCCACGAAGAGGGAGACGGATTATGACTGGCTGAAATGTCTGACATGCCATGGGTCTCCGACAGCTTTCGATTTGGCGCGGAAGATGGTCCATCAGCGGCGTAAGTGCAAGGTCGTTACTATTATATTTCAGATTTGTTTGTTTGCACTTACAGCTATGCCGGCCTTGTCGGACGACGAGCTCTGTTAATAGCCGGCCTGCGGTCGCGTTTTCCTGCCCGCCGACCATTAATTTCACGTCGCGGAGGAACACCATCGAGACGCTCGCGAACCAGTCGACTTGTTACAACTACCATACACATCAGCACATAAAATCCATCGTAATATGCAAAGGACAGCAGCGCACTGCCAATTGCATAACCTACCATCGAGACTTGTATCATCCCCATCAAATCATGGGCCCACAAAAGGTCCGGGTTATTTTTTGTGCGCCCGATAATGCGACTGCAATGCACGATAGAACCCAAAAGTATTGTTAAAAACAGCCCCAGCCCGACAAAGCCCGAGTCAGACAAAACCTCCACGTACATATTATGCGCGGCGCGGACTTCATAATCCGGAGAGTTATTACAGGCACTCTCCCGTAGATATGCTGTGGCGATATTTGGATTCTGAATCGCTCTCAATCCATTGCCAATAACAGGACTGTCCATCGTCATGTCCCAACCGACCTGCCACGAGGCTATACGGAGGCAGAAACTTTCATCGAGTTGCTTTTCATCAGCAAATCTGGATTCACTTTCCCCAAATTGATCAATTGCAGTGCCGATACGTTCTTTGAAAGATGTGGGCGCAAACGAGATCAACAGAGTTGCGCCAACAGCTAACACACCGGCACTCACAAATTTCTTTTTCGTGCGCAGCCACAGCACTAACAGCATCGCAATCATTGTCATCATTCCGCCGCGCGAGAACGACCCGATGACTGACAGGAAACAGCATATCATACCCGCCAGCGCGGCATTTCTCATAATGTGGTTGGCAGCGTGCTTCCAAAGAAAGAACAAAATAGGCGCAAGCATCAACATCGCAACGGCAAAGTGGTTCCGGTCATCAATCATGGTATCCGCAGGGCCAAAACCGGTAAAACGACCGATAACGAACCCGGACTTTACCGTCACCAGAGAAATCTTAACGGCGTGATACCCCAGCGACAACGCAAAGCACCAAACCAAAGATATGAGGCGGTGTTGAGAGTTAATGACGATCATCAAAATGACCATATGGAGCGTCATCTTAATAACGAAATCCGAATAAAATTCGAAAGATGTTGCCGGATCAGGCGCAAGAGCACTCGTTAATGTTGTCCACAATATAAAGACGATAAAAACGATTGATATCTTTCCCCCGGGCCACGCCTTTCGCTCGCTCGATAACGCAAAGGAAATAAGCGTAACGAGAACAATCAGCAGATTCGGGCGCAGCTGGCTGCTGAACCCGAATGCTTCGCGGTGAGGATTAAGAATCGCAATCCATGTCCAAACCATAACACCGATATAGGGGCGGCGTAAAATGAGCGGGATAAGGCCAATCAAGCCAACTGCGATGATAATGTCGCGCATAATTCCGGCCTCCCGCTGCCTTTTCCCGGCATAGAGTTTTTGCTTTTGCTGCTAAGGGAACAAATTTCACACCGCAGCAATTTATTAAGTGTCGGTAAGCCATTCTGGCATCTGTCTTGTCGTGAGTAGCGCAAGACACTGAATCGCGCGTTAACCAACCGGAGAGTAAAACGATGATCGGTGGAGCAATGCTTTTATGCGCTGTCAGTGCGATGGCGCTGATCGCTGTGTGGAGTCTACGACGCGACGACGTTCCGGATGAAAAAGTTCGCGATGGGATACTCGCCTTGCGGAGCTTTAAACAAAATAAAAAGTATACCGTTAAGAACAAAGGCGAAGAAGAGCCTGCCCCTAAAGCGCAAAAAACCGGTGCAAGAAAACTAAAGAAACTCCGTTTCGATCCCGATGAGATGGCGGAAATCGAAGAAGAAGCCGAGGCCGGACTACCGCAATTTGTTCGCAACGCTCGTGAGGAATATTAAAATGCGCGTTTTGACCGTTACTTCACTTTATCCCAATGCGGTGCAACCAAACCATGCTGTATTTGTAGAGAATCGTATGCGGCGCGTTCATGAAACAGGTGAAGCAGAGATCAGTGTCATTGCGCCGACGCCATGGTTTCCCTCTAAAAATAAAATCTTCGGGACTTATGCTACTCACGCTTCGATCCCGAAGTCCGAAATGCGTCACGGCATTCGTATAGATCATCCGCGCTATGCAATGATCCCCAAAATCGGAATGCAATCGCAACCCGTTTTCTATCATCGTTCGCTCAAGCGCGCTGCGGCGAAGTTAATCGAAGAAACCGGTCCTTTTGACTTAATCGACGCGCATTATTTCTACCCGGATGGCGTTGCTGCAGCCAAGCTCGCCGAAGAACTTGGTATCCCTTTCACCTGCACAGCGCGTGGCACGGACGTAAATCAAATCCCGTCCTACAGTGAATTCGGACGGCAAGCCGTTCTTGATACAGCACAAAAAGCGGCAGCATCAATCACAGTGTGTGAAGCTCTTCGCAAAGAACTGATTGAACTTGGCGCTGATGGGTCAAAGATTCATACCTTACGCAACGGAGTCGATCTTGAAGGGTTTTTTCCTCCAAAAGTCGCCCGCGAAGGACTAAAGGCAACCTATGGCGTGCCCGTCGATGCGCATCTTGTTGTTTCGGTTGGCGGTCTTGTGGAACGCAAAGGGCATCACTTGACGATTGATGCAGTAGCCGGGCTGAAAAATGTTCACCTTCTCATTGCCGGAAACGGGCCGGAACGGGATGCACTTCAGGCACGGATCGAAGGACTTGAAGTTCAAGATCGCATCAAACTCGTCGGGGCGGTTCCCCATAAAGAGCTCGCGGACTTCTATGGTGCTGCCGATATTTCCGTACTCGCATCCAGCCGGGAAGGTTGGGCAAACGTCCTCTTGGAATCAATGGCTTGTGGAACGCCTGTCGTAGCAACATCTGTTTGGGGAACGCCTGAAGTCGTCGCTGCACCCGAGGCCGGCTTACTTGCCACAGAGCGCAATGCAGAAACAATCCGATTCCAGATCCGCACCTTACTGAATAATCTGCCTGACCGCGCAGCAACACGCACATATGCTGAGCGGTTTTCTTGGGATGATACAATTTCCGGCGTAATCGAAGTTTTCAAAAATGTCATCGCGGATCATGATGTCCGTAGGTCCAGTTGAAATCGACGCTCCACGATATGAAGCCGGATATACTCTAACCCGGCTTCAAGGATACAATTTCTGACATTACCGTCCCAGCCGTGCTTTCAGTCCGCGCGCCGCGCCTTCAAGAATCATCGGAAACGTTTTCCGTTGCAGAGCATAGGCAACCACATCCGGTCCTTTTTGGCCGAGATTGCTTTTGTAGCGATTATCCCCGCCCATAAAGTCATAGACATCCATGCCCGCTTTCAAATGATGCTCAATCGCGAGTGCATGAGTTACCAGGCCCGGCTTGAGTTTATTATCTTTTTCAAACGCAAAGCCGCTGAGATAGAACAGCACCTTCCCGCGATCGACAAAATTATACAGCCATCCAAAAGCATGGTCCCCCGCACGCGCGCGCAAGAATTCGACGCCATTATCGGAGTGTTCGCTATAAGCACACTCCATCATATGGGAATGGAACCTCATATAATCTTCCTTTTGCGTCGCCCCAAGCTGACCGGCCGCATTCCATTTCGCTTCATGATGAGGGCTGAGTTCAGCGAGAAACTCCTTTGCTTCATCAATGGAGCCGGCAACATCCAGCGCAAGCTCTCCGCGCTGACGATAGAGCTTCATTGAGCGTCTAATCTGACTGCGTGTGCTTTTTCCCAGCGTACCCACATACCCGTCGGCATCTTGAACCCCACTCATCCGCAGAGCCGCCAGATCAACATACGCAGAACTCGCCTCTGCGCGTTTTTGCACCGTTAAACCGAATTCAGAGAATAAATCTGCTTCGGCATCGGTCGCGCCGCCGATAATCAACTCATCCCATTTTGGAGCGTCCGGCCCGCCTAGAGCGTTGAGCGCTGCAAACCAAACCGCCTGCTCCATTCCGCGTTCTGCGAGCAGGGTATTATACTCAATCGTGATCACGTCTTGATGAGGGTCACCCGTCTCGTGCAGGCGCAGTTGTTTCGCGTGTATGATTTTTTTACGCACCTCACGCGCTTCGCAAAACACGCCAAGACCGATCAATCGTCCGCTTGGGTCAGTAACTTCCAACAAGAGCGATTTATCTGCAAACGTTTGAAGCCAAGACCCAATCCATGTCCACGAGAGAAAGAACTCACGATCCGCGCGCTCCTCCAGATCACGCCACGAAGCCTCGAGTGCCTGTAGATCATTTATTGGTTTAAGTCTTGCTTCTAATGGTGTCATACCCTGTACTCCTGTCGACACAATCTTTACCATCCATTCGTGAACGAAGCGTACAAGAGAACTATTAGGCCGAACTGATTGGAGCGTGAACTTGACGCTAAGTCCTACTCTAGCGACACCAATTCAACTGGATCATCATATCCGGCCAATGTTGCTTGTGGTAGTTGATACCGAGGAAGAGTTTGACTGGTCGGCCCCCTTCTCTCGTAAAGCGCGCTCAACCGAGAACATCCGGGAACAATACCGCGCGCAAGAAATACTGGACCGCTTTGACGCGACACCTCTTTATGTGATTGATCACCCTGTCGCGACCGACCCGTGGGCAACGTCATGGTTGCGGGAACTCGCCGAAGATGGCCGCGCAGAAATTGGTGCGCATTTACACCCTTG
Source organism: uncultured Neomegalonema sp. (assembly GCA_937995735.1). Lineage (GTDB taxonomy): Bacteria > Pseudomonadota > Alphaproteobacteria > Rhodobacterales > Rhodobacteraceae > JAHDDY01. The sequence goes on along the minus strand of CALKIZ010000089.1, from coordinate 15,730 downwards.
GGTAACGCCGCCCTACACCGAGACAATTTCACCCTCAAATTCATACGGGTGCAATCTTGATCCCACGCTGGAACGGGAAAAGATTGAGGCATTAACCGAGGCCATCGCCTCTTCGACCGGCGTAACACCTGTGCATTTTCGTGCCGGACGCTATGGCGTTGGGCACGGCACGCTCCGAACCCTGCAGGAGATCGGGTATCGTACCGAGTTATCTATCGCCCCGCATTCTAACTTTGCGAGCGATGGCGGCCCGTCCTTTTATGGATGGAACAATGAACCATATTGGCACGGCACTCCGGGAAAATTGCTGGGTATCCCCGTTACGACAGGGTTTTCCGGCAAGGTAAAAAATTGGGGGCCGATCGGCGCGCCTCTTCTTGATAATGGAATGTTTCGCTCACTGCGCGTTCCGGGTGCTCTTGCCGGGCTTGGCCTGCTTGAGAGATGCCGTCTGACCATCGAAGCCGTACCATGCAACTCTCTTCAACGAGCCCTCAAAAGTTTGGTCCGTGATGGCCAGCGACTGCTTACACTGAGTTATCATAGTTCCTCATTGCTGCCCGGTGCGACAACCTATGCGAAAACGGAAGCTGACCGTGACGCCTTGCTCAAGTGTCTCGAAAGCACTCTGGAATATTTTACAGATATTCTTGGTGGCCGAATCGTCAGTGTTTCTGCGGCGGAGGCAATTATCCGGGAAAATGAAAAGCTATAATTTTCCAATCTTTAACTGATTTAGCATACGTTGAGTGGAAATCATGCTGCGACACAGCATTCCGTCACGGAGCACTTTTATCATGACCGTATTTCGCCTTTTCACAGGCATTTTTCTCGCATTAAGTCTCAGCGCATGTGGATCTTTGGGAAAGAGTAATCTTCCTGCCCCTACCGATACACTCGGCACAACGCTTAGTGACACGTCACCGGAATACCGGCTTGGACCGGGTGAGACCATTCAGGTTTTCGTCTGGCGCAATCCGGAGCTTTCGATCACGGTTCCGATCCGTCCGGATGGCCGCTTCTCGATGCCGTTGATTGAAGACATCACCGCAGCGGGTAAAACGCCATCCGAGCTAAGCCGCGATATCGAAATCGAATTGGCAGCTTTTGTTCAGGACCCGAATGTTCAGGTCATCGCACAAGTTGACGGTCCCGGTGATCCACGCCAGCAAATCAAAGTCCTTGGACAAGCGACGAATCCAACCTCGCTGTCTTATCGTCGCGGCATCACTGCGCTTGACGTGATCATTGCCGTGGGTGGTCTGACTGAGTTTGCGGACGGAAACTCGGCTGTTCTGGTTCGTCAGGAAGGCGTTGAAAAAATCTCTTATCGTCTGCGTCTCGATGACCTTGTTCGCAAAGGCGATATCGGTGCTGACCGCCCATTGGCCCCCGGTGACACAATCATTATTCCTGAGAGCTTCCTGTAACCTCCTCAAACTACACAGAAAAAGCGTCCCGTTTGGGGCGCTTTTTTTTATGGCCATAAAAAACAGGCTCCTGCCCGATCGTCGGCGGAGTGACAGATTTTTCAAGAGCGGGCCAATCTTTCTTTATCCGGCGGTCGCAGTTCCTGACGGATCAGGCAATGACAATCCCATAGGATTTCATCGACCTTGTGGAGATGCTTTCGCCGGTAGCCCGGTGGCAAACCCATCCTTAAAGGTGGAACACTTTTCGGTCCCGGCGGGGCGGCCTTGCGTTTGGCAACTTCGCGAACATAGCGCTTGGCTTGCTTTGGCATGTCTTCCAGCGCCAGTTTCAGCGCCAGGAGACGACGACAAAGCGCTTTGGCCGATACTTCATCTTCCGGCGTCAAAACCGCTTTGGGTTCCGACCAGAGGATAAAATCAGGCTCGCCGTCAAATGTCCCAAGCCGCACTTGAATATGCGGGTCCGTCGAGCCACTCGCTTTGGGCTTTCGACGCGGTTTACGGCGATTGGGATGCAGTTCAGGAAAATATTTGCGCGGATCAATCAAACAAAATTGCGGTGCACGCGACCCGCGCTTTTCGCCCGTGCCTTTACCCGCCGGGCGTTTTCGTTTCGCAGACCTCACATACTCAGGCACAGCCATATTCCGCGAGAAGATCGCAATAATCCGCCGCGCTGCCGATTCAGCGGGTCGCAAAATCAGCAAAACCGCATTGCGAACATGCCGTGGCAGCTTTTCGATGACCGCATCATCCGAAGCCATCCCCGCCGACACAAACAACCCCGCCACAATACGCAACAGCGCAAGGCGGTAGTTTTCAGTCATACGGTCAAGGCTCCAGGTCATGGTGTCTTTCAAGTAAAAACAAAACAAGAACAATTAAGCTGGAAAATTTGAACCTGTCAAGCAAAAGCATTCGCGCAGCGAATGCGTCCAACGTCACCACAAGCACAAACGGTACAGCGGCAAATGGTTGAGCGTAGCGAAACCATTGAGAGCCGAAAAGTTCGGCAACAAAGGTAAGTTCCGCGAAGCGAATGCGTCCAACCTCACCAAACGCAAGCCACGTAATAGCTGTCATGCCCGCGGTAGGCGGGCATCCACTTCTCACGTAAATCAATCGCTTAAGTTTTGAGGATCGCAGATTCCCGCCTGCGCGGGAATGACAAAGCAAAAATCATCGAGAGCCGAAAAAGTTCGAAAACAGGGGTAAGGTTCGCCCAGCGAATGCGTCCACCCTCAACAAACGCAAGCCACGTAGTCGCTGTCATGCCCGCGTAGGCGGGCATCTACTTCTCACGTAATTCAATCGTTAAGTTTTGAGCGCGGTAGATTTCCGCCTACGCGGGAATGACAAAGCAAAAATCATCGAGAGTCGAAAAAGTTCGAAAACACAGGTAGGTTTCGCGCAGCGAATGTGTCCACCCTCCACACAAGCGCAAGCCTCGTAGTTGATGTCATGCCCGCGTAGGCGGGCATCTACTTCTCACGTAATCCAATCGTTAAGTTTTGAGGATCGTAGATTCCCGCCTGCGCGGGAATGACAGAAGAAAAAATCACCGAGAGCCGAAAAGACCAAAGACAAACGTAAGAGTCGCAAGGCAAATGTGTCCACCCTCCACACAAGCGTAAGCCACGTAGTCGCTGTCATGCCCGCGCAAAGCCGGCATCTTTTGAAATTGAAAGAAAACCCCGCCCCCACAAAGATGCCGAACCACCAACACCGCATTCAACTCATGAAGCCAAATAATCAGGCCAACGGCATCAGCGCTACCTCTCTCCATGCCTTGTTCGTGTCACCTTCCACTGTTAGCGTTTTGTCATCCCAAAAACTGGTGCAGCAAAACCGGAAATCGCAGCTTGGAAATACACAAAACCATTCCAGTAAGTGTTCGCCGCTTTTTCGCGACATGCTGCATAGCCTTTTTATCAAGCGTGACCATCGGCGCACCATCCGGCATGGCTGCAAGCTCCGCAGAGCATCGGGAAACCAATCCGGGTTTATTCCACGGGAAATCAGGATTGCGGATCGACCATTACCGCGCCCCCACCCCGGACGATGTTCCGGGCGCAAAACGCATTGATGCGAAAACGGCTAAAGCGCTCATTGAAAAAGGCGCGCTTGCAATTGACACTTTCGGCACACCTCAGTCCCGCTTCGACGAGTTTGACGGCACATGGATGCTGACAGAGCAAAGATATTCCATTCCCGGCGCAGTATGGCTGCCGGAAGTCGGGCGCGGCTCGGATAATGAGATCATTCAGGCATATTTTGCCGAACACCTTACGCGGCTCAGCGACGGGGATAAATCCCAACCAATCATACTCTTTTGTATTAACGATTGCTGGATGAGTTGGAACGCTTCTCAGCGTGTCGCCATGATGGGTTATAAGAACGTCTATTGGTTCGCAACCGGCACGGATGGTTGGTTGAATGAGGGCTGGAAACTTACTCCGGTTGACCCAATGCCGGTGATCGTAGACTGACCTGTTTCGCATCGTTACATGTCGGTCTAAAAGAGAGACACCTCTGTAAACGACCTTGGAGTTACAAGGTGAAATCACTCGGAAAAACACTTCCTAGTGGGTTATAAATTCATCAAACGTCTATTCCGTAGAACGCCCCGTAAAAAATTTTACATTGGCAAATTTACCCCGCCGCCGCAGAACTCCAACACAGTTAATCAAACTGTAACCATAGCATCAAAAAACCGCCCTAATCCTTCAGAAAACCTCAACTTTGGGGCACTACATTTGCATCTGGTTCACCCATAAGCGCGGTCGCGTCGAGGGCGAGAGGCAACGAGAGTTATGATGCAGATGTTTGGCCATTCAGTTCGACGATCCGTACTAATATTGGGTGCGATTGAAGCCGCAATGGTTTATACGGCCATCTTTCTAATTGCGACTTTAGTTGTTCAATCACCCGGCGGTCCTTCCGGATTAACCTCTGCAGCCACCCTTCCAGCAGCACTCACCATAGCATTTATGATCGCATTAGGGGTTTACGAACCTGATGCACGCGCTGACCTCCCTACGATGACGGAGCGTCTCAGCATTGCCTGTCTTGCAGGGGCCAGCCTCGGGTTCGGCATTATCTACTTGATGGGCGATATTTGGGTCTCGCCTCTCTATGCGGTTGCCTGTGCTTCATTTTCATATGCTGCGGTAACCGGCGCACGGTTTGCCTTTACCCGCGTCCTTCGCGCCGAGCCATTCCAACGGCGTATTCTTGTGATTGGTGAAGGCGATGCCGTCACTGATACGATTTCAATCACGACAAAAACCGGATGCGATGCCCATGTCACGGGCGTTATGCCAATTTCTGAAGCGGCACAAAGCGGTAAGCTCCTTGCTCGTGCCAGCGCCCTTGACGCTGCTGAGATTGTCGTCGCCAATCGTCAAGCGCCGCTGCCCCACGCTGGACTGCTAGATTGCAAGGCCGCAGGAATTCGCATTTTTGACAGCCTTGATTTCGGTGAAAACGAGACAGGCATGGTCGACCTTGAAAACCTTTACCCGGCGCGTTTTATCTTCTCAAGAACTGCCGGTTACACTCGGTGGTCCCGAAAAGCGAAACGCCTGATAGATATTCTGGTCAGCGCCATCGCACTCTTGCTGTTGTCACCAATTCTTATACTGGCCGCTCTTGCCATTAAATTGGATAGCAAAGGGCCGATGTTTTATTCGCAAACGCGCGTTGGTCTGATGGGAACGCATTATGCCATCTACAAATTCCGGTCGATGCGCACGGATGCCGAAGCGGATGGCAAAGCGGTTTGGGCTGGCGAGAATGATCCCCGCATTACCCGTGTCGGAAAATTCTTACGGGCAACCCGGATTGATGAGCTTCCTCAAATTTGGAATATCCTGAAGGGCGAAATGAGTTTGGTTGGCCCACGCCCCGAACGCCCCTTCTTTGTGGAACAATTCGCCGAGGAACTGCCCTATTACAACGAGCGTCACCGGGTGAAGCCGGGGCTGACCGGCTGGGCGCAAATCAACTACCGCTATGGCGCAAGTAAAGACGACAGCCGCATGAAGCTGCGCTATGATCTCTATTACACCAAAAATTTCAGCGTATTCCTCGACGTCATTATTCTGATGAAGACTATCCGCGTCGTCTTGTGGCCGGATGGCGTGAGATAACACAGCGCGAAAGCGATTACGTTTCCGCTACAAATTTGATAGAGCGAAAACAATGCAATCGCGTCTGAAAATAAAAAGTCTGGACCACCTCGTTCTCACGGTGGCGAATCTCAACGCGACTCTCGATTTCTATGTTAACGTTCTGGGCATGGCACATACCCGCTTCGGCGAGCGCCATGCGATCAGTTTTGGCGGGCAAAAGATCAACCTGCACGTCGTTGGTAAAGAATTCTCTCCCCGTGCGGACAAAGCGACAGCAGGCAGCGGTGATCTTTGCTTTCTTATCGACGGGACATTGGACGATGCCACCGCACAACTGAAAGCCCATAATATTGAAATTGAGGAAGGCCCGGTCGAACGCACCGGAGCAACAGGTCCGATCCGTTCACTCTATATAAGAGACCCGGATCACAACCTGATCGAGCTGTCAGTCCTCGCTCCCTGATTTATCCATAACCAGAATGGCCACCCCTGCAATCAGGATCACGCCGCCGAAGAGAATCTCAAACGTCAACGGTTCTCCCAAGAACAAAGCTCCTCCCAACACCGAAGCAACTGGGGTAAGCAACAGGAACGGGCCAACCCTGCCCGCCTCATATTTACCAAGTACGTGATACCAGCATGAATAGGCCAGCGCGGTCATTCCCACGCCAAGATACAAAACCGCCGCCCAGACAACCCACCCTGCCTCGGCAAGTGCAGGACGCGGATCACCCTCGAAGGCAAGAGAAATGAGAAACAGTTGCGGCGCACAAAATACAGAGACCCACGCAATTGTCGTCATGCCGCCGAGCGGGGTAGCTTCGCGCTGCCCGAGTCGCCGGACCATCACCTGACCTACCGCCCACAAAAACGCCCCCGTAAGGACCATTGCGATCCCCACTTCCTGCCCTTGCAGGCGCGGTGTACCATAGACCACGAACAACCCTACAAAAGCGACAACCATACCGAACAGCTTTCTCAAACTGAGTCGTTCACCGAGCCATACCGCAGCAATCAAAACCAAAAAGACAACTTCAACCTGAACAATCAGTGCAGTCGTTCCCGCATCAAGACGCCGCAATCCATTGAAAGTAAATCCGTATTGCAGCGCTGAACCGACAAACGCTATCAACGCTAAAGAGCCAAGAACACGCCTTGGAACCGGCACAAACCAAACCATCAAGACCGCCGTCACGGTGAAACGCAGCGTCATTAACAAGATCGGCGGAAAGGTATCGACTACAGGTTTTGCGATTACTAGACCCATACCCCACAACCCAGGAACGGCAGCCGCAATCAGAAAATCAGCCAGCTTCACAAGCAATGTTCCTAAGATAAAAATTCAATATCACGCATCAACCATCTTATTATTTTTCAGTTATTTTGCTTTGCTTAAAAACGACATCAACACGCGCGCTGCGTGTTTTTTTTCTCTGCAAATATGGAACAAACGCCCCTTGTTCCCCATGCCTTGATCTCATAGCATCCGCATGAGGGGATGCTATGCGCATTCCACACCGGAGTACTTGTGAGCTGGAGCTTTAAAAGCAATGGATTTCCAAAGCATACTGAAATGTAAACCGCTTTTGTGGGGCCTCTTCGGAGTGTTCCTATTGGGCTTCGGTGGGGTGGGTCTTACGACCTGTTCCGACGGATCGAAGCGGATCGCGCAAATCGAGAGTCTCGAGAAGAGTCAGATCGCGCTTAACAATGAAATGGAAGCGTTGGCAGATCAGCGCGATACGCTGAAAAGCGAACGTGATGCACTAGCTGCAGAACGCGATTCTTTAACGGCGTCCCTTGGAACCGTTCGATCGGGATTCGCTGATCTTGGCATCGATGATGTGGATGCCGGTGATGATGCGGCAGGTCAAATTAGCGCCCTTGGCGCTCAAATCGCCGATCTTGCCGGACAGCGCGATGCTTTAAAAGCTCAAGTCTCCGAACTCGAGACTGCCGCAGAAAACATGCAAATAGACGTCGCAGGGTATCAGGAAGAAATTTCTGTTCAGGCCAGCCGCCTCGCGGATTTGAATGCAGAGGCAGAAGACTACCGCCAACGCGATGTCGCAAACGATGACAAATTGCTGGCTCTCCGCAAGTCCTTTGCATCGACTTCAGAAATCGCATCCGCCGTGCCGGACCTTGAATTTCAGGTTGAAGACCTCGGGATGCAGGTGAGTGCGCTTCAGGCCGAGCGCGATTCTATCGCCACCGCCTATCAAGACGACAAGTTATACCTCGAAGAGCTTCAAGCCGAACTTGGCACAACGGCTGATAACCTTCAGGAAGCGCGCGTGTCACTTGCGACCCAAAAGGAGCAAATCATTGATCAGGAAGCTCTGATTGCTGACAATGAAGATAAGATTGCTGAACTGGAAAGTGCTGCTGCCGAAGCTGCGTCAGTGCCGGAAGAGACCACGACTACATCCTCCTTCATGGCGACAGATAATACCAGCGATCAACGCGCTTCTATGTTGCTTGATGATCGTGATAATTCACTCGAAGCATTAACCCGCAGCCTTACTTCTGCACGCCGCACACGGGCCTCGCTCACGGATGAAGTCAATGCTCTCAATGATGAGCTTGACGATGCACGGGCGCAAATCCGTTCGGCGCGCCGTGAACTTCGGTCGCTCGAAGACGAGCGCGCTGAGTTGGAAGACCAAAACACGGACCTGCTTGGCGAACGTGAGGCTCTCAAAGCCCAACTCGCCAATACGGATACAGAAGACAAACTTGCCGCTGCTCAAGCCAAACTTGCTGATCTTGAGGCAAACCTCGTCACGTCACAATCTGATTTTGCGACACTGAAGGCTTCTACCAATACCGATCTCACAGCAGACCGTGACGCACTTGTAGGCATTCAGGCCGAACTTGACGATGCACGCAGTGAGCTGGACGACACAGCCAACAGTCTGACACGTCTCAAGAATGAGAATGACATACTTAAGGTTGAACTCGCAGAAGCAACTGGTGCTCTCGAAGAAGCAACGGAAGCCGAGATTACTAAAGTTGCCGCACTAGAAGATGAAATCGCTGATTTAAAAGCCGCGATAGCAGATGAAAGCGAACTGGACGCACTCCGGGCCTCTATTGTTGCAAAGGATGAAGAGCAAGACGTCCTCATCCGCGATATCGAAAACCTCCAGGCAGAATTGGACTCTTCACGCGAAGAAGTTGCAGCGCAGACCGCGTTGGCCGCTGCCGCTGCGGCAGACGCGAATGCTGCTGGTACAAACGACGAATCGGCACAACGCCTCTCCTTGTTAGCCGAACAAAACGCTGATGCGGAAGAAGAGCTAAACGGCCTTCAAATTAAGCTCGTTGAATCGCAAATCGAACGGGACCGCTTGGTTGTCACCATTGAAGAGCTTCGCGCTACAATGGATGAAAACGCGGAAGCTGCAGAAGCGCGCATTGCTGAACTTGCCGCTGCCGGCGATAAATCAGCAGAACTCGAAGCCGCTGCTACGGCGCTCGAGGAACAAAAAGCAAGTTATATTGCTGAATTGGCAGACGCCGAAAATCAACTTGATGATCTGCGTGCAGAGCTAACGGAATCTCAGATTCAACGCGATAAGCTGACGATTAACATCGAAGGATTATTGGTTGAAAAAGACGCTATCGCTGAAAAAGCAGCAGCGGCTGAGAAACTGCGACTGCAACTGGCCGAAGAAGAAAGTGACGCCGCTGCAGCAGCCGCAAGATTCGCAGCTCTAAGCGCGGCAGTTGATAAGGACAAAGCAGCATTGGAAGGTCTGGAAGGATCTCTCGAAGCTGCGACAGCCCGGTCTAACGAATTGCAAGTGCTTCTCTCAGAGCAACGCGCACGCAATGCTGAATTGGAGCGTATGCTCTCATCTGCGAAAGATGCCCAAGACGCATTAAATGCCCAAATCGGGGACCTGAACGCTGAACTCTCCACAACACAGGAAACTGCAGAAAGCGCTGCAACAACGGCGGCTGGTCTGGTTGACGAGCGTGCTTTGCTAACGTCAGAGCTTGGTGACCTCAAAAGCCTCGTCGGTGAACGGGATGAAGAGATTGCCGCATTGATGACGGAGGTCGACAATAAGGCAGCACAACTCAAAGCGCTTGAGGATGAAAGTGCAGCCTTGGAAGACCAAATCGCCAAACTTACGGCCAACCTTGGCACATCTCAGGATGATCTGGAAAAGTCGAACGCTGATCTGGTTGCAGCAGGAGAAACCGAGAAAGGTCTGAATGAGCAAATCGAAAAACTGACTGCCGATCTTGGCACATCTCAAGAAGAACTCGGCGAAGCGAATTCCGAACTGGATGCCGCTCGTAAGATTCAAGGCGAGATGGATGCACAAATCACGAGCCTCGAAGAAATTGTTGTCGACCGTGATGCCGAAATCGAACGCCTCAAAGTCGGTGTATCAACGGCCACGGCAACTACAGCTTCCATCCAATCGGAAGTCTCTTCATTGCAAGGCCAAATTGCTGACTTGACCGTAGAGCTTGAAAACCGGAATGCCGAAATTGCTGATACTGCCGATCAAAAAGCCCTTCTTGAAGAAGAACTTGCGGCCCTGGAAGCAAAACTTGGCGAAGCGAATGCATCGACAGCTTCGGCAAATTCGGAAATTGATGTTCTGGAAGAGAAAGTTGCAGCCCTGACCGATGAGCTTCAAGATCGGACGGGAACACTCAGCGCAACAACGAAAGACAAAGAAGCACTCGAATCCGGTTTAGAGACACTTCGCGACGAGCTGGAAGCGGCGATTGCCGCCCGCGATGCCGCCAGTGCCGAAGCGGAGGGCCTCAGAGCTGATCTGTCATCCTCCAGCATCGAATTGGCCGGAGCCTCTTCTGAGGCTGAGGCACTCAAGGCTGAACTTGCTGCCTTGAACAACACGAACGATGCAACAGGGTCAAAACTCAACGCGACATTGCTGCGGATTGAAGCGCTTAAGCGTCAAATCACTGCCTTACGCACGAATGCCGGAGAAATCGAAACATCCCTAAAAGGAAACCTCGATGATGCCGGGCGCCGTGCAGATGACCTCGAGGCAGAGCTTGAAACTGTTCGAAACGATCTTGAAGGAGCGGAGGAAAGAGCCTCCCGCTTTGGCTTGATGCTTTCGGACGCCCCGACGCGCGAACAACTCGATGCAACCAATGCCCGTTTGACAGAGGTGTCAAACACCGCCAACGATCTGCAAAACGCCAACATCGAGTTGGAAAACCGCCTGGCTGCACTGAACGAAGAAGTTCAGGCAACCCAAGCTGACCGGGCCATCCGGCTCGGCGCAATGCAAAGCCGGATGGCAGAGCTGCGTATTGAAAACCGCGATCTGCAAAATGAACTGGATCTTCTGGCCGCTGCACCGCCTGCACCTATCATTACTCAAAACACCGAGAACAGTGATGCGCTGCGGAATGGTTTAATCAATGCGCTGGGAGCGGATGCAATCATCAATCCTGATGGATCATTATCACTCAGCTCCAGCGCAACATTTGCTGCGGGTTCGGCAACGCTCTCGGGCGCTGGCCAACAGGTTCTGGGTCGCGCCGCCGGTGAGATCGTGAACTTCCTCAACACCCGCCCCGATGCGCGCGGCGTGATCGTTGTCGAAGGCCACACCGATGCAGATCCGATCAACACGGTTCAATTCCCGTCGAACTGGACGCTCTCAGCAGCGCGCGCAGCGAATGTCGTGAACTTCCTGGTGTCGAGCGGTGTTCCTGCTGACAGGATCAGAGCTGAGGCTTATTCGGATACGCAGCCCGTCGATGCTGGCACAAGCCGCGAGGCCTTTGCCCGCAACCGCCGGATCGAATTCGACTTCGCCTCCGAATAAAACCGGACCATAAAAACACAAAAAGGCCGCTCCCGCGAGCGGCCTTTTTTATGATGGTCTAGGATGTGAACGTGGGGAAACAACCCGCTGCCGCGTAGCGGGGCCGGCCACAGCCGACTTTACATTTTATGAGTGGCGATCCACCAGATATTGCCGCATGGGTCTTCGATCCCCGCCATCCGATCACCGTGTGGCCGAATATTCGGCTCCATCAACGAGGTCGCACCAAATTGCAATGCCGTCTCGTATACTGCGTCGGCATCCCCGACATAGAGATGCACCTGAGATGTATTGGCGTGATAGGTATCGGTGCTTTCATTCAGCATCAAAATTGAGTCGCCGATCTGAACGCGCACATGCTGAACCCGATTATTATCGTATCTGCTTTCTTTGATGATTGATGCGTCGAACGCTGCAATCAGAAATTCGATTAACCGGTCTGCATCATCAACAGTGAAGTAAGGCGTAATTGACTGACAATCATTCGGTCCGATTTGCTTATCAACCAAGGCTGCAATCATTCCGCCGCTTGACGGGCGCGCTCGATCTTACGCCACTCAGCGACGTTTCTATTATGCTGCTTGAGCGTCTCAGCAAACGCATGACCGCCGGTTCCATCAGCAACAAAATAGAGTTCTTTACTCGTTATCGGATTAAGCGTCGCTTCAATCGCCGCACGTCCGGGATTGGCAATCGGCGTTGGCGGCAAGCCTTTGATTACATAAGTATTATAAGGCGTCTCTGCCTTCAACTCAGACCGGCGCAATCCACGCCCCAGCACCGATTTACCCAACGTAATACCGTAAATAACCGTCGGGTCAGTTTGCAAGCGCATACCGCGATTGAGCCGATTGATGAAAACGGCAGCAACCCGCGCGCGTTCACTCGAAACGCCGGTTTCTTTCTCAACAATAGACGCGAGTATCAGCGCCTCTTCCTTGGTTTTCAGCGGTAAGTCCGGCGCGCGCTTTTCCCACAATTCATCAAGAATTTTCGTCTGAGCCGCCATCATACGCGCGATAACAGCACTGCGCGCCTCGCCGCCTTGATAAAAATAAGTCTCCGGCGCAAGCGAGCCTTCGGGCGGAATATCCGTAATTTCTCCGGTTAAATTCTCTGCCGCATTGACCCGGGCCACAATCGCAAAAGACGTCAACCCTTCAACCGCCGTTACCTTGCGCTGAACAATATCGCCGGATTGCAGTAGGTCTAAGACCGCCTGCATCGACGCACCGGCAGGGATCGCATATTCCCCTGCTTTCAACGCACGGTCAGCGTCCTTGAACTTCGCCCCCAGACGAAAAATCAGCGCATTGGAAATCACCTGCTGGCGTTCCAACTGAGCCGCAATCGAATTGAGGCCGGACCCACGCTCCAGAACTACGAGCGTTTCCTGAGCGGAGGGTCCCGGCGCGTCGAATTGCGATTTTCCATAAGCTCCGACCGCCACCGCACCGATACCGCCAATAACAAGCAACGAGAATGCAGACGAAATGAGCTTCATAGAGCCGCCCTATCAGGCATCCGGCAGACTGAGCACCAACGAAGCGTTGGTCCCGCCAAATCCGAACGAGTTGGAAAGCGCGGCACGAATTTCGCGCTTCACAGGTTTTAGGGGCGCTAAGTCAAGCGGTGTTTCTACATTTGGATTGTCGAGGTTGATGGTCGCCGGCGCAACTTGGTCCCGCATTGCCAATATGCAGAACACGGCTTCAACCGCTCCAGCCGCGCCCAACAAGTGCCCAATGGAAGATTTCGTCGAAGACATCGTTGCTTTTGCAGCAGCCTCGCCCATCAGCCGCGTCACCGCTTTTACTTCGATCTCATCGCCGAGCGGCGTCGATGTTCCGTGAGCGTTGATATAGTCAACTTCGCCCGGCTGCATTCCCGCATTGCCCAGCGCCGCTTCCATTGCACGAAAGCCGCCATCACCATCGGGGGAAGGGGCAGTGATGTGATACGCATCGCCTGACATGCCATAACCGCGCACTTCGGCGTAAATTTTCGCACCCCGCGCTTTGGCGTGCTCATATTCTTCGAGCACGACCACCCCTGCGCCCTCACCCATGACAAACCCGTCACGGTCTTTATCATAGGGGCGTGATCCGCGCTCCGGTTCGTCGTTAAAGCCTGTAGAGAGCGCCTTACACGCCGCGAATCCAGCAATACCAAGCCGGCACAGCGCACTTTCCGCACCGCCCGCAATCATGACGTCTGCATCACCATATTTAATAATACGCGATGCATCACCGATCGCATGAGCACCAGTCGAGCAAGCCGTGACAACGGAATGGTTCGGGCCTTTAAATCCATATTTGATGGCAATTTGTCCGGAGCATAGATTAATCAGCGACCCCGGAATAAAGAACGGCCCGATACGGCGTGGTCCCTTTTCATGCAAAACGACGCTTGCGGCTTCGATAGAAGGCAAACCGCCGATTCCCGAACCCACCATCACGCCGGTTCGTTGTAACTCTTTCTCATCCTCAGGCATCCAATTGGCATCGCGCAGCGCTTGGGTAGCCGCCGAGATTGAATAGAGAATAAACGTATCGATTCGGCGTTGTTCTTTGGCATCAACCCAATCGTCAGGGTTGAACCCTGCCTCTTCGTCTTTGCCCGGAACGGCACATGCAATTTTACACGGTAAGTCGGATACATCAAAACGGGTGATCGGTTTTGCACCGGACTTACCATCCAAAAGGCGCGACCAAGTCTCATCGACACCGCACCCAAGCGGCGTAACCAGCCCAAGACCTGTAACCACCACTCTTCTCATATCAACGTCCTTTATCGCCAATCTAATGATGGCACAGCCTCAAGCCTGCACGGTATACCTATTAGGTTACACCATAAAAGAAAAGACGCCGCGCTTTTAGCGAGCGGACGTCTTTTGATAAAATACACGCAAAGCGAGAATATTTAGGCGCTATGTTCTTTGATGAAGCCAATCGCATCACCAACAGTCTGAATTTTTTCAGCCGCATCATCAGGGATTTCAACGCCGAATTCTTCTTCGAAAGCCATCACAAGCTCGACGGTATCAAGGCTATCAGCGCCAAGATCGTCAATGAAACTCACGTCTTCTTTTACTTTAGCTTCGTCTACGCCGAGATAGTTTACGACGATTTTCTTCACGCGATCATTCACGTCACTCATGCTTGGTCCTCACTTAGCAATCGCTTCCAAGGTCCCTAGTTGGGGAGAAAGCTGATCGAAACAAGTCACCGGGGAGGGAAATCTCCCCGAATTCCGCGCTCTTAACATAGCGGCGGGGTTTTTCAAACATTGATTGGCATGATGGCTTTGCCAGAAGCACATTAATCTAGCGTGTGCTGGCAATTTTATTTTCCCGCATATGCTGCGCGTAACCAGCCAAGAATGTTGGTATACAGCGCAAAATACACAATAAATTGGGAAATTTTTGATGGCCCAAATGAGTATTTGCGGTCCCGATCACAATATCGAGGCAACAGCCGGTACACTTTTGCTTTAAAGTGCCTCGTATTGCCCAGCCTCGGAGCGCCACCATGATTGATCCCGCAATAAAAGCCGAACTCGCACCGACTGGCACGCTGCGCGCCGCGGTCAACATGGGCAACTTTCTTCTGGTCACGGATAAAGCCGAGAATGGCGATCCGATTGGCGTTTCACCGGATATCGCGGCGGAAATTGCGCGGCGGCTGGAGGTCCCACTGGAGTTGATCCCCTACGCCAATCCCGGTGCAGTGGCCGATGCCGTCGCCGATTGGGACATCGGCAATATCGGTGCAGAGCCGCAGCGGGCGGAGCACATCGCATTTACCGCCGCCTATTGCGAGATTCAGTCGACTTATCTGGTTCCGGCAGGGTCTTCGATCAGGACTATTGCGGAGGTCGATCAACCCGGCATCCGCATCGCCACCATGGGCCGCGCAGCCTATGGGCTTTGGCTGGAGAATAATCTCGAACATGCTGAATTGGTGAAGACCGACTCCATCGACAGCTCTTTCGATGCCTTTGTCGATCAAGGATTAGATGTCCTCGCAGGATTGCGCCCCCGCCTGCTGTCAGATGTACAGCGATCACCCGGCGCACGCATCCTCGACGGCCAGTTCAGCGCCGTCCAGCAAGCCGTCGGTACGCCGCGCAAAAACACTACAGCCGCTGCATGGCTCGCCAAGTTCGTTGAGGACGCCAAAGCTTCGGGCCTCATTGCAAACCTGATTACAAAACACTGCGTTGAGGGATTAAGCGTCGCGCCGCTAAGTCCTATCTGATTTATAATCGCTTCAATAAACAATAATAGGAAATATACTAGGGCGTGTTGACAGTTATTTTGAGTTTATGACGC
>CALKIZ010000088.1 GCA_937995735.1 uncultured Neomegalonema sp. | reverse complement strand
CCGGCTTGCCCAGACAATGCGGTGCCATCCGTTCCCATTGAGCATCTCCCAAAACCGACCGATCCATCAAACTCTCCTGTTTTCACAGGATGAATCAGGTTTTAGCCCACATGGGAATCCCCATTCTCAACAGACCCTAGTCTATACCCGCCTCAATCGCTTCGCGCGCCTCACGGGCTTTTTCACGGGCATTGGCAAGAGGCACATCAGGATAAGCACCAAGGCCAAGTTCTCGCCGTCGCTCACCGATCTTGCAGCGGAGCACCCACGACTTCGCGCCATTGGGAGAAATTTGAAGCAACAGACCAGACACACCGCCGACAGCAAAGGTCGCGTTGCGCGTTTTATGTGTCGGGTGCTCAAGGCGCTTCACGTCCAGCGCCGATAACTCGCGAGCCTTCTTTGGCATGGTTCGATTCCCGCATTGTCCGCCATATACAGGAATCCAATCCGCCATCCTGCCCGCCATAAAGAATGGCATTGGATGTTACAAAGCGCAACAGCTTGATACTGGCACACACCTCAAGAGCATGAAATGTTTGGAAAAATAACTCGTATGGTTACACGACGCGACAGCCCCTAAGCTGCCTGTCTCTCCGCCATATTTCTCACATAAAACATTGATTATTCTGTACATTTGCTGCAATCAAACTCAACGTTACTCACGGCAATCACTTGAAGGGCTGAGAGAGGCCATTGAAGCACGAACACCTCAATAATTTTGGCCGCGCGGCACGTTAGAGCATAAAACGATTCCGATTTGTTCTCTATTTTCAGCCGAAAATTCTTTCAAGCGATTGCCGTGCAACGTTATTACTTTCATTCTGTGCTGATAGCGGTACGCAATAATGGTCGTACTGCTTTACCCCTTTGGCTGTCCTTTGAGCAGTGAGCCAAACACAAGTACTCGCGAGCCTATACTACCTCCGGACGGAGAAAGGCTTCTGCTTGTGCGAGCACGTAGGGATTGGCGGCGCGTCGCTACACGATACGATAGAAGCCCGACCGTCTACCGCTCAGCTATCGCACGCGCAGCCTTTGTTATTTTCTGGCTATGATTCCTGAACTTAGCTAACCACATATTTCGAACGATCACGAGTTTGGGCGGGTCACTTTCATCTCTCGTGCTTTGCTCACGCATCGCGGTGTTACTTGTTTACGATATGCTGCTCATTACACCATTTCCAGACCCTTGTCGGCATACCTTCAGTTCTGATACCTCTGCTCTGGGCAATGCATTGCTCTGGAGACTTGGAAAATGACTCCTCTTATTGAAGCATCTTCGATTGGCGTTCGTTTTGGCGACCAATCAATTTTACACGATATTTCGATGTCAGTCGTACCGGGTGAAATTGTTACAATTGTCGGCCCTAACGGATCGGGGAAAACCACCCTTCTACGCGCTCTTACTGGATCGGTAAAACTAAGCAGCGGAACGATTATCAGACGCGCTGACCTTCGTATCGGCTATGCACCACAACGGCTAACCATTGACAAAACATTACCAATTACTGTTGATCGCTTTTTGTCGATAACGGATAAAGCCTCCCGTAGCGAAAGACAGTCTGCACTCGCAGACGCTGGCATTGAAGCGCTTGAGAATAAACAGCTCGCAGCTCTTTCAGGAGGACAATTCCAAAGGGCGCTCCTCGCACGCGCGATTTTGCGAAAACCAAACCTGCTGGCACTTGATGAACCAACCCAAGGATTAGACCAACCTGCAACCGTTGCTTTTTACAGACTAATTGAGCGGGTGCGGGAGCAAACCGGCTGTGGCGTGCTAATGGTCAGCCACGATCTTCACGTTGTGATGAGTGCATCAGATCGGGTGCTTTGCGTAAACGGTCATATATGCTGCGAAGGAACACCAACCGTCGTCTCTGAAGCACCAGAATATCGCGCGATGTTTGGCAGCGGCACTGCGGGCGCTTTGGCACTTTACCAGCATCATCACGATCATTCTCACGGCGATGCATGACGCCGGGAACTGGATTTTCCCTGCGCGCCCGTTTGATTACGGGAGCCGGAGTTATAGCCGCTGTCGCAATTTTTGGTGCATTGCTGACAGTTTTTGGCGCAGGCGAAATCAGCCGCCGTATAGACACCGCCGTGATGGCGCAGCACAGGATGGAAACCCTGTCATTGCTTTCAGCGCGCGTGAATGATTACGGGATGGTCGCGGCTGAAGTTACCCGGATCGGGTCTCGTACGCCTGAAGAGCGATTGTCCATTTTGCAATCCCGCTCCGATATCGTCGATTCAGTGTTTGATCGGCTCGACAAGGCCATAGAAGCATCGGTTGAAGCAGCCGAATCCGAAGGTAAAATCGAACAAGTCAGACGCGCCACACAAGGGCTGAATATTGCGCGTATGCGCGCTCAATTTAACCAACTAAAGCGAACACTTACGCAGCATGACGGCATTGATCCATCGCGAATAAGGACCTCACTTGATGGATTTGCAACACAGTTTTCCCCACTTTTAGACCAAGCAATCGCCCAAGAACGCAGAGACAGGGACGCCGCATTTGCATCGGCAGATACATTCCAACACAAACTGCTCTGGGCCGCTGGCAGCGTGGCTTTAATGGCATTGCTTTCATTATTTATTTTTCAGTTTGGACTCGTTCGGCCACTGATACACAGTATTGGCAAGATCACTAAAACAGCCCAAGAAATAGGCGGTGGTGCATTCGATCAACGGATTGGTATTAATCAGCGTGACGAGCTTGGCCTTCTATTTGCGAATGTTAACCGGATGGCGGCGCGATTAGGACGCCAGCGCCAAGCCGTAGACTCAGATCGCATCCAACTTAATGCAATAATTGATGAACGAACTGAGGCGTTGACCATCGCAAATGCGAAACTAGAACAAGCGGATAGCAGGCGACGGAGATTTTTTGCTGATGTCAGCCATGAACTCCGCACACCTTTGACCGTAATTTTGGGCGAAGCCGATTTAGGGATGCGCTCCCCAACCTTAGACGAAGAGCAAGCACGCGCTTCAATGGCCTTAATCCACACACGCGCGAGACGTTTAAATCGCCGTATCGACGATTTATTGCGCGTTGCCCGATCAGAATCTGGCGAGATAGACCTAGAAAGCATCGACTTCGATATTTATGCGGCTACTCGAGACGCAGCAATCGACCTCGAAGCCCCCGCAAAGCGTCGGAATATATCAGTCTCTATCGGGTTAAATGGCTCGTTTAAAGTAACGGGTGATCGGGATTGGACCCGGCAAATCATCAGTGGATTGCTGGACAACGCAATCCGCCACTCGCCAAACGACAGCATGATCGAAATAACGTTCACAGCCGTTCAAAAGACGGTTGAAGTCAGCATCGAAGACGAAGGCGGCGGGATCACTCCAAGCGAACAAAGCGCAATATTTGAACGCTTTACACGGGGCATTGATACAACAAAGCGAACAGGTTTCGGGGTTGGCCTCTCTCTTGCCAAGTGGGTTATAGAACGCCAAGGTGGGACCATATCATTGCTCAGTCCATGTAAAAATGGCGTTGGTACGCGCGTTACTTTGTCGATGCAGCACAGTTCTGAGGAGAATATCAATGATGCCGAGGCGCGTTCTGATCGCTGAAGACGACCCAGACATTGCCAGCACATTGGCTAGGGGACTAACGCTGGAAGGATACGCACCAATTGTCGCCAGTGACGCTAGCAGCGCCATGACTCTTTATTCGGAAGTTCCTTTCTCTGCGGCTCTGGTAGACATGATGCTGGGTAATGATCGAGGTGACGATCTTGTTCGCGACTTAAGAAACCACGGAATGCGCGGCCCAATCCTAATTCTTAGTGCGCTGACCAGCGTTGATGACAGGGCGTTAGGTCTTGACTCAGGTGCAGATGATTACATTGCTAAACCCTTTGATTTCACTGAATTAATGACTCGATTTCGAGTCCATGAAACCCTTAAAGACCGTGCGGGCGATACCAACTCCGCCCTATCTTTCGCCGGTCTGACTTACGATCCCAAAACACGGATGGTTCACGGTATAGGATCTCGAAAAACGGAACTTACAGAACGAGAAAGTGAGATGCTCTGCCTTTTGTTGGAGCGTAAAAATCAAGTCGTGACGCGCGGAGAAATCTACGACACTCTTTGGGCGAAAGACTCTGGAGGCTCAGAGAATGTTGTCGATGTCTATGTGGGATACTTAAGAAAGAAACTCTCACCCATAGAAGACTTTGGAATCGCTTTAAAAACTATAAGGTCACGTGGCTTTCTTTTGACGGAGTTTGAATAATGAACCTTAAGTTCGCCGTTCTTTTTGCTGCTATTATCGCCTTCGGGCCATCATTTGGCTTTGCCGGAGATACAAAAAGCGGTACTGAGATTCTGTTTGATACCGGATCGCTGGATGGCGTCAAAACAGGAGAAACCCTGAGATACGAACACTCCCGGAATGCTGATGATAATATTCCGATACAGCCTCTCGCCGATGGTGAAATGCGGGTTCTCGTTGCGGAAGAAGACACTGAATCATATACTGAAGTAACGCTTGTAAACGGTAAGTTTAAAAGGAAACTCCACCGCTTTCCGGCAACTCAAGGCAACCCGATATTTGTTGCTTTCTTAGAGGCAAGCGTCTCGTCAATCGCCTTTGCCACAAAAGGCAGTCCTTTTTACATCCGCAACCGAATTAAGGACGCATTTGGAAAGGGCGGAGAGGTAACCGAAATCGATCTAACCGACAGTTCTGCAAAACAAATTACCTACCATCCCTTCAAAGGAGATAGAAACGCGGCCAAAATTGGCCGAGCGTTCGAAGCCCTCAAAATGACTTTTGTACTCTCCGATGACACGCAGGGTAAATTCGTTTCATTGACTACAGAAGCGACAGTCGATGGGACAGAATATTTCAAGGAAGAAGTCAGGTATCGCGATGCAAAACCCTCGAAAAAGTAATGCAAAACTCTGGACTGCGCTTTCAGGATTTTGCTTCGCCGCCACAACGATGCCGGTTCAAGCACAGGTTGCGAATGACTATCCGACCGAAGCCCGAGCCGATTATGTATTCGGGTGCATGGCGGTCAATGGTCAAACACGCGATGCTTTGACGAAATGCTCGTGCTCCGTGGATGTGATTGCATCGATTTTACCGTATGACAGTTACATTGAGGCGGAGACCGTTCTGTCAATTGGGCGGCTACGCAGCGAGCGCACTGCGGTCCTTCGCAATGCGCCTGGCGCTAAAAACGCTGTTGTGGACTTACGCCGCGCTCAAGCCGAAGCTGAGATTAGATGCTTTTGATCAAATAAAACGCATTCAGCTTGCTGTATCAACAACCGGAAAAGTCTTTTCAAAGACACTGCCATCTGTGTCTGTTGCCCAGAGTGAAAACTCCTCCGCACCATTTCGGGTGTAGTGGAAACGGAAAACCGGATCTTCGCTGATTGAGATTCCGGCCTCCAGACGGAATACCAAATCTTCGCCCTGTTTAACTTCCATTTCATTCACAAAGAAAGCGGGAATGAAAAGCTGCGTTAATTGATTCATCTGCATTCCGGAAAAGTTCGGATGACGCATCATGACTTGCGCTTCACGCCGATCGCCGGAATGAGGCAACGAGGCTTCCACTTTTTGGGGTTCATAGAACCGCATTCGCATTTTGCCCGCTTGAGAAATCGACGTCTCCATATCTTTCAGTGCCGGTGCAGAACACCCGCCCGAGGCCTTCACAAACCGCCCCGCCATGTAGAGACTCCCGTCGGATGCTTCAGCGATTGCGCGAACATTCGAATAAAGGTCAATGCGAACCCGCGTTTGCAAGTTGACCTCACCCATTGCAGGGCCGAACTCAAACTCGGCCACAACAGGAGCAGGATTTTCGTCAATAATTATCGTAAGTTTTTCAATCGTTAAATCGGATTCAGGATCTTGCTTTATGGTTACCGGGACGATAGCAGCGTCATGAGCGCGATAAGGTGCTTCAATTGAGAAAACACCCGCCGCGTCTTTGATTTCGCGATCGTCAAAGATATCACCGCGCATATCTTCCCAAGTTTCACTTGTCTTTAATGGATTTTTCTTTTCCGCTGCATTGGCGGGAACGGCCAGTGACAAAGCGATGAATGCGCTCAGCAATCCAACTTTTAAAAACATCCAATTTCTCCGCGTTAACGAGAGTTTTCAGCGTGTTTTTAATTCTACTCCAAAAAACTGGGAAATGTCACGGCATTGATCGGTAAACTTCCGTGACACCCTTGAAAAATGGATAAATTAAACGCCTGAGAACAGACAAAGCGGCCATCCTCAGGCTAATAGTCTCATTATCGAAGCTGAGACGTTCACAGCGCCAACCTCAATATTGATGTCGCAGGCTACTAATTAAATGCCCTCATTTTGTAGATTTAGTAACTAGCGTCTACGGCTTTAACCATCATTTCAGCATGACGTTCGTGCGCCTTAAAGATTTCAAGACCAGCTTTGAAGAGCGCCTTCACTTCAGGATTCTCAATGTTCGGAATAAATGCAGTCGTCATCAGGTTATTGACTTCTTGGTGATACGCCAATTCGTTTGCAGCGTATTTCCTGTCAAAGGCTTCACCGCGCAAACGGCTCATATCGTCAATGAGGCCTTGTCCACGGCTGTCAATGAATTGGCTCAGGAAGTTGTCTTGCGGACTTGCACCTAGTTTCTCAAGCAGAGCAAGAGCTTGTTCGTTAACAGCATTGTGGTCACGGATCATCGTTTCCGCAAATTCACGAACTGCGGCATTCTTAGAGATCGCCAGCGCCAAATGTGCATAAGAGATGTCTACATTGTCCGCTGTGTAAGCGACATGTGCAAGTTCGAGATCGTTGAGTTTAGCCGGGTCATCTGCCGCAACAGCACCCGAAGCGAATGTTAAAGCAAAACCAGCTGCACCAAGAAACGTTGCCACGAATTTCATCATCTTCTCCAATTTGTTGTAACGCACCCACCGTGCTGGAGACAACACAACGCAAATTCGCTGAATGATGAATGATTATTCGTCCACAAATTTTGACCGATAATCCAAAACGAGGTCAGTAGTTGAACTTCTTATCCCTTTCAGAGTAAAGTTTTTGTGAGAATAAGACACATACTCTTACAATCTTATCTTGTGCCCGCCGCTACGACGGATTTTCTGTTTGCGCGGATGAACGCCAATAGACGACCGGCAGTGCCTCTAAAGCACTTTGCGTTTACATTGACGCAACAACGGATCGAAAGGCATGTACTCTTGGCATGGCTTTCGATTCAGCTTTAACGCAATGTGGTCTAATCTTACACTTGCCACCTGATCTCTTTCCTCAGTGCAGACACACAAGTACGATAATTCTACAAAACCCGTCGCTACATGCAGTTAAATGCAAATGATTGGATCAGAAACCTTCGAGGGATTGAGATGTTTGAACTTATTGTCATGGCGTGTCTCACCGGCGATTTTTCCGACATCTGCGCATCGCGCATCCTCCCATCCCCTACACCACTGACGCGCGAAGAATGCCAAAGCTCGGCCAAGACCCGCGCAAAGGCATGGCAGGAAAATCATCCGTCACTCGTCGTTACAGACCCGACCTGCACGGCGCGGGAGCAATCCGGGACTGCTTTTGATCTCACAGAAATCGCCCCCGGCATCCACGTTCATGAAGGCGGCATCGGGATTCCTTCTCCGAAAAACGGCGGCGATCTCGCAAATTTAAGTGTTGTTATTGGCGATACTTCAGTCGCCGTCATAGACGCGGGAGGAACAAGAGCCGTTGCCGAAAGCCTTTACCTGGCCATCCGCCGACTGACCAACAAACCAATATCGCATATAATTTTGACCCATATGCATCCCGATCACGCATTAGGCGCAGCAGTCTTTGTAGAGGCCGGAGCCAAATTAATCGGCCATGCAAAACTTGATCGTGGCTTACGCGCACGCGCCATCAATTATGAGACAAGTCTAAATACCCTCATTGGTGCAAAAGGATTCATCGGAACAAAAGCCGTGTTTCCGGTGGAAGGCATCAAAGAAAACCACGAGATTGACCTCGGCGGTCGCGTTCTCCAATTGCGCGCATGGCCGACGGCGCATACCGACAATGACATCACGGTGTTCGACCGCCGGACCAAAACCCTCTTCGCAGGTGATTTGGTCTTTGCCGGTCACACACCGGCACTGGACGGGTCACTGCTCGGTTGGGTCAAGGTTATTGAGCAACTCGACTGGGACATCGACAGACTTGTCCCCGGCCACGGCACACCATCTCTATCATGGCCGGAAGGCGGAGAAGCACAGCGCGCTTATCTTGAGACACTGATGAATGACACCCGCAAGGCCATTCGCAAAGGCGAGAGCATCGACAAAGCAATAGAACACATCGCCGAAAGTGAACGCAAAAACTGGTCACTCTTTGATGAATTCAACATCCGCAATGCGACTGCCGCCTTTAAAGAGTTAGAGTGGGAATAGACGACAGGTCTATCCCCTCAAACCTCGATCACCTCGATCACCCCCGGCGCATCTTTCAGCGCAGCACGCACGCGGGGTGAAAGGTCATACAACCCCGGCAAGCGCATCTCCACATCGCAATCTTCTTCCTCAATATCCATAACCACCGTCACCGGCCCCGAACCACGCGGTACATCCGAGCGCGACAATCGGGTTTGAATCGAAGAGAACGCGCCGGGATCCGCGATAAAAACTTTCAACGACGTGGCCGCAGCATCCGCGACTGCATCATCAATCGGTTGGACGCCCTGAACTTGAATGCGTAATTGCTCGCCGTCCTTGCGCGCCTCAACCGTCAAAGCCACCGCCGAACCGGGTTCCAGCTTGTCACGGTTCTGCGCCAAAACTTCCGAGAAGACCGTCACTTCATAAAGAGCCGACGGGTCGGAAAGCTGTACAAAAGCAAACCGGTTACCGCGCGCAGATTTGCGCTCATCTTTCCCCATCACGGCCCCCGCAATGCGTAACGCTTTGGCTGTCGAGCTTGTTACCATCCGTTCAAGCTGTGCATAGGAGACAAATTTCTTACGTTCCAAGGCAGGCGCATATTCATCCAATGGATGCCCTGACAGGTAAAAGCCAACAGCACCGTGCTCTTGGGCAAGGCGCTCTGTTCCCGGCCAATCCTCTGTCGCGGCAAGGCGCGGCGGCGGTACGGCATCAGGTTCCGCACCAAACAGCCCCCCCTGATTGCTCGTCCTTTCGGCAGCGCTGACTTGGGCGTAAGACAACAGCGTATCGACACTGAGAACCAGCTTTTTGCGATTAGGCTCAAGCGTATCAAAAGCACCGGCACGGATCAGATTTTCCAGCGCGCGTTTGTTGAGTTGTTTTGGGTCAACGCGCGCCATCGCATCAAATATATTTTTGAAAGGTCCATTCTCCGCGCGCTCCACAGCGATACCCCTCATCGCCTCACGCCCAACATTGCGAATTGCCCCCAATGCATAGCGAATAGCCAACCCGTCCGGGGTGTCTTCTGCCGTAAACAGCGCCTCTGATTTATTTACATCAGGTGCAAGCAGCGGGATTTCCGCGCGTTGCAGCTCTTGTTTATAGACTGCGAGTTTATCGGTTGAATGCAAATCGAGGTTCATGACCGAAGCCATAAACTCCACCGGATAATTCGCCTTCAAATAGGCCGTTTGATAACTGACCAATCCATACGCGGCGGCGTGAGACTTGTTGAAACCATAATTCGCGAACTTATCGAGCAGATTCCAAACTTCAGTAGCTTTGCCCTTCTCAACGCCGTTTTCTTTCGCACCGGCAAGGAATTTGGGTTTCTCCGCATCCATCGCCTCTTGGATTTTCTTACCCATCGCACGGCGGAGCAAATCAGCACCGCCCAGCGAATACCCCGCCATCTTTCGCGCGATCTCCATCACCTGTTCCTGATAGACAATGATGCCTTGCGTCTCATCAAGGATCGAGTCGATCAACGGGTGCAGCGCTTCCCGCTTTTCGCGGCCATTTTTAACATTACAATATTTAGGGATATTCTCCATCGGACCGGGACGATACAGCGCGACCAGTGCAATAATATCTTCGATACATGTCGGGCGCAGTTGGCGCAGCGCATCCCGCATCCCCGCGCTCTCCACCTGAAACACACCAATCGTATCCGCACGACTATAAAGATCATACGTCTTCTCATCGTCGAGAGGGATCGTCGATAAATCAATCTCCGTCCCGCGCGATTTCAGAATATCGACACAGCCCTGCAAGACCGTCAGGGTCTTCAACCCGAGAAAGTCAAACTTCACCAGACCCGCAGGCTCCACCCATTTCATATTGAACTGCGTAACAGGCATATCCGAGCGCGGATCACGGTAGAGCGGAACCAACTCGTGCAAGGGTCGATCACCAATCACCACACCCGCAGCATGGGTCGAGGCGTTCCGCAACAGGCCCTCGATTGATTGCCCAATATCGAGCAAAGTCTTCACCGCTTCGTCGGCTTTTTCCTCTTCTTTGAGGCGCGGCTCTTGTTCGCGGGCACGGATGATCGGTACGGGCTTCACGCCTTCCACCGGGATCATCTTCGACAAACGGTCCACCTGACCATAAGGCATCTGAAGCACCCGACCGACATCGCGCACAGCGGCTTTCGATTGCAGCGTTCCGAACGTGATAATCTGAGCAACCCGATCACGGCCATAGCGGTCTTGCACATAAGAAATCACTTCCTCACGCCGATCCTGACAGAAATCAATATCAAAATCCGGCATGGAAATACGTTCGGGATTCAAGAAGCGCTCGAACAGCAATCCATAGCGCAGCGGGTCCAAATCGGTGATCGTCAGCGACCACGCAACCAAAGACCCCGCGCCCGAACCACGCCCCGGCCCGACCGGAATATCGTGATCTTTCGCCCATTTAATAAAGTCGGCAACGATCAAGAAATAACCTGGGAAGCCCATCCCTTCGATAACACCAAGCTCATACTCAAGCCGGTCGTCATACTGTTTGCGATCCGCCGCCATAGGCTGCACTGCCAGCCGCGCATCCAGACCTTCACGCGCTTGTCGCCGCAATTCCTCAAGCTCATCATCAGCAAATTTAGGCAAAATTTCTTTGCGTGTTAGCGGACGATACGCACAGCGTTGCGCGATCTCGATTGTCGTCTCAATCGCCTCGGGTAAATCGTCAAACAGCGCCACCATTTCGTCACTGCTTTTGAGGTAATGTTCCGGCGTCAGTTTCCGCCGGTCATCCTCAGTGACATAACGCCCATCCGCGATACACAGCATCGCATCATGCGCGCGGTACATATCCCGCTGCGGAAAATGCACATCATTGGTAGCGACAATCGGTTTGTCATTGGCATAGGCCCAATCAAGGAAAACGCTCTCTGTCGTCTCTTGATCCGGCGTCCGGCGCACCCCGTTTGCAACATCGCCGTGACGCTGTAATTCCACATAGAGCCTGTCAGGAAAAACTGTCGAGAGCGCGTCGAGATGCGCTTGCGCTTCTCCGATTTTGCCTTGACGGATCATCTTCCCCGCTGGCCCGTCGGGACCACCTGTCAGGCAAATCAAACCGTCCGAGGCATCACGCAGCGCCGACATAGACACATGCACAACGTCTTCGGAACCGGTTTCCATATAGGCGGCAGATACCAACCGCATCAGGTTCATATATCCGTCTTCAGATTGTGCAAGCAGGACGATATTCGCCGGGTCCGGCGCACGTTCCATCACACTCGCAGCTTCGGCATAGCGCAGCGAAATCTGACAACCGATAATCGGCTGCACCCCCGCCTTTTTCATCGTTTCAGAGAATTCCAAAGCTCCGAACAAATTATTCGTATCCGTGATCGCCAGCGCCGGAAAACCGTTGGCCTCACATAAATCCGGCAGTTTTTTAACGGAAACAGCGCCTTCTAAAACAGAATACGCAGTATGGGTCCGTAAATGGATAAAGTCCGTCAAGGCAACCTCCGACTCGGTACGCTGCCTAAGCTATCCGAACGGCACACCCGGACCAATCCCTGACCGTCTCGCCGACAACGCTGCAACGACATTTTCCGGCACCGACGGAGTGCGCCCGAGAACAAGATCAGCCGCCAGTTGCGATAAGGCCGGCGAGGTTTGAATTCCATATCCGCCCTGCCCCGCCAACCAAAAAAAACCCTCAACATCCGGCGCAAATCCTGCGACGGGTGTTCGGTCAGCAACAAAGCTGCGAAGACCCGCCCAGCTTCTCTCAACACGCTCGACATTATAGTTTGTCGCTTGTGCAAAACGATCAATGCCCTCAGCCAGCACCATGTCATCCGGCCAAGCATCTTGCGGCGGTAAAGGGTCTTCGTCGGACGGAGACACGAGCAATTTTCCGCTTTGCGGTTTACAATACCAGCTTTCATCAAATGCGCCGGCCATTGGCCAACCGCCCACATCTTCACCAACGGGCGCAGGCAATATCGCTGCAGAGCGGCGCATCGGAACCAAGCCAATCTGCTCAACACCAGCAAGGGCGGCAACCTCATCTGCCCAAGCCCCGGCCGCGTTGATGATCACCGGAGCTTCATAAGTCTCATCAGTGGTTCCAACCCGCCAGTTCAAATTGCGGCTAATCGCGGAAAGTGTGACACCTGTTACGATCTGCCCCGTATGCCCGCGCAGCATCCGCACAAAGCCCTGCAACAAGGCATCCACATCAATGTCGCGCGCATCAACCTCCAGCGCTGCCCCCGCAATTAACTCCTCACGCAATATCGGAAACAGCGCAGCGGCTTCAGGCGGGGTCAACACTTCCAGCCCCGTTCCCTCGGCAACAAACGTCTCGAACGCCGCCAAGTCTTTCTCTCCAGCAATTGCCAGTTCTCCGCGCGGAGACAGCAAAGGCGCATCGCTGATTTCAGTCCCTTCAAAGTCAGCCGCACTCGCGGCAGTCAAAGCACGCAGGATTTTATTCCCATAATTTTGCACAAAGATCGCCGCCGAGCGCCCCGTAGAATGCGTCCCGATTGCCGCTTCCCGCTCCAGCACGATAACATCTGCATCCGGTGCAAGCCGAGCCGCAGCGCTTATCCCTGCGATGCCGCCACCGATCACCAAAATGTCTGTAACTCTCGTCATAGCGCTACCTTACCAACCGTCAGGATTGACTTTAGTATACTTAGAGCAAAGTGATGTCGCTTCGCACTTAGAATGGTGACCTGAATGTACCCGCTTATCCGATTAGTCGATGTCATGCTCCGCAGCCGATGGCGCTCGCCGCTGACGCCTGATCAACCGAGTGTTCTAAAGATGATCGTTTGGCCTTGGGATTGCGACATTTTCGGCGAAGTCAATAACGGGCGGCATCTCACGCTATTCGATCTCGGTCGCTTTGATTTCGGTTCACGCACCGGCCTTATGCAGGTCTTAAAAAAAGAGCGCTGGGGACTTGTCGTAGCCGGTTCTACAATACGCTATCGCCGTCGGCTTACCCCGTTTCAACGATACAGCCAACACACCCGCCTGATCGCCCGCGACGAAAAATGGTTCTACTTTGTTCAAAACACAATCCACAAAGGGACCGTATGCTCGTCCGCACTGATACGAACCGGTGTCACATCAAAAGGCAAAGTCATCCCTACGCAAGACGTCGCCGTAGCATTGGGGCATCCTGATTGGTTCGGGATCATACCGGATTGGGTTCAGGCTTGGATAGATGCAGATGGACTACGGCCTTGGCCACCAAAGGAGATCACTCCGTAAAATTGTTTTTCGACGTCCAGGACACGATCTGAGAGAAAACTGGCCCATGACATGCTTGCCCTAAATAAGTAACTAATCGACAGGGCAAAGCATGGTACGGACAAAAACCAATATCGCATTAGCGGCTGTGGCATTTGTCAGTTCAATATCAAACACACCGAAGGTTCACGCGGCATCCGCCTCTGTAAATGTCTCCATAACATTCGCTGTCGCCCCAATTGATTTATTCAACACAGGGGCAGCAGCTCCGGAAGACGTCCGCACATGCAATATGGTGCATGATAAAGTGCAGCGTATTTGGTCAGCCAAAACGAAGCGCCCTGCACTGCATTGTGTTAACGTCGACGCAATGCCTCTGATTGTTACGCCTCAAAGGACACAAAGCCTCATCGTTAGACCTTGAGAAGCCCATCCATACGAACAGTAAGAACGCCTACATTGATAAGAAAAGCCGCTTCGCAATGCAAAGCGGCTGGGCATCATTCAACGATCAATTGCACGACCTGTCAAATTAGCTCGCCTTCACAGACTCGCGCAGTGCTCTGATTCTGCGAAGTGCGTCATCACGATTTGGCAGAGCATCACGAACTACATTCGTTGCAGGTTCGATATTGGCCGATTTTTCCGCAGCGTGTTGCAGAGACGTAATTGGCGATGTCCCTTTGTCATCACCATCCTCATAATTATCAATGATCTCGAGGATTGATGACTTTGGGCCATCGGTCTTCACTGCTGATGGTGGTACATCATCTCCGAACAGGTCGGCAAATACTTCGGCCTCACTCCGCAGCTTAGCGGCTTCAGGGTTAACAGGCGGTTCTTCTTTTTTGCTCCAATCATCCCGAATCGAAGCCTTTAACCGTTCAAGATTTGGGCGTTTCCAGGTATCCGGATCATCTGGCAAGCTCTGTGTAACTTTCGTTTCCGCAACACGTGTATCCGCCCTTGAAACGATTTCATCGTCGAGAATGTATTCGTTATCATCGCCTTCCTCATTCTCAACCAAACGGGCTGCTCTGGAAACTATTGATGATTGAACCGCCGTTTTAGAATCTTCAGTGGTGTCTAAGAATTCTTTCCGGTTCCGGGTAACTTTCGCACCGCTTTCCAACATACGGCGACCGCGCGCACCGTCAGCCACGGCATAAAGATCACTGTTCTTACGCTTTGATGATCTCGCCGAGCTGCGCCGGGTGAACAACCAAATAAAGCCGAGCAATAGACCTGCCAATCCCAGAACACCCAGTCCAACAACACCAGCGGTTGATAAGCCTAATTGCTCAGCAAAAATGGTAATTGGGCCTTTAGCTTTGGTTGTCGGAGTGAATTTTGCTCTCGCTTGCCAATTCCCGGATGGGTCGGATGCTTCAGCAGGGGCCGTTAAAGATTTAGGCCCTTCTTTTTCAACTTTTATCCGCATTTCTTCAAGCGGATCTTCAAATTCAAATGCTGTTTGTGCAACAGCGGAAAAAGAGAATATGCAAAGCACGAAAGCCGCGCAGGTCATTGCGAAACCACGCATTCCATCCAACCGACGTTGATTGCTCCAGCTATTGAATTTAGCCATTTGTACCACCGTCCTATTCGTGCATCGCAAAAGGTTAGCAAACGCTACACTATTGTATCAAATCAAGACGCTTTACGCATCCATCACATATCATTTCAAAGTGTGGGCCAACACATAGCTTTATTTGTATGCAACTAAATAAACACAGTTTTTGGCGGTTTTGTGTAAGCTAATGCTGCGCTGGTTCACTATTTAAGCTACCAGCGCAACGTTTACACTTTTAACGCGATGCTTCCAATTTAGTCCGCATCGACAACGGAGTTTTTAAGTGAACGAGTCGGGAACAGCAGCTTTTTTCTGAGCTATGAAATCGCACAACGCCTCATCAACGGCTTCATCCAACGCGGGCGGTTCATAGTCGGCTAGCGTTTTCTTCCAGAGCGTATTCGCGCGCTGCGCCGTATCGCGGCTTCCTTCCATTTCCCATTGCTCGAATGAACCATTATCAGCGACATCCGACCGATAGAAAGCGGTCTTGAAGTTATTTTGTGTATGATCGCACCCTAAGAAATGTCCACCGGGACCAACCTCGGCAATAGCATCAAGCGCCTGCGCTTCCTCACTAATATCAACGCCTTTTGCAAAGCTATGCATCATACCGAGCTGATCACAGTCCATGACGAACTTCTCGTAAGATGAAACAAGTCCACCCTCCATCCAACCTGCTGCGTGCAACATGAAGTTCACCCCGCCCATCACGGCAGGAATAATCGTCGCATTGCTCTCATAAGCGGCCTGTGCATCAGGAGCCTTCGATCCGCACAGAGCGCCCCCTGACCGGAACGGCAACCCCGTACGCCGTGCAAGTTGAGCCGCGCCGTAAAGCACCAATGCAGGCTCCGGCGTCCCAAAAGTCGGCGCACCAGTTTGCATCGAGATATTCGCCGCAAAAGTTCCAAAGATAATTGGCGCACCGGGGCGAACAAGCTGTGCGAAAGCTGCACCGGCCAACACCTCACAAAGCACTTGTGTCAACGTGCCTGTCACTGTGACCGGCGACATCGCTCCGGCGAGAATGAACGGCGACACAATACAGGCTTGGTTATTTTGCGCGTAAACATCCAGAGCGCCCAACATCGTCCCATCCAGCGTCATAGGCGAGTTACAGTTAATCAAACTCGTCAAAACGGTGTTTTGCTGAACAAACTCTTCGCCAAAAACGAGTTTGCACATATCAATCGTATCTTGAGCGCGTTCAGGGGCCGTCACCGATCCCATAAAAGGCTTATCCGTGTACTTGATGTGCGCATAAATCATATCGAGGTGACGCTTGTTCACCGCAATATCACACGGCTCACAGACAGTGCCGCCCGAATGGTGCATGTAGGGATTAACGTAAGCGAGTTTCACGAAGTTATTGAAATCTTCGATCGTCGCATACCGCCGTCCGTTCTCAATATCCGAGACAAACGGAGGGCCATACACAGGTGCAAAAACAGTGCTCTTTCCGCCAATTGGAACGGAACGATCAGGATTGCGGGCATGTTGCGTATAGTGCAACGGAGCCGTCTTTAATAACTCGCGCAGCATACCGCGAGGAAACCGGACCCGCTCTTCTGTGCGATCAACTTTCGCTCCGGCTTTTTCCCACAGGTCGAGCGCACGCGGATAATCTTTGAAACCAATGCCGATCTCTTCCAGCACTTTGTCCGCATTATTCTCGATGATCTCAAGACCGGCCTCGTCGAGAACTTCGAATTCTTTCAGAGTGCGCTGTATCGCAGGCATTTGCATGACTTGAGGTTTGGCCCGCGCTGCACGGCGCGCATCAGCACCGCCGCTCCCTCCGCCGCGACCACGGCGTCCACGAGACGGTGCATCCGGCGTAGTTACATCAGTCATCAACGTATCTCCCAACGGGATTTCATTACCAATTGAGAATAGAACGTTGGAACCGCTACCTGTGCCGGTTTTCGGCGCTCAGGGTGGCGATAGCGACATACCCTACCTATCACCCCAAATTCGCACGACAGAAACATCAATTATATTTCATGCTGAACAAAAAAAGACCGCCCCAAAGGGCGGCCTTTTCGTAAAATACGCCTGCTATTAGCAGCTATAATACATTTCGAATTCAACAGGGTGTGGTGTATGCTCGAAGCGGAAGACTTCTTCCCATTTCAAGTCCATATATCCGTGAATTTGGCTTTCAGTAAAGACACCGCCTTTGGTCAGGAAGGCATGGTCTTCCGCCAGACTGTCGAGCGCTTCGCGAAGCGATCCACAAACAGTCGGGATACCCGCAAGCTCTTCAGGTGGTAGATCGTAGAGATCTTTTTCCGAAGGGTCACCGGGGTGGATTTTATTCTCAATCCCGTCAAGACCCGCCATAAGCAATGCTGCAAAGCAAAGATACGGGTTCGCCGCCGGATCAGGGAAACGAGCTTCAACACGTTTCGCCTTCGGCGACTCGGTCCATGGAATACGGACACAGCCGGACCGGTTACGCGCAGAATAGGCACGAAGAACGGGCGCTTCAAAGCCCGGGATCAAACGCTTGTATGAGTTTGTCGACGGGTTAGTGAACGCATTCAACGCCTTCGCGTGCTTCAGCAAACCGCCGATGAAGAAAATCGCTTCATCACTCAGATCAGCATAGCCATTGCCTGCGAAAAGCGGCTTGCCGCTTTTCCAGATCGACATATTGACGTGCATACCCGTGCCGTTATCGCCGGCAATCGGTTTCGGCATAAAGGTTGCCGACTTTCCGTAAGCCGCCGCGACATTGTGAATCACATATTTATACTTTTGCAGATTATCAGCTTGCTCAACAAGCGACCCGAAGATCATGCCAAGTTCGTGCTGTGATGCTGCAACTTCGTGGTGATGCTTATCGACCTTCATGCCGATTTGCTTCATCGTCGAGAGCATCTCGGAACGAATGTCCTGAGCGGAATCGGTTGGGTTGACGGGGAAATACCCACCTTTAACGCCCGGACGATGGCCCAAGTTGCCCATCTCGAAGTTCGTGCCGCTATTCCAAGGGCTATCAGCCGCATCAACTTCGTAGCTGACTTTCTCCATTTTCACCTCGAAGCGGACGTCATCGAAAAGGAAAAATTCTGCTTCCGGTCCCCAGAAGGACTCATCGCCCATGCCGCTTGATTTCAGATAATTTTCGGCTTTGCGCGCTGTACCCCGTGGGTCACGGTCGTAGGCTTCGCCTGTATCCGGCTCTACCACATCCGCGAAAATTGCGAGTGTCTTTTGCGCGTAGAAAGGATCAACGTAAGCACTGCTCGCGTCTGGCATAAGCTTCATATCAGACGCTTCAATACCTTTCCAACCTGCAATGGATGATCCATCGAACATCCAGCCCTCGGCGAACCAATCTTCGTCAATAATGTCGGAAATGGCAGTCACATGCTGCATTTTTCCGCGTGGATCGGTAAAGCGGATATCGACGTACTCTACGCCTTCATCCTTGATCATTTTACAAATTGAGGCTGCGTCGCTCATTCGGTAGTCCTTCTAAGTATCTCGAATTTAATCGGGCTTTACAGGGCTTCTGGTCCTGTTTCGCCGGTTCTGATGCGGATGGCTTGCTCTACAGGGGAGACAAAAATCTTACCATCTCCAATTTTCCCGGTTTTAGCAGCGTTGGTAATTGCGTCTACGGCCTGTTCGACCAGATCATCAGAAATGATCACTTCAATTTTCACCTTGGGTAGAAAATCAACGACATATTCGGCCCCGCGATAAAGCTCGGTATGACCTTTCTGACGGCCAAAACCCTTTGCTTCCATGACCGTTAGACCCTGAACACCAAGTTCCTGAAGGCTTTCCTTCACATCGTCCAGTTTAAAGGGTTTGATGATCGCTTCGATTTTTTTCATACAGATTTAGTCCCGATCATTTGATCTCTCGATGACGAGAGTGTTAACTTAATTCCCATTAAGCACAATTCATGCCAAATATTTTTACACATATTTTCAATAACTTAAATCTTTTTCCACACCAAGTCTGCTCATTTTTTTAGCAATACATTTTTTAAATGCCCGCAATTTAATCAATTCGTAAAACCCAATCACGATGGCAAATCAAAGAACACAAAGCTGCATTCTGGATTGATTCAGGCATACGGTAAATTCCGCTTTCGTGAACGATCCGGCAACGAAATTACGCTAGATTAAAAGTTCTTCAGAGAGACTTGGAAAGTGCTTCGTTTGCGTTACAATCAATCTCAGGGGGCAGACATGAATAACAGAATCAAACAACTTTTAGGCTTCGAACAAACGGTTAAAGAGCCGGTTTCTTTGGGCGAGGACATGGTTCCATCACCAAATGCCTTGGATGAACGATCAGCGCTATCAACCGAAACAACAACATTCAACAGAAAGCCATCCTCAGGACCGTTTAAAAGTGCAGCTCAAGCGCCACTGCGTGATTTCACTGGCTAATCATTCCGCGCGCTCTGCATTAAGGCGAAGTTTTTTGTAGTGCAGCTTTGCTCGGTCAGTTCCCTTGAGCGAATGAGCGATATAAATTGAATTCATAACCTAAAAGTACAAGCCATTGACACATACGGTCCGTGCGGGCAATCCATTTGACAAAGGTGAATCGCGCCTACGGGGACAGGTATCTTGGGTCAGAACGCGGGCGGCATAAAAGGCGTCACGGCATCGCACGAACATACGCCTCTTTTTGAGGCACGTGGAATATCAAAATCCTTTGGCGATGTTACGGCCAACAAGGACATTTCACTCAAGGTCGATACCGGTGAGATACTTGCGTTACTAGGCGAAAATGGTGCTGGAAAATCGACATTCGTCAAAATGACGGATGGAGTTCTTAGACCCGACAGCGGCGCATTCCTTTGGAATGGCAAGCAAATCACGATCAAATCACCTGCCGCTGCAAAACGCATCGGCATCGGAATGATCTTTCAGCACTTTTCGAGCTTTGAAGCCCTAACGGTGCTTGAAAATTTAGCACTCGCCCTGCCCCAACGATCCTTAAGAGCAATTCGCCGTGACGTTGCGGAAGTATCGGAACGCTACGGACTCTCGGTAAATCCGAAAAGCAGAGTTGAAAGGCTATCCGCAGGAGAAAAACAGCGCGTCGAAATTGTGCGCGCACTCCTACAACAGCCGAAGCTACTCATTTTAGACGAACCCACTTCTGTTTTAACACCTCAAGAGGCGGACGGCCTCTTTACGACATTAGACAGTCTTGCAGAAGATGGCATGGCGATGATTTATATTTCCCATCGCCTGAGTGAAATCAAAGAACTTTGCGATAGTGCAACAATATTAAGGCACGGCGAAGTGGTCGGTTCTTGCGACCCTCAGTCTACCAGTGTCTCTGAGATTGCTGAAATGATGATTGGCAAAACTGCCGATCCGATTGACCGCGCAGGCGCTTACGTCGGAGGTCCGCGCCTTGTGGTGGATAATCTTTCAATACCCGTCAAAGAGGGCGTCCCGCTAAAAAACATCAGCTTCTCAGCAAGGCGCGGAGAAATCATGGGCATTGCTGGTATCGCAGGCGAGGGTCAGGACACACTCTTTGCGGCCTTAAGCGGCGAAAGACGAACACCAAAAGCACAGAGTATAAAGATTGATGGCCAACCTATCGGCACGATGGGACCGACATCCCGAAGACGCAAAAACATTGCATTCGCTCCAGAACAAAGGCTTGGCCATGCCGCGATTGCCGATTTTTCACTATCTGAAAATTTACGACTCACCCGTCACGCAATGCGGGAGTTTTCAAACCGCAAACTCCGGGCGCGGTCGCTGAAAATCCGCGAGGATTACGATGTTAGGTCCAGCGCAAACGATCCGAAAGCCGGAACCCTGTCAGGCGGAAACTTACAAAAATTTGTTATAGGCCGGGAGCTTGACCGACATCCCGACGTTTTTGTCGTCGCGCAACCTACTTGGGGGGTCGATGCGGGGGCCGCCAGTTCCATTCGAAATAAGCTGCTATCGGTTGCCCAACGAGGCGGAACCGTCGTTGTCATATCTCAAGACCTCGATGAGATTTTTCAAATCGCTGATCGCGTGGCCGTTCTCCACCGGGGAGAGCTTTCGCAAACGCATCTTGTTCATGACATGACACCTGATAAGATCGGCATGTTAATGTCAGGCGAAGACATTGATTCAGAGCCGAAAAGTACCACTACACAAAATTTCACCAGAAACCGCGCAAGAAAAACTACTGAAACAACAGAAGAAACCATCGCCGTAAGAACAGGAACTGCGCACGAGCAGACTAAAGAACCAATACGACAAGCAGCGCCACTTTCCGTTGTTGAAAGCCCCAAACCTGCAACGCCGCCGGTGATTACCTCTTCTGCTATGACTTCTTCAGTCTCAGTTCCACAATCACCGCCTCCTGCCAAATCAGCATCGCAATCTAGCCCAAGGCGACGCATCTTAGTCAGCGGGACTGTAACAACGCCTTGGACAGCACCGGAAGTCATTCAAAAGGGCACGGTGCTTTAAATGATCACTTTAGAAAAACG
Source organism: uncultured Neomegalonema sp. (assembly GCA_937995735.1). Classification (GTDB taxonomy): domain Bacteria; phylum Pseudomonadota; class Alphaproteobacteria; order Rhodobacterales; family Rhodobacteraceae; genus JAHDDY01. The sequence goes on along the minus strand of CALKIZ010000088.1, from coordinate 6,980 downwards.
CCTCGCACCGTCAACAAGCGCCTCGATATTATCGCCCATAATTGCAATCACGCTGACAATTATCTGCGGTTTATTGATGATACAAGCAGCAGGAAAATCTCCGGTAGAAGCCTTTGACGTTTATTTCCTATTCCCTTTCAACGATATAAACACCTACCTAAACACCGCACCAGAAGACCGAGGCGGCCTGCTATACCAACCTGCCGAGGTCTTGGTAAAAGCGATCCCGCTCGCGCTTATTGGCATCGGTTTGGCAATCGCTTTTCGAGCGGGCCTATTCAATATCGGCGCGCCGGGACAATACATCCTCGGTGCTATTTTCGCTGGTGGCGTTGCCCTTCATGTCCCCGAAAACCTTTCGCGGTTTATCGTCTTGCCGCTGTGTCTGATTGCCGGAGCATTCGGCGGATTACTATGGGCACTTATTCCCGCCTTCCTTCGTGTTCGCGCAGGAGCCAATGAAATCCTGACAAGCCTGATGCTCACATACGTGGCGGCGCTGCTTCTCGATTGGATCGTGCGCGGTCCTTGGAAAGACCCGGCAGGGTTTGGTTTTCCACAGACCCCCGATTTTCCTGAATCGGCGATCATCCCGATTATACTTGAGGGAACTAGGCTCCACTGGGGGCTGGCTCTGGTCCTGATTATCTTTGCTGTGCTTTGGTTCATACTGGCAAGAACTGTCACAGGCTTTCGCTTTACCGTGACGGGCCTCGCACCCAAAGCGGCACATTTCGCAGGGTTTAATCAGCGCGGAACTGTCTATCTGGTATTTTTGATATCTGGCGCATTGGCTGGGCTTGCCGGAGCGATCGAAGCCACATCGACCATCGGCCAACTCCAACCCGAAATTTCAGCCGAATACGGTTTCGCTGCAATCATCGTTGCATTTTTAGGCCGGCTACATCCAGTCGGTATCTTGCTGGCCGCACTTGTCCTTGCGATCACCTATATTGGTGGAGAGAACGCGCAAATTTCACTCGGCCTGCCAAAGAACGCCACACTGGTTTTCCAAGGCATGTTGCTGCTGTTTCTGTTGACCTGTGATGCCTTGATTCATTACCGCCTGCGCTGGCGCACCCGGCGGAGGGCTTGAGATGGAACCGTTCCTGATTGCAGTCATCGTTGCGGCAACACCGTTTTTATATGCAGCAACCGGCGAGTTAGTCGCTGAACGGTCGGGCGTTCTAAATCTAGGCGTCGAAGGCATGATGTTGCTTGGTGCAGTCGCCGCATTCGTTACAGCGCTTACCACTGGATCAAGCGGATTAGGCATTTTAGCGGGCGCTGCGGCAGGGGCGACAGGCGCATTATTATTCGTCATCGTCGCTCTCGGTTTTTCCGCCAACCAAGCCGCAACCGGATTAGCGCTAACGATCTTCGGCGCAGGAGCGAGTGGGCTTATCGGTCAAGGCTATGTCGGCGAAGCATTAAAGCCGCTCCCAAAACTTCAAGCTCCCGAGCAATTGGCAGAGTTTTCCGGTGTTCGGATATTGTTTAACCACGATGTCCTCGTGTACGGCGCATTCGCACTCATTGCTATTGTCTGGCTATACCTAAACTTCACACGGTCGGGTTTACGCCTTCGTGCCGTAGGCGATGACCATCACTCCGCACAAGCATTAGGGTTGGGCGTACTTCGTATTAGAAGCCTTGCCGTTTTATTCGGTGGCGCCTGTGCAGGAATCGGCGGTGCTTATTTGTCGCTCGCCTATACCCCCTTATGGGCTGAAGACATGACAGCGGGTCGAGGGTGGATCGCATTGGCACTGGTCGTTTTCGCAAGCTGGAGACCCTTAAGAATTGTATTCGGCGCTTTAATCTTCGCCGCTTTTGATCAGGCAGGGAATTACCGAGAAACTCTAAACATCGAAATTCCTTCTCAGTTTTTATCTATGGCTCCGTATCTTGCTACAATCATTGCACTTGTCATGATTTCCCTGGCAAGCCGTCGGTCTGACACTCCAGCTTGCTTGGGGCGCGAGTTTAGACCGGACCGATAATTAATTTCGTCTTGAATAAAGAAAAATATCTGCCGCAACGCCATGCTAATGCGTCGCATTAGTCACTTGCGCCAAGGCCCTTAGCGTGTTTGTCTTCGGCGGGTAATCTTGGCATTGTTAGCTGGAGTCTAAATGGCTGGAACGGATGGATCGGACGAATTTGTTGTCTTTGATCAAGTGCAAAAAAGCTACGATGGCGAAACGCTGGTTGTGAAAAATTTGAACCTGTCAATTGCACAGGGGGAGTTTCTCACGATGCTGGGGCCGTCGGGATCAGGTAAAACGACCTGTTTAATGATGCTGGCAGGGTTTGAAACATCGACCCATGGTGAGATCAGACTCGCAGGAAAACCAATCAACAATATTCCTCCGCACAAACGTGGAATTGGTATGGTTTTTCAGAACTACGCGCTGTTTCCTCACATGACAGTTGCAGAAAATTTAGCGTTTCCACTTCAAGTGCGCAAAATGAGCAAAGCGGTCACGCGAGATAAAGTGAGCAAAGCACTTGATATGGTGCAGATGGGCGAATTCGGCGACCGCCGTCCGTCTCAACTCTCCGGTGGACAACAACAAAGGGTCGCACTCGCTCGTGCCCTAGTCTTCGAACCGCAACTCGTTTTGATGGACGAACCTCTGGGCGCGCTGGACAAGCAACTCCGTGAGCATATGCAGTACGAAATCAAACACATCCATGAACGCCTTGGTGTTACGGTTGTTTACGTAACGCACGATCAGTCCGAAGCGCTCACGATGTCTGACCGTATTGCTGTGTTCGACGACGGTGTTATCCAGCAACTTGCACCGCCAGCCGTTCTCTATGAGAAACCCGAAAACGCTTTCGTTGCTTCGTTTATCGGTGAAAACAATAAACTACGCGCAAACATTGATAGTGTTTCTAATGGTGTTGCCAGTGTTACGATTGACAGTGGTGACAAGGTTCAAGCACTCGCAGTTAATTGTGGAGATACCGGCAATACAATGTTGTCAATCAGGCCAGAGCGCGTTTTACTCTCGGCAGATGCTCCGAACCGGCTTGACGGCAAAGTTCTGGAGCTAATTTACCTTGGCGATCACATCCGCTGTCGCATGGCAGTCGCTGGGCATGACGAGTTTATTGTAAAAGTTCCTAATTCCTCGGATCATGCCGCTTTAAACGTGGGTGAAAGCTGCCCAATCGGGTGGGTAACCGAAGATTGTCGCGCACTAGACGCGGCTTAACAACTCTCGCTGTTAACAGCGAGCGACGACGAAGCCGGGGAACCGGCATAAAGGGAGAAGACCATGAAAAGAGCAATCCTGCTCGCCGCAGCAAGCGGCATTGCCCTCACGGGTTCAGCATACGCAGCAGATACGATCACAGTCGTATCCTGGGGCGGCGCTTACACGAAGTCACAAGTTGAGGCCTACCACAAGCCATGGATGGCAAAGACCGGCAACAAGATCGTTTCGGAAGATTACAATGGCGGGCTTGCAGAAGTTAAGGCGCAAGTTGAAGCCGGAAACGTCACATGGGATATCGTTGACGTAGAACTTTCCGACGCAATCCGTGGCTGTGACGAAGGTCTGCTAGAAGAGATCGATCACTCAGTTCTACCAGATGCTCCTGATGGAACTCCTGCTACGGAAGATTTCATCGGTCTTGCTCTGCATGATTGTGCAGTTGCAAACATCGTTTGGTCCACCATCTACGCTTATGACGGATCGAAATATAACGCATTTGAGCGTCCGCGTTCGATGGCAGATTTCTTCAACACGAAGAAATTCCCAGGCAAGCGCGGCCTTCGTAAGTCGCCAAAAGCAAACCTCGAAATGGCTCTTGTTGCTGACGGCGTTGCTGCTGCAGATGTCTACGACGTCCTGAGCACCTCCGAAGGTGTTGACCGCGCATTCGCTAAACTCGACAGCATCAAAGACGATGTTGTTTGGTGGGAAGCAGGCGCACAGCCTCCACAACTTCTCGCCGATGGCGAAGTCAAAATGACCACCGCTTACAATGGCCGTATCTTCAACGCGATGGCATCCGAAGGTAAGCCATTCGAAATCGTTTGGGACGGACAAGTCTTCGACGTTGATCTCTGGGCAATTCCTAAAGGCGCGCCAAACAAAAAAGCGGCTCTGGACTTCCTAGCGTTCTCGACAGACACGCAACGCCTCGCCGATCAAGCGGCATGGATTTCATACGGTCCTGCGCGTAAATCTTCAGCACCGCTTGTTGGCGCATATAACTCCGATCCTGATCTTGCGATGGGTCCACATATGCCAACAGCACCCGGCAACTTCATGAACGCAATTGCGAACGGCTTTGAGTTCTGGGCTGATAACCAAGATGAGCTGAACGAGCGTTTCAACGCTTGGCTTGCAAGCTAATCTGACACGAGGCCGTCCCTTCATTGGGACGGCCAATTCTTTTCTCTATTTTGGCACAGCCCCCCATGACAGATGCAAGTTATCAGCCTGACACAACACGGGGCAGCCTTACTGATGCGTCCGGCGCATTACTCGCTGCGGACGGAACGCCGTTAAAAAAGAAACTTCGCCAAGCCTTGGCCGTTAGTCGCCGCCGCGCATTTCTCTTGGTTGCGCCGCTGCTGCTATTCATTTTAGCCAGCTTTGCAATTCCGATTTTATTACTTTTGGTTCAGGGCGTTAAAGACAATACCTTTTCGTCGATTATGCCGGAAACAACTTCCGTCCTCCGCGAATGGGACTCAAACAGCGAACCCACTGAAGAGATGGCCGCTGCCGTAGTCATGGACCTGATAAACGCGAAAAAAATCAGCCGCTCGCTGCCAACAAAAGTTGGTACGAGGGTAAACCGCGAGGTCTCAGGTGCAATTTCGCTGTTCAAAAAGACAACGCGCAAAGCGCCTAAAATGAAGGCTCCATTTCTCGCAGAGCTACATAAAGCCGATAAGAAATGGAAAGACCCCGCCTATTGGAAAGCGATGAAGATCGCTTCAAAAACGATCACGCCTGCATACTATGCAGCCGCCGTTGACAAAAAATACCTCGCCGACGGCAGTTTCGCAGATCAACCCGAAGACCGGCAGATTTATGTATCACTGTTTGTAAAAACCATACTTGTGTCCGGCGGCGTAATGTTGGCCTGCGTTCTTCTAGGATTTCCAGTCGCTTATTTGCTGTCTCATCTTCCCTCAAGGCAGGCAAATCTATTGATGATTTTGGTCCTACTGCCGTTCTGGACATCACTACTGGTGAGAACCACGGCGTGGATTGCGATGTTGCAAAGCGCCGGTGTCTTGAATGATATTTTCGTTTGGATCGGTATCACCTCAGATGATCAACGCTTTAGTCTGATCTACAATATGACGGGCACGATCATCGCGATGACACACATATTGCTGCCCTTTATGATCCTACCGATTTACTCGGTGATGAAAGCAATTCCACCAAGTCATGTCCGCGCTGCAAAGAGCCTTGGCGCGACCAACTGGACCGCTTTCTGGCGGGTATATTTCCCGGCGACGATTCCAGGCATTGGTGCGGGTGGCCTGCTCGTCTTTATTCTTGCCATAGGCTACTACATCACGCCTGCACTCGTTGGCGGACAAGACGGACAGCTCATCTCGAACTTTATCGCCTATCATATGCAGAAATCCCTGAACTGGTCACTGGCTGCAGCGCTGGGTGGAATTCTGCTGGTCTTGGTGCTGATCCTCTACTGGCTCTACGACAAGATCGTGGGCATTGATAATATGAAGTTAGGGTAAGCCCATGTCATCCTTGCCCCCATATACCACGACTGGTCAGCGCATTTGGCATTACACGTTCTTGTTTATTTGCGCGTTGATCTTCATCTTTTTAATCACGCCAATCCTGATCATCGCACCTCTCAGCTTTAACGCTGAACCGTATTTTAGCTTTACGGATGGGATGCTCGGTTTCGAGAGCGAAGCCTATTCTACCCGCTGGTACAAAGACATTCTCATCAATGGGATGAGCGACCCGACCCAGCCAAACAGCTGGGCAGTGTTTTGGGATTGGCTCTGGAAGGCAATAAGTCCGTTTCACACTGCACCGCCAAGTTTTTATACCGATGCATGGGAAAATGCGCAGTGGATACGCGCCATGCGGAACAGCTTTTTCATCGGCTTTTTCGCGACAATGATTGCCGTAACACTAGGCACACTCGCCGCAATCGGCTTGTCGAGATCTGAAATGCCCGCACGCGGCGCGATCATGTCACTATTGATCTCTCCATTGATCGTGCCACTCGTCGTCACCGCTGCAGGGATGTTCTATTTCTACTCGACGAATTTTAATCCTGATAGCTGGCTAAACGGGAACCCGGACGCAAGTTCGTGGATTTTGGCTCAGACCTATGCTGGCGTGATACTCGCCCACGCCGCTCTCGGAACACCTTTTGTCATCATCACGGTGACGGCAACATTGGTCGGTTTCGATAAAAGCCTTGTTCGTGCAGGCGCTTCAATGGGCGCAGGACCGGCAAAGACATTCTGGAAAATTCAGATGCCGCTTATCCTACCCGGCGTCGTTTCCGGAGGGCTATTCGCTTTCATAACCTCATTTGATGAAGTCGTGGCCGTACTCTTCCTTGCAGGACCGGAACACCGGACAATTCCACGGCAGATGTATTCGGGGATACGGGAGCAAATTTCACCAACAATCTTGGCGGTTGCTACAATCCTTGTCATCTTATCAGTGATCTTGCTCGCGACTTTAGAACTGCTACGGCGTCGAAGTGAGAGATTGCGAGGGCTTTCTCCTTCCTGAGACTGCAAAGGCATTCAAAGCTAAAGCAAAAATGGAGTACTTTACGAAAACGCTTTACAGCGGCAGACAGCGTTAGAAGCTAGTACCCACTATCGCTGGATGTTGAGTCGTGATTCAGTGTTGGGATGTCAAAAAGCATTTCTGAAGCCACTCCGATACATCTGACGGAGTTGGAGCGCGTTGAACTGGAAGGTCTGGCGCGTTCGAGGAAGACGGAGC